>DATNPH010000169.1:0-24176 GCA_036703315.1 Coleofasciculaceae cyanobacterium
GCGATCGCGTGATACACCAGTCCTGGAACTGGAGAACTGGTTTTCGGCTTACGCAACTTGACAGTAAAAATGGTGCTGGAAAAGTAGAGCGCATTGAGTACCCACAATCCCATTGCCGTAACTGAAATTGTTCCAGTAGTAGCAGCATAGGCGACAGGAGCAGAAAGGCAAACGGCTGCAAAGGTGATGAACTCATTGAAGATGGATTTTTGTTCCCGGTTAAGAACGGAAACGGTATCCACAATCAGTGCGGCAACTGCACCCAAGTAGAGCCACAAGAGCACGGGAGAGCTGAGATAGAGCCAAAACGCGATCGCTAAGGAAACAGTGGAGTACAAGCCGCCCCACACCAGGAAACGAGGCTTGAGGCTCCGCCGCTGCTTCAGTTGCAGAACAATCGGATGTTCAGCTTGAAAACCAAAAAAAGCACATACTAATGCCAGTGTGGTCGAGAGCGTCCAAGACTGAGCTAATGCTGCTCCCGTAAGGAAGGAAACCAGTAACACCACATAAACCCCATGTTCGTGAGAAAGCGTTGGTCGATACCACGCCTGAGAATTGGGTTTAGCAAGGCTCTCAATCATCATCTGTTTGATTTCCTGAATCGCTGCTACCTGTATACTGCTAGAAGTTTTCAACAAAGTCTATGAGCTAGCTTATAAATTCTCACACTTGGCGACGTTGCCTGTGCGATCGCCCAAGTAAGGTTGAACTACTAAATTGAGCATCTATTCTATTTGACCAAGAAAGGCAGAGGGCTCTTATGCAGGAGGAAGAAGGAATGCCTTCGTCCTTTGCCCACGACCCAAGAGAGTAAGGGTATCAAGCCCCTTCCAAATCGAAGATTTGGTGGCTCCCAATTGGCAGGGGTTAGAATCGCCTTCCAATTGGTTACATAAGAGCCTTCTGCGGCTCGACTGAGCGCTCGCCGAACGTCCTTCATTCTTCTGCCTTCTTCAACTCCGGAATCAGTGCTACCCTTATGGTGCTAAAAGTTTTCAGCAACGTCTTTGAGCTAGCTCATACTTGCCGCTATTTATGCCGTACTCAGCTATACGTTTCGCGGCTAATAGTTCTGAGTGGATTAGTGTTGTTTTTAGTTGTGGGTCAATTTACCTTAATGCCTCAGCCAGCAGCAGCTGTGCTGAGACAACATCAAGACGCACCCGGACTCATGCGCTATCACTCTCAGCAGTCTTTGCCAGATGAATTGGGAAATGCTTGGCAGGTAGTACTGTTCAAACAAATAACACCAGGCAAGCCAACGTTGTTTAATCTTCGGTTAGTCGGCTTCCCTGGTATCGCAGAGTTTACTCACCCCCAACCCCTGGAAATTACTACGGCAGGAGGCAAGGTTCTGACGGCAGCAGATGTATTCGCTCAAGGAGCACCAGCGCCAAACGTGGGTCAGTACAATTTCACCGATGTCCTGTTTAAATTGGGGACAAACGGTTATTTAACGCTCTCTGTTCACCTCCAAGGCGAAAAAACTCTTTCCTTAAAAATTCCCCAACCCCTTGTTGTGGAGTGGCAATGGCTGGCAAATGAGCTTTAACTAGATTGGCTTTCACCAATGTCCAAGCTTATTTATCTAATGTTGTGGAGTCGATTGGGGATAGGAAGGATATAGAGGAGCTGGATCAATTTTTCCAAGGCGATCAGGAGACCAGAAGCGAACAACCGCTTTGCCAATAATATTATCGCGAGGGACAAAGCCCCAATAACGACCGTCATAGCTATTGTCACGGTTATCCCCCATTACTAAATAAGAGTTTGGTGGTATGGTAACCGGTCCCCAACCATACACCAGATGCTCAGCAATATACTTCTCTCGCAGGAGGCGATTGTTGATATATACTCGTCCCCCTTTAATCTCTACCTTTTCTCCAGGTAAACCAATCACCCGCTTGATGAACGTATCCTTGAGATTTTGCTGCTTGAGCACCTCTGTGGGGGCGAACACAATGATGTCTCCTCGTTGTGGATCTGACCAACGGTAACTCAATTTATCCACCATTAAGCGGTCATTGACCTCCAACGTAGGCTGCATTGACCCTGAGGCGACATAGCGAGGTTCAGCAACGAGGGTTCGAATCCCAAAGGCAAAAACTAAACTCAGCCCTAATGTCTTCACTCCCTCTATCCAAATATTGTTGCGGGTTGCCTGGGAATGATTGTTAGAATCTTGGTTGTGGCGATGGTGCATAAATCTTTAGTTAGGTAGCATTACACAGTTGACAACACGGGTGTTGAACCTTGCTACAAAAAAGTAGCAGCAATTCTGTTAAGTCTGTGACGTCGAAAGCTGGAATTATGCTCCTGGTGGGATGACAAAGATTTTAAACGTTTTTCAATGTATGACATTCCAGTAGAAGTCTGTGAATCTACCTGGGTGTACACCACTAATATAGATACTGGGGAAACTACCGGGCTAATATTTTCATCAGATAGTGCAAGCCTCGTACTACTAAACAGTCCAATTTCTCGCTTCTTAATCTCAAAGTTTTAGTAACTACGGCTTGAGCTACTGCTTACAGCGGTGTATTATTTTCAGGGCGTTGCCAGTAATCACGCTTCGCGTCAAGTCTACAAATTATCATGGCAGCAGGAAGCGAGTTTGCTAAAGCCTATTCATTAGAACTTTAGAACTAATAAACTCTTACGCTCCCTGAGGTGGACATTTTAACAAATGTGGTCTTGAATTAATGAGCAGATATTGCGTGGTAAAAACAACCACCTACCCCGAATAAGTAGATGGCGTATCCGACTAAGTTAAGCAAACGTGATGTGTGTCAGAGTGCATAAGTTCCAACTATTGATGATTCGGTCGCAGTTGAGAGGGATGAGCAATGAGTGATAGTATGGCATTCCTAACAGGGGCTGCCTTCGCTGGGGTAGCGGTTTTGTTTGTGCTTAGGGGAGGACCTAATCTTAGCGCAACTAATCTGCCTCCTTCCCAGCCCTTGCCACTTACACAAACCAATACAAATCCTTATAATCCTTATGCGACGGCATCGCCATCGCTGACTCCTGCTTCACCGGGTTCAGCTCTATACAGTACCGAGCAACAACGGATTGAGGCTGATCGGATGAGAGTAGTGCTTGAGCAGCAAAGAACTGAAACTGAGCAGCTCAAAGCCCAACTGCAAAATCAGCAAGCGCTCATCGAAAAGCTATCGGCACAAAATGGCACTAATCCCACCTCCACGTGGAGCAAGCCAACGTCAGCCGTTGCTTCTCAGCAGCAACAGGAAAATCCATTGGTTTCAGGTATAGTTTGGGCACTCGGAGGCATGGCAGTAACCCTTAGTGGTGGTGTTGTCGTTGTTGGGGTGTTAGCTGTGCTTGCACGACAACAGCGTCCACCCCGTACAACATACGTGGTTCAACAGCCCTATACGTCTCTCCCACCTAGCCTGCATCCTAGACGGCGAACAGAGGTTATACCTCCTCAGATTGAACAGAGACACATTGACTACGTAGAGTACGACAGGTAAAAGGTTGGTAACCTAAGCCATACCTGTGACGGGCTTCCCCAGAACTGAGGGAGTCCTTTTCATACTGTGGGAGTTAAGTTCTATCGATTGACGCTGCTCATGTCAGCGTAGCGATCGCCTGCCGTGATATTCTTGGGTGCCACCTCGTTGATGCGCTCCAGTTCATCTGGCGTCAGGGTAATTTCCGTTGCGGCAACATTCTCCTCAAGATAGGAACGGCGCTTGGTTCCGGGAATCGGTACGATGTCATCGCCCTGTGCCAGTAACCACGCGATCGCCAATTGACCAGGCGTAACTCCCTTATCGCTAGCAATTTCTTTCACACGCTCAACTAGCTGGATATTCTTGTAAAAGTTCTCGCCTTGGAATCTTGGCATATTCCGACGGTTGTCATCTACCGCTAGATCGTCCGGTTTAGTTATACTTCCTGATAGAAATCCCCGGCCCAACGGACTATAAGCTACAAAGCCTATCCCCAACTCCCGAACAGTAGGAAGAATTTCGTCTTCTGGTTCGCGGCTCCAAAGCGAGTACTCACTCTGCAAAGCGGTAATGGGGTGGACACTATGGGCACGCCGAATAGTCATAGGAGCTGCTTCAGACAGCCCGATGTAGCGCACCTTGCCCTGTTGTACTAACTCTCCCATTGCACCTAGTGTCTCCTCAATTGGCACATTGGGATCGACCCGGTGTAAGTAATAAAGGTCAACATAGTCAACCCCAAGCCGTTGCAGTGAGTCATTACAGGCTTGATGAACATACTCAGGGCGACCATTGATGCCCCGGAAGCTGCTATCCTCGCCCCGCACGATGCCAAACTTTGTCGCCAAGATGACTTTATCGCGATGATCGGCAATCGCTTTTTCAACTAACTGCTCGTTCGCGCCAACTCCATACATATCGGCGGTATCGAGCAAAGTCACTCCAAGTTCCAGCGCCCGATGAATCGTGGCAATCGACTCGGCTTCATCCCTGCCACTGTAAAACTCCGACATTCCCATACATCCCAGTCCCAATTCAGAAACAGTCAACCCTTGGCGTCCAAGTTTGCGAGTTTTCATTCTTTTTCTCCTGATTTGTCTACGAACTTACTTTGTTTTCGACTTGCTTTTCCTACAGACATACTGGGCATATTCAGGTGCCAGGTAATCAGCTTGTTCAATCTCAAAGCCAGCACGAATCAGCATTCCTTCGATAATCCATCCGAACGTGGTATATTCCTCACGAACATGAGTTTCAAAGTCGCTGACAGTAAAGCCCTCACCTGCTGGCTTTGCTACTCGATCAATCCATGCCTCGATACGGGAGCGATATTCACTGGCGTTAAACGAGAACACCGTATCCCGTAGGTAGAGAATCCCTCCAACCTTCAACATTGATGCCATACGCAACAGTCCAACCATCTTCCAGAAGTCCGGAAGGTGATGGAAAGCTGCTTTAGTCACAATGAAATCAACCGGATTGCCTTGTTGCTCGTAAGTCAAAAACCCAGCATGGTGGAACTCAATGCTCTTCGCATTGGCGGCATGAGCCTTCTTTTGGGCATAAGCGAGCATGGTTGGCGACACGTCCACAGCATGTACATAGGCACCTGCCTTACAAGCTTGAATGGCAAACGTACCAGTACCTGCTCCTAGGTCAATCACCGTATGACCTGCTGAAATTCCTAGCCACTTAATCAGTGCCTGTTCGGCTTGTTCTGTACTTGAGCGTTGATTGCGGTCATAGGCTTCAACTTGTGCTGTATCCTCAAAGTCAACCCCACTCTGTTGAAGTTCGTTGTAGAACCACCTAGGCAATACGGTCATATTATTCCCTTTGTCATTAGCCACTGATTTCTTGTTCATCTCGCTGTTTGAAGACATCCTTAGCTGCCGATATGCCGTTAAGTGCTGCCGGAAATCCCGCATAAACTGCCATTTGTATAATGACTTCAACAACCTCCTCACGAGTGCAGCCAACATTCAACGCGCCGTGAATGTGAACTTTAAGCTGAGGCTGGGCATTACCAAGGGCTGTAAGCGCCGCAACCGTAGCGATTTCTCTAGCTTTCAGATCTAATCCAGGACGTGAATAAATGTCCCCGAAGGGAAATTCGATGACGTAACGTGCCAAATCTGGAGCGATATCTTTAAGACTCTCAATAACTTGCTCACCGGCTTCGCCATCAATTTCCTTCAGCTTTAACAAGCCTCGTTCGTATCGGTTTTGATTCATTTGAGGTTTCTCTTGTTTTGCCAACGTTTACGTTAACGTCAATTTATTAGTAAAAAAATTACTGGCTCTTAGTTTGCTCATCGATCCATTGCTGGATTTTGGCAATATGACGCTGTAATTCAGACCGAAACTGAGTTAGAGCTTGGATTTTGCCATCAGTCTCCTTGAGATGAGCTTGGAGAATTTCCAGCAGTTTCTGCTTACCCCGTAACATCGTTGGCTCTTCAAAGAACAGGTCGATGATACTGCTAATCTCTTCTAGGGTCAGTCCAAGTGCTTGGAGCACATCGATCTTGCGGAGTCTGGCAAGTTCTACCTCGGTATAGTACCGAAAGCCCTTCCCCTCACGCTCGCTGGGACTGAGCAGCCCCAGGTTCTCGTAGTAGCGAATTGTTCGAGGAGTTACGCCAGCTTTGTGAGCAAGCTCTCCTATGCGCATCTTTTCAGGCACTTTCGATTTGTTGAATCAACTTTGACGTTAACGTTAACTTAAACCTAGTGATTTCCTATATCTGTGTCAAGGGTTATCTGCTAGTTTTTTACCGACGAGGAGCTTCCCCAGTGCTGAGGGAGTCTTTTGGGGTGTTTTCTTTTCTAATCTGACCGAAACCAGTAGGCTGTATTAGCGATCGCAAGGCTCGCACCCTACTACACTGACAAATATAGCTGTCGCCCTAAAGGTTAGGACAGATTTAACAGCCCAAACAACCACGTACTAGTAATAAACATAAAATCCCTCTGCCTTCTGGCTCCTGCCTTCTGGCTCCTGCCTTCTGGCTCCTGCCATAACTTCAACCTTACTAACCTTCAACCCAAACCCAAAAATCCTCAACAAACTGAGAAAGAGACAACAACTGAATTCTTGGGTCATTCCGAGCCAATTCCTGTTGAGCTGTCGTATTGTAGCCCCAATCAGCTAAGAAAAGGCTCACATTGTGGAGATCAGCCTGCTGTTGCACCAATTGTAAGGTTTTCAGTCGGTCTTCCACAAACCACAGCGTCACCCCTTCACCAGTACACGCCTCTATCAGTTGCCGTAGCGTTTGGTATTTGGGGCGTTTAGTTTCTTTACCAATAATCCTCTCCTCTGGTAGTTGGATGCCTTGTTGCTGCAATAGCTGCTTGACGAAGCGCCCTTCTTTAGTCGTAACAATAAAGACCTGAGTTGGAGTCTTCCCAGGCGCAGTAGGCACAGCAGACAGTATCTCATGTAGCCGCTCAATCACACCTGGGTAGAATCGGTGCAATCCCAGCCAGCTATCTAAATCTGTTGTAATCCACTCATCCCGGACAGTATCCACCTTCTTAGCGATATCTGCCACATCCAATTTCTCTGATTCAACAATTTCCAGGGCAATCGTTGACCAATCTTGCAGAATCTTCTCTTCTGAAACTTCTAGCAGCAACGCCCTCAGCAAAACAGGCATTTCCCATCCAATTTCAACCACAGGTCGTAAGCGATAGAAACTTGGCGCTAAATTATCGGGTGGAGTCTGGCTATCGGGCTTCCAGAGTTGACAGTACGTGCGCCAAGCCGTCTGAAAATACTCAAGCAGTCCGTCACAGAGGACGCCGTCAAAATCGAGAGCGAGAATTGTCGGGGCATCAGCAGGCATAGTTAAAGTCGCTGTAACCTCAAGGGTTTATTGTTACAAAAATTCCTACTATCAGATAGGGGTAAGTTTCTGTTTAAGCCAACAACTAGCCCAAGAAAGATGATTGGACAGCTCGGGTTCAACAAAACACTTACTGTAGATAGACTTACCCTATCAATGAACAATATTATCTGTAAGGTCATGAACCCACCGCTTAAAAGCGGGGGCTTGTAAGAGGACAGCCCGACCCTACGGGCGGGTTTAATCTCAAGCCGTACATGACCAGACTCAGGCAGTAATGCCTACGTTTTTTGAGTCAGTGCGTTTCGTTCTCTCGAAATCCAGCAATGGAAAGGATGAGAGGCAAGGAAAAAATAAGGGCTAAAACCCCAACAGAACCTTGACAACTTGATAGACATGGTGGTGAGGTAAGTATCCTAGAACCCCAAGCCCACCCCTCTTGGTATAAGAGTGAAAACCATACCCTTACGGTAGCGACTAGCCATCAATCCGCAAAGCAGGGTAAAGGACGGCATCGATATAAGCCTGACATAGAACCGTCTGGTAAGAATTCATGGGTACGCAAGAAAGTCACGTTATAACTACGGTGAAAAACGATTGGTGAAACTAAGGCTGATACACCAAAGACAAAACGAGTCAACGGATGAAGGATAACTGGCATTGACTCGTCAGAATATACCTCCAAATCATCCCCGTGGAAAGTGACACCCTAAAAGTTCAAACTCAATGTCTATCAGGAACGAAGTAACCTCTCAATTGCTCCTTTGGAGGTCGAATACCAAAGGCAGGTGCTAACCACAAGCAATGAGCAGGAGAGATAGAGTCAGAAGCCAACGCTCAGGGTAATGCCTGAGATATGCAGACGGACTCACGTTTAACCGATTTGGATAGTTTCAAGTCAGAGGATTACTCAAAACAGTGGTCAGACAAACTGAACTCATGGTGAATTGGAAAGATATGCCCTGGAAGAAATTCCACCGTCATGTCTACCGCCTCCAAAAGAGAATATTCAAGGCTAGTCAACGTGGTGATGTTGGCACAATGCAACGACTCGTGCGATTCGTTGCGTGATGAATCACGGTAAACAACCCGTAAATAATCACGCCAGCCGAAAGGCTGAACTCTCGGTCTGATGCAGGTGCAAGCCCTGCCCACCAGACTCAGGTGTGACTCCCTATCTGCCCACACTGACCAGACTCGGTTTCTGGAGGGTGAAGCTGGGAACAGGGCACAATCAGACATCCGCTGTGGGATGACACTGGTGCTAAAGGGGAGTTCCCATGGTGAAACAGAGCCTGAAAAAGCAACCTACGCATAGGCGGGGCACAGCTCAAAACCCCGACCTCACTGGAGAAAACCGCATTCCCGCCGAATACCAAGTCGGATAACGGCAAGAGTCCAGGGAATCCAGTGGTTGAAGTGGCTACACCTAACGGAACGAGTAATCTAACCGGGGGAACGAATAAAAACGAACTGAAGGTCAAAGGGAGGTCGAACCCCAAGTAGGCTGGACGAGCAGCGGAATCCCTTTAGTTCGGGTAGGACAGACCGTAATTGGTCTGAGGTGTTCAGAGTAAATGACCTAGAGCAGAGCATGATTAGACACATGGACAACCATAGTGAATCTTGGAAGAACTTACCGTGGAAACAACTCCGCAAGAACCTCTTCCGCCTACAAAAGCGAATTTACAAAGCTATTCGAGTCGGAGACAAGCGGAAAGCTAAATCTCTGATGAGGCTTGTTCTGAATTCCACCGCAGCAAGATTACTGGCAGTTCGGCAAGTGACTCAACTTAACGCTGGCAAAAAGACGGCGGGAATAGACGGCAAGGCTTCTCTCTCATTCGAGGAACGGTTCGCCTTAAGTGAACAACTTAAGCAACCAATTAATACATGGAAGCACAAGCCTCTTAGGGAAATCCCCATCCCCAAAAAGGATGGAAAGACCCGAATCCTTAAAGTCCCTACCATTGCGGACAGAGCTTGGCAATGTCTTGTCAAGCACGCCCTGGAACCAGCACACGAGGCTACCTTCCATGCAGCGAGTTACGGGTTTAGGGCAGGCAGAGCGGCACAAGATGCCCAGAAATTCCTGTTCGACAATCTACGCTCCCACTGCAATGGGATAGAAAAGCGAGTAATCGAACTCGATATCGAAAAATGCTTCGACAGGATAAGCCACAAATCAATCATGGAACAGCTCATTGCCCCTCTGGGCATAAAGCTCGGAATCTTCCGATGCCTCAAAGCAGGAGTTAATCCAGAATTCCCCGAACAGGGAACACCTCAAGGGGGCGTGGTGAGTCCATTGCTTGCCAACATTGCACTAAATGGGATTGAAGATATTCATCAGTCGGTGCGCTACGCGGATGACATGGTCATCCTCCTCAAACCCAAAGACGATGCTGAGGTCATACTCGGCAAGATTAGCCAGTTTCTAGCAGAACGTGGAATGAATGTGAGTGCCAAAAAGACTCGCATTACCGCTACGACAGATGGGTTTGATTTCCTCGGCTGGCACTTCACGGTGCAGAGCAACGGGAAGTTTAGATGCGTCCCTTCAGTGGACAACTTCAAAGCCTTCCGCCAGAAAGTAAAGCACATCGTCAACAACTCGAATTATGGTGCTACGGTCAAAGCTGAGAAATTAGCCCCCGTAGTGCGAGGTTGGAGAAATTATCATCGCTACTGCAAGCTGGATGGGTCGCAGTTCTCGCTCTACCACATCCAGCACAGAGCGTTCAGGGTGTTTAACAAGGAAACCAAACAAACTCGCTACACAAGCAAGCAATTGCTGGATAAGGCGTTCCCTGCGGTTCCTTACTCCGAAAACAAGCACATCAAAGTTAAAGGGGACAAATCCCCCTTTGACGGAGATATCATCTACTGGAGCCAGCGTAACAGCAAACTCTACGACGGAGCAACCTCCCAAGCCTTAAAACGGCAAGACCATACATGCGAATACTGTGGCTTAAAACTGCTTAGTGACGAGAGGGTACACCTCCATCATGTTGATGGCAACCATAATAATTGGAAAAATAATAACCTTCTAGCCATTCACGAAAGCTGCCACAATTATGTTCACATGAGCAAATGCGAAAGCTAAGAACATCGGGAGCCGGATGCACCGAAAGGGGCACGTCCGGATCTAAATGGGAGGGGCGGGGAATAATATCCCCCCTCGACCCAACCCAAAAGTTGTTGATGAAATCCTTTGCTGCTAAATGTCTAGCAGTCCGCAGGGTGACACAGGATAATCAGGGCAAATCTACGGCTGGAGTGGACGGGATAAAATCCTTAACGCCTAAACAGCGCCTGGAATTGGTGGAAACACTGAAACTAGGTACGAAAGCCAAAGCCACACGAAGGGTAATGATTCCAAAACCCGGAAAGGCGGAAAAACGTCCCCTCGGAATTCCCACGATGTACGACAGAGCGCTACAAGGTCTGGTCAAACAGGCTTTAGAACCAGAGTGGGAGGCAAAGTTTGAAGCCAGCTCCTACGGTTTCAGACCAGGAAGGTCATGTCATGATGCTATCGGACAAATCTACGTAAGCATCAATAGAATGCCTAAATATGTGTTTGATGCTGACATAGCAAAGTGCTTTGACAAAATCAATCACAACCGACTGCTAGAAAAATTAAATACCTTCCCGACAATTCGTCGCCAAATAAAAACTTGGTTAAAGGCAGGATACATCCTAGATTACAACTGGGAACCAACCCATGCAGGAACGCCTCAAGGAGGTGTAATCAGCCCCCTACTGGCTAATATCGCCCTACATGGATTGGAAAAAGCAATAAGAACTGCTTTCCACCCCAACCTTAGCTCACAAAAGCAGGGAAATTTAGGTGTAATTCGTTACGCAGATGATTTTGTAGTTTTGCACAAAGACTACGAAGTGCTAATGCGTTGTAAGCAGGCTGCGGAAGCATTTTTAAGTGACATAGGTCTAGAGTTACGCCCCAAAAAAACCAGAATCGCCCATACCTTGGAAAGGATAGGCGAGGAGAAGCCAGGTTTTAATTTCCTCGGCTTTAATGTGCGCCAGTACAAGCTAGGCAAACATCAGAGTAAACAGGGGTTCAAGACTCTCATCAAACCTCAATCAGAAAAAGCGCAGACTCACTATCAAAAACTGAACAGCATCATTGTAGAAATGACAGCAAGGAAACAATCAGAAGTAATTGGAAGATTGAACCCAATTATAAGAGGCTGGTCAAACTACTACAGAACAGTGGTGAGTAAGCAGATATTTACAAAAATAGATAACCTGCTGTACTGGAGCCTAAGAAGATGGGGTAAATACCGTCACCGTAACAAAACAGAAAAATGGGTTCGAGAGAGGTATTGGTTAACAATCCAAGAAGGTGACTACAGTGCCTCGAAATTTGCAACCAATGAAAGAGGAAAACTCAATCGGTTACTATCTCATGCCGAAACACCCATAGTTAGACATGAGAAAGTTAAAGGCAGTAAGAGTCCATTTGACGGTGATTTAATCTACTGGAGTACACGCCTTGGGGAACACCCCGAAATGAATGCAACAAGAGCCAAACTCTTGAAGCAACAAAGCGGAAAGTGCGCCCATTGTCGCCTTAACTTTATGGATGGAGATTCGCTGGAAATTGACCACAAAATTCCTAAAAGCTTAGGAGGTAAGGACTCCTTGAACAACTACCAGCTACTTCATCGCCATTGCCATGATAAGAAAACCGCAAATGATGGCAGTTTGGGCAAGCCCCATTGTCAGGGATAGGTTAGATGAGGAGCGGAATGAGGTGAAAATCTCACGTTCCGTTCTGGAGAGCAGCGGCTCTCGTAAGAGAGTCGCTGACTTTAATTGACACCGATAAATGCGTAGCTAGTTTATCGCTCTGTCGTTCAGGATTAAACAGCCTTAAGGGTTAAAGCAGTGTTCTGAACCTAACAAGCTCTTAAAACCTTGTCGAAGCTAACGTAACGAGCAATCAGGAGAGACGCAACAATGTCTAACTACGTTCTAGTTCTAGATACCAACCGTAAACCCCTTAACCCCTGCACTCCAGGTGTTGCTAGAGGTTTGCTCAAATCTGGTAAAGCTAAGGTGTTTCGACGTTTTCCTTTCACTATCACCCTCGACAAACAAGTTCCCGATAACCCAGAACCCATGCAGCTAAAACTAGACCCTGGCTCAAAGGTCACGGGCATAGCTTTAGTTCAGGGAGAAAAGGTTGTTTGGGGAGCTGAACTAGCCCACCGAGGACAACAGATTAAAGATGCTCTTGAATCTCGTAGAGCGTTGAGACGAGGGAGGAGAAATCGGAAAACACGTTATCGGCAAGCCAGGTTTCTCAATCGAACACGTCCCAAAGGTTGGTTAGCTCCCAGTCTTCAGCATCGAGTAGAAACAACCTTAACTTGGGTTAATCGATTATGCCGATATGCACCAGTAACATGTGTTTCTCAGGAGCTTGTTCGATTTGATTTACAGCAAATGGCAAACCCGGATATATCAGGAGCTGAGTATCAGCAAGGGACACTGTTTGGATACGAAGTTAGGGAATATCTTCTAGCCAAATGGGAACGGAAATGTGCTTACTGTGGTACTGAAAATGTGCCGCTTCAAGTAGAACACATTCGCCCTAGAGCGAAAGGAGGCAGCGATAGAATTTCTAACCTCTGTTTAGCTTGCGAATCCTGCAATACCAAGAAAGGAACTCAAGATATTGAAGTGTTTCTCAAAAAGAAGCCTGATGTTTTAAAGAAGGTTTTAGCTCAAGCCAAGCGTCCCTTGAAAGACGCTGCTGCTGTCAATTCAACTCGATGGGCGTTATTTGATCGACTGAAGCAAATGGGACTACCTGTTGAGGTAGGGAGCGGGGGAAAAACCAAGTACAACAGATGTCGCCTTGAATTGCCTAAAACTCATTGGCTTGATGCTGCTTGTGTTGGGGAAGTAGAAGCCTTGAAGCTCTGCACTAATCAACCGTTACTCATCAAGGCTACCGGACACGGTACTCGCCAAATGTGTGGGACTGACAAATACGGCTTTCCAATCCGTCATAGGTCTAGTAATCAAATCCATAAAGGATTTCAAACGGGCGATATTGTCAAAGCTACAGTTACGGCTGGCAAGAAAGTAGGCGTGTATGTCGGGCGTGTTTTATGTAGAGCTACTGGAAGTTTTGATATCGCTACTCGTTCAGGTCGTGTATCTGGGATTAGCTACAAATTCTGCACACACGTTCATAGAAAAGATGGTTACAACTATGCACACTAATGAAGGTAGGCGGTTAAAACCGCACACTTGCGTTCCTCCCTGCTCTGAAGAGACAGGGCTTCCCGCTTTGGGTGTTCTGGTGAATTGATTAAAGACATCCGGTTCGCGATGCTAACGACTGTTGAGGAGGATGGTACGTTGCGCAGCCGTCCAATGGCAACTCAGCAGACTGAGTTCGATGGTGACTTGTGGTTTTTTACGAATGCTAATGCGCCTAAGGTCGATGAAGTACAACGCGAACAACATGTTAATGTCAGCTATGCTAATCCGGATAAGCAAAAGTATGTTTCGGTATCGGGTAAAGCCGAACTAATACGCGATCGCCAAAAAATAGAAGAACTGTGGAATCCCGTATACAAAGCTTGGTTTCCAAAAGGTTTGGATGACCCCAACTTGGCACTGCTGAAAGTGAGTATAGATCAGGCGGAGTATTGGGACTCGCCGTCTAGCGCCTTAGTGCGACTTGTGGGCTTTGTCAAAGCACTAACAACGGGAAAACCTTACTCCGGTGGTGAGAATGCGAAGATTGACACCCATTCAACATCCTGATAATTTTAGTTTCATAATCCATGAAGTACCAGATACTCCAACTTTTTCAAATCCAAGTTTTTCATACCAATGAGTAGCTGGATTATCTGGATCAACACTCAAAGAAATTTGATAAAAACAACTCAATTTAGCCTGTTCCAGAAGATGAAACATTAAGGAATGTCCTATTCCTTTACCTCTGTACTGTGGGGCAACAGCAATTGATAATTCAGGAGTTTCATCATCTACATATCCATAGGCTTTATTATCTGCCTTGAAGAGACGATACCAAGCCGCACCAATGGGTTGTTGACTATTAGTACTAATAGCTAGAAATCCTTCATCTCCTGCACGACCCCAATCCTGAACATATTTTGCTATCTCAGGATTTTTCAAAATGTCTCTAGAAGGTCGAACTTGTTCTGAGGGTACATAAATACACTCATACAACATATCCCAGAAAAAAGGAACATCTAGTTCACTAATCGGACGAATGTTGAAAATGACCATGCGCTTAGCTTAAGGGGTAAGCAAGATACCTACCCCATAACAACAACCCATCATCCCTTAATGCAAACAACTTGCTTGAGTGTTGCCACAACTTCCACGAGGTCAGACTGGTTATTCATCACCTCATCTATCGGCTTGTAAGCGCCTGGAATTTCATCCAAAACACCCTCATCCTTACGGCATTCGATGCCTTCAGTTTGCTTAATCAAGTCATCGAGGGAGTAGTGTTTCTTCGCCTTACTACGAGACATTAGGCGTCCAGCACCGTGGCTACAAGAGCAGTAGCTATCGTGATTCCCCTTACCCTTGACAATGAAAGACTTTGCCCCCATGGAACCGGGGATAATGCCGTAATCTTCCTCTCGCGCCCGAACAGCACCCTTGCGAGTAACGTAAACATCTTCACCAAAATGGACTTCCTGTTCAGCGTAGTTGTGATGGCAGTTCACCTCCAACAGAGACTTAGTTGTTTTACCTCCAGCGAGATGCTTCTCAATGATTCGCTTAAACCGAGCCATCATGACATCCCGGTTGAAGCGGGCATAATTCTGCGCCCATTGTAAGTCTCGCCAGTAAGCCCGAAATTCTGGCGTTCCAGCAACAAAGTAAGCTAAGTCTGGATCAGGGAGGGATGTGCTTGTCATTTTAGCCAAATCTTTGGCAGTGCTAATGTGGCACTGAGCCAGCACATTGCCAATGTTGCGGGAACCGGAGTGCAGCATGAGCCAGATTTGGTTCTCGCTATCCAGGCAAACTTCAATAAAATGATTTCCGCCCCCGAGGGAACCCATCTGTTTCATAGCTTTACCTTTCAAGTCCTGCACTCCTCGATGCAATTCCTTGAAATTACTCCAGCTTTGCCAATTTGTTACTGATTTCTCGATATCTTTATTCTCGTTAAAGCCAACGGGGATAGCGGCTTCAATATCCAGGCGAATTTTCTTGAGCTTACCTTCCAATTGGTCAGCAATAAATGGAGTTTTAATTGCAGCCATGCCACAACCAATATCCACGCCAACAGCGGCAGGCATAAGGGCTTCTTTGGTAGCAACAACAGAACCCACTAAGGCACCCTTACCTAAATGAACATCTGGCATCAGTGCGACGTGCTTGAAGACAAAGGGCAGAGATGCCACATTCTTTGCCATCTTGGTTTCCTCTGAGCCAAGAGCGTGATTCGCCCAAGAGAGGACTGGCGCTGGGGTTGATAGTTTTAGCTTTTCGTATGGCATAAATGTTTGCCTCTAAAAACAGCTGTAGCCTAAGAGGGCAGGTTTTGTAACTATGTATTTGGTTGTTACCGTAATTTTTTGACTAAAGTAGTTATCTACTAAAGATTCACAAGGGGTAGCCCTGGTATTAATCCTGTCATACTACATAAATACTACAAACCACAAGTCTAAACTCCGGAATTTAGACAACGGCATTTAGGAGATCTCGCTCAATCGGCTAGTAAGGCTGACGGGTGAGTGAAAAACTACATTACACTTTGTAAAGAGGGTAAGGGTTCCAATGGCTCTGCCCTGAATGTGTCATTGCAATCTACGACAATGCAGGTCTATCCCTATGGCAGTTCGTAAAGACACAATTTGGGAACGGTTCTTATCACCGATCGTCCGAAGCTTTATTGACGAGGAAAAGCTACGGCAGTTTTATGAAAGTGTGGATTGGGAATCTGAGAGCGATCGCTTTCGACACCCTGATCTTGTTTATCCTCAGTACTACAGTAGTCAAAACTTCCACGGCATAGAGGGCGGTTATTTAAACCCGGGTGCTTCAGTCTCCTATGACCCAATTACCCAATACGTACTGCCACCTAACGAAACCTGGGTACGTCAAGGCTTAATAGATAGTATTCAGGGTACACCGCGACGGATTCTCGACTTAGGTTGCGGCACGGGTTCCACAACGCTGATGTTGAAGCAAGCGTTTCCCACAGCCCAAGTAACAGGCTTAGACTTGTCTCCTTATATGCTCGTAATGGCTGCTCATAAAGCCGAAACAGCACAATTAACTATTCAATGGCGTCATGGCAATGCCGAAGCCACTAACTTACCTGATGCGTCGTTTGATGTAGTTACCATGTCACTGTTGTTTCACGAGACACCACCAACGGTGAGTCAGTCTATTTTGCGGGAATGCTTCCGGTTGCTGGTGCCAGGGGGCGAAGTACTAATTCTGGATGGTAATCAGAAAACCTTGCGGCAAGTGGATTGGCTAACACAAGTGTTTGAGGAACCGTATATCAAAGATTATGCAGCAGCCAGTGTGGATGCTTGGATGGGCACAGCAGGTTTTGAAGCTGTGCAAACGAAGGATTTATTCTGGATACATCAGGTAACGCACGGGATTAAACCCATTCCTGCTCAAAACAATTGGGCACGATCGCAACAGGTATCCACAAGCCGTACACTAGATGATTCGGGTTCTGAGGGCGTACCTGCCCCAGCTTTTTAGCACAGCAGCATGACTTTAAAGGCAGTTCTATTCGATTTCAATGGCGTCATTATCAAAGATGAGGCAATTCACCAGAAGCTGATTGAGGAAATTCTGATTCAGGAAAATCTGCGTCCCTCATCTGAGGAGTACAGACAAATTTGTCTGGGAAGGAGCGATCGCGTCTGTCTTGCTGAGTTACTTAAACGTCGAGGTCGGTTTGTTACAGACACTTACCTAACCCAACTCATTATTCGCAAAGCCGAAGCCTATCGACGTGAACTGGAGACACTAGAAAAATTGCCAATTTATCCAGGTTTAGAGGATTTGATTTTCAAAATCCGTGTGGCTCACTTGCCCATGGGTGTTGTGAGTGGGGCACTCCGTAGCGAGATAGAACTAGTCCTAAATCGCAGCAAGTTAACGCAACATTTTGCTGTGATTGTTGGGGGTGATGACATCAAGGTGAGCAAACCTGACCCTGATGGCTATTTACTAGCTGTGGAGCGATTGAATCAGCAATGTCCTGATCTCAACGCGCAAGCCTCAGATTGTCTGGCTATTGAAGATACCCTAGCGGGGATTGAAGCGGCGAAACGAGCAGGTATGCAGGTGGTTGGGGTCGCCAATACCTACCCCTTTCACATGCTCCAGCGTCAAGCCAACTGGACTGTGGATTATCTTCATGACCTAGAACTAGAGCGAGTGCAGGAGATCTATGCTCAAAGTACACCGCAGCCTAGTATAAAAAAGTGTTAAACTAAAAAACTGTGGTTAGCCACTAAAGATTTTGATTTTCACCCTAATCTGAACGTAGGGAGTCGTGAGTAGTGAAGAGAGATTTTCAATGCAGCGTCTGTGTGCTCCCATTCATGGGCGTTTAAGCTAAAATCCCAACCTCTAGGGGAATTAGCTCAGCTGGTAGAGCGCGGCGATCGCACCGCCGAGGTCAGGGGTTCGAATCCCCTATTCTCCATCATATATATCAAGATAATAAACATTTTGTTAAATATTTAGTAACTGTTGTATCTTCTTGTGTGATCTTGCTTATGGTATCTCCAGATCAGTTATCGTAAAAGAGGCAAAGGAATGCTTAAGGAATTATTAAGTTAATCGGTGGTCTGAACTAATTAGTGTAATGCATGGTCTTGAAAGACCAGTTGCCCTCTTCCCCTGCCCAGCAAGGGTCTTTACCTAGAAAGGAGATTCTATGACTCCCACAATGCTGCGTCAGTTGTGGTCTTTAATCGAAACGACTCAGGCCAATCTGCTGCTGAAACTAGACGATGCCAGCTTGGTTCAGTGGCTACTGAAGCAATTTAAACAACAGCGATCGCTCAATCACGAAGAAGTCCATATCTTGAATGACTACCTCAATAATCGGTTGTCTCTGATTCGTGATCTCGCTCAGCAGCGCTCGGCAGGATGACCGACAAGTCCTAGAGCCTACCGACAATAACTACACAGTGACCAAGTTTGTAGAGTCTTGTCCAGCTCAATAGACTCCGCATTTGGTAACGAAGTTGTAAAGACAAGAGACACGGTTGTGCCTTCCGCAAGCCTGTCTCTTGTCTTTATGTGTTTTTTCGTAAAAAAAGTGTATTAATAACTGCAACTGCTTCGTATTTATGCCTATAGTATTAGCAAACTACAACAAAATTAATAAAAACTACAGAACCAAAAGTCTCTGTATCAAGCTTATTATTACGCCTTGAAAAGGAGTTGCTTGTAAAAAAGAGTGGGAAAAAATCTATGCGTAAATGTAATTTCCTGCTGCTAACCATCATGCTCCTAGTGATGCCTTTAGCAGCTTGTAGAAGCCGTTCCAGTGACAAGACAGCCCAGGCAGATACCAAGGGAGCATCAGGGTCTGCTTTGTTAAATAAAGTTAAGAGTCGTGGCAAGTTAGTCTGCGGTGTGAGTGGAAACTTGCCAGGGTTTAGTTTTGTGGATCAGTCCGGAAAATACTCAGGGTTAGACGTGGATGTGTGTCGAGCCGTCGCCGTTGCCGTGTTTGACAACCCTGATGCTGTAGAGTTTCGTAACCTCAACGCCAAAGAACGTTTTACAGCGGTACAAGCTGGTGAAGTGGATCTACTCAGCCGCAACACCACCGTAACCCTTAGCCGCGAGACGTCTAACGGTATGGACTTTAGTCCGATCACCTTTTATGACGGTCAAGGCATGATGGTGAAAAAAGACAGTGGGATCAAGACCTTGAAAGATTTTGAGGGCAAATCTGTTTGTGTACAAACAGGAACAACCACTGAGCAGAACTTGGCTGATACTATGCGCAAAAACAACGTGAAGTATACGCCCATCGTCTTTGAAGAAGTGAATCCCACGTTCGAAGCGTATGCCCAAGGTCGCTGTCAGGGAGTTACCTCGGATCGCTCCCAGCTTGTATCTCGCCGCTCTGTATTACCCGACCCAAATAACCATCTGTTATTGCCAGAGTTGATGTCAAAAGAGCCTTTTGCACCTGCCGTTGCTAAAGGGAATACTCAGTGGTCTGACATCGTTCGGTGGACTGTCTATACTCTGATTGAAGCAGAAGAGCAGGGAATCGACTCGAAGAACGTTGATCAAAAACTCGCCAGCAATGACCCAGTTACTAAGCGTTTTCTCGGGAAAGAAGGGGATTTGGGTAAAGGTCTAGGTGTGACCAATGACTTTGCTGTTCGCGTCATCAAAAAGGTAGGCAATTACGGTGAGATTTACGACCGTAATTTGGGTCCGAATACGCCATTTAAGCTAGAGCGTGCTCAGAATAACCTCTGGAGTAAGGGCGGATTAATGTACTCTCCCCCATTCCGCTAAAGGTTAGCCACAACTGAAGTAAGGATGAAGTGTCAAGGGTGAAGGATGAAAAAATGGGCTACATCTTCCCTGTTTGCCCTACTTGAAAAGCTCCGCAAACGCTGACAAACTTCATCCTTGCGACGATATATTTATAGGCTGTTTTTATACTTCATCCTTAAAGAGCTATCGTGCGTCCGCTAGGCTGCTAGCGCACCAGATCCTCACTAAAGCTCCGGCGCAAACGCTAACATACTTCATCCTTCAGATGACTAAGTCGAATCAACAACCAGAACACCAGGGACTGAACTGGAAAAACCCGAAAGTGCTGTTGCGGGATGACCGATTCTGGAAAATTGCTGGACAAGTGATCGCGGTTGTACTGGTTGTAACTGTGGTGTTAATCATCACGGACAATCTCCTGTACAACTTAGACCAACTAGGTATTCAATTAGGGTTCGACTTTCTCGACTCGCAGGCTTCCTTCGACATTGGCGAGACACTCATCCCTTACAGTCCATCCGATTCCTACAGTCGGGCGATAGTGGTAGGGCTAGTGAATTCTTTGCGAGTCATGGTGCTGGGTCTTGTCCTAGCGACGATTGTCGGTCTAGTGGTCGGGATTGCTCGTCTGTCTGACAACTGGTTAATACGGAAACTCGCCTTGGTGTATGTTGAAACCTTTCGCAACGTACCCTTACTGCTACAACTTTTCTTCTGGTACTTTGCCTTTTTTCTGCGGCTGCCGCCAATCGACAAGCGAATTACGCTGCCAGGTTCAATTTATCTAACCGGTCGGGGAATTGCACTGCCGTGGTTGGCAGCGACAACGGGAACGGGGATTTGGTTGGTATTGTTGGCGTTGGGAGTTTTAGGTGCGGCGTGGCTTTGGCGTTGGCGTACTCGCTTAATGGTGGAGCAAGGTAGTGCAGAAAAACCTGCTTTATGGGCTTTGGGTGCGATCGCCCTCTCAGCCGTAGTCGCGTTAATTGTGACCCAGACCGCACCATTTTTCCTAAGTGTGCCTCAAGTGACGAACAACACCCAATTTCAAGGCGGATTGGTGATCTCTCCAGAGATTGGCACCTTGCTACTGGCGTTGGTGATCTACACCGGTAGCTTTATTGCCGAGATTGTCCGAGGGGGAATTCAGTCAGTTCCTAAAGGTCAGGTGGAAGCGGCACAAGCCTTAGGACTCAAGTCGGGTCGGATCATGCAAATGGTGATCTTACCGCAAGCGCTACGGGTCATTATTCCCCCACTGACTAGTCAGTACCTCAACTTGGCGAAAAATTCCAGTTTGGCGATCGCTATTGGCTATCCCGATATTTATTTTGTTGCTTCCACAACGTTTAATCAAACCGGCCGTGCGGTGGAAGTGATGCTGTTGCTAATGGTTACTTACCTCACTATTAGTTTGTTCATCTCGCTAGTGATGAATTTGTACAACCAGAGAGTGCAGTTGAAGGAGCGATAAAGTTATCTGAAACGATGAGATTTGTAACCGTAGCTGCACGCCGATCAATGCAGTTGTTCAATGATTAATTAAAGGATTTTTCGGAGAGGCTCTAAGGCAAATCATGACGCAGATGGATTCCGTCCCCCCTATTGCTCCTCCAATCAGCCCGTCGCTGTCTCCTGTGGAATGGCTGCGGAAAAATTTATTTAGTACCTGGTACAACACTCTTCTAACGGTTGTTTGCCTGTTTTTACTGTTCCAGTTACTCAAAACTCTCATCCTCTGGCTGTTTACACAGGCGCAGTGGACTGTTGTCCAAACGAATTTGCGGCTATTTTTTGTTGGGCTTTTCCCTCAACAATTGTACTGGCGAGTCTGGGTTTCTCTAGGAATTATTGTGGCGATCGCGGCTCTATCGTGGGGGTTCTCTCAGAAGAACAGCCGACTCTGGAGCCGTCCTATATTATTTTCTTTAGCTATAGCGATCGCGGCTGTGGTTTTCCTACCCGTTGACCTAACACCGCGCCTCTGGCTTTTGGCAATAATTGTTGTTGCCGTTGCTGGCGTTTGGATAGGACAGCAGTTGCCCGTTAATGTGGGTAGCTGGTTGCCTATCACTTGGCCTGTCTCTTTTTTGATTATCCTGTGGTTGATCAAGGGGGGCTTGGGTTTAGAGGACACGACAACTAATGCGTGGAACGGTTTGCTGCTGACGCTGTTGACTGCGATTATTAGTATCACAATTTCGTTTCCGCTTGGTGTCTTACTGGCTTTGGGACGCCAAAGTGCTCTGCCCGTTGTGCGCTGGTTCTCGATTTTCTATATTGAAGTGATTCGAGGACTACCGCTAATCGGCATTCTATTTTTGGCTCAAGTAATGCTTCCGTTGTTTCTGCCGCCAGAATTTCGTCAAATGGATCGGGTAGTGCGCGCGATCGCAGGGCTTGTCCTGTTCAGTTCAGCATACCTGGCAGAAAACGTCCGTGGTGGTTTGCAAGCCGTACCGCGTGGACAAGCAGAAGCGGCACGCGCCTTAGGATTGAATCCAGCACTGGTGGTCTTGCTAATTGTCTTACCCCAAGCGTTAAAAGCCGTTATTCCAGCCATTGTCGGTCAGTTTATTGGGTTGTTCAAAGACACATCGCTCTTAGCACTATTCGGCTTATTGGAGTTGACGGGGATTTCCCGCTCCATTTTGGCACAGCCCCAATTCTTAGGTCGCTATGCTGAGGTCTACCTATTCATTGGTGTGATTTATTGGGTGTTTTGTTATTCTATGTCTCTGGCTAGCCGACGCTTAGAACAGAAGTTAAATGTTGGTCACCGTTAAAGGTGTAATTAAGAACGCTCAAATGTAAACAATAAAGGCTGAAATTTCAGCCTTCATCCTTCGTAGTCAAGTTTGTATTTAAGGGAATTACTATCATGACTCAGCAACCATCTCTTCCTCTTGAGGATAGTAACCAATCGACCGCTCAAAAACCAGCAATCATTGCCGAAAACGTTCAAAAATGGTACAGCAACAAGTTTCATGTGTTGCGCGGCGTTAGCCTTACCGTAAATCGGGGGGAGGTGGTTGTGGTTATGGGACCGTCGGGTTCTGGTAAGTCAACGTTTATCCGTACCTTTAATGCGTTAGAGGAGTACCAGCAGGGACGAATTGAAATTGATGGTATTGAACTATCCCACGATATCCGAAACATTGACGCGATTCGCCGGGAAGTCGGGATGGTGTTTCAGCAATTTAATTTGTTTCCTCACCTAACAGTCCTGAAAAATGTGACCCTATCACCGATTTGGGTACGGCGTTGGCCGAAAAAGAAGGCAGAAGAAGTGGCGATGCAGTTATTAGAGCGAGTTGGAATTTTAGAGCAGGCAAATAAGTATCCCGGTCAACTCTCTGGGGGTCAGCAGCAGCGAGTAGCGATCGCACGCGCCCTAGCCATGCAACCGAAGATTATGCTGTTTGATGAACCCACCTCTGCTCTTGACCCAGAGATGGTAAGGGAAGTGCTAGATACAATGCGATCGCTAGCTCAGACGGGGATGACAATGGTTGTTGTTACCCATGAAGTCGGTTTCGCCCGTGAGGTTGCAGATCGAATTGTGCTGATGGACGGTGGCGTTTTAGTGGAAGAAGCTCAACCCAAAGAATTTTTCCAGAATCCTAAAGAAGAGCGCACCCGCAAGTTCCTGTCTCAAATTCTCTAGAGCGTCGGTCAAGTAATAAAAATTTGGGTAAAGATATTATTTCTCAGTAGGTGGGAAAGTTTGTGGCGGTATCTGCTCATAAACAGAAGGAGCTACAGGTGGATTTTTCGTTGACTGGGTAATAATTTTTGATACGAAAGTGTAAGCGAAATACGAAGGGATGACAATTACCGTTATGGCGGCGATCGCACCTAAGAAAGTTAGTGGCGTAAATGATGAACCGTAATGGCTGCGATACGGATCATAGGAAAGCTGTTCTGCATCAAGAATGTTGCGTAATGCAATCAGCCGCTTGAATCTTACCCGTCGGTTATCGAGTTTTTCTAACAGAATCCAGCCTGCTGTTGCCTCCTCTTGGCATAGCTTTTCCAAGACATCGGGATCGCGAAACAGGTCGCGATTGGCGCGGACAATTTTAAATTCCCAACCAACTAGCTGCGGGTCTGAAGGCATTGGCGACGAACGACTAGGAGAGTTAACCGTCGTCTTGCCCTGCATCGGTTTTTCCGAGTCCGCGTCCGAGTCTGCTCTTGATTCAAAACCGGTCAAAATTTCTTCCTCCTCCTGCTGTTGCTGACTGGTAAGCTTCTCTCGCCAGCGCAGCCATCCACTCCCCACTACCGACTGCCAACCAAGATT
>DATNPH010000191.1:0-80552 GCA_036703315.1 Coleofasciculaceae cyanobacterium
ACCTTTTTAGTCACTCTCAAGAAAGAGCAGCGTATTTCTGAACTGATTGTGCGATCGGCAACCTTTCCAGGCTATCTCGGAACGACCAAGGGTTGAACCGGATAATCTGGGTAACAGGCGCTATGTGTTTCGATTTGCTGACCAAGAATCTCTAGAAAGCTGTGACGTTTGCTAAAACTAAGCCAGGTAGTAGGTTGTATCGTCCTTCCTAGCACCTACTACCTAACACCTAAAACCTAATCACCGATAAGGGTCAAACATTTAACCAAATGGTATGACTCGTTCGTGCAGATTCCTGTTAAGCGATCGCCTTAGTAGAATTACCCGCTCCATTCCCTATAACGCCAATCATATTTAACTTGCTCAACATAGCTGTAGCCTGCATAAGTTCGGTTTGAGTGACTCGACCAAGGCGTGCCACTAACACTACAGCATCGCAAAATGACCCCGTTAAGATAGCATCCACCGTACCCAAAACAGGGGGAGCATCCAGCACTACCAAGTCATACGTCTGTTCAAATGCTGCGATCAATTCTTTCATACGATGAGAACTCAACAGATTAACCGGATCTGTCGGTGTTGGCCCGGAAGTCAAAATATCAATATATGCGGTTGACGAGTCAATACTACTGTGGAGTGGCAAAATAGTGTCAGTTGCCAGTAGTGTTGAAAGCCCCTGCTGATTAGGAAGATTCAGCTGTTGATGCAGCGTCGGATTTCGTAAATCGGCATCAATCAGCAGAACCCGTTGATGTAAACGGGCCGCACTAATCGCTAAACCCAAAGCTAATGTTGATTTTCCCTCTCCCGCCAGCGCTGAGGTAATCATCAGGGATCTAAGGGTCGAAACAGAATTTTGAAGTTGAATGTTTTTATAAATTAGGTCTAGTGATTCCCAAGAGGGCGACCCATGGATAACTTGAATTGTCCAAGGTTCCGAAACTTGCGGCTTGCCGAAAGGCAGATGGATGATTGGTTCGCTATTGTGAGTTTTCGGTATCTGTGGGATTGTTCCCAACAGAGGCAGGTCAATCTGCTTGCTCAAATCATCTGAGCTATGAACAGAATCGTCAATAATTTCACGGACGAACGCGGCAACACCGCCCAACATCAACCCAACCACAGCACCCAACAAGATGTTCTGCATGGTTTTAGGACCCGTTTTTTCCCCCAGATGGGGTTCCTCTACAACTTGCCAATCAAATCCTCCCCTGGCAATTTGCAAACTCAACTCCTGCCGTGTTTTCTCTAGCTGTTGAAGGGTATCGCGTTTAAGTTGTATGTTTGGTTGTAGGCGACTGTACTCAGCTAACAGGTTAGGAAACTGATTAAGTTCCGCACGGAGTTGCTGCGCTTTCTGTGCAAGGGTCTGAGCACGAGCCCTAAGAGCCAGTAAATTTGTTTGTGTCTGCAAAAGCTCTTTACTCAGATCCAAGTCAATGCTGCTGAATTGTCCTTCCTCCATGAGGCTTTCTCCTGTACCGTTAAGTTGAGCAGGATTTCCCCCTAGCGCCCGTTGACCTTCCTCCTGCAAGAGAGTCAGTTGCTCCTGACGCTGCAAGAGTAGCTTTTGAATAACGGAGCTGTCATCGGTGAAACGAAGGCGTTGCTGAGCAAGCGTCAAGTCTGTTTTTTGGATTTCGTTGAGCAAGGCTTGGTAACGAGAAGACTGACTTAGACGCGAAGAAATGATAGCTTCCTGGGGAGAACTAGCAAGTTTCTGCTGCAAGGCATTGTAGCGAGCCTGTAACTCTTGATCCTGAACTTGGTTTACCCGTAGCTCCTGTTCAATGGTGTTAATGGCATCAGTCAAAGCTTTGACCTGTGCCTCTGGCTCAATCAGATTCTGAGTTTTGCGAAACCGTTCTAAAGCTGCCTCAGCCTCTCGCAGGCTCTCACGAACATTGGGTAATTGTGCATCAATGAAAGCAAGTCCCTTAACTAAACGCAGTCTCTGTTGTTCTCGGTTGTAATCCTGATAAACCCGTTGCATTGCTTGTAGAGCTTTTTGGGTTTTCTTCGGATCGGCATCTGTGTACGTTGCTTCAAAAATCTTAGTTTCGACTTTTTGGTCATCCTGTACTTGGGCTACAGTCAAAGACTTTTTAATTTCATCTACATTGATATTTGGGTACTCAGATTGAAGCAAATCCACAGCTTTTCGGATTAGCTGAGTACTTTGCATTAGCCTCAGCTGAGTGGCATTGTCTACCTTGACGTTAGAATCAGTAAACTGGTTGTTTGTGCCTAATGGCCCTTGTTCTTTGGCTTGATAGTTAGGTTCGACAAGCAGTTGCATCGAGCTTTTATAGGTAGGCTTTTCCGTCAACGTTTTGAGAGTAGCAATACCCAAGACAATACAAAAGACGCCGAGAAACCAAAACCGTCTGCGTATCAAAACGGCAAACAGCTGTCCATAACCTGGATCAGTTTCAGCACTCCTGGGTCGATTACTTTCAACCACTTCTATCGTCCCTGAATCAGAAACACCTTAATGGAGCTTTCACTATAGCTAATGTGAGTGACAAAATTCCTCAATCACCTTCTCTACTTTTTTAAAGAAAACTTCTTCTGAAAACTGACTGAGTGCATGAGTGCGGATTTTTTCATAGTCCCATGCAATTTTACTGGCATCAAGTAAAGCAGAATGTATGGCTTCAGGTGTCTGCCGTTGGAAAAAGACGCCTGTCTGACCTGGTATCTGAGTGTCTAATATACCACCCCTACCATAAGCAATAACTGGGGTACCGCTGGCATTAGCTTCCACTGGAACTAATCCATAGTCTTCTAAAGCAGCAACGATTACAGAGCGAGCCTTTGCCATCAAAAGACAACGCTCTGTATCACTTACATATCCCAAAAATTGGATATTTTTTAAGGCTCTGGACTCTAGTCGCTCTTGGTCTGGACCAGTTCCGGCTATTAATAGCGGCCATCCTAGCCAGTTGAACGCTTCAATAATCACATCAATACGCTTGTAGGCAATTAGGCGAGATGATACAAGATAGAAGTTATCTTTTTCTGATGAAAAGCTGAATTTACTACTATTTATCGGGTAATTTATAACAACAGATGGCTTGTTGTATACTTTCCGGATGCGCTCAGCTACAACGCTAGAATTAGCAATGTAAAGGTCAGGCTCCTGAGCATAATGTAGGTCTACCTTTCTCATGATTTGAAAAATTTTTTCGAGAATCGGATAATAGCGTTGAAAGGTTGAATACTCCCGTAAATAGGTTTGGGTGTCCCATAAAAAACGGGTTACATTGTGACAGAAGCAAATGTGGTATGCTCCTGGTCTTTTTCGTACAGCCTTAGCAAAGCTACTGCTACTGCTGATGATTAAGTCATACTCTTGCAGATCTAGGGCTCGAAAGGCTGGGAAATAGAAGGGAGCCATTAGTCTAAAATACTTTTTGGCTCCAGGGATGTTCTGGACAAAGGTGGTTCGGACTAAGCGATCGCCTAAGTTAATGGTTGTTTCTGGCTGATATAGAGAGGTAAAGATATC
Source organism: Coleofasciculaceae cyanobacterium (assembly GCA_036703315.1). Lineage (GTDB taxonomy): Bacteria > Cyanobacteriota > Cyanobacteriia > Cyanobacteriales > Coleofasciculaceae > DATNPH01. Next base: position 3,512 of record DATNPH010000191.1, read on the forward strand.
AGCCTGTGGATAAGTCTTACAAAGCAATTCAAAGACCCGCTCGGCTCCGCCGCGCTGTGTTAAATAATCATGAACTAAAGCAATTTTCATGTTATTAAAAAGGTATTCACACGAAATATCCCGAAGATTTATCGTGACGCCTGCCTTCCATCGGTTAGCAATTAACAAGTTCTTAACAGTTCAACTGGGTACCGTTCTGGGCAAATGTCATGATTTACTACCTTCGCTCTAAGTAAAACCCTATCTAATAGGCATTTTAGAACTGCAAAGCCCAAATAATACCTCAAAAAATTCTTAATTAAAAATTGCTATTGATTCCTGCTTGGCTTCAGAGCACTACACTCCTATGACTTAAGCAAAGCTATTGAGTCGGCTAGTCCAATTTAGCTGTAAATTAGGGCACTAGCTTTACTACAAATTAAATCCCAACGGCTAAAGCGTTCCTTCTCTACACCAAACGCCTAGGTAACAACTCGCAGTCGATTTTTTGCTTGGCTATTTCTACTGATCGTCTCAGTATAAACAACAGGCTTGTGTGCATAAATTGTACCACCTAAGGCGATTCACATAAAAAACCTTAGAAAATATTAACATCTCTTTATGTTTTTTGTCCGAGAAAACACTAGCCTATTAAAGGGACTCAAAAGAAGGGTTTATCCTTGTAAGTAGTTCTACAGAATGTTTTTTATATGCTCACTTAAAATTGCTTTTTGTGCATATTATGTCAAAAAAATTACAGATCCATTCAAGCTTAGAGATTGTCAAGCTTCAAAGTGTTTCAGCGAATTAGTGCAAACAGCTTGAGACAGAGGCTCCAGCTATCTCTTCAGGAGAAGAAAACTTTTGATACAAATACATCACAGGCTCTACGCCAGCCGATAACGAGTTAGGTCTGAGCCTCCACTACTAAATCAAGGAGCTACCTTTTAGGTAATAAGACTCATGACAAACTTCGCGAGCCCGATACCAACTGATTTTCCTGATCAGCAGCGAGATAATTACTTACCTCAGTGCAGACTCAAGTGGCGGCAGAGACAGTTATTGGTCAGGCTTTCTCAAGATGTTAAACAGCTTTATCTACCTTCGCTTGAGAGTGAACAATGGATAGTGCAGTGTTTGAAACACTCGCCAGTGCGGCTAGTTTGCGTAGATCCAAGCTTGGGTGAGCTGGGGCTGAGGGGCTGGGCAGAGGCCTGTGAGCAAGCGCACAAACCAGTGTTTCTACGGGGAACTACTACCCCAAAAGTCTCTGAGAAGCCAAGCAGATTTAGTACTCGCGTCAGGCGATTGATTGACTGGCTAGTAGCCTTTTTATTACTGATACTACTGAGTCCAGTGATGCTCGCCATAGTAGTACTGATGCAAATTTACTCACCTGGACCGATTTTCTCTGCTATGTGGCAGGTTTGGGCAAAAGGAAAACTCTTCCGGATTCTCAAGTTTCGCACAACACAGGTCAATGATGATTCTCGTACCACACCGCTAGGGGATTGGCTGACTAAATATAACCTGAGTAAGCTGCCACAATTATTCAATGTGCTGCGAGGTGAGATGAGCTTCTTTGGACCACAACCCTTGACTTTGTCTGAAGCTGTGTGCTCGAGTTTAGAAAGTCAACGACGGCGGAATGCATTACGGGATAGTACAAAAGTTCAGCCAGTAGAGACAAGGGCCAACCAGTTAGATTTGGCTGGATATGAACGGTGACTACTCAATTTCAATCTGTTTTAGGTCATAGGTGTCATAGGGTTTATTGGTCGATACATTGCTCGTTACTTCTCTGCTCAATTGCAGATGTAACAGGTTCTATGGAAGAAACGTACTTAATTTAACAATTCGCCTGGTAAAGACCCAACTTTGTAGAAGTCAGGATGTGTCAAGAAGAATTTGAGTCACATGGACAAGCCACAAAACTTAATTCCAGGACAAACTTTTTCTAGAAAAGTAACCAGCCCAACTAAATTTTTTTACATAGCGGCATTAAGACCTCGCCAGTGGACAAAAAACCTCATTGTCTTCGGGGCACCTTTATTTGCTTTTAATATCAATTGGCAAGCCTTTCTGGACAGCTTTTTGACATTTGTCTTGTTTTGCTGTGTTTCCAGTAGTTTTTACTTGTTCAATGATATTGCCGATGCAGAATCTGATCGACAACATCCTATAAAGTGCAAGCGCCCAATTGCAGCCGGATTAGTCAGTATTCCTGTAGCAATAGCAATAGCAGTAGTTTTGTTGGGTAGTGCCCTGATCATTGGCTGGCTGAACTCACCACCATTGGGAGCAACCCTCATAGGCTACGCACTCCTTCAAACTACGTATAACCTATGGTTAAAGCGTATAGTTATTCTTGATATTTTCGCGATCGCAGCAGGATTTATTGCGCGAGCCTATGCAGGCGCTGTTGCCACTGAAATTGTTCTATCTCCCTGGTTTTTGATTTGTACGGCAATGCTAGCTCTATTTTTAGGAGTTGAGAAGCGCAAAGCCGAGCTACGGTTGTCAAAAATCAAGGGTTGCAAGCCTCGTTCAGTTCTTAAACACTATTCTCTGGCAGTACTGACTCGCATGGAAAGTATAGTGACCACTGGAGTGGTGATGAGCTATGCGCTTTGGAGTTCGGGTCCCCAACTTGAAGGAGCATCAACAAGCTGGATGTTACTGACATTGCCCTTTGTTTTGTATGGCATTTTTCGTTATCAATTACTCAGCGATCCTCAGGTAATTGCCCGTAAAGGTAAAACAGGAGTTGAAAAAGGCGGACGGACTGAGCGACCAGAAGAAATTCTTTTAACAGATTTGCCTATCCTGATAACCATTGTAGGTTGGGTGAGCACAGTCTTTTTAATTCTATTGTTCAAACATCAGGGACTGATTGAATAAATTATTGTGTTGTTTTGAAGAAACAAGCTTCTACTATTCACGATTTAATAATTGGTTAAATGTTGAGTGGTCTTACAGCGACACTTTCGGTAATTTTTTATTTTAATCGAATTGATTGGAATACGTGTTTAGTCGTTGAGATACTTAATTTCTTATGAGTTTCTACATCATTTTTTATAGTTTACTTTTAGTTACCCTGGCGATAGATACTGTAGTTTATAGATTTGTTAAACAGCGATGGCTTAGATGGCTAGGTTATGGTCTGCCTACTTTAGCTATAGTACTGTTTCTGTGGACTATTACTGTGCCGATTGATTTTCTAGGTACTCTCAATGATTTTAATAAAGCTTATTACCCTGCTGGGCGTCTAATTCTAGAAAATCCCTCTAAATTGTATGATCCGTTTGATATAAGTGTTAAAGGTTTAGGGGTGATACATGTTCGGGATTTGGGATTTGTGAATATCCCAATCATTGCTCTTTTATTTATACCTTTTTCATTACTTGATGTAGCTCTTTCTCAAATTTTATATACCATCTTGGGGGGTATAGCTATTATCATTTTTGGTTATCTTATAGTAAAACTAACCAAGGTAACTGGATGGCAACGAATATTATTACTTAGGATTATTTTAGTTAATGGTCCTTTATATTACAGCCTTAAAGTAGTAAATTCTACTCATTTTGTATTATTTTTTCTGCTAGCTGCGATCTTTTGTATTCAGACCAAACGTGAAATTTGGCTTGGAATTTTACTGGCGATCGCAGCTTTGATTAAAATTCCTCTGTTTCTTCTAGGTATTTATTACTTTTTAAGAGGAAGGTGGCAGGTAGTACTAGGGTATGGTGGAGCGCTACTAGGAATTGTGGGAGCATCGCTGCTTTTGTTTGGTGTGGACTTGCACTTGATTTGGTTTGAGCGATGTATACAGGCTTTCAGGAACAAGGCAATTGGTGCCTACAATATTCAGTCGGTAGATGGCTTATTAGTTCGCCTCCTAACTGACGGCAACATAGGTAATTGGGATCCAATAGAGTTAGGTTTAGACTTCAAAGTCATTCGATACGTTTTGCTTTCACTATTAATAGGTGGAACCATTTGGATTTGTTGGCGTTCAAAACCACCTATCACAATAGAAGAGCAAAACTTGGAGTTTTCCATCGTCCTTTGTTTAGCCTTGGTTATTAGTCCAATCTCTTGGACACACTACTACTTATTTTTACTGGTACCTTTATCTCTGTATCTTGGAGAGAAATTAGCCATTCCTCAGGGATGGCTTTGGTTTAGTTCGGTAGTACTGAGTATCCTGTTGATATCACCAGCGGTACGAGCGTTTACCCCTGCAAATCCAATTCTGAGATTTTTGATGTTCAAGTTGCTATTTTCCCATTACTTTTTTGGCGGGATTTTGTTATTGGGAATACTCTTAACTGCCCGTTTACAAACTTCAAAAGTTGATACCTATGCAGTTAATATCAGTGAAAATATTAATTGATTTTTGGGAAAAGCTAACTCCTATTACAAAAAAACTCTGCCTATTTACAGTATTTAATATTATCTTAGTTAATCTTATAGTGTTGATAGTAATTTTTCCACCTCATCGATATGACACAGTACTAGTTTCACCTCATCGGTATGAAACAGTAAAGCTTCCACCTCATCGGTATAAAACAGCGCTGTTTCATACATTTAATTTCTTGCGAATTCACCAAAAAGTTGATTCCTGGAAACCTATGGAAGAGGCATTCAATTATCTTCAATCTAAACAACAAAAACCCTTATATTATGAAATATTTTTTAATAAAAAGACCAAATTTCAGTATCCAGTTACATCCTTATTAATCTTTTCAATTTTAAAAACAATTATACCCTTGAACACATCATGGAGTGGAATATTAGGAGTTATTTCTTGGATATTTGTAATCATCATGATAGTTTTCGTAATTGAGATATTTAATCTAAGTTTAAAAGGCGATTCAGGTGATTTTCCTGATTGCTCATCAAAGAGTGAATTAATTATTAGAGCGGTACTTATAGTCACCTTGGTTTTAACATTTTATCCAGTTGTAAAGGCTTATACTCTAGGGCAGATACAGGTTTGGATTAATTCTTTGTTCACTATCCTTTTCTGGTGCTGGATGAAAGAAAAAAAAGAAGTCGCAGGCATTATTGCAGGCATTATATGCCTTTTAAAACCTCAATATACCATTATTTTATTATGGAGTATTTTGCGAAAGCAATGGGTTTTTGTGTCAACGTTTATAACTACTATTTTAATTGGTTTATTAACATCAATTTTAGTGTTTGGATTCATCAATAATATAAATTATTTGCGGGTATTATCATACATTGCTAAACATGGAGAAAGTTTTTATCCTAATCAATCAGTTAATGGTTTACTGAATAGGCTCTTATTTAACGGAAATAATTTAGAGTGGATAGAGCACTCCTTTCCACCTTTCCATCCCTGGGTTTACTTCGGTACGCTGAGCAGTTCATTAGTATTAATCTCAATAGCTCTGTTGAGACCAAAAAAACAATACGAAAGAGGTAACATAATTGATTTTTCTATCATTTCAATAACGTGTACTATGGCTTCTCCAGTTGCTTGGGAACATCACTACGGTATTCTTCTCCCAATATATGCCTTTGTATTTCCTTATTTATTGAAACAAGAAAGTTGTGGAAAAGCTTTAGTTTTGTTATGTACAAGTTACTTCTTATCTAGCAACTACTTTCCTGCCACTAATAAATTGGCATACACACCTTTTAATTTTGTTCAATCATATTTATTTTTTGCAGGGTTAATGTTACTGGGTTATTTGTATTTTTCTAGAGATGGAGAAGTAATTAGAAAAATGAATACTGTTACTGACAATCATCCATAAGAAGTAATGTAACCAAAGCGACATCTACTTTGTTTACTTAAAGCGGCTATTTTTTAATGATAATAAATTGTGTTGTTCAACTTATATAAATTGGAGTCCGTTCATGCCTACTGGATTTTTTTTAGATTCAGTTAGTTCTTCGAGAAGTTATTTATTTAAATTCAGACTTTTAGTTATTGTTGTATTACTGTTAGGCATACTTTTTCGTTTCATCAATATCGACCACAAGATTTACTGGCGTGATGAGGCACTTACTTCTTTACAAGTCGCTGGTTACACTCAAGCAGAATTTGTCCAGCAAGTGTTTAATGGTCAGATTCTTAGTCCTGAATATTTACAAAAGTATCAGCAGCTTAATTCTGAAAAGACCCTAGGAGATACTATTACAGCTTTAGCGACAGAAACCCCCGAACATCCTCCCTTTTATTACATAATGCTACGGTTTTGGATGCAACATGCTGGCACCTCCGTGGCGGTGATCAGAAGCTTGTCTGTTTTCATCAGCTTGCTGGTCTTTCCTTGTATTTATTGGCTATGTCTGGAACTATTTGAGTCGCCTCTAGTAGGAGGAGTAGCAGTTGCATTGATAGCTGTCTCACCCTTCCATGTAGTGTACGCACAGGAAGCACGAGAATATAGTTTATGGACAGTGACAACCTTGCTATCTGGCGCTGCACTGTTAAAGGCATTGCGTGTCAAAACTTGGGTTAGCTGGGGAATTTATTCAGTGACGGTAGCACTAGGACTCTATTCTCACGTATTTTTTGCATTTGTTCTCCTGGGACATAGCGTCTATGTTTTTGCCAGTTCAAGTTTTCGATTGAGCAAAATACTGATTTCCTATATGTTGGTTTCCGTAGTGGGGTTTCTAACTTTTCTTCCCTGGATTTGGACTATTATTTCTCACTTACCTGAAGTCCATCGCTCAATGTACTGGACGAAGGTACAAGCGAGTCTACCAGACTTGGTTAAAACTTGGTTTAGTAATCTTAGATTAATTTTCTTTGACCTGGAAATTCCCCGCTTTCGCATTCCATTTTTTAGCTTATTCTATTTCATAGTTTTATGTATTGCAGTTTTGAGCGGCTATTCTATTTATTTTTTATATTCTAAAACTGAAAAAAAAGTTTGGTTGTTTGTCTTAACGCTAATAGGAATTACACCTCTGCCTCTAATACTACCAGATTTGATTTCGGGAGGAATTCGGTCAACCACTCCTCGATATTTTATTCCATTCTATCTAGGCATTCAGCTAAGTGTTGCCCACCTTTTTGCAACTCAGACTTCCTCTGGTAAAATTCCACAGCAAAGAACAATATGGCGCATAATTATGGCTATCGTCATATCAGGTGGAGTCATATCATGTGTAAGCAGTTCTCAAGCACAGGTTTGGTGGAACAAATCACCTATTAATAATAATATTGAGTTAACTCATTTCATTAACCAAGCAAGCCGTCCACTTTTGATTAGCAATAATTATGCCAACAATCATAATGAAATATTATCGTTAACTTATCTACTCGATCCAAAAGTTAGAATTCAGTTAGTTAAGTTCCCTGATCTACCCAATATTCCTAATGGATTTAGTGATGTATTTTTTTACAATCCTTCTGGTTTAGCTCAGGAATGGCAAGAGAAATTACAAAGAAAATATAAAGTGGAGGCTGTTAAGCAGTTTCAGAATCTATGGCTTTTAGAAAAGTGAGTATAGACAGATTTACCTTGAAGCGATTATGAAATTCAGATTTTACAAGCCAGCTTTAAATTTAATAAATGCTACAAAAATTTGGCAGGATAATTATTTAATATTACGTGAATTTCAACATTTCCGTAAAGTTGCCATATTGGCTATATTATTTTCATTTTTGGCAGCGACATTTGAGGGAGTAGGCATTGGTTTTTTGCTGTCATTCTTACAAAGCTTGACGAGTCCTAATGCTAAACCCATTCAAACAGGAATAGAATGGTTTGATGTTTGGATTTTGGGAGCCAATGCCTCTGCAACCAGCCGGCTCTATCGAATCTCTTGTTTAATCTTACTAACCACTTGGATCCGTGCAGCTTTTAACTATTTAGCATCTGTTTACACTGAGATTTCTCAATTTAACTTGGTGGATCGTCTCCGAAAGCAAATTTTTGAACAGCTTCAATCTCTGAATTTAAGCTACTTTGCAAAAACACGTTCTGGCGAACTAATTAATACTATTACTACTGAGCTTGAGAGAATTAAGCAAATTGTCGGTGGAGTGAGTTTTTTGTTCACCAGAAGCTTAACTGCTACAGTTTACTTTATATCAATACTTTTGCTGTCATGGCAGCTCTCAATTATTTCAGTATTGTTATTTAGTCTTTTGGCAGTAGGTTTATCAACCCTAAACAAGGGAGTGAGAGAGGCAAGTTTTGCCGTCTCAAGGGCTAACGGTCAGTTTACCTCAACGGCAATAGAGTTTATCAACGGAATTCGCACAGTTCAAGCCTTTGCTACTCAGGATTTTGAGCGTAGGCGATTTTATAAGGATAGTTATAAGGTAGTAATTGCCTCTACTAAATCTGTCTTAGCTTGGGCAATGGTGAAACCTCTAGCTGAGGGGTTAGCTACAACAGTTTTGATTGGTATGATTGTTGTGGCGTTTACAGTTTTCGTCAGTAATGGAACGCTACAGGTTGCTTCATTGCTAACGTTTTTCTTTGTACTATTTCGTTTAGTGCCCATTCTACAGGATGCCAATGGAGTTAGAGCACAACTTAATTCAATGCAAGGCTCGGCAGACAATATTAAAGAGCTCTTGAGAACTGATAACAAAACTTATTTTGAAAATGGTGAAATTGAGTTTTTAGGTTTAAAGAATTCGATTGATCTAGTGTCTGTAGATTTTGGATACGATCGCAGTAATCTAGTACTACATGATATTACGCTCAGTGTTGAACGAGGACAGGTGACAGCACTGGTTGGAGCCTCCGGAGCTGGCAAAACAACGCTGGTTGACCTAATTCCAAGATTCTATGATCCAACAGGAGGAAAGGTTCTTATTGATGGAGTTGATCTACGGCTGTTTGAGATCAATTCGTTGCGTCGAAAGCTAGCTGTAGTGAGTCAGGATACATTCATTTTCAATACTTCTGTACAGAACAATATTGGTTACGGTACAGAAGGGGCAAGTGAGGCGGAGATTCGGGAGGCAGCTCGACTAGCTAATGCACTGGAATTTATTTTAGAGATGCCGGAAGGTTTTGAGACACAACTGGGAGATCGGGGAGTTCGATTATCTGGAGGTCAACGTCAGCGTATTGCGATCGCGCGTGCCCTGCTACGTGACCCTGATATATTGATTCTGGATGAAGCAACTAGTGCCTTAGATTCTGTATCCGAGCGGCTGATTCAAGAGTCATTAGAAAAGCTGGCTGTCGGTCGAACCGTAATTGCTATTGCCCATCGGCTTTCTACAATAGCTCGTGCTGATAAGGTGGTAGTGCTGGAGCAGGGGCGGATTGTGGAGCTGGGCAAATACCAACAGTTACTAGAACAGCAGGGTAAGCTCTGGAAATATCATCAAATGCAATATGAATTAGGTTAGGAAAAGTAGTACTTTTCTCAAGATAAATTAAGGTAAGTCGGAGTAATCTAATGTCTGACGACAAGACGATTCATTACTGTTTTAACGTCTCAGGTGCGGGCGGAGGCCTCCGAACTTATTTTGAGGCTTTGCTCCATTGTCGCCCTGCCAATGTTAGTGAGCGTGTACTTACCTCACTCCAAAATGTCGATCAAAGCCAGTTCAAGCTACTCCATATTCAGGATCGAGATCTGCTAGCGAACCTTCAAGGAGAATGTTCCTCTGTTTATACGGTTCATGGTCACTCCCCCTACTGTCCTAGTGGAACGAAGCACTTACGTTTACAGCAAACTTGTTGCGATCGGCCTCGCTCGATTGTGGGATGTACTTGGGGTCATCTAGTAGATGGCTGTGGCAGTCGCAGACCTCAGAAGATTATCCATAATCTGCAAAAGTCTTATCAGGAACTAGAGGTACTGAAAAAACATAGAACTACCGTCATTGCCAACAGTGATTATGTTCGTGGGCAACTTATTAGGCATGGTTTACCTCCTGAGCAAGTCATAACCTTGCGCTGTGGTATTCTAATGCCCGAAAATGCCACTGAATTACTAGCGTTTGAAACGCATCAAAATCATAGACTCCTATTCGTTGGGCGTATTGTTCCGGAGAAGGGATTTGATTGGCTCCTCAAAGCCTTAGCACAAGCTGATTCACGAATTCATCTTGACATTGCGGGTGACGGTTGGGATCAACCTCGGATGGAACAGCTGGCGAACAAACTTGGAGTAGCTAAGCGTCTTACCTGGCATGGCTGGCGTAATCCCAAGCAATTAGATGTACTTTACCAGCAATGCTTTGCCGTAATCTTTCCGAGCGTCTGGCCTGAACCAGCTGGACTTATTACTCTAGAAGCTTATGCTCATTATCGCCCTGTAATTGCCAGTTCAGTCGGAGGGATTCCAGAGCATGTACGCGATCGCCAAACAGGTATTCTCGTCCCAGCCAATGACATTAAACAGTTAGCGGCTGCCATCACTGAACTAGCTACAGACTATCAAACAAGCCGACGTATGGGTGAACAGGGTCATGCTTGGTTGCTGAAAGAATTCACGATGGATACTCACATTAAGCGTCTACAAAACATCTACGAAAAAGCTATTGTTGACTTTCATGCTCATAGGTGAGATGTGTGTGCACAGGGATGCTCAAAATGGATAACTATCCTTATGTTCTTTCTCTTATAGAAGGACACATGGGTCATCGCACCTATGGGAATTTAATGAGAGACTATTTCTCCCAACATGCCTCCTGTAAGGTGGATTTTTATTGGTATAACGAAGAGCGCGAGCTGACGACAAGAATTTTAAATAGGTTGCTTAGTTTTTATTTTCCTAATCAATGGGTTGAGAACCAAAACTTAGATTTTCACCGATTTCGTATTGAATCTGGATTTGGATACATGGCGAGACGGCTAGCCACTCGTAAGCTACGTCACGTCCAATATTCAGTGCTCCATTTTCACAGTCAGGTGCTCGCTCTTTTATCAGTAGAGTTGATAAAAAGGTTACCTACTGTAGTCAGTATTGACCAAACTGCTGTTCAAGCATCTCAAGAGAAAACACATCCGAACTATAGATGGACTTTTGCTCCTAATATACTTCTAGAGAAACGAGTTTTTGAAGCAGCTGCCCAAGTTGTAGCCTTTTCTGAATGGGCGCGTAGTTCGGTTATTGAAGATTATAAAATCGATGAAAAAAAGGTAAATGTTATTTATTCTGGCGTTGATACTAATGCGATTCCCTACGGGAAATCTGAGCTTCACGCACTGCGCGATCGCTCAGAAAAAAACATACAGCAGCGTTACAACATTCTTTTTGTGGGAGGTGACTTTAAACGAAAAGGAGGGGAAGATGTACTAGACGTTTTCCTGACAACGTTGTCAGAGTCGGCTGAACTTCACTTGGTAACGCAGACGCCAATTGAGTGTCAGCACCCGAATGTTCACATTTACAATACTATAAAACCTTACACTCCAGAATGGTTAAAACTTTACCATCAAGCGGATGTTTTTGTGATGCCAACTTATGGCGATGCATTTGCTACAGTTTTCATGGAAGCTATGGCGGCAGGATTGCCAGTTATTGCCACTCGTCTCAGCCAAATTATTGAGGTTGTTAGTCATAGAGAGACTGGTTTTTTAATTCAACCTGGCGATCGTCATGACTTAGCTTGTAGACTTCGAGACCTAATAGAGAATCCAAATTTAGGTCGTGAGATGGGCGCAAAAGGGCGGCTAGTCGCTGAACAGAAGTTTAACACTCAGAAGAACTTCCAAACTTTAGAGACAATATTCAGAGAAATTTCAGTAGACCTCTTGCATAAATCCTGGAATGCCCCCTAAATCCACGCCTGGTGCTCTACTTGGGGTTTCCCCAAGTAGAGCACTGGCTCCCCAATTCTGGGGGACTTTGGAATGTATTCTCCCCCCAAAATTGGCTGGAGCGACCGGAGCCGAAGGTGAGGATGAGGAGCTGGGGGCGAAAATCGACTTTTCCAAGAGGTCTAGTGTCTAAATAAGCTCGCTCAAGTCCGACTGATCATTGCGATAACTCGGATGCGTTAAAAAACATCACCCTGAGTTTTAATAGCCCAGTTATTTATGCAGAAAGCAGCACATTTGAAGCCTGAGATTTAACTAAAACAGGGATATTTAGATATGAAGATTATTCTTATCTCAGGTCACAGGAAAAATTGGCTAGCTGGTGCTTCCAGTGTATATCTTCACCTTCATCAAGAACTTCAACAATTATCCGGTCAAAGTGATTTGTTTAATGCAGAAGATTATATAAGCGATAAATTGCCAGGAACTATACAGAAATTAGCTCAAGCGTTCTATGTAGAAAATAAAATTCTGTTAAAAGCTAAAGAAGCCGATATTGTTGAGGTCGCTGGTAATATTGGTTGGCGGCTATTTAGAGCCTTGCGTTCAGGAAACTTGCAACAACGACCATTGCTAGTTGTAAGGCTTCACGGGTTGGAATTCAAAGATGAGCAAGCACGAATTACAGAAGAAATTGCACGGTTGATGAAATTACCGACCAAGTATAAGTTATTAACTCGCCATTGGATAAACTGGCAGGAATTTAAGACTCTAGAGCTTGCCGATCTTGTTATTTGTCATACTTCTCGTGAAGCCGATGCCATAGTTACGGCTGGATTGAAACCTGAAAGCCAAGTAAAGATTTATCCGCTTGGCGTAGATTCAGATTTTATCACCAGTCGAGAGTATCGGGCTTCAGCTGATAAGTTATTGTGGTGGGGGTCTTGGGTCGAGCGTAAAGGCATATCTACTTTACCTAGAGCCTTTGAATTAGCTGTCCGAGAACTTCCCAACCTAACTTTAACAATTGGTGGTTCAGGCACATCGCCTCAGGAAATTCTTAGCTATTTCGCTGCCGAATTGAGAGCGCGTATCACCGTCTTACCGTTTGTCTCAAAAGATGAACATAAAGCTATTTTGATGGAACATGATCTATTTATCTTTCCTTCCTTATCTGAAGGTTTTGGTCTAGCGCTACTAGAGGCGATGGCGACAGGTATGCCTTGTATCACGACGTTAACGGGGATGTACGATTGGCTAGAACACGGTAACAATTGCTACATTGTTCCAATGAATGCGCCAACAGCGGTTGCCTGTGCAATCAAGCGGCTCAACGACGATGTTAGACTGAGATGCTCGATCGGTAATAAAGCAAGAGAAACAGCACAGACGCTATCTTGGCAGCAGTTTGGAAAACGAACCCTTGAGGTTTATACAGAGCATTTAGCTAAGCTTAGAGGACTGGGAATTGGTAATTAGTAACTAGTAACTGGAATTAGTAATTAATTATACATAAACCACGTAGAATGGTCTTCCCATTCCCCATTCCCTATTTCCTACTCGCAAGTAGTGTGACACTTGACTAGTACGGAATGTGGGGAAAAAGGCAATTGGCAATTAGCCGTGAATAATGTGTAGCACTATTAAAGGAAAATGGTATTGCGCTCTCTATCACTTAGGACTTACCTACCGTTACGTACTTTCAAGTATTTCACCCTTGTCCAGTATTTCTTAGCCCCCCTTTTTAAGCTTGTTGGGGGATCAATGCGTAAGTCCTATCACTGTCCAATGATTACCAGGAAAATGGCAGATGCGATTGTCAGTGTGTATCACAACAAGGAATCGGACGCAACAACTCGATGCTTGTCTTCGCGCACTTTGGGCTTCCCATGTCAAACCCTATTGGGTTATTGTTTCTGATGATTCACCTGAGTACGAGACACAACAGAAAAATCATCAGGTTGTTAAACAATATCCTGGCATCGCTTATATTATCGGTCCCCGTTTAGGGGTTTGCGCTAACCGCAATCATGCCGTCAACGCTATTTCTACCTGTGAAACCGACCTAGTTGCTTTCATTGATGACGATGTTTATGTCGAGCCAGATTTTATTGCTCGTGCTGTAGACAGATACACCCAAATGTCTTCTGAGCAAAGCCATTGTACTATCCTCTCAGGAGTGAGTCGAAATGAGGATGGTTATGAAAGCGTTCCAGCAAAGCTCTCGTTCCGGGGATACTTTTGTCCTGCTGATGTTCCTCAGGCTGTAGCTATCCATGCTGCCGTATTTCCTCGGTCATTTTTTGAGAAAGAACAATGGGATGAGAATATCTTCTTTGGATATGAGGATGCAGAGATTTGCCTGAGAGCTCTGAAGCATGGCTACCAAATTTTACATTGCCCTGAGCTGAAGGTACTTAATGTCGGTGTTCACAGCAGCACGCTTGCTGTGGCCGGTATAGGTAACTTGACTAATTATGAGATTCAGATAGAATCAGCTCGGCTCTATGTCGGAATCAAACGCTACAAATATTTGTTTCCCGACCCGTTCAAGCTGGTTGTTTTTATCAGTGTCTACTTCATTCATATGACAGTTTTTCTATTAAAACGAGGTTCACTTAACGCATTGCCTGAAATTATTCGTCGTTCCCATATTCAACGCTTATGGCAGCGGTCTCGGCTTTGGGAATCTGCTTAAGGCTCTTTTGTACGAATCCCCTGAGCTTCTGGATTAATTGCACAGGATGGTTACAGGTGAAATTTGGCATTGTTACGCACAAAGTAATTAAAGGTGATGGTCAAGGTCGGGTGAACTATGAGGTGACCTGGGAAGCAATTCGTCGGGGTCATCACGTTACGTTATTAGCCAGTCAGGTGGCTGCACAACTACAGCAGCACAGCCAGGTGAATTGGATTCCTATTTCCGTCCAAGGGTGGCCCACAGAATTTATCCGGAATCTGGTCTTTTCCTGGCGCAGTGCCAATTGGTTGCGTCAGCATCGCCTAGAGCTTGACTTAGTAAAAGTCAACGGGGCTATCACTAGGGCTGAGGGAGACGTAAACGCGGTGCATTTTGTACATAGTTCGTGGTTGCGATCGCCAGTAACTCTCTCGCCAAAGCGCCGAAATTTGCGTAGTGTTTACCAGTGGCTCTATACCGTCTTGAATGCCCGTTGGGAAAAAAAGGCGTTTGCTCAGGCAAAAGTGGTCGTGGCAGTCTCTGAAAAGGTTGCGAAGGATTTAGTAGAAATTGGTGTACCGCCAGAATGTATTCAGGTCATTTTAAATGGCGTTGATTTGCAAGAGTTTTCTCCAGGTTCGACTAACCGCCAAAAATGGGGTGTTCCTGAGGGAGTCACCCTGGCACTTTTTGCAGGAGACATCCGCATCCCTCGCAAGAACTTGGATACGGTGCTGCATTCGTTAGTTCAAGTACCAGAGTTACATCTGGCGATCGCGGGAATTACTCAAGGTAGCCCCTATCTTGAGCTAGCGCTAGCGCTGGGATTAGGTGAGCGAGTCCATTTTCTCGGACTGCGGCATGATATCCCAGAGCTAATGAAGGCTGTAGATTTCTTGGTTTTCCCGTCACGCTATGAGCCTTTTGGTTTGGTGGTTATTGAAGCAATGGCTTCTGGTTTGCCTGTGATTACAGCTAGTACAACGGGTGCGGCACAACTCGTTACAGCAGAATCTGGGATAGTTTTGTCGAACCCAGACGACTGTCAGGCTATGGCACAAGCGCTAAGGTTTCTGGCTCGCTCTAGCGATTTGAGACGACAAATGGGTCAAGCGGCTAGAGCGATCGCACAACAGCATAGCTGGGATAAGATGGCGCAAACCTATGTGGATTTATTTGAGGAGTTGATCCAGTGAATCTCTTAATAAGGAGTAACCTCTATGCAGGAACTAAGTTCAGTTGCCGTCTGTATTCCAACCTTCAATCAAGCGCAATACTTACCCGATTCAGTAGGTAGTGCCTGTAGCCAAACTTATCCCAATGTGGAAGTTTGGGTTTCAGACGACGCTAGTACTGACGTGACAGCTGAGGTGATGGCACAGCTATGTCAGCAGTTTCCTCAAGTGCGCTACTTTCAGCAACCGAAAAACCTGGGTATTGCCGCCAACACTACTTGGCTATTAAGCCAGCCAACCACTGAATATATTGTTCGCCTGGACTCAGATGATGTTCTCAAGCCGAATTATGTAGAGACCTTAGTTGCACTGCTGAAACGATACCCACAGGCAGGTTATGCCCATACCGCTGTCCAAGAGATAAACGAGCAGGGCGAAAATCGAGCTGTCCGACGATTAGCTAGACAAGAAGAGTTTCAATGCGCTGAAAAGGCTCTGCGAGCATCAGTCTCTGGCTATCGAGTAGCGGCGAATATCTGCATGTTTAGGAGCAATGCCTTACGAGAATTAAAATATTATGAGGAGCGCCCTGAATTTGTCGAAGACTACGATCTGGCTGTCAGAATAGCAGATGCTGGCTATGGCAACATTTATGCCAATGAAATATTAGCTTCCTATCGAGTCTGGACTGATGTAAAAAAAACACGTTCCAAGCGGAAAAATCTTCAATTGCGAGGATATATCCGGATTTTCGAAGAAAGCTTATTACCTGCCTTTGGGCGGCGTGGATGGGATACAAAATTGATTGAGCAGCAGCGACGCCAGTTTGCAGTTCTACATGCGGCATACTGTTTTCTTCCTATCTTCAATGAGACAGAACGGGCAGAACTTATTGCATTATTAAAACAATTAGGTGATTCACCTGCACTGCGGCTTCGTCTTTTAGCATTATCTTTTGGCTTTGCTCCTTTCTTTGAATGGCAGCACCATACAGAATTAAAGTTAAAAGGTATAGTCAAAGATTGGTTAAGCAGGCTCAAGAGTGGTTCAAGAGTTAAAACAAGCAGACCTATATAAATGTGAGAGCAATTAGTTTGATAAGCTCATCTGTTAGTAGAGATAACTTATGCACAAATTACCGCTTTTCAGGAACTCAATAGAAAAGTGCCGATTGTTCCCAGACCTAGTTCAGCTAGCGATCGTGTGATGGAACTTCATTGAGTTCAGTTTTTGTAGACAGCTGAGCATAAATCAAGCCAGTTTCTCCTATTGAGCGCAAGCATATGCCCATGATGACCATCACTACCATCATTCCCACATACTGCCGCCCACAAGACTTAGCCCGTTGTCTAGAGGCGCTAAAGCGGCAAAATCGTCCTGTTGATGAAGTGCTGGTGGTGGTGCGTAACAGCGACATTGACACTTGGACACTACTTAAGGAGTTCAACTATCAGCCCTTGCCATTGCATACTGTGACGGTGAGTGTTCCAGGGGTGGTAGCGGCGATAAATGCAGGTCTTGACGCAGCACAGGGGAATATCATCGCTTTTACTGATGATGATGCTGCACCACACGCTGATTGGTTGGAGCGGATTGAAGCTCACTTTCTGTCAGATGAGCGCATTGGTGGTGTGGGTGGGCGCGACTGGGTGTACTTCGGCACACAGTTGGAAGATGGCAACTGTGAGGTAGTGGGTCAAGTCCAATGGTTCGGGCGCGTAATTGGCAATCATCATCTAGGTGTAGGTAAGGCTCGCGAGGTAGATGTGCTTAAGGGGGTGAATATGACTTATCGACGGACTGCCATCACAGGACTACGCTTTGATCAGCGTCTGCGAGGCACAGGAGCCCAGGTACACTGCGATATGGTCTTCAGCTTAGCGTTGAGGCGGGCCGGTTGGAAACTTATCTACGATCCAGCGATCGCAGTAGATCACTATCCAGCACAACGTTTTGATGAGGATAAGCGCGATCGATTGAATGACACAGCTTTGTGCAATTCAGTACATAATGAAACCTTAGCGTTGCTAGAATACTTACCACCTAT
This sequence comes from Coleofasciculaceae cyanobacterium, assembly GCA_036703315.1. Lineage (GTDB taxonomy): Bacteria > Cyanobacteriota > Cyanobacteriia > Cyanobacteriales > Coleofasciculaceae > DATNPH01. Next base: position 21,119 of record DATNPH010000191.1, read on the forward strand.
ACGACGTACTGCATTTGTCGTATGGGCAATACTGGTCGGAACACAAGAATCGCTGGGTTTCTTACAGTGGTTGCGATTTCTGCCCAATGAAGGAGCATTAGCAGGGACGAAGTGGTTCGCATCTATGCGAGGGCGCTGGCAGGGTTGGCGCAGTTGGAAGGAGAGTGTACGGAGTACGTGAAGCTGCTGCATATCCCAAGCTTATTTACCTTGAATCATCTCTCTGAACCCAGCCCTTTCACTCCCAAAGAAACTATTGAGCCAAAACCAAACACTTTCCAATAGTTCCCCTAAAAAAGGCTTCTCCTTGGGGCTGCAACCTCCGCAAGCTTGGGCAGCAATCCTGGGACTAGTAGTTTTGACAGCCGTATCAGTTCTGCTAGGTGCTGGCATCATGCGTCCAGTACTTGTCGTGGCTTCTTGGGCTGTAGGTGTGTTCCTGTATCGGCGGTATCCCATCCTGTATCTAGGTTTCACTTGGTGGATGTGGTTTATAACGCCGTTGGTTGGTCGCTTAATTGATTATCGTAGCGGCTGGGAACCCCTGCGTTTGCTACTGGTATCACAGTATCTAGTAACGCTGGTGACTTTGCCTAACTTCTTGAAGCACTTGCCTCGGTTATTGTTACATCGCAAAGAAGGTTTACCCTTCGCCTTAGCATTTCTAGGTGTGCTTTATGGTTTTCTCATTGGATTGATTCAGACTTCACCTATTGCTGTAGGTAGGGGTCTTCTAGACTGGTTAACCCCTATTCTGTTCGGATTCCACTTATTTGTAAACTGGCGGGATTATCCTGACTATCGCCAGAACATTCAGCGCGTATTTCTCTGGGGTGTGTTAGTCACAGGAGTCTACGGAGTAGTGCAATACTTGGTAGCACCGCAGTGGGATCGATTATGGCTGATAAGCACACAATTGACAAGCTTTGGAGACCCTGAACCTTTTAAGCTCCGTGTATGGAGCACGATGAGTTCACCCGGTCCCTTTGCCGTCATGATGATGGCAGGTTTGTTATTGCTATTCAATAGCAAAGGGGCTTTAACTATTCCTGCTGCCGGAGCTGGCTACCTAGCTTTCTTACTATCAATGGTACGGACTTTGTGGGGAGCTTGGTTTTTGGGAGTTGTGACCCTGCTGTCTTCACTAAAGGCACACCTCCAAATGCGCCTGTTCATTAGCATTTTGGTAATAGCCCTCTGTGTCATCCCATTAACGACCCTACAGCCATTTAGCAACACGATCACCACTCGTCTTCAAACTTTTTCTAATCTGGAGAAGGATGACAGTGCGAGCGTTAGAAAGCAAATTTATGCAGATGGTCTTCACAGAGCGCTTACTAATGGTCTAGGAAACGGAATAGGAAATGCATTCATTGTCAAAAACGGCCAACTAGAACCGATTGTTATTGACAGTGGTATTTTAGAGTTATTTTTCACATTAGGTTGGTTTGGAGGTATTCCTTACTTGGGTGGAATGCTTCTGATTCTATACAACCTGTTCCAATATTCTGAGTTCCGCTTCGATCCTTTTATGGCTGCTGCTCGTGCTATTGGTATCAGTTCTTTCATGACGCTACCTGGGGGCAGCGCGATGCTGGGATTCTCCGGTCTAGTTCTTTGGAGCTTCATAGGCATTGCCATAGCAGGACATAAGTACCACCAGCATCAACGAACTGACCAAAAAGGATAAAGGATGGAGCCTGATGCTCTTATACCAATCGGTCTTAAAAATGACACAAATAGTCAAGGTAGTAGGTTTTAGCTTCCTTCCTACCACCTACTACCTAACACCTAAAACCTAATCAGCGATAAGTGTCAAACATTTAACCAATGGTATTAGTTTATACAGATTTTTGATTTCGACAATCAGTGACGACAATTCAAAAACGGTTAAGTTGACACCTGCTTGGTGGTCAACTGATGATACAGTGCTAACGTTTGCTCGTTGACACGTCCGGCGGCTAGCCACTCTAGATTATTTTGTGCTTGGTCTTTCCACCTGTGCAACAGGTTAGGGTCACTGAGCAATTGTGCCAAGGTCGCTGCTAAAGTAGGGCTATCCGCTGGCGGAACTAGTATGCCCGCCTGTCCACCATCCAAAGCTTCCGGAATACCATCCACATCGCTAGCAATAATCGCACAACCGGCTTCACGGGCTTCTGAGAGAACAAGACCGAAGGGTTCACGGTGCGAAGCCAGTATAAAGATGTCAGTAGACACCAGATAGCGTTGAGGTTCAGGTTGGAAGCCTTCAAAATGAATGCGATCGCTCCCAGCTAGGCTTTGTGCCTGTGCCTCAAACATTGCCCGATCAGGCCCGTTTCCTACTATATAGAGATGCGCTTGGGGAAAATCCAAAGCAATTTTTGCGAAAGCATCGATTAACTCAGCAATCCCCTTGCGCCTGTACATTCCAGCAACAGTAGCGATCGCAGGACGCTGTAATGCTACTGGCAGGTATTCTTTGAGTTGGCGAGTACGAGGGCTACCTAGCGTACCATTGGGTATTACTTGCAACTTCTCCTGAGGAATACCGCGCCGCGCCATAGACTGAGCAACTGCATTACTAACGGCAATCACCCCCTCAGCCAAGCCCATAAGCACCGCACTTCGCTGAAATTCATTATGTACTGTGGAGACAAGAGCATATCCGAGTGCCCCTCTCAAAGCACGCGCTAGCACTACTCCCGTCATCATATGTGCATGAACGATATCGGGTTGAAACTCTTGTACAATCGCACGATAACGCGAAGCGGCTTTGAGCAGATTTATCGGTTTCCTTGCCTGATTTAGTTTGAAGTGCCTTGCCCCATAACACGCTAATAATTCCTCATACTCTCCACCAGCAGAAGCGACACCAACCCTGTGACCGGCTTTAGCTTGCAGACAGGCTAGATCTACTGTCACATTGACAATTCCATTACCGATTTCTTGAACGTGGTTGAGAATATGTAGTATGCGCATCAAACCACTCTTGGTAGATGAACCTAACAAAACAAAAATTGCTTGCGATCAGGAATCACAGCCAACAACGGAGAATTTCACGTTGAGGTTATTAATTGACTTAGCTTGTCGGTGGAAGCCGATACATGATCACCTTGCCTTTCGAATTTTCCTCTACAAACACTAGATACTCACCATTCGATCGCCGATAAGCTCGTAATCCATAGGGGATATCTACCCAACCACTTTCACGACTAACCTCTGGACCTGGAGACAATTTCGATACCAAAGCTCCTGTCGCCGCATTGTACACGTAGACTTCGATCGCTCTAGCTTCCCCCGTTTTACTAGTAACAGCAAAAACTCTCTCCCCTGCTACATCCATCGCCTTGATATGAACTTTGGGTTCAGCGGCTGGATCATACGGAAGCGCCAAACGCCAGCGCACGTTCTTGGACGTACTCCAATTGTCATAGCGCACGATTTCTGTCCCAACTAACCCCCAATCTCCATCGAGATTAGGGCGTTCGACCGTATAGCCGGCAAGATACATAACATCGGTTTCAGGGAAATACTTAATTCTTTCCAATGTATTAAAAAGAGCTGGCTTTGGTATTACTTCCGAAGCCGCAGCGCCATAAATCGGACTGCCATAACTATCCAATCCTTGAAAGCGATAATGTCGTATGACGCCGGATTCAGAGGCTTGCCAAATGTCCCCTTTACTATCAACCTCCCAACCCCAGAGGACATCGTCGTTTTTAGAGTTAAGAATTTCATATTCATTGCGTTGAATCGAACCATTCCCATTCTGATCGCGCCATAGCCAACTTCCTCTCGCTGGTTGATTAGCTGGCCAATCCGTATGACCCCTGGTGAACATGCCACAGGGAACAGCAATCTCTCCATCAAAACGGTAGATCAAAAGACGTTCTGCCAGCATTTCCGATGAGAGAAACAGAAAGCGTTTTCCTTGTATACGACGGACAAATGGCGCTGTCGGTGTAGTATGTAGTCGCCCATCGTCGGGGTAGCGGAACCTATCTAAGGTATGTGCTTTGTAGCGCCATTCCTTGCCGTTACTTTTGCGGTAATCCATGACGAAATGTTCGTCTTTAGTGAAGACATCCAGCCCGTTCGTGCCAGGATCAGCATCTGCCGTGTCTAGGAATTGCAGACCCATTAACTGCCACAGTAGTCTTCTGTTAGGCGAATAGCTGCTCAAAAGTGCTCCTGACCGATTAGAGCCATCCTGGCTGATGTAGATGTTTCCTGCTGCATCCGTGCCGACTCCAGTTATACCTCCAAGTTTCTCAGGAGTAACTTCTCCCGGTATACCGGAAGTGATCCCACCCTTTGAACCCAAAGTAGCAACTTGTACCGGAGCCTGCTTGAGGTCGTAAATCAGTATCTGCTGTTGCGGTCCATTGTCTGCCACCAACAGTCTGCCTTGATTATCTATGGCGATCGCCGTCGGTTCCCCGACACCTGTAATCTGTTTTGGCAATTGCCTTCCTGTCTGTGAATAATGCAAGATTTTAGAAGCATTGCTGGCATCTTTAGTCTGAATAATCCATAGATTCCCTTGACGATCAACAGCAATCGGTCCCGGACGAGGAACAACCCAAGTGCGGATCTGGGTCATCGTCTCACTGTTGTAGACACGAATACGATTGGCACCAGGATCGCTTACATACAATTGGTTCCCTACATTAGCCAATCCGGTAACTGGAGCTGACTTGCTAACAATCACCATACTTTTATCCCAGCCACGTCCTCCGCGAAAGGGGGCAGGTTGTCCAGACAAGTCATAGCGTCTCACACAATACCAGGTTGTCCCAGATGGTGGATAATCCTCATCGGCTTTCCCCTCTTTCTCCTGTCGCATGCCGACATAAATGTACTTACTATTTGCCGTGATAGCTTGCCCTCCACCTCGACCCCATCCATGCAAGTCATCAGCACTACCAATCACATCTCCGTTTTTGTATATTCCCACCTCTCTGGCGGCTTCATCCCATGCGCTATTGGTGTAGGCTGTTCCATCTGGTGCTACATACAGAGCACTCATTTGAATTTGCACCCACTTGTTGCCACCGCCGAACGTGTTGCCCAACCAAGATGTTCTATAAGCGGTTTGCGGTAAACCAGTGGGTGCAAAATAGAGTGCCATTACAGTAGAAGCAATCATTCCTACACTTAGGTAGACCAGCAACCTAACTAAACGATGCTGACGAGAAGGCTGCGTGTGAATCAAACTCCTCCGTTGGTTTTTGATTCTGTCGATAAGAGTTTGTTTATGTTGTAATAGCTTGTTGACCAACATCAATAATTTGTTTTTCATGTTCTTCTTGCTTAGCAGTTCCTTTTAATAGGGATTGTAAGTTAGGAGTTTGTCTTCTTGCGATTTTATGGCTTCACGAGCAGGGACTGATCAACTAAGTTCTTCAGAAGCTAGTTCCTGATTCAATTAAGCCTGTTGTATACTCTGGATACGCAGAAACAACAAAGTGGAAAATTACATAAACCATCTGACTACAAAATCAGCATACATTCTCTGCATTGGGCTGGGGTGGTTCCCCAAGACACCTGGTGGGTTAGACCGATACGTTTATGAACTCACTCACCAGCTAGCTGTAGGTCAAGATCGAGTTGAATTGTGTGGAGTTGGCCTACCGGAAACTCAAGCAACCTCTTCCATAAAACTGACTAATCTGGCTGAGCCAGATAGCCCTCTAGGGAAACGATTGTGGTCTGTTCGCCGCAATTTTTTGAGCCGACAGGCTGCCAAACCAGATGCCATTAACCTGCATTTTGCTCTATACAGCTTTCCTCTATTGAAGAGTTTGCCAAGGACAGTGCCGCTCACCTTCTCGTTTCACGGTCCCTGGGCATTAGAATGCAAGCAGGAAGGGGTAGGTGAACTGGGTGTTTTTTTGAGAGCCTGGATTGAACAACGAGTTTACAATCGATGCGATCGCTTCATAGTTCTTAGCAAATCCTTTGGTGAGATTCTGCATCAAAACTATCAAGTTCCTTGGAGCAAAATTCATATTATTCCTGGTGGAGTTGACCTAACCCGTTTTCAGCCAAACTTATCGCGTCAACAAGCTCGTTCACAGCTTAACTGGCCCCAAGATCGAGCGATTCTATTCACCCCTCGCCGCTTAGTTCATCGGGTAGGTCTTGATAAATTATTGACTGCCTTAGCTACCATTAAACGCCGAATTCCTGATGTCTGGTTAGCGATCGCAGGGAAAGGACCCTTACAGGCTTCATTGGAAGAACAGGCTAGAGAATTGGGGCTGAACGACTATGTGAGATTTCTCGGTTTTTTACCGGATGACCTGTTACCTGTAGCTTACCAAGCCGCTGACCTGAGCGTGATGCCTAGCCAGTCTTTAGAAGGGTTTGGATTGGCATTGGTAGAATCCTTAGCCTGCGGAACTCCCGCCCTATGTACTCCTGTCGGTGGTATGCCAGAAGTCTTAACGGCTTTCTCACCCGATTTTATTACCTCTTGTGCCGAGGCAACCGCGATCGCACAGCGATTAGAACAGGTGCTCCGGGGAGAAATACCAATGCCTTCCAGAGAAGCCTGTTATGAGTATGCCTCCATACACTTCGACTGGCAGAAAATCACTCCGCAGGTTCGGGAAGTTCTATTACGCTCCTCCACTAGACAGCTCTAACGCACCTATCTCATTTAATTTAGAGATTATTGTTGAGTTTTGTAACTTTTGCAGAAAATACAAAAGGTTTTCATTGAGTAGCAAATAGAGAAGAGTTAGGGAGGTGGCAAAAAATTTGAGCTAGCGTACCTGAATTACTTAACTCGGTAACATACATTAAATGCATTCTCTTGCAAGGTTCCGAGGTTTGGAGTCTTTGTGGCGACACTTTTAGATGTGTTTCCATCTTTAGGCTTGTTGGCAAACTCCTGAAGGGAAGCGTTGAATTCTTTCTCAGCTTGATTTACCGCTTCCTGAGCTTTGTTACATTGTGAGGTTTGTCCTGCCTGAGTATCGGCAGAAACACATCCATTTAATAAACACATTAGAAAGAAAAATCCTACGATTGTCTCAGCTTTCTTTGGCGCTTTTGCAACAGTAGCAAATTTCATAAGTGTAGGTATAACTGGAGTGGGAGCTAATACAACCTACTGAAGAAGATGTCGAGTTCAGGACGATTCATGAAATTTCATTGGACTTCTTGCATAAATCAAACCAAGAGTGATCGCTCCTAGAGCTACATACTCACAATTGACTGTTACAGTTATCCATTCTAGGAAAATTGATAGTGCTCATCTAATATTCACAGCTGGGGGAAGTGGAGAGTGATCGCCTAAATAACATTCACAGCTGTGGAAATTGGAGAGTGATCGCCTAACCTTCTAGTACATTTGAAAATTAACAATCTAGTTGTTTTCTAGGCAGTTGTGCCGATTTTGTCTAACATAGCGGAGTGACAGGTAAATAACTCTATCGTTAGAGAAAATTGCCGACTCACAATTTCAATAGTGCTACCTCACAGCTCAATTGATAGTCCTAACGCTCTAGCCCATCAAATGCTATGGAAATTTCTTCATCAGTATCCTCTGCTTGGCAGCAGCTTAAGAATCGTGAAATTAGCTGCGAAGAAGCACTGAGCCTTTTGGTAGACGCCCAAGGGACTGTCAACCGGGAACGCCTTGATCCGGAAGTCCATCACCGATTCTTTCGGCACTTTCTTGATCGCAATACCTTGCCGCCGGTGATTCCTCTCCTGCTTTGGCGCGGCTGCTACTACTTGGGAAGCCCAGTAACGGTATCTTCGGAGGTGATTCGGGATCTGGGCGATCGCACCCTCACTGAGATTAAAATTATTGCGATTACGGCTAAAAGCTATCGCATCTGGTTTCACGCTCAAAACCTCGACCTTAACCGCCTCAGTTCTGTCCCGTTGATGAACCCCCTCACGGGTGAGCAGGAAAAAGAAGACATATCAGAAACCACAGAACTCTACCTAGCGAAAGCCGTTGACCAGATTGGTCGCCTTAGAACCATAATCTCCGGGGCATTACGCAACCGTGCCAGTGACATTCACATGGAACCGACACCAGAAGGCTTGCGAGTCCGTTATCGCATTGATGGTGTGTTGCGCGACATTACCCGGATGCCTTTAGACCTCAGCCGCAAAGTCATTGTTGCCCTTAAGGTCATGTCTGACATGGACATCGCTGAAAGTCGGTGTCCCCAAGATGGGCGGATTGGCGAGAAGTATGCCAGTGGTGAAGCGGGTGAGTTGGGCATGGATATGCGGGTGAGTACTCTCCCCTGCGTGGGTGGAGAAAAAGCAGTGATTCGTTTACTGCCCAGAAAAAATCCCTTTTCCCGGATTGAAAACTTAGGATTCTCTCAGAAATCACTCGACACCTACAAAAGCTGGTTGCAGCAGCCTCAAGGAATGATTATCCTGACGGGTCCGACCGGTTCCGGGAAAACCAGTACACTCTACACAAGTCTACAATTTGTTGCCACAGAACATGTCAATGTTGTGACAGTAGAAGACCCCGTAGAGTACGTGCTATCTGGTATTACGCAAACTCAGGTGAATGAGCGTGCAGGGATGAGTTTTGCCGCTGGTTTGCGATCGATTTTGCGCCAAGACCCTGACATTATAATGGTTGGGGAAATCCGGGATAGTGAAACAGCTGAGACAGCCGTTCGAGCTGCGCTGACAGGGCATTTGGTCTTTACCACTCTACACACCAATGATGCCGTTGGTGCAATTCCCCGAATCAAAGATATTGGTCCTGACCCAGCGTTAATTAGTGACGCACTGCTGGGAATTGTTGCACAGCGTTTGGTGCGTCGGGTATGTCCTCACTGTGCAGAGCCTTACACACCGACACAAAGGGATTTACAGGTACTAGGCTTGGCAGGCAAGCCACTTCCTCCTCCATCTCTTTCCGGTAAGTGGCAGTGGCGGCGGGGACGCGGCTGTGACAAGTGTTTCAATTCAGGTTACTTGGGACGGGAAGCGATCGTGGAGTTGCTCGATATTGATGACCGAGTGCGGGAAATTATCTATGAAGGCACGATGACTCAGTTGCATCGCTATCTCAGAGACATCAAGTTTATCTCGTTTGGGGCGGCAGCAAGAGAGAAGGTGACAACGGGTGTAACAACAGTTGAGGAAGTGTTGCGGGTATTACCTCGTAGTGCTTTTGCCCGTCACTCTTCAACAGACAAGATTTATACAGATATTCCCCAACTCCCCTTACCTCCCCCAGTTCCTCCTACAAAAGGGGAAGATCAGGACGAATTCTTACTTACGGGAGCCAATGGTGGAGGGTATAAGTCTTGACAACCTAGCCGTCTTAAGGCGGGGTTGAGTTAGTAGGACAGTGGATAGTAGTTAGTAGGATTATAGTTTTCTATTCGTGAACTACCCACACCGACTCGTAAGAGCGGTGTGGGCTTCTAGTATCATAGCCCGTTGCCCTTTCACCTTGCGGTTATCCGGTCTTACACAGGCTCTACTAGCAGGGACTCTCTTTCCCTGCGTCCATAACCATTATCCGAATGCCTTCAGCTCTGATGTTTAATGAGGCGTTACCATCGCGGTCATGATGAGTGCCACAAGACGGGCAATCCCACTCTCTGATATCTAGTGGTAGTTCATCCATGACATGACCACAGCATGAACACTTTTTAGAGCTTGGGAAAAATCTGCCAATCTCTACAAGCCTGCCTTGCTTGCGTTCTAGTTTGTAGGCAAGGAAGTTAACAAACATCCCCCAACCAACATCGGATATTGCTTTTGACAGCTTTCGGTTCCGTATCAAACCCTTGACGTGAAGGTTTTCCACGACGATGACTTGGCTTTCGTCCTACTAACCATTAACAACTAACCACTATCCCCGACCGCCCATTCCTCGCCGCAAAAGTACCGAAGATGGAGATTCCTGGGCGGGTGGCGTTGACCAAAAAGAATGAAAAAGGTTAGCGTCTGCTTCGCTAATACCCTTTATACTCCCTATGATTAAAAAACCTGTATCAAACCCAAATGAAAATTGTTATACCCACTGGAGATAGTGCAAAAAAAATTGCCCCATCAAGTCACTGAAAGGGCGGTGGTGTTTTTTAGGTTTCTTAAGCATAATGACTAAGTGTGAATAATTTGTGAATACTCAGCATGTCTGATTAATTCCTAGTGAAAGCAATCTGGTTACAAAAATTGTTACCAACGTCTTTCTAAGGGTCAGCTGCCTCTACGATGAAATTGAGCTAAGGCTCCTCATACCAAGCGCACCGTGGAACCTTGGCGTCCCACGGTTTTTTCTGAAATACTGGTGGCGTTGCTAAGAGAATTTTGAAATTGCTATATGATATGTGAGTCTTAAAAAAGTGCTCTAAGCGATCGCTTTTTTTCCTACAGAAGAGGCAAATCCTCTAGCCTACATTCTGGTGATAATCTTCCGTAGCTGTTGCTCCTGTTTCCTGAGTTCTGTAATCAGCTGGGTATTGTGGAGGGCGACATCAGCTTGATTGAGTTTTACCTTTTCTTTAAGTCTCTGGGTTAGTTGGTAACAAAACTGGCATCGTTCTAGAATTTGTTGAATCGAAGGAGCAAATGTAGCAAATTGTTCTTCATCCTCTTGGGTAAACCCATTAGTATCGATTCTCACACATAAGTCGTATTCAGGGTCTTGATTCGGCTTGAGCTTGTTGATAAATTGCACAACGGCAACTAAATCTTGTTGCTTATTTAACAGAGGCCAAGCCAAAATTGTGTAAGTGCGGTATCCCGTTTTATAATCTGTTTTCTTTGCCTCTTCAGAGCGTGGATCATCATAGACATCAAAAGGAATATTGATCACGTCTGCGGACGTAGCGGCGAGACTAGCAATTCCTCTGTCTACAGGAATTTCAATCACTAGAGAGCCACCCTCACCATCCTCAGCATTAATCGAACCGAGTTTGTTTCGTTGTCGATCAAGTAAAAAAATGCTGGTGCGATCTGCACTTAGCAAATCCCCTGCTTTGCGGGTGAGGCGACATAGCATTTCACACAGAACGCTAACCAGATCCTTGATCGCCTCGTCAACAATACTAACTGCCTCAACTGAATTGGGATTGCTAATGGTATTGCCTGAATCTTTCTCTACAGGCGAAGAGGAAGCTGGACTCTCTGGCAGATCTAAGCCAGCCATTTCTCGCCAGTTCAGTCCCAATGTCTGACAAATCTCTAAAAAATTTAGACCATTAATCAGTTGGCCTTTCAGGAAGAGATGAACCACGGGCAGAGATAGCCCTAATTCTTTGGCTACAAATTGCTCACGTCCATTGCTCTTATGCTTCCAGGTCAACTTGACCTGTTCGATGTATCGAGGATGCACACTTAATGATCTGGACATATCTGAGCATCAGAGAACTGCTCCGATCATAGACGAGGATGATGACTTAAAATCAGCCTACTAGAGCGATCGCTTCTCTCAGGTACAAAACGTTATGAAAGCCGTCTTAATGACAGCCTCTGGTGAACCAGATGTGCTGCAACTACAGGAAATACCAGAACCCCAAATACAAAAAGATACAGAAATCCTGGTGCGACTCCAGGCAGCAGGTATTAACCCAATTGATACCAAACTGCGGCAGAGGGGAACCTTTTACCCAGACCAGATGCCAGCTATCTTAGGCTGTGACGGGGCTGGTGTCGTGGAAGCTGTCGGTTCTGGCGTCCGGGGATTTCGGGTTGGGGATGAAGTCTATTTCTGCGCTGGAGGACTAGGCGAGTCTCACACTGGAAACTATGCTCAGCTAACAGTCGTTGATGAGCGATTAGTTGCTCACAAACCTACGTCCCTTTCTTTCGCTGAAGCTGCTGCTGCCCCATTAGTGCTCATCACCGCTTGGGAAGCACTTTACGATAGAGGACGCTTAGAAGCAGGGCAACGAGTGCTGATTCATGCGGGTGCTGGTGGCGTAGGTCATGTTGCCATCCAGTTAGCAAAACTTGAAGGTGCAGAAGTCTGTACGACTATCGGTTCTCAGGACAAAGCGAGATTAGTCCGACACTTTGGTGCTGACCACCCGCTCCTTTACAAACAAACTGACTTTGTGCAAGCTGCTCTAGATTGGACTGGGGGTGAGGGAGTAGACCTTGCTTTTGACACGGTAGGGGGAAAGACATTTTATGATACTGTCCCAGCCGTGCGGGTATATGGCGATTTGGTGACGATTCTTGAACCTGACCCGGCTCAGGGAAATTTGAAGACGGCGCGATCGCGTAACCTCCGCATTAGCCTTGAACTCATGCTTACTCCACAGTTCAAGGGACTTGTTGCCGCCCAGCAACATCAAGCTAATATTCTCAAGCAGTGTGCCACTTGGATAGATGAAGGCAAGTTGAAAATCCACCTCAGCCAAACTTTTGCTTTAAAAGACGCAGCGGCTGCTCACAAAGCTTTAGAAACTGGCTCAATCACTGGCAAAATTGCTCTGCTCATCGATTAACATCCGTGCAAATAACTTTTGGAATCTTGAACTATTGTCTCTACGCGGAGCCTGCACCCTGCTTACGTTCGTCACTTTCGGTCAACAAGTTCGCCAACACCTGTCTTAGTTGCGTTATCGCGGCTAGCGTAAATTCAACCAGTTGCTTGTCTTCAGCACGAGCTTCTAACATGAAAAAACAGAAAACCGCCCGCATCTGAGAATTAACCAGAATCGGCACACCTAACCCAGCTTTGACAGCGAAAGCTTTGGCGATTTGATTGCGTAAAAAATAAGTTTCTGACTCAGCTGAGGCATCCGACATCCATTCCGGTTGCTGCGATGACCAAACTCGTCCTGGCAGTCCCTCGCTTGGGTGCAAGATAAAACCTTCGCTACAGTTCCGGAATTGTTCCAAGGCTAGTACACAAGCGCTTTCCCTATAGGTGTGAACACACCAAGCTGAGTGAAGTTTTAGAATTGTGTCGTCCCTGTCAGAAATCCAGGCTTCGCCATAGTCCCAGTCGGTGAATTCACAAACTTGGCTGAGGGTGACAGCGAGGGCAGTGTCAAAATCCGCCGCTTGATTGATAGCCTGGGTCAGTGTTTGTAGGTTCTGAAGGTTTGCCGCCGTGCAGTGGTACATAATGTTTAAATTCAAGCGAGGTGGTTGGTTTAGGAAGAAACTTTAATCGGCGTATCTAATTCACCGCATCGGCTCGCTTTAAGCCTCGCACCCGGCAGTACCTTAAAGATGCCAGCAGATTAAAAACTTGCTGGGCTGGTGCATACTGTGGGTTAGATACACAAACAACATAGTGCTAAATGCAAGATATGAGAATAGTCACCTTGTTGTTGTTTAGTATCTGGACACTATTTTTCCTATTGACACCAGCATCTGCAATAGCAGCACCCCCACCAGAACGATCGCCTCTTACCTTCGAACTGCTACAAGAACGCCTGAAGTCCCCCATTCAAAGCGATGGTGTCCGCACCATTGATCTGAGTCAGCTGATTATTAATTTGCGTCCTGAAAATGCTGAGTTTCGTGACCAGTTCTATCAGTTGTTGCAAACTCAACTGAATCGGTCAACAACAGCATTAGGCTTAGACTTCAGTAACTCTGTAATCCAAGGAGAGTTGATTAGTAATAAGCTGGGTTTGCGATCGCCTTTATACGGAGAAGCCTTATCTCCTTTATTAACACCTCAAGAACAACAACAACTGCTGCGTGACTCCCGCCGATTATCCGAACCTACGCCAGTTCCCTCAGTCACTGTCTTGCGTGGCCCACTCAAGCTGGTGCAAACACGATTTACCGGAACAGTCAATTTCGCCAATACCTTCTTTCTGCATCGGGTAGAAGCCAATGGTGCCATTTTTACTCAGGAAGCTGATTGGTCAGAAACACGCTGGACTCGTCGAGCAGACTTTACTGATGCTATCTTTAGTCGCGATGTGAACTTTGGCGGCAGTTTTTTCTTTGCCAAAGCAGGATTTGCAAGAGTGCAATTCCGAGGCGTTGCTAAGTTCCAGAGCAGTACCTTTGAAGCTGATGCCATTTTTAGTCAAGCTCAGTTTGCACAACTGGCAAACTTGACGGGAACTGCCTTTGGCAGGGCTGAACCTAACGCTTCCGCTTCGCTAACGCACGTCCAAGGGTTAGCTGATTTTACCCAATCGGATTGGCACGATCGCGCGTTATTTAGCAAAAGTCAGTTTACTCAACCTCTCCTCCTAACAGAGGCAACCTTCGAAAAAGCGGTTACCTTTCGAGAAACTCAGTTTAACCAACTGGTGAATATGCGTGATGTCAGTCTTCTTGAACAGGTAGATTTTAGCAACGCCAAGTTTGTGTCTGATGCCTACATAGATGTTGCTGGTTTGACCTTTGACTCCGATCAGGCAAAAATCCTTGGAGATGCAGGTAAGATTGGTCGTGTTCTCTGTGTATCAGTGCTAACAGGCAATGAGGACGTTCTACGCAATTTAGTACGGAATTTCCGCTTCCTGCAACAAATTTCCGATGCTAATCAGCTAGAGTATACGACCCAACGACTACGACGGCAGCAATTGGGTAGTCGCCTTATGGGAAGAGGCAAAGTCAAAAAAATGCAAAGTACAGTTCCAAGTGCAGGAGGAGAGGTTTTTAGCACTATCTCACCAGAAAAATCTTCTCCTGCCTCCCCTGCTCCAAAAAACACTCCCTCTCCTCTTAGCTGGATATTGGAGGGATTGTACTGGCTAGGATTGAGCTTGCTATTGCTGCTAAGTCGGTATGGCACCAGTTTTTGGTTAGTCTTTGGTGTTGGGTTGGTGGCTATGGCCTATTTCGGTTTACTCTTTTGGCTTGTTGATCGTTTCCGCCGCCGCTATCCCGAACCTATCATCCCAACTTCTTTTGAAACGCCTTGGATACTCGGAAGTTATGGTGTCCTGACATTTGCTGGTGTTACGGCAATCTTTCGCACCAGTGCTCAACCCTGGTTAACACTGGCGTGTTTAGGGGGTGTAATCTTGCCAGTGCCAATGCTGTTGCTGTGGCAACTGTACCAGCAAGGTCGCTATCACGACTTGATGGATGTTAGTTACTTCGTAGAAGACGGGAGCCTGCGTCAGCTGCGATTGCTAATTGGACGCTTGCCAGTGATGCCTCGGTTTGATGTTTTTCGCGATCGCTATATGCCTATCCTCTGGAACCGCCGCTGGAATTGGCTCAACTATTACGATTTCAGCCTCAACAACTTACTCAAGATTGGCTTCAACGACATTCGCCTGCGAGACGAACACCTCCCCGGCATCATCAGCACTCTGGTTTGGTATCAGTGGAGTCTTGGCATTCTCTACATCGCCCTGCTGCTGTGGACTCTTTCCCGTACCATCCCTGGACTGAACTTACTCATCTATCTCAAGTAATCTTGCCCTTTTTTATTGACAACCTACGGCTAAAGCGCGTGAGTTTTACGGCGATTCTATAAGATGTTCTGATTGTTTTGATAAATCGCACTGATATAATTTTTGAGTAGTTATTTCTAATTAAGATAAAATGTTAAAAATTTATTTGAGTAATTATTTTTTTAGCCAATAAAAGACGTCTACTCTTTTTAGTTATGTAAAGAAATGTTTTGATTTATAAACTTATCAAAACTTTTCCAAGTCAATTGAATTTTTAACCTAACATACCGATAAATTTAAAAAGTTCTAGAATACAAGCAACTGATTACAATAGAAGTAATTGAGAAAAATTCAGGAATAGACTATATTACTTTGATTAGATAGATGCTTGGTTCAGGGATATACATCTATCATTTGGATTAGATAGATGCTTGGTTCAGGGATATACATCTATCATTTGGAAGAAAAGTTTTTAATCTAGTGCAGCGGATGCAAAAGTAATTCACCACCCCAGGTTCTTCCTGGGTGGTATTTTTACTTTCATCGTTATCTCTCATTTGAACATTAGGAAATTTCTTTCCGGATAAACTAATAGTTTGTAAGTCTAAAGAAAGAGTTGCAAGAAAGTTCCTTCCCAGGGTGTATCTGACCACACATTCAAGCAAGTTACACAAGAGTCAATAAACAAAAGACTCTCGGTATTCACCTACTGCCTGGCTGGAAGCAATGTTACATTTACACCTAGATCAGCAAAGCACCGCGTTAGCGGGTCAGGGTGACTCCCTCCCGGAAGCACTCTTCCAAAAATTACCATTGGGCGTTTTGATCCTGGGAGCGCAGGGTGAAATCCGTTCGGTGAATCAGGCAGCACTGAACTTATTGGGACTAACCGAAAGCCAGTTGCAAGGACAAACACCGATTGACCCAGATTGGCATGTACTCCAAGAAGACGGGACACCTTTTCAGCTAAAACTCCAGTCTGCACCAGTACGAGCCAAGCATGTGTTGCTGCTGCTTTCGGCCCGCCTATCACTACGAAACTTGGTGTTGGGAGTTTATCGACCAGAAATAGGCGATCGCGTTTGGCTGTCTGTTAATACTGAGACGCAGTTAAGCCCTGATGGTTGTGTAGAGCAAGTCATCTGTATGTTGAGTGACATTACCAACCTTAAAGCAGGAGAAATACTCTCAAAAATCCATGAGTGCTTTTTGAGCCTTGGCGCAGATCCAGATGAAAACATTAGCCGTCTTACGGCACTAGCTGGAGAATTGTTGGGGGGAGCTTGGGCGCTCTACAATCGACTCAATCAAGGCTTGATTTGGTCGGCGGGTCAGTGGCATACGCCGCCGGACTTCAGTTGTGTTGGTGAACCGAAAAATTACATTTGCAATGATGTCATTGGGCATAACAGTGACCAAGTCTTAGTGCTTTACGATTTGCAAAATACTTCCTATGCCCAGAGCGATCCTTATATTGTTCCCTATCATTTGGAAACCTATGTAGGGCAGTCAGTTAGATGTGCAGGTGAGTATATTGGGTCGCTGTGCGTAGTGTACCAGAACCATTTTGTTCCTAGTCAAGCTGACAAGAGGTTGATGGGGATTATTGCTGCGGCTATTAGCATTGAGGAAGAACGCAAACGAGAAGCGGTCGTTTGGGCGCAAAATGAAGCAAAATGGCGATCGCTAATTCACAACAGCTCCAACCTAATTACAATTTTGGAAGCTGATGGAACGATTCGATACATAAGTCCTGCCGTTCGCAAGATTTTGGAATACAGACCAGGAGAGTTGATACGTAAAAGTATCTTTGAATTTGTGCATCCTGAAGATGTTGATTTGATACAAAAGGACTTTCAGCGTGTTCTCAAAAATCCAACAACCGCTTTGTCTACTGAGTTCCGGTTGCGGCATAAAGATGGCTCGTGGCGTTATATCGAGTCAACTCACAGCAATCTCCTAATGGATGCACCAGGAGTTCGCATTGTTGTCAACTCCCGTGATATCACACAAAGGAAACTAGCAGAAGCAGCTCTGAAACAATCGGAAGGACAATTGAGAGAAAAAGCAGAAGAGCTGGAACAAGCTTTACAAGAACTGCAAGAAACTCAAACCCAACTGATTCAGACAGAAAAAATGTCGAGTTTGGGGCTGCTGGTAGCCGGTATTGCCCATGAAATTAACAATCCCGTTTCATTTATCTACGGTAATATCCCCCACGCAACTCAATATACTCAAGACCTTTTAGACCTCGTTAAACTTTATCAGCAGCACTATCCAAATCCAGAATCCGCGATTCAAACCGAGGTGGAGAAAATTGACCTGGGTTTCCTAAGCCAAGACTTGCCCAAAGTGATGGAATCAATGCAGATAGGAGCGGAGCGCATTCGTCAGATAGTCTTGTCCTTGAAGAATTTCTCTCGTTTAGATAAAACGGCTAGGGAACCCGTTGATTTACACCAAGGTCTTGATAACACCCTACTTCTGTTGCAGCATCGACTTAAAACTAAAGCAAAATATCACAAAATTGAGGTGATGCGAGAGTATGGCGACCTACCGTTGGTGGAGTGCTACGCTGGGCAAGTGAATCAAGTATTTATGAATATCCTCAGTAATGCGATCGATGCTCTGGAAGAGCTGAGGATTGAAGGCTTTGATGAGTTGAAGGGTGAACCGTTGAAGGGTGAAGGTGCTGATCACTTTTCTAAAGTGCAACCTGCCACCCCTCGGATTCGGATTACCACCGAAGTAGGTGATGACAATATGGTAGTCATCCGTATTGCGGATAATGGAGCTGGGATACCGCTTCAGATGCAGCAACAGATATTTGATCCATTTTTTACAACCAAATCTGTAGGCAAAGGCACTGGTTTGGGATTGTCGATCAGTTACCAGATTGTTGTTGAGAGACACGGTGGCCAACTGAAGTGTTTTTCGACGCCTGGAGAGGGAACAGAATTTTGGATTGAGCTGCCGATACGACTGCTCAATCAGGAGGCGGAATAAACAGCTGTAATTCAGGAAATGCGGTTTACTTCATGACTTTCAATAGTGCTGCCAATGCATCATCTTCATAGGTGTTGAGTTGTCGGTCAAGTAGAGCAATACTGACAGCTTGCGGGAGTGCGATCGCGGCAAGATCAGGATCTAGCCCCTCAACTAGTTGCTCAAGGGACTGAGGAATTTTTAGGGCTGACTTGATTCCCAAGAGCATCGATTCATTCATACCCAAGGCTTGTAGTTGAGGCGCGAGTGCTTCCCAATTAACGGGTCTATCTGGATCTCCCACTTGAATCACATAAGCCAGCAACCGCTGTAGCTTACTTTCTTGCTTGGGGGTGATCGGGGGAGTAACCTTAGAGACGTTTACGTCCGATGCGTTTTTGTTGAGTTTGCAGATAATCTGTTGCCAGTCGCGATCGTCACAGGCTTCCGGCTTACCTACTATCAGAGAAATGCGAATTTTGTGATCCGCACCAGCCTCGAGATGAGTTACCTGAGCCTTTACACCGAGAAACCCCAGCCACTGAGCCACTGTTTTGATTAACGTGGAACGAGTAGCCTCACAGCTAGCTAGTAGCCGGACTTGGGTGTGAACCATTGGGCGCACAATTTGTGAAAGCATAGCTGAAGCGCTTTGAAATCTGCTCTATGTTACTCTCTGTCTTAACTCTTCAGCAGCTATTGGTACTGTGTCGCACAAAACTTTTAAGAATTGTTGACCCATCAAACAGGAGAGTGGGCTTTTCTTAGCTCCGAACTCTCCCAGAATTAAACTTTGGCTTCTAGAGATTTGAGGTATTCAGTATTGACACCTGACTCTCGTATTAAAGCAATTTTGCCAGTACGAGCAATTTCGCGAACCCCAAACCTGCTCAGCACTTGGACGATCGCCACCAGCTTACCGGGGTCTCCCACTACTTCTAAAGTCAGGGATTCCTCAGCAATATCTACCACACGCGCACGAAACACCTGAGCTAATTCAATAATCTCTGATCGCGTTGAGCTAGTCGCATTGACCTTAATCAGCATCAACTCCCGCTCTACACACGGCGTTGTGGTGATGTCCTGTACTTTCAATACATTGATTAGCTTGTAGAGTTGCTTGGTCAGCTGCTCAATAATGTGTTCATCTCCAGGGACGACCATAGTAATCCGAGAGATACCCACCTGTTCAGCTGGTCCAACAGCAAGACTCTCGATATTAAAGCCCCGACGGGCAAATAGACCGGCAATTCGAGTCAGGACACCGGCTTCATCTTCGACCAGAACCGAAAGGGTATGTTTCATGAGTTAGAACAATGGCGGCACGCACGCTACGTATCGCTAACTGTATAGATCTGTCTTAGCGTTAATTTTTAATCTTATCGCAGTCTAGAGCGACGACAAAACTGCTACCTATCTGCTACCTATACTAATTAGGTACGCGCCAATAAATGCCTTTGTGTAAAGGAATGTAACTTCATTACTGAGTTACTCAGCCTATGTTTAGCAATGTTTTACAAAAGTAAACATAGATAGTCTTAATTTATTCCGACCTACTTAATTAGGTGGCTCAAGTAAAAAGAGCGAGAACGAAATTTGGTGCACCCAAGAGTAAGCAGCAAAACATAAGATATTTTTCTAGATAGATGCGGTGCATTTCACAAGTTACCGACTATAGTTTAAGTCAATCAATCGTTATTGGAGCACAAGAAATTAGATTATGGGTTGGTTAAAAAGACTATTTGGACTAGAAAAACCGGAAAACGCAGAAGTTAACCCTACTGTCGCTGCCCCAACTGAGACAGCTGAAGCGCCTGCGGACACCGGCTCGGCTGAAACGATCGCTCCAGAGCGAGTAGGTTTAAACGGAGAATATGACCAAAGCGGTCTTGCCAAGCGAGTTGCCTTAGCGTTTGACCAAGACCCTGATCTGGCTGACGAAGAGCGCCTCTGGGTTGCCCAAACTGGCGGCACTGTTGTTTTAAAGGGTGAAGTGGGTGACCAAGGAACTCTTGACAAGCTAGTTAGCATTGCTAGTAGCGTTAGTGGTGCAACTGACGTGGATAGCAGTCAAGTCACTGTTGGCTAAATCCTTACTTTTTGTAAGCGAAACCTGAAAGAGAATTTATCGCCGTTCTCAGTTGCATATACGACAGGATAGGGGCACAGATAATATCGTGCCCCGATTAACTCATACAAAGGTTTATTAAACCGATGTTGTGAGGAGGTCTCGAAACAGGCTATCCACTACTTATTAGGTCGCCGTAAATAAGGAAGAAGCTTTAGAGTCTTGCTTATTTGTACACTTAGTCGCAAGCCAGTCTAACAGAACCTCATTCACCCGTTCAGGGCATTCATCGTGGGGACAGTGACCAGCATCGTCTATCTCAACTAACTCTAAATTTGGGTTGAGCGCAGCAAACTGACGTGCCAAATAAGGGGGGATCATCCGGTCATTACGCCCCCACATCAAAAGCATAGGAATGTCTAATGTTGGCAAAAGGGTTTTGACGCGAGGACCGAATTCGGCAGAGGTCATCGCCTTAAATAGGGCGCTAAACGTAGCAGCAGCGCCCCGATCTTGAGCAGGCCCCGTAAAAATCTCCATCAACTCAGCCGTGATAGCTGCTGGGTTAGCGTAGGCGCGTCCCGCCCATTTACGAGCGATCGGTGGACGTCGTGCCACATAAAAAAGGCTTTTCAGAACTACTGGGGATGCCACAATACTCTTAAGTGTTGATACGACGGGTCGTAGCCAACCCGGAATCATCTCCTCTTCTAGCGAAAAATCTGGCAAATTAATCATGGCAATACCTTTGACCATTTCGGGATGAGCAGCAGCGGCTGCCAAACAAACCAGTGAGCCAATTGAGTTACCTACTAACACCACAGGCTGCCGGATAAATGTTCGCCAAAATTCATAAACTTGATCTACCCAAAGGTCAATCTTGTAGTTAGCCGATGCCTTGCGCGACGCCCCAAACCCTAACATGTCGAGCGCATAAACGGTATGACGCTGACCTAACACTTCCAGATTGTGACGCCAATGCCCAATAGAGGCTGCAAACCCATGCAGCAGCATGATCGGTGTTGTTGGCTCTTGCTCGGCTTGCGGGGCGCGAAAATAGGTATAGCGGGTCTGCCAGCCTCGCCAAACCCAATCTCGTTGACTACCGACTCGTTGCTGCCAGTGCACAGACGTTGTCACAAAAAGCCTCAACTTCAGAAACGTTTACAAATCCTCATTTATATATTTTATTAGTTCCCTGACCTGAGTTTCACCCAAACGACGGTATTACAGGCTTTGAAGTTCCCTAGTCCCCAGCTATTTGGGAAGATACATTAACAACCCAGGCAGAAACTTGAGAAGACTCAGTAGAATGGCAAGTGTAAACTGTGCCGACTCATTATCAACCCCCTGAATTTTACAAATTAATCAAACGCCTGTGAGTGATAGAAAACGCCAACGCGATCTACCCCAAATTAACGAAAGAATCCGGTTTCCTAAAATTCGAGCGATCGACATTGATGGGACACAACTGGGGATACTCTCGCCTCAAGAAGCTTTGCGCATCGCCGAGGAAAAAGAGCTGGATCTCGTCTTGGTTAGTGACAAGGCAGATCCGCCGGTGTGTCGCATCATGGACTACGGCAAGTACAAGTTTGAACAAGAGAAGAGAGCGCGCGAAGCGAGGAAGAAGCAGCACACGGCTGATGTCAAAGAAGTGAAGATGCGCTACAAAATTGAGGACCATGACTACCAAGTGCGCGTCAACCAAGCCGTGCGCTTTCTCAAGGATGGAGATAAGGTCAAAGCCACAATTACCTTCCGAGGTCGCGAAATTCAACATAGTGACCTAGCCGAGGACTTGCTCAAGCGTATGGCGATAGATTTGCAGGAGGTCGCAGAAGTGCAGCAAGCGCCAAAGCGAGAAGGTCGCAACATGATGATGCTGCTTTCTCCCAAGAAATGAGGTTTAGAGCCATTAGTCATTAGTCATTGGTCATTGGTCAGCCGAATCAGGACTAAAGACTAATGACAAGGACTAAGGACTAAACACAAAATGAAATTGCAAACTCGCGATCGCGTTCAGGGTGATTGGGTACGGAAAATCCTACAGTGGGTAAATCTTCGCCCAGAGGAAGGGGAGCGAACATTGCTAATGTTCGTGTTCTACACAGCGACCTCTGTTGGGCTACTTTGGTTTGAGTACAGTGCCGTGGCGCTGTTCTTAGACAAATATGGTGCCAAGTGGTTACCGGTGATTTACATCGCCAGTGCTGTTATGGTTTCAGGAGTAGGAGTTGTGTACTCTTGGCTTTCTGAAATTTTGCCAATGCGAAGGGTGCTGGTGGGGATCGCTTTCTTCACAGGCTTTCCCCTGTTGGTATTTCGTCTAGGCTTGTCGGTTGACTATCTAGACGGTTTGATCGCTTTGGCTACCATCTTTCTGTTGCGGTTGTGGATGGATGCTGTAGAAGTCCTCAACGACCTCAACTCTCAGGTTGCCGCCAATCAACTATTCAATATTCGGGAAATTAAGCGCGCTTACCCGCTGATCTCCAGTGGTCTACTCGTCGCCGACGTGATCTCCGGCTTCTCCTTACCTTTTTTATTGCATGCTGTTGGGGATGATCTCAATAACGTCATCGTTGTCGCTGCCTTAGCGATGCTGGGAGGGGCGGGATCATTATTTTATTTAAGCCAGCGCTACAGCCAAGCCTTTCCCGACTCACCAATGCGGCAGTGGGAAGAAGACACTGAGCCGGAATTTGCAGTTCGCCGAACCCTTGGTCCTCTTCAACGCTACATCATCCCATTGTTTGCGTTTTTCATTCTGGCAGAAGCGCTGTATCTCCTGGTCGAATTCCAGTATCTGAGTCAATTAGAGGACAAGCTGCCAGAAACGTCCGACATCGCTGGGTTCCTCGGCTTGTTCAGCGGAATTGTCGGGCTGTTTGAACTGACTTCCCAATGGTTCATCTCAAGCCGCGCTATTGACCGACTAGGCGTCTTTGTCGCCGCCATGTTGTTGCCTGCCTCATTGTTGGTCTTAGGATTGTTCATGCTGACAGGCTTGCTAGACTTTTCCGTTGGGCTTGTCGGTAGCGTATTTCCTTTGCCGACCATGATTACGGGGCTTTTTGTGGGTCTGATCTTCCTCAGATTCATTGATGAGCTATTGCGCTATACCTTAATTGCTGGCATTGAGCCTGTACTCTTCCAACCCTTGCCAGAGGGGGTACGCAATTCAGTTCAGACTAAAGTACAGGGCATTGCCGAACCGATAACCACTGGCACCACAGGTCTTGGCATATTAGCCATTATTGGGCTACTGCATTGGGCATTCCCAGGACAGTCCGAAGAAATTCTGGAGCAATGGCAGACTTGGGTATTTATCTTTGCCATCGTGATTTTATCCCTAACCTGGCTACTATGTGCCTGGTTACTCCGCTCAAGTTATGTGAGTTTGCTAGTTAAGAGCGCAGAGCAAGGACGCCTAGGTTTTTCTAATGTGGATTTGAGGGCGTTCAAGCAGGCTGTGGTAGAGGCATTAGAGCAACCCGGTACTGAAGCCGACAAACGTTCTTGTATTCAACTTTTGTATCAAATTGAGCCGACAACAGTTGGTGAGGTGCTTGCCCCCTTATTGCCCCGTTTATCTACGGCTTTGCAACGTCAGAGTCTGGAGGTGATGTTGGAGTATCCCAGTTCAGCTTACTTGAATGATGTTCAAGTGCTGATCGATCAGACGCCGCCAGCAGAAGTCCTAGCCTTGGCACTACGATATGTCTGGCTGGTTCAGCCAGAGCTGGATATTCGCACAATTAAGCCTTATCTTCACAGCGCTGTTGATCCAACGGTACGAGCAACAGCGGCGGCTTTAATATTGCGTCGGGGAACATCGACAGAAAAGGCAGAGGCAACCAATACCCTGCGCCGAATGCTCACCTCAAAGCGGGAACGAGAACGGGTGATGGGTACACGGGCGCTAGGAGAGGCAGAGTATTTGCAAGCGCTGCGGCTTTATATCCCAAATCTTTTGCAGGATGAGTCATTGCGAGTACGTTGCGCTTTGCTGGATGTCATTGCTGGAACACACTTGAACGAGTACTATCCGTCTCTAGTACGGGGGCTATACTACAAATCTACCCGCGATGCTGCCCGATCTGCCCTAGTGCGGCTTGGGGATGAAGCTATTAAATTGCTTATGGAGTTGGCGGAGGATATCCATAAACCAGATTTGGTAAGGCTACAAGCTTGGACTGCTCTGGGTGAGATTGGGACACCAGAAGCTCTAAATCAGCTGGTGCAACAGTTGATGACGAGTTGGGGCATGACACGCCGCAATATTCTTCGTATCCTATTGAAGACCCCGAACGAAGTTGGGATTGAAGAAGTGCTTGACCAATTAGGTCGCAGTGGTATAGAGACGTTAATTGAACAAGAATTGCTGTTTTTAGGTCAGATTTATGCGGCAGTTCTGGATTTTAGTCCTGAGAAGATTTCAGGGCAGGAAGCGGATTTACTGCGACGATCGCTACAAGACCTGCAAACGGATCTACTAGAGCGGTGCTTTTTATTGATGAAGTTCCTTTATCCAGTTAGTGCGATTCAAGCAGCAGCCTTTAATCTAGAATCGGAATCGCGCTCGAATGTTGCATTGGCATTAGAAATTTTAGATAATACGCTTGATATTCCTCAAAAACGAGCGTTGTTGGGAATCTTAGATCGGCGTTCTACTACCGAAAGATTGGCTTGCTTAGTGGAGTTGGTGCCTTATCAACCGATGAATCCAAGCGATCGCCTACGTCGGTTGCTTGAGTTACGCCATTTTCTATCAGACTGGTCTTTAGCCTGTTGTTTTCATTTAGCAAGGACAGCTCATTACAGTCTGACACCGGAAGCAACGCTGGTATGTCTACGTCATCCGACGGGTTTTGTACGGGAAGCGGTTTTGGCTTATCTGAAAGCCGCCTCGCCCCGTGCCTGTAGTGAACTGTTGCCAGCGCTAACCAATGATTCCGATCGCCTGGTTGCTGCTCAAGTTCAGCAGATGATTGAACAGTTGGGTCAAGTTAGCTAATGGCACGTCGCCTTTTGGTAACTAGAGCGCCGATGCACTTATATCGTCGGAAGGGTACGGTAAACTTGAGGTTTCCCAAAGTAACTTAAGGGAATAGCTAGCAGCTAACCGCTAACCAATGTTAACCAGCGTTGAGCGTCTATTATTTGTCAGGGCTGTCCCAATCTTTCAGGAACTGCGAGACGATTTTCTGGTGCGTCTAGCCTCGGTAATGGAGGAGCTATCCTTCCCAGCTGGAAACACTATTGTTACGCAAGGAGAGGAGGGACGATCGCTTTACATTGTTGTCTCTGGTTTAGTACGGGTTCACATTGGTGATCGCGATTTGGCGCAGCTCAAGCCAGGAGCCTGTTTTGGTGAGATGTCATTGTTTGATTCTGAACCTCGCTCCGCGTCAGTCTCAACCTTGAACCCCTGCGAGTGTCTAATGCTGACGCAGCTGCAACTGTATGACGCGATCGATGAAACCCCAGGAATTGCCGTTAATGTTATCCGCCTGCTCTCCCGTCGCATTCGGGAACTCAACAATAAAGTAAATGCTTACGAAGCCAAAAATCCGACACCGGATTTTAGTAGAGCAGGAACTAATTTTTCGGGCTAGAGGATCGATTCATTAGCGATAAGATTTAGGAGAACTAGAAGCTGCGGGCATAGGTCACAAGTAACCTCAAAAAAATGTGAAATACTTCTACCAGATTGTCTGTCAAACTATCCACTGCAAACCCATCAACGCTACCCATTAACCTGAAGAAAATGAAGTAGTTGATCTAAGTGGCTACTTTTCCAGACAAAATTGGCAGTGTATAAACTGGAGGAGCGATCGCTCTATGCATGAATTGGACGAACAGCTGCATCATCTGGTAATAGAAGCTTGTAAGCATCAACCAGGAAGTGCAGCACGTCAAAAAAATCTTACTAGGGTTATTCGTTTAGTAACAAATAAGCTTTGGAAAGAAAACAAGCCCTACTACCAAGATGCCTTGCAACAGACATGGGTGTATTTCTGCCAAAATATCTGCGAAGGAAATACAGGCGAACCCTACAATCCTTCTCGTGGCAGTGTTATAACTTGGCTTAATTTCTACCTGAAGCGGCGACTCCAAGATTTCTACATAGATGACAAAAAACAGCAAGCTAGAACAGCTGTTACTCATTCTCAAGGATTGGGGGCAGCCGACAATGAAACCGTTGACCCCATCGACAAGGTTGCGGCTGAACCCGATATGCCTCTCCTGCTTGAAGAGGTAAAAAAATGGGCTGAAAGTGATCCACAAGGTGAATTAAGCCAAGTTCACATCAGCAATCGTCCAGACGTAACTTGCCAACTTTTAATCTTGCGGCGCTTGCCTCCAGAAGAGAGCTGGAAAACTTTAGCGGCAGAGTTGAATCTATCAATTTCGACATTGAGCAGTTTTTATCAGCGGCAGTGTTTACCTCGCTTGCGTAAATTTGGAGAATCGGAGGGATATCTATAGTAGGGAGTTCGAATTAAAGAGCCGTTGCCGTGCGATGCGTTAGTTGAGCTGGTAATCCACCCAAAAGTAGGAAGAGTAACACCATGACCCACCATACGAATAAAGTAGAAGATTTTGCCCTACCACTGCCGATTACCCAGATGGCGCGGCACACGGCACAGAGGTTTGCCAGTACGCAACCCACTCCTCAAAAAGCAGAGCAAGTCCGGTTGAATACCCTAGCTGTATGTGTCGTGAATGACTACTTGCAAATGATGGGTATTCCTACAGAGATTTCCGTTAGCGACAGCTGGAACCCAGTTGTGCAACTGTGTGCTGATATTGCTGACCTAGAGGTAACAGGGGTAGGTCGCCTAGAATGTCGTCCTGTGAGAAAACATCAGCCAACTTGCTATGTTCCACCAGAAGTTTGGTCAGATCGGATTGGCTATGTTGTAGTTGAGATAGATGAATCCTCAGCTGAGGCAAGTATGTTGGGATTTACCCGAACAGCAGACACAGAAGAGTTAGCGCTTAACCAACTACGACCGGCTGAAGATTTGATTGATCATTTAAATCCAGTCAATCCAACAGGGCAACCCGTAGCCACTGTTAGTGCCGCTGTTGTCCAGAGGACAAGAGTAAACTTGAGCCAATGGCTAACAAATGTTTTTGATACAGGTTGGCAAGCGATAGAAACGTTGTTGAACCCAGCAGAGCCTGATCTAGCCTTTAGTTTTCGAAGCATTGATAATGCAGTCTTAGTTGACTCGCAGCTGCCTGAGGTTGGCGTTGGACGTGGTAGGTTAATTGACTTTGGGACACAGTTGGCTGATTCCCCTGTTGCTCTGGTGGTTGAAGTAATACCACAATCGGAACAGAGAAAAGACATTGTACTACAGGTACATCCTACTGGTAATCAAGCGTATCTGCCCCCATTACTCGAACTTACTGTGCTTGATGAAAGTGGTTTAGTCTTCCTAGAAGCCCAGGCAAGGAGTGCCGATAATTACATTCAATTGCAGTTCAGTGGTCTGTCTGGAGAGCAATTTAGCGTTAAAGTAGCTCTTGGTGAGGTCAGCGTTATGGAAGATTTTGTAGTTTAGCCTGCATCAACGCCTAACCAAGTTTTACCCTTCTATCTGTGGATACTCTACAAGGCTGTTCCCCCTTTCTTTTCAGTGGGGGGTTGATGACGTAGTCACTACAGGACACACGTCCTTGTTAAAGGGAAAACATTTACTGGATGGCATTGCATAAGCTAGAGATGAGTGGAGATAGAACGACAGGGAGCAAACTACTAAATCATCTATACGCAGGTGCAAAGCCATTGACTTGCTCGGGAGAAGCTGTTGTGGGTAAATTAGTAGTCCTTAAGCTAGGGGATGGTAGCTTTGAACAGGGGTTTTCTGTCACGTTGCAGCTTGGGGAGGATGGCAGGAGTCCATCATTGGAAATCCAAGGCAAGCTACCCTCGACTTTAGAAATTCCTCAATACTACAGTGGTTGGGCTACCACTTATCGCCGCTTGGGGTTGCGTTCACGACTGGAAGCTTCCTCTAGACAAGTGACGAATGTTTCCAAGACTGAGAGTTGCTATAGTGCTGCTCAAGACTTACGCGATCGCTTAAATACTTGGCTATGCTCTGAGTCATTTCGTCCGATCCGAGAGAAATTACTCGAACAATTAATGCCATCCGATCAAGTCCGTATAATTATACAAACCGAAAATAGTTATTTACGGCGACTTCCCTGGCATTTGTGGGACTTGTGCGATCGCTATCCCAAGGCGGAAATTGCTTTAAGTGCGCCTGTCTATGAACGTGTAGAACAATTAACCTTACCCCACACCAAGGTTAGAATCCTAGCGATTTTAGGAAACAGTATCGGAATCAATACTCAGGCGGATCGACTCTTACTAGAACAGCTACCCGATGCAGAAATCAGCTTTCTTGTAGAGCCGCAACGCCAGGAGCTAACGGAAGAGCTTTGGAAACAAGGCTGGGATATTCTCTTTTTCGCTGGGCATAGTTCGAGTCAACCCAATGGCGAAACAGGTCGGATTTATCTCAATCAAACCGATAGCTTAACGATTGACCAGTTACGCTATGCATTGAAAAAAGCGGTTGAACGCGGCTTAAAAATTGCAATTTTCAACTCTTGTGATGGCTTGGGGTTAGCCAAAAATTTAGCGGATTTACAGATTCCGCAAATCATTATCATGCGAGAACCCGTGCCGGATCGAGTTTCACAAGAATTTTTAAAGTACTTCTTACAATCCTTTGCTCGTGGTGAGTCCTTCTACTTAGCCGTTCGAGAAGCCAGAGAAAAATTGCAAGGTTTAGAGGATCAATTTCCCTGTGCGACCTGGCTACCCATGATTTGCCAGAATCCTGCCGTCTTACCGCCGAGTTGGCAAGAATTGGGCGGAAGCGTCATGAACGAAGCTCCCCTCCCCTTTAAGAGTGATTACTCTCCTGAAACAGCAAAATACTCCTTTCTACCCACTACACAACCGTCACCACGACCAAAATTAAGGGATAGACCAAGCTTGGGAAAAGTGGTTTCGATCAGTTTGGTTATAACGGCTTTGGTAATGGTGATACGACAGCTAGGTATAATCCAACCCCTAGAGTTGAAAGCTTTTGATTTCCTGATGCGCTCTAGACCAGCTGAACCACCCGATTCGCGGCTGTTAGTAGTCACAGTGACTGAAGAGGATATTCAGGCTCAGCAGCAAGAGCTAAAAGGCCTCAATCCTCCGAGGTCACTATCTGATCGCTCACTGGCACGACTGTTGGAAACCCTGGAGTCGTATCAACCTAGAGCGATCGGCTTAGATATCTTTCGTGATTTCCCAGTAGGAGCAGACTATCAAGATTTGGCAAGGCGTATGCGTCAGAGCGATCGCTTCTTTGCCACATGCCAAGTTAGTAGCCCAGAAACTAATAACCCCGGCATTGCGCCGCCTCCAGAAAGTCCGGCAGAACATCAAGGGTTTAGTGATGTGGTAGTGGATCCTGATGGCGTTGTGCGTCGTCATCTATTGGGTATGGATCCGCCTGCTGCATCTCCTTGTACTCCCTCTTACGCTCTCAGCACCAAGCTAGCCTTCCACTACCTAGCAGCCAAAGGAATTTCACCCAAAGCCATAGACTATAGATACTTACAGCTTGGAACTAC
Organism: Coleofasciculaceae cyanobacterium; assembly: GCA_036703315.1. Taxonomy (GTDB): domain Bacteria; phylum Cyanobacteriota; class Cyanobacteriia; order Cyanobacteriales; family Coleofasciculaceae; genus DATNPH01. Next base: position 51,146 of record DATNPH010000191.1, read on the forward strand.
GACCCTTACACGCTTAGAGTCCCATAGTGGGGGTTACCAAAACATTGATGCCTGGGGTCGCCAAGTGCTGTTGAATTATCGCTCCTACCGCTCTCCCCAAGATTTGGCTGAGCGAGTCACTCTCACCGAAGTCCTGAAAGGTCAACTCAATCCCAGTATGGTAAAAGACCGGATTGTTCTCATCGGTGTTACAGCTCCCAGCAGAAAGGATTATTTTTCTACGCCCTACAGCCCCTACCGTGCTGGTCAGGAGCTTTCCAAAGACATGCCTGGAGTAGTCCTTCATGCACAAATGGTCAGTCAGATTATCAGCGCGGTTTTGGATCATCGACCACTGTTGTGGATCTGGCCCGCATGGGGTGAAGCGCTGTGGATCTGGGGCTGGTCGCTGGCAGGCGCTCTGCTGTCTTGGCGTTTTCAATTATTGTTACGCTTGGGGCTAATTGGAGGAACTTTCTTCATCTTGTATGGTCTTTGTTCTGGTCTTTTAACACAAGGTGGCTGGGTGCCCCTCGTCCCATCAGCATTGGCTCTAGTGTCTACTAGTGGTGGTCTTATCGTCTACAGCGTGTTCCAAATCCAGCGAAAGTAGTCTATATTTACGTTGAAATCATGATTTACATAAGTTTATCTAAACTACCAAAGATACTAGTGATCGCAAAGCGCTGCTGCATAGCACCGCTCACTTTGGCGCTTATCGGTGCCTATTTCCCGCCTCTATCAAGCAGCAACTTAGCAGCGCAAGCACAATCGGCAATACCAGATGCCTCAGTACCACAGAACACAGAGAGCCAGGGTGGTAGACCTAGGGTCGGTACACTGCAACCAGGGGGAACTCATGCACAAGACGTAGAGGGGCAAGGTGGTAGGCCTGAGGGCAATACACGGCAACCAGGGGGAACCCGTGGTGCGTGTCCACGGGTAAACAAGCCTCTTACAGCTTTAGTGCCTATGACTAAGGAAACTTCAGGTGCAAGTCAAAACTCCAACGCAGCGAAGGCTACCTCAAACTCTAGCTTGGGCTTAACTGTTGCTGAGCGTCCAACGTTCTGGTTTTATGTTCCTTATTCATTCAATCCCTCACGCCGTATTGAGTTTGTGCTGCAAGATGAGGAGGGTAATGATATCTATCAGACTTCATCCACAGAGTCTGGCATTTTGCCCGGTGTTGTCGGATTTCAGTTGCCCTCTACAGCACCAGCGCTTCAGGTCAACCGAGTGTATCGTTGGTTTTTCTTAGTTTACTGCAAGCCAGAAGAGCCGATCCATGTTGAAGGGATAGTGAAACGGGTTGCACTAAACTCGTCACTCGCTCGTCAGTTGGAGCAAGCCAAACCCGAGGAGAAATTTGCCCTTTATGCTAAAGCCGGTATTTCGCAGGAGGCGCTGACCTCTCTTGCCGCACTTCGTCGCCAGAATCCAGAGAATGCGACACTGAAGGATGAGTGGATTCAATTGTTGAAGTCTATGAACTTAGATGCGATCGCTCAAGAACCAATCACAACCATGTTGACCCCTAAAAAATAAGGTCTAGTTATCAAAATTTTCCAGACTACTAATCGCTGCTGACTTTCTCAAAGGTTCAGTAGATAACATTGTTGGTTCCCAAACAACCACAGTCGTTTGCACGATTCCAGGGTGTGCTATGGATACTTTCCGACTTAGTGTTCTTAAACCTCGCTACGAGGAACTCTTTGCCAGTTGCCAAATCAGAAGTAGCTGGCTAGACCGAATTGCAAGGGTTGCTCAATATCTTGGAAATCAGCGAGCGCAATATAATCCCATAGAAGCTCAAACCACCGTGCCTTGGTGGTTTATCGGCATCCTGCACTATCGAGAAGCCAACTTTCAAGAGGGTCACCTCCACAATGGTGATCCTCTTACAGGTCGCACTATCCATTTTCCACAAGGTCGCCCTCTAGCTCCACCTGCCAACGGATTTGCCTACACGTTTGTTGAAAGTGCGGTAGATGCCCTGTGCATGATGAAATACCACAGAGCCAAAGATCGGTCAGTTGCAGCATGGCTTTGGCGTTTCGAGATGTGGGAAGGGTTCCGTTATGCGAGCAAGGGCATCAACTCAGAGTACCTGTGGAATGGAACCAATCATTTTGGTTCTGGACTTAATCAGGGGAAGTTCGTCTCAGATGACCAGTTTGACCCGACTGCCAAGTCAGACCAGGTAGGGACAGCCGCGATTGTTTGGTATCTGCTTTACAAAGGGATGCTAGGTGCCGAGGGTCAGGAACTCCTAGCTACACCAACTCAGACAGGTTCTAACGGGAATACATCTGTCTTGGCATCCGTAGCAGCTGATTCGTCTTTCAATTACACGAGCGGCTCTGTTACGGCTAGTACAGTAGCTTTTCAGACGCCAGCCCCCATTGAGCTGCTCAATGTCTTTAAGTATTATCGGCAAATGCCGCACCAAGATGCCGCGATCGCGTGGCTACAACACCAGATACCTGCTAACCTCCTAGCTGAATTTGCTCGTCGGTGGCGAGAGGATAGCACCAACCGAGTAGTGGCTCCCGTGGAACAGGTGCCTTCGCCTGTCATTCCCCTACCAACGTCCTTACCTGTTGTCCCCCCAGCAGCAGTAGTTAAACCCCGCTCACTTGCCGAACAGATTATCGACTATTGCGAGGAAAAGGGATACAAAATTGATCGGGGAATTGGGGAAAAGAACATCATTTACGTTGAAGGAATGTATCCTGACGGGCAACTCAATAATGATGAATTCAACGTTTGGAATGACTCTCGCTTGGTGATTGAGTTCAAAAATGGCAAACCTGAGATTATTGGGGCGTGGGAAGCCACCACAGAGCCAGGGCAGTACTACACTATAAATCCGATAAATGCTGGAGGAGCGGCTCGGATTGCCTTTGGTCAGTATCAGGCTTGGCAGGTAGGAATGCATGGTCAAGCGGATCCGCACGAAGCCTTAATTCAGACTGGCGGAACGGTAATAGTACACCGAGACTTAAATCAAGATGGTGTCAGAACTGGCGATCGCACAGATATGGGTTTCTTTGGAATCAATCAGCACTGGGGTGGCAACTCACCTCAAAGTGATATAGGACGTTGGAGTGCCGGTTGTTTGGTTGGCAGAACACGCGATGGGCACCAAGAGTTCATGGCATTGTGTAAACAAGACCCTCGTTACCAGAAAAATCGAGAATTTGTTTTTCTGGCTATAGTAATTCCAGGAGATGAGTTGTTTCGGCACTAGCCTCATGAGGCTAGTCCCATACAATAAGAGCACGACAAGGCTGTGCTTTTCTCAAACAAGGGCGAACGACGGGACTCGAACCCGCGAGTGGTGGAACCACAATCCACTGCCTTAACCACTTGGCTACGCTCGCCATACCGTTTTTCAATATAGCATCTGATTTGTTGATTTGCATTGGCAATTGAAAAGGAACTCTAATGTCAGAGGATACAGTCGTAGCTGATAGGTGGTTATCGAAGTTACATGAAGGTTTTAAAAATTGTTGCAGCGATTGGTGGAGCAGCCTTGGCAGGCTTGGGAGTGGCGATGGCTCTGACAAATCCCAGCCAAGAGAGCTATGAGGCGTATGCTCTTGAGAAGCTGACAGCCTATCTAAAAGATGAAGCTTGTCTGCAAGCACCAAGTGTCTTTGGGAACGTGCTCCAACGTCAATGCAAAACCCTGGTTGACACGGGACGCCCACAAATTCAGCAACTTATTTCCCAAACTACACAGCGAAAGAACTTTCTTTTTTTCAGCATTTATCAAACCAATTTAGGAATCAGTACATTCTTACCTAGTTATCACTTTGAGACATTAGGAGTTTTTCAAAACTTTTACATTTACCAGGCTCAACAGCAGTAATACTTTTTTAAAGTTTTACACTTACCAAGCTCAACAGCAGTAATACTAAGGGCTAAAGAAGCGTGAAGGGTGAAGGATAAGGTATGAAAATTAAGCCTTCATACTTCATCCTTTATCCTTCATCCTTTAGTTGACTGACCCCTTATTATGCGATGTGCGCCGCTGATCCCCCCACAATCCTCCACTTCTCAAGAGGGGGAAACGGGAGGAGTAGTTTTGATTGGTTTTGGCGTTACTAAGTTACTCACTCAAACAGCAATGTTACACACGGATACGATTGTCGGTAGCCCGGATCGCGTTGGTTGGCAAGTTCACAACCGCGAAACTGGAAGAATGCGGGATCACTTAAAACACCGATAGCCCCAGTTGGTGAATAACCACTGAGGCTAATTGTTGCAGATTATGATGAGCTAAACTGTCGTGCATTTAAATCACGTATTGTCTGTTAAGGAGTTCCCTTTCACCAAATCCTCATACCTTAAATGCTGAACAGCTTAGCTCTAGGATGCAATCTTTGTCACAAAGGCATCATACTTACTCCCATAGGTGGTATCGAAGACTTTTTTGATGTGCGCCTGTAATCTGGAACCGGATGATGTTTGGGTTTGCACCAGGGGCGACTATAAAGTCATCGTCCAAAGGAAACTCACTCACTGTCAGACTTGATCGTTTATTTGCAGCAATTTTTTTATAGTTTCATTAGTTGATTAACTAATCATTGCAACCAACAACTTCAACTTTTTAAGGGGTGAAGGTATCAGTCTTTGGTTATAGGAGTGTATCCACTAATTCCCTCTAACGAGACAGGTTTAGATTAGTTAGATGATTTAGGCTTCTAATAGTAAATATTTTTGGAGATTAAAACCTTCAAATTAAGTAAGTGCAAGAAATAAAGTATGCAGATATCTGAAACTGCAATAGTTTTAGAAAAGCATTTTCTTTCGGGCTTACCTTATTAACTCTTGGCTGCTCAACAATTAGTAAGCTGTTTATCCTGCCATATTAGAGGAGAAAATTACTCGTGTTTTTTCATAAAAAGCAATTAATGCGTCCGGTGAAAGTCGATACTCCAAATCCTCGTTTTGCCCAACTTCTTTTAGAGCAGTTTGGTGGAGCTACGGGTGAACTCACCGCCGCTTTACAATACTGGGTGCAGTCCTTCCATTGTGAAAATCCTGGCATCCGGGATATGCTTCAAGATATTGCTATTGAGGAGTTCAGCCATTTAGAAGTAGTAGGTCGCCTGATTGAAAGTCACACCAAAAATGCTGACCAAACTGAGGCTTACAAGAGTACGCTGTTTTCCCTACGGGGAGTTGGTCCCCATTTTTTAGACAGTCAGGGAAGTGCTTGGAGTGCCAAGTACATCAATGAAGGTGGGGATGTTGTGCGTGATCTGCGGGCTGATATTGCAGCTGAAGGGGGAGCGCGTCAGACTTATGAGGAGTTAATTAAGCTGGCACCCGATGCAGGTACTAAAGATACTCTCGTTTTTCTGCTAACTCGTGAAATTTCTCACACTCAGATGTTCATGAAGGCACTGGAGTCGTTGGGTAAGCTCACTGACCCCTTCTTTGGCAATATTCAGCCTGATCAAACCGTCGATCTTTACTTCAACTTGTCTACTGATGGTCAGGGTGAACCCATATCGCCCCATAACAACGGTTCGGATGAGCGCGGTCCTTGGAACTCGGAGCCGACTTTCAAGTATATTGCTAATCCGCTTGAGAAAATGGAGCAATCGGCAAAGCAATAATTCAGAATAGTTACACTGGAAAAGCCAGGAAGAGTAATACTTCCTGGCTAAATTTTTAATTAAGGGTTTAGGCTCAAATAGAAACAGTTTATACAAAATTAATTATTGAAAAGGATACAATTAAACACAGAAAAATTAAGAGTTATTAAGTATACCGTTGTCTTTAATACCTGCTTGTCTGTTGATATCTCACGGAAGTCGCGATCGCCGTCCTCAACTAGCGATGGAACAACTGGCTGGATTAGTACGCGCTAAGCTAGGCTCTCAGCACGCTCAAGAGATACTCACACTTGGTACTCGTGCCTTGTCTTCCCAACATGAGCGCATCTTGCAACGGCTTGAGGTTGACCGAGTAGCGAGAAGAACCATGGTAGTGACCAATGATGGGTATCCGTTAGTGGGTACAGCCACTTTAGAGTTGGCATCATTACCACTGCATGAGCAAATCAGACAATTTGCAAGAGAAGCTCTATCAGTCGGTTGCCATCAAGTGCAGTTGTTGCCTGTGTTTCTGTTACCGGGCGTTCATGTGATGGACGATATTCCGACAGAAGTAGCACTAGCGCACCAAAGTTTAGGTCAAGCCGTTGTGCTCAATCAACGACCTTACTTGGGTGTTCACCCTGGTTTAGTGAGAATACTGGCAAGCCAAGTAGCAACACTAGATGCCGATGCCAATATTTTGTTATCTCACGGGAGCCGCCGTTCTGGTAGCTATGAGGCTGTAGAGGCAGTGGCTGACCAATTGGGGGCAGTAGTGGCTTACTGGTCGGTAAAGCCGACATTGGAAGAGCAGCTTAAAGTTTTAGCAGATGCTGGTCACAAACGGATTGCCATTGTGCCTTATTTTCTTTTCTCTGGGGGAATTACAAATGCGATCGCGCAAAGGGTTGCCAGTCTACAAAAGCTCTTCCCCAGGTTACAACTCACTCTCGCCCAACCGATTGGAGTGAGTCATGAACTAGCGGATTTAATTGTGGATTTGATTGAAAAGAAATGAGCCACACAAATACAAATAAGCAGGAAGAGGGGAAAGGCTGTTTGGGTAAAGTGTATTTAGTGGGTGCAGGTCCAGGAGACCCTGGACTGATGACGCTTAAGGGGAAAGGACTGTTGGAATGTGCGGATGTTGTCGTCCATGACGCTTTGGTCAGTCCTCTTATTTTAGCGATGATTAATCCTCAGGCAGAGCGGATTGATGCGGGAAAACGCATGGGCCGTCATTCTCGCTTGCAAGACGACACGACTCAGTTGTTAGTTGATAAGGCACAGACTCATGCCGTGGTGGTGCGACTTAAAGGGGGTGACCCATTTGTGTTTGGTCGCGGCGGCGAGGAAATGGAAGATTTGGTGCGTGCTGGGGTACCAGTGGAAGTGGTGCCAGGGGTCACGTCTGGGATCGCCGCACCCGCTTATGCAGGGATTCCTCTAACTCATCGAGCTTATAGTTCTTCGGTGACGTTTGTAACGGGTCACGAGTCGGCAGGAAAGTATCGACCCCAGGTGAATTGGGGAGCGATCGCCCACGGTTCAGAAACAATCGTAATTTACATGGGTGTTCACAATCTGCCCTACATCATTGCACAACTGTGTGACGCTGGGTTGAGTGGCGAGACGCCAGTTGCAGTGATTCGCTGGGGAACGCGACCAGACCAAGAAGAATTAATTGCCACTTTAGGGACGATTGTGGAACAAGTTGAGGCAACCCAGTTTAGTGCTCCCGCGATTGTAGTGATTGGGAATGTGGTTAATTTGCACAGTGTTTTATCGGGTATTCCTTCGTTAAAGGTGTCAGGTTAAGTATTTCAGCAGTAGGAATCAGAAAGCACAGCGCTTCTACTTAACAGTTGCTGAAGTTATACACCAGCGCAAACGCGATCGCAAACATCAGCCTTCGACACTCAACTATAGAAGCAAGTTTAACAAGGGTGTGACATGAGAAGGCTGTTAATCGCTGTAGGCACATTAACTCTGTTAGCTGGGTGTACCTCCCAAGCATCCATTTCATCATCCGATTTCACTCCTACTGCAACGGCACAGCGATCCAGTGTTTATGCCAACACAAGCAAAATCCCAGCAACCAGTGCAAGTCCAGCAAGAGAATTAAGAGGTTCTGACACAGCTTCCGTTCACGAACGCGATCACAGCAATAAAGCCTCTGTTCGCCGCTACACGCGCAGAAGTAAGAGGAGATAAAACTTAACGTTCCACACGCCTTTCAGAGCGCTGACTTTTTATGACATCTTTTGATAGAACAAGGGAAAGGGGAGTTAAACGTCCTTTCCCCTTTATTGATCAGTGGTAAGAACCGAACCTGGGGGAATAAGATGCAATTGCTTAGCTTCTACGTTTGCGTCTTCTGCTTATCGGTTGTTCTCCTATCAAAGAAAGCTTTCGAGTTTGTGCTTTTATGCGATTTCGCAACGTTCTGACTGGCACAGATTTGCGACTAACTAGAACACAGAACAGAACAATAGCAGCGATAAGAGCAATAAGAGTTCCTAACGTCATAATTTTGGCGATGGTAGATGAACGAGGTTCGACGGTATCGGTCGTTTGTTGGGGGCTGCCGATTACTCCCTGGTAAGGAAATAGATAGGCTTACAGCTTTACTAAGAGCTAACCGCACTCTGTGCCGATATGCCAAGGCTTATCGATTATGTTTGGGATTTCCTCACCCTTTGCTCTTGTCAGCGTCAATCTAATAAGCCAGAGTAATCCCTTGGTGCAATCCGATTGAACGGTTCAGTTTCAGTAGGGTAAATTACTTCAGGTCGCTCTCCGGCTTTCGGTAAAAAAAGCTTGACATTGTAAGAGGCAGATATTCCCGTCCACGTTGTTTAAAAACTAATCACACAGGTGCTCAGGTGAAGGATTTAGACTGTGATTGGATTATTCGGTCAATGCAGACTTGACCAGAGTTGTATGCTTCATCAAGTGTTGCAAAACAGAAGAGTTCATTATACTGATTTCCTTCTTGGTCAATATAATCAACAACAAACCCGTTACATTCTTGTGTTGTAGCAAGAATCCACTGCTTGTAAGTCATTACCCGTCCCTCTAGTTACTTGTAGCGGTTGGGAGGTGGGTCAAAAAACGGATAATTATCATTGCCAGTGTTGACAGAGGTATCCGCTAGGAGACCCCAAGGACAACGGCTTACTTCAAGCTGATGTCTATGGCGCTCCTTCCAATGCCGACGGAGTTAGCTGACGGGCTCAGACTGGAAGGTGTCTGTCTCAAGGAATGAGATTAGCCCCAAAAATTTGGTTCCTCCGCTCTTTTCCAGTACAAGACTCTTTTTGTCAGTTACTGGAGCTGATTAGGCTACCCACATATTAGTAGTAGTTTTATGAGCTTTAAGTTAAGCTTACAAAGCTATCCACTTTTACTACTATAGCAGAATATTTTTTCAGATACAATTGCTAGCGTTTAATGAGGCAATTACTGACCTGATGCTCTAGCCAAGCTATTTTATCCCGTACAATCGCTTACAGTATCAGCAGGGGTGCTGTGCTGCCATGATTAATCAAGTTTTAAATAACCGTTATCGCATCGTCAGAGTTCTAGGCTCAGGTCCCTCGGGACTTATTTATTTGGCAGCGGATAATCGCCATCCGGATTTTCCCGTATGTGTGATTAGACAGTTAAAGCTCCCTTCCAAAAACTCTCTGTCGTTCAACCGTCTTCAATTTCTGATCGCCCACAAGTCAGAAGCTCTAGATCGGCTGGCACAAAATCACCACAATCCCGAAATATTAAATTTTTTTGTGGAGGATCAGAAGTTTTATCTGGTTGAAGAATTTATTCCTGGTCATCCCTTAAATGCGCCAACTGAACCTGGTCACCTCCAGACTGAAGACCCAGGAATTATCCGGTTACAAGAAATGTTAGAGGTGTTGGGTTCGGCACCGGAACCCGTAGGGATACACTCGCCCATGCCAGTCTCTCCGGAGCCACCTGATAATAATTCTGAGAGGTTACCAGCGTCGCCAGTTAGGAATTCTCCGGAAAATCTTCAAAAACACAAGTCTAAAAGACTACTCTGGCGCATTCTGGCAGGGGGAGCCGTTTTATTTGTTGCCATTGTCGGACTGGTGCTATTCCTCCAAAATCAAACTCACAGGAAGGCTAACGAGCTTTATAAACAGGGCATCGAAAAATTTGCAAAAGGCGATCGCCAAGGAGCCGTTAAGGATTTCAATGAGTCGATTAAGCTCAATCCGGATGAACCTTTAGCCTATGGCAACCGGGGAAATACTCACTACGCCTTAGGAGCTTACCAGTCGGCAATTGAGGACTACAACAAAGTGATTCAGCTCGAACCGAAGAAAGCTGATGCTTACTATAATCGAGCGCTTGCCCGTTTTGATATGGAAGATTGGAAAGGAGCAGTTGAGGACTTAAACCAGTCACTTCGGCTGAAGCCGAACGACGCCGAGGCTCACTACAAGCGGGGTGTTGCTCAGCATGAATTAGGAAACTACAAAGCTGCGATTGAGGATCTCGATCAAGCGATTCGGCTCAATCCCAAGGATGCTCAAGCTTACTCTTCAAGGGGACTGGCTCGTTCTGCCACTGGGGATAAGTCGAGTGCCATGACAGACTATACTCAGGCACTTGAGTTAGATCCCAAAGATTCTAAGACGTTCTACAGTCGGGGTAGAGCGAGATTTCTTTTGGGAGACTATGCCGGAGCCGTTGAGGATTACACTCAGGCAATTAAACTTAATCCCAAGGATGCTCAAGCTTATACCAATCGCTGTAGTGCCTACTTGAATCTAGGAGATTTTCAAACAGCGATCGCGGATTGTACCCAATCGATCGCCATCAATCCCAACAAAGACAGTGCCTATAACAATCGATGTCTGGCTTACTTCAATCTCAAAGACTATCAAAATGCTCTCAAAGATTGTAGTCAAGCCATTCGGCTCAATCCTAATAACGATACAGCATATAGTAATCGGGGGGATATTCGCCGAGGGTTGGCAGATGTTCAGGGGGCAATGGAAGATTACAGCCAAGCAATCCGGATGAATTCCAACAACAGCATCGCCTACAGTAGTCGAGGAGATGCCCACCGAGAGCTAGGAGATCAGCAAGGAGCACTGAAAGATTACACCGATGCGATTCGGCTCAATTCCAAAAATGCCTTTGCTTACTATGGGCGAGGGCTATCCAATGCAGCACTGGAAAATAAAATTCAAGCCATTGAAGATTTCCGGGAAGCTGCCAAACTCTTTTTGGATAACGGCAGAATTTCTGGCTACAACAATGCCCAGTCTCAGCTGAAAAAACTTCAGCCCTAGTAGGCACTTTGCGCAGGGAGTAGGGTGTGGGGGAACCTCACGGATTGTAATCCACAGATATAAACAAGGAAGTCTATCTAGCTGCAATTTTGGAGTGGGATCACTGCAAGATGAGCGGCTAAACTTGCTGATGTGGAATTGTGAGGATGTTTGGTTGTGAAAGTGACATATCAACTAAGTACAAAGACGGTTATTCTGTCAGCTGTTGCATTGTTATCAATTTTGAGCAGCCAAGTTAGAGCTATACCAAGCGAGGCGATCGCTCAACAGATTAACTGCGAAAATCCCGGCAGCAATGTGGAGTATAAGGAATGCGCTCGACGAGCCTATGAAGCGGCTGACAGACGATTGAATCAGGTTTATCAACAAGTCCTTTCCCGAGTCAGAGGAGAGGAGCGGCAAAAACTAATTGACGCTGAGGAGACGTGGATTCGGTTTCGCGATCAACACTGCGATTTTCAGGTATACCGCAATCGGGGAGGAACAGGTTATGGCGGTTTCCTGAGTAATTGTTTAGAGCAGACAACTAGCGATCGCACGGCACAACTAGAAAGATATCTCAATGATCAGTGACGCGATCGACCTAATATGTAAGACTTAATCCGATTCAAAGGTATAGGGGCACCAATGCCCCTACAGCCGTCCGGCATCAATCATCCTTTGGCTTGTATTCGCTTGACTAACTCATCAAAAGGCTGCCAATTATCTTCCTGAGCAATAGACTCCCAAACAGCTTCTATCACAGGTCGAAGTAACGCTGTTTTGGGATTTTGATGCCGCAGACGTTTAGCAAACTCCTCCAGATCAGTTGCTGACAAAGTCTGCAATAAGTGATGGTATAGATCTCGCCATTTAGCCAGCAATGACGCCTGCTCAGCTGATTGCCAAAATGATTCCTGAGCCAAAATCTGATTGGCATCATCTTGCCAGCTAGGGTTAAACTGTTGTGCTAACTCAAAAAAGAAAGCGTGATAACCCACCTGACTATCTTTGAGGAATTGAATTGTAACATTCAACAACTCATCCGCTGGCGATTCTGGTAACTGCTCAAAACCAAGTTTCTTGAGCATTAACTGCCGATAATGGATGTAATAATGCTGCTCAAACTTTGCTAATGCCGCTTCCATATCAGCTTGTGGAATCACAGCAGCTAAAGGGCGCTGGAGCATTTCCAAATTCCATCGACAAATCTCTGGCTGATTGCTGTAACAGTAACGTCCGTAATAGTCAAAATAAGCCGCCGTAAAATATGGGTCATACGTTGGAATAAACGCATAAGGTCCATAATCAAAACTTTCTCCTGTAAGTGACATATTGTCCGTGTTTAGCACGGCATGACAAAAGCCAGCTGCCATCCACTGCGCCACCAATTCGGCAACTCGTTCTACCAACTCAGCGTAAAACTGTACATACCTGTCCTCATCTCCCTCCTTATGAAGGGCGGTTGGGAGGGTAATCTTGGGGTAGTACTGCTCAATAACGTGGTCTAACAGTTTTTTGATTAAATCCGGACGATTAAGGTAGTGCAACCGTTCAAAGGTGCCGAACCGAATATGGGAACGGCTTACACGTATCATTACAGAAGAACGCGTGGGAGATGGTTCATCTCCCCGCCACAGCTGTTCGCCAGTTTCAACCAGACTTAGGCAACGGGAGGTACGGACACCGAGATGATATAACGCTTCAGCGGCAAGCACTTCCCGAACGCCACCTTTGAGGGTTAGTTTTCCATCACCGCCTCTAGAGTAGGGGGTTGTACCAGAACCTTTGGTACCGAAGTCGTAGAGTTCGCCATCAATACCCCGCACTTGCCCGTAGAGAAAGCCTCTGCCATCTCCTAGCCTAGGGTTATATTCCCCAAACTGATAGCCGTGGTATCGCAAGGCCAGAAAGGGTCGCACACCCTGAAATTTGCCAAAGGCTTGGATAAAATCAGCGTCTTGTACCTCGGTGGGGTTTAGCCCTAGGAGGGGTAGCAGTTGGTCATTGCGAAACCGCAGGATATGCTGAGGAAATTCCGCTGCGGCAACTTCATCAAAGTAGTCATATCCTAAGGATTCCAAAGCGGGTTCGTATTTGAGAGACAAAAACATATTAATTCACAGGTGGATAGCATTAGTTCTGAGCATAGATTCCTTTGTCTTGGGAATCCTCTGGAAAAGGGAGGGAGTTATGCTGAAGAGAGCCGCAGGCTAGGCAAATGCTTGACACCAGTAGCTAGGAATGTAATATGCCAGACTCCATCATGTTCCAGGAAGACGCTTTCGTCGTTCTGGAAACCAACCAACCCGAACAATTCCTGACATCGGCAGAGCTACTAGAAAAACTCAAGGCAATTTTAGTGATTCGCCAGGATGACTTACCGCGAGATTTGCAGAAGTTCTCCTCTGTGGAGGAGCAAGCTCAGTATCTGATGGAAACCTCCTGTGAATTGGATGTCGGGCCTGGAGAGTATTTACAGTGGTACGTTGTGCGGTTGGAAAAGTAGGCTCAGCTAGATGCCTCTTGAGGCGTTGCAATTAAGGCTACATCAACGTTATCGTCTTCAAATTGGGTTAAATCGACTCGGATCTCAGGACCAAAGAATTTTTCAATCTTTTCTCGCTTCTGTTGCCAGGTCTCAAAGGAAATGAGCGGCGAGTAAAACTCTAGAACTAGAGTATAAGCCCCATCAACTTCAGTTTCTTTTAAGCCTCTCAGTGCTGGTCTTTCCTCATCGCTGGGTGATAGACCCAGACTCTCCAGGGAGCTATCAAGATGGGCTTTTTGACCATAACGATACCGCGTCACATCTTTACGAATCTGGTTTTGGGTAGTGGTCGCTTGCTGCTCTCGTAGTTTTAGGACTGATGGAGACGTTGGTTGGCTGAGGGGCACAGGCTTTAACTCTGAGGCTTTGAGGGCAAGACCTCCCAGTAAAATAGGAATTCCATAGAAGAATCCTACTAAATTTAAAGTGGCATTCTCCGTTGCATAGGCAACAAAGCCCGTAAGGGTGAGAATGCCACCAATCCACAAACCTAACGTTCCCAAGGAAGTTTGGCGTAACATCTTAGTAAAGCTATCTAATAGTAATCACTTCAGCTTTATTATCCTTGCCTGTGGGTGTCATCTAGAGTGTGTGTTGCATAAACTGCTTGCCCTGGATATCACGGTTGCTTTTTATAAGCCGCTAAGGCAGTAAGCAAAAATCTTATTGTTCAGGGACTTTTTGGTAAGGTGTATAGCTTTTCTCTTGTATGGAGCGCCATTACATTCTCAGTAGTTAGTCAGCAGAGGCGGTCGCCCGAACGACTTCCTAGGCTATGAGCTAGGTCATCTTTGTCTACTGTCGTCTATCCACAGGAAGGGTTTTTAAAATGATTAAAGAAGAAAATCAACAAGCTGCTAAAAAAAGTCGTGTCATCCTAGAGCAGCTCAATTCGTTGAAGCAAGATGAGGAAACCTTATATAACATCTGGGCAGTGGATGTGTGGGCTTTAGCTAAAACCATGGATGAGTTTCAGCCTGGCTTCTGGTCGGCGTTTATGAAAAATCGCGACAAAGCACTCAAGCGGTTTATTTCTGAAGTGCAGAACAAGCGCACGACCCCCAAACGACCTCCCTTCCTGCGCTAGTCTTATGTATATCTAGAGAAGAGTTTAGCTAAGCCAACAAATCATGGATCCACAAACCCTTCGGGAACGATTTACTCTAATCCAAAGCCATCGGGACTCTCTATTGAAGCTTTTGGAGCAACCTGACCTAGGTACCTTAAGAATTGATGTAAACCAGGCTCTGGAAGAACTAGACGACTTAATAGATGAGTTTAGGCGTACCTTCCCAGATACGCCATTAGGGATGAACTAACTCCCATTTCATTGGTCAATTGCTGTCTCGCCTTAGGTAAACAAATGAACAACGTTGACTAATGAAAAAGGGGTAGCTAGCTCACTACTACCTGTGAAAAGCGCCACTCAGCTTGGTTTTAACAGTTAGAGGGGCGCTTGTTTATTGTCCGGTGTAGCTTTTAGTTGCCGCACCATCAAGACAGTCGGCATTACGGTGACCCAGTTGCGTGACCAAGTTAATTAAATCCTTGGTAGCAGTATCTTTCTTACAAAAAACATCAATCGGAGCTGTTTGGCTCATCACCTCAATTTGGGGGTCATCCACAGATGAGTAGGCAATAATTTGGATATTTGGCTCGATGCTTTTAATGTAGCTAGAAGCGCTCAACCCATCCATTACTGGCATTTGCAGGTCAAGGATAACCACATCGGGGCGATGGCGCTCAACCATCTCAATGGCTTCTTTTCCATTGCTAGCAAGACCAACCAGCTCAATATTCTTATGGCTAGAAAGTGCTAACTTCAGGCTGAAGCGAGTTAGTTCATGGTCATCAACAACGAGAACACGTAAAGCGGGATGCTGATAGGACAACATAGAGAAAGCTATATTGTTGTATTTTTACTATTGGTTATAGTTTAGGCTGGTGGAACCCTTTACTCCCTCTATCGTGCGAGTGAAACCTATAATATAGAGTCTTCTACAGAAATGAGTCCTAAAATATAAAATTTTTGTAAATCTTAGCTGCATTTGTCGCAATTTCTGGTTGTCGCATCATCTAACTTAGGACTTACGAATTGATCCCCCCAACCCCCCTTAAAAAGGGGGGCTAAGAAATACTGGCAAAGGCTGAAATACTTGAAAGTACGTGACGGTGCGTAAGTCCTATAACTGATGATGTTTGGGCTTTGCGGGATAGGGTATTGTACTTTTGCCAGTAGAGAGAACCAGAACTTATGTACTCACACTATATCTAGTGTTGATTCCCTGTTGGTGAAGTCAGCCTAGTTGAGCGATCGCGTTTCGGAGGGCAGAGGGGAAGGCGAGCGCGCTTTGGCAGTTAGCTCTGTTGGGTAAGTACATTTTCGAGGGGAAGTGGGCGATCATCGTGCGTCATGACTTAGTTGGATTGAGTGCATTTGAGATGGTGTGTGTTAAAACCGTAGGGTAACTCAGTCCTAATAATAGGAGTACACTTATGGCGGAAGAAAGCATAGCAGAAGAAAGCCTTGGACATGGATTTATCAATGACTCAAAATATTCAAAGGATTATACATTATTAGATGCTCTTAAAGTTTTGGTAAAAGAATCTAAAGTCTTAAGTCAAGAAGGAATTAAATTTGGCATTTGGCAACCAACGAGAAATGAAACTGGAAAACCGAATAAATCTCCTGTAATTATTGGGATACTTCAGCCTGAATTCAACGAATATGGTCAAATAAAACAATTAAAAGCAAGTCTTAAAAGAGATAAAAAAGAAGAACCATTAGAAAAACTAGATAAAAATCATATTTTAGTACCACCGAGTATATTACAGTCATTTTTATCCCAAAAAGAAGAAAGTTGTCATCTGGAGTTACCATCGGCATCTCCACCAGAATCAGTGAAGTTCGGAACCCTAGCATTTGATGGTAAGGATGACTACGTAGAGATACCAGACTCAGACAAAATAAACTTTAAGAAAGGTGATAGTTTTACAGTTGAAGCTTGGGTTCAAGTAGCCTCTATACAAACAGACAACGAAGAGGGTGATAATGATATTATTGAAAAATGGAATGGAGAAGACAAAGGTTATCCTTATGTAATTAGATATAAAAACCAATCTGGTCGAGTAATTGCAGCTCAATATGATGGTAGCGACATTTATCCTACACTTTCTTCAAAAATAACGATTAATGATGGTTACTTCCATCACATTGCCTTTGTTAAAGATAGTTCACAATCAAAACTATACCTATATGTTGATGGAGAATTAGAAGACGAAGCATTAGATAATAAAACTGAAAATAAAACTGAAAATAAATCACCGCTTTATCTGGCGTGTAGAGGTGGGTTTAGAAATTATTTTAGAGGTCAAATAGGGGAGGTACGTATTTGGAGTAAAGCCCGCTCCCAAAACCAGATTCAGGAATATATAAAACAGTTCAAGGATAATGTTGAAGACAAGAATAATAATCCGAGTAATCCCTCTAAAGATACCAAAGAACAAGATCATCTAGTAGGCTATTGGAGTTTTAATAAAGAATCAGACCAATGTACTCCCGATAACGAGCAGTCGGCAGAAACAAAAATTGAGAGCAGTTATCATATCCACGGGACACCAAACAGGATTGAGTTCAAATATTGGTCTCCCATAACAACCCAAGGAAAGCTTAAGTCATGCACAGCCCATGCTGGTGCTTCGCTGTTAGAGTACTTTGAGCGCAAAGCATCAGGAAGGCATACCGATCTATCAAGAGTCTTCATTTACAAAGTTACCCGTAATTTAATGGGTTTAGAGCAAGAAACACCTTCTGGAGCTTCCATTAGGCAAACCATGGCTGCTATTGCAATGTTTGGCGCTCCCCCGGAGAAATATTGGCCTAATCATCCTTTTCTTGTTGATTATGAGCCATCTGTGTTCTCCTATGGGGTTGCTAAACACCATAAGGCAATCATCTACTGCCGTCTTGATCGGCAACGAATGGACAAGCTAGCTCTTCTCGATCAGATTAAGCTATTTATATACGCTGGTTTTCCTCCTATGTTTGGGTTTCCCCTTAATGATTCAACAAAGAGAGCAGCAAAGTATAAGCCTCAGCCTAATGATAAAAAATTAAAAAGCGGTCAAGGTAAGATTCCTTTTTCAGCTTTTAGCAGTGAATATAAAGAAGGCCATGCAGTTATTGCAGTTGGTTACAATGACAATATAGAAATTGATAATCCTAATTATGTAAATTCAGAAGAAGAAAAGCAAAACATTAAAAATCTCTTCGAGCAAGAGGAGGATATTAAAAAATACAAAGACAGCTTTATTAATATCAGTAGGTTAGATGAAAAGGGAATAATACGGACAAAAGGAGCATTCAGAATTAGAAACTCTTGGGGAAATGATTGGGGTAAAAATGGTTATGGTTGGCTTCCATATGCCTATGTATTAACAGGATTAGCAGTTGATTGGTGGTCGCTGCTAAAGGCTGAGTGGTTAGATACAGAACGGTTTGGTTTAGCAGTCAGAGGTGGTGTTTTAGGAGATCCTCATGATCCAAACGAAGTAATAGAACCACGCCCCAACTAAAAAATCATAGAGATATAAAAAAGAGTCTCTAGTTAGAAGAGTTAGAATCAGAGCGTCAGTTAGAATCTCGACAAATTCCTTTAATTTTTGACAAACTTTGATTGCTGTCTATGTAGTTTTTTAAGGAATTACATCCGTATTCTAATAAATTTCCTAGATTAGGAGAGGGCTGTGTATTTTTAGGACTATTAGAATTAACTTCCCAAAGCCTAACGAGCCTATCGCTACCAACGGAAACAAGCAAATTATGATTTTGGGGACTAAACTCGACTCGATTTACTGCCTTTGTGTGCCCCTTTAAAACCTTAGCTTTCAAAATAGCTTCTGTTAGGACAGTACGATGTGAATTCCACAATTTTTTAGCCTCATCTATATCCCATAGTTTTACAGTTTGATCGTCACTAGCTGTGATAAGAATATTACTATCAAAATTGAATCCTAAACCAGAAATTGTGCTTCGCCCTCCATTGATATCAATGGTTCCTAGCAACGTTCCTTGGCTATCTCTCACCTGCCATAATTTTACTGTTCCGTCCTGACTACCAGATGCAAGTAGAGTACCATCGCGACTAAACTTTACCATGTGCACAATCTCTTTATGCCACTCACTAGGCTGACTAAGAGCTATTGGCTGCTTTTTTCCTCGTGCTGTCAATTTCCAAAGGTTCACTTTCCCATCCTGGTATCCTGCTGAAGCAAGAATAGAGCCACTGGGATGAAAATCTATACTGTAAACTCTGTAGTCTTGACCTTGAGGAATACTTTTATCTTGAAGCGTATCAATCGGATTACCTTCTGTATTCCATAGTTTTATTGTTCCATCCTTACTAGAAGATGCGATAATCTTACCCTTTGGACTAAATTTAACGTCATACACATAACTTGTGTGACCTTTAATAGTACGCTTCAGGCTACCATTTCCCTCTTTATCTATACTCCAAAGTTTTATAGTTTTGTCATAGCCAGCAGAGGCAAGCAATTGACCATCAGGGCTAAATCTAACATTTTTCACCCAATGCGTATGCCCTTGTCCTTGAAGAGGAGCCAAGGGTTTTCCTTCTATGCTCCAAAGTTTAATATTGTTGGTATTACTAGCACTAGAAGAGGCAATTATTTTGCCATTAGGGTGCAAGCTTAAACCTATAACCTCTGCTGTGTGACCTTTTAGTCGATTTCGTTCTTGTATCCCATATATTATCGTTTGAAGTTGTTCTAATAAATCTTCTTGTTTCATATAAACTTGTTTCAAAACGTTGAGTGCCCTCACACTAGTCATTAATGCTTCAAGCTGATTATTGGTATCCTTCAAGGTTTGAGCTGAAGCAGTTAATGATTTGGCTTCACTTATTTTTGTGAATTGAATTTGTAATAGTCCAAAAAGTGTCACTAGGGCTACCCCTACAACTCCAGCTCCAACAGCTAGCTGAGTCCGTTGCTTTTCAGCATTCGCTCTAGCTTCTGCCACTTCTTTGAGTTGGCGTGCTTGCTTCAACTCAGCCTTGAGTTCACGATCGCGCTTCTCCAAACTTTTCTGCAAAAACTCTGCTTCTAAAGCTGGGAGCTTGAGTTGAGCCTTTTCCACCCACTCAGAAATTGCCACCAACCGCGCACCCGTTAGAAGTGCTTCATCAGATTTTTCATACCGTTCCAGCCATTCCCGACAGTCAGCTTCTAGACGGCGACGTAGGCGCAAACTCTCGCGATTTTCCTCAATCCAGTCTCGGAGTAATTTCCACTCCGTTAGCAACGCTTCATGAGCAACGTCTACTGTATTTTCATCAGTAATAATCAGGCGTTGTTGCGAATCGGCAAGCAGTTCAATCACTTGTTGTCGCTGTTCCGGTAAATCTGCGATCGCCTCTAATTCTTCCCAAGTCGCACGGCGGCGCGTCACCTCTTGACCTTCATTTACTTGCACCAATTCCATGAACAAGCGACGCACAAAGGCTTGATTTTCAGGCGTTAAACTCTCATACAGAAGCGTTGCTCGTTTGTCTAACGCACCTTTAACTCCGCCAATCTGTTCATAGTCTTTCCATGTCAAAAGTGGTTGACTCGATGAGGAGTCCTGGAGACAGAACACTCGCCACAACTCAGACAGCGCATATTGTAGAAGAGGTAAGGTTCCGGCTTGATTTTCTACATCTTCTACAATTTGCGACACCAATCCTCTCTCAAACTTAACCCCGTGAAGTGTGGCAGGTTTTTCAATCGCTTCCTCTAGTTCTTGACGAGACAGAGGAGTAACAACATAAGTGGTAGGTTGAGCGCGATTGATGAGATTAACCGCCTCTGGATATTCAGCGCAGCGATCGAGGAAATCTCCCCGAATTGTGGCAATTACACGCGTGATTCGATCAGAAGTCGTTGCTTCATCTGCCATCAACCGGACAAACGATTGTCGCTCTATTGGATTGTCGCAGAGGGTAAATATCTCCTCAAACTGATCGATAAACAGGATAAACGGTTGGTTTTCCCGATGTCGTCGCTCCAAGATAGTTGTCAGAGCGCCGAGAGGATGCTTACCAGGAGTGAAAGACTCGATCGCCCATTGACTGCTATCTACAAGGTGATCTTGTTGCAATTGCGGTAACAGCCCCGCCCTCACCAGGGATGATTTGCCACAACCGGACGGCCCAATTACGGCTAGAAAACGATTATTCCTGAAGCGATCAAGCAAAGCGCGAACCGCTTGTTCACGTCCAAAAAAGTATTTCTGTTGCTCCAATTCAAAAGCACGGAGTCCTAAATAAGGATTCTCGCGATTGAACGTCACCTCAGCAGGTGTTGGCTCTTTGTAGGGATAAGTAACTAACGTAATCGATCGCCCCCAACCCATACGGATGGGTTCCTGCACCGAGTTTTTGAGTTCTGTACTAATAAAGTCAAATAAGCGATCGCCTGTTACTCGTCGGTTGCTAGCAGCATTTTCTATTGAGAGTCCCTTGAGAAGCGCTCCTGAGAAAATACTATGCGGCTCACCCTTAAAGGATTTAGCTTGCTCATAGGTTCGGCAAGCCGTAATTAAGTAATAATCCTTTTGAGCACTGAACTCTGTAAGAGTTTGTTGAATTAGATTTCGTTCCAGGAAATAGCCACTGTGGCAGCAATCCAGTAACATGACCAGACTACTTAACTCGGACTTTGCAATGAGCTTGTTGAGACTCTCCAAAGAAATTCCATACTTTTGTGCAACGGCTGCCTCCCCGATCATTTCAATCTGACAGTCAGATGTTGCTAAAAATCCCTGTTGCTCTCCCAAGTTGTCGGAAACAGTAAAGCCATGACCCGCAAAATAAATGAGTGCCTCGCTTCCGGTAGCTTGCTTCAGTAATAACGTTTCCAACTGTTGACCTAAGTCTGCACCCGTGACTTTTTTCTCTCCAACTTTAGGTTGTTTACCTGTCCAGCCCTCCGGCACTCGCTTAACCTGAAATTCGCCATACTGCTCCAGTACCTGTGCCACAATTTCAGCATCCGTTGCTGCTTTCGGGAGACGGCTTAGATGTGGGCTTTGATACTCGGTGATGCCAATAATGAGTGCGTATCGAGCCATTGAGCTAAAATCCCTCTAAAGAGAGTTCCCAAGTTTTTGGGACTCTAACATAACCTAACTCTCCAAAAGCAGGCTCTAATATTACGGAAACCCCACAAAATTTATAGCCAAGACACCTTATGTCAGAAGTAGAATGTCTAGCCTTTGAAGCAGATGGAGAAATTTACCAAGTTGAAACAAACACAGTAATTCGCGAAGTTGACACTGAACCAACGGAAACTGAATTAGAGGACAATCCTTTTGATGAACAGAGGGGTCTGCAAACGGATGCGATCGCCAAAATGCAGCAGGCACGTCAGATGATTCGGGCTTATACAGCTTACGCTCTCAGTGCTTTCAAAGATTTTGGTGCAGCTGAGATTGAGGAGGTAACACTCAAATTTGGTCTGAAGCTAGGTGGCAAAGCTGGCATTCCTTACATTACGGAAGGGTCAACCGAGAGTAATTTGGAAATTCAGGTAAAGTGTAAGTTTCCAGCTCAGCAAAAAGCTGATTCAGCCGATTAAGCTTGAAAATCCCCCTGCTAAGTGAATAGATTACACCAGGGAAGAATCTCAACTCTTATCAAGCAGACGCAGCGTCTGGGATAACTTAAGATACTGCACCCAAGGCTGATCGGATAGCTGAGATATAGCATTGGCAGATAGCGTGGCAGTCAATACCTTCCGTCCAGTCGTGACACCGCTGACGCCTAAGCTTTGTAAAAGACTAGAAGCCGCTTCTGGAACTGGCTCAGTATGGATGAAAACTGCTAAACTTCGTTCTTCTGGGTTTTGAACGTCATTCAGCGCGATCGCAAGTGCTGGATCTAGCTTCTGATAATTCATCGCAAATCCTTCTAATTCAAGACCATTTCACCCTTCTACATCAGACATAGGTAGGGGCACAAAAACAAGAGTGCCCCTACAGCTGTTGCAGACTTATCGTGAAATGGTAGGAGAGGACAACTCCCTGCCGAGGAATCTATGAGAATTATAGGTTTGTGGCATCAATCAGTCCAAAGCCCCATTTCTTGTCAAAAGTTCCTGGTGCCTTGCCTGGAATCACGCTGTTTTCGCGCAGCAGTTCCTTGAGCACGTCTGGTTCAAGACTCGGATCACGCTCCAAAAGCAGCGCAACGAGACCAGCGATGAACGGCGATGCCATACTCGTGCCAGCATTAGCCACATACTTGGCATTAACCATCTCGGCTCGTGAGGGACTAGAATCAGCCGAGAGAGCAGAAACAATCATCGCTCCAGGTGCGGCTACATCTGGCTTTGGTGTACCATCACGCAGAGGCCCTTCGCTGCTGAAGTCGGAAATGTCGTCCAATTTCAGTCCAACGGTTCGGTCAGCGCCCTCAATATCCTTCCACTGCACTTTCGTTGTGTAAGAGGCAACAGTGATGGAACTCTTCGAGGCTCCTGGGGAACCAACTTTCATTGAGTCCTGTGCGCTTGTGCCGCTGAAAACCACTTCTGGAGACGGCGAGCCATCCAGTGTCCATACATCCAACTGCCCATCAGTCGTTGAAGTGTTGCGTACTCGCAACTGCCAAACACCGCCTTTAACTGAAGCGTTTGGATTGTTATTGCGGATTTGAACAAAGAAATTATGGTCGCCGTTGGCTGGGTCAGGGCCAGGTGTAGCTACTAGAACGGTGGTATCTGGCAGAGTGTATTGCTGTACTGGATTGTCGCTAGTGATCACGGCTTGGAAGGGTGTTACGTACCCACTTGGTGTACGCACCGACACTTCAAAGGTATTTTTGCCTGAATACCAGCCATTTAGCACGGCTATTCCGACTCCGGTAGCCGGAACGCGAAAGCGCATGGTACCAGTCTGTCCTGGGGATACAGTGGTTTGACCATGGATGTTGTCGTTACCCTCATTGCCTGCGGCACAGCAGACAATCCGTCCTGGCCCCGACTCAGAGTCAACAATTTGTGATAGTGAGTCGGTGCCGTCGTGGGAGTCAGCGTGTCCACCCAGGCTAAGATTCACCACAGCAGGGCGTCCCAGAGTACTAGCTACCCGAAAGATGTAGCGGATGCCATCGGCAATGTGTGCATCCTGAAAATCCGATTTGACGATGATAAATTCTGCTTCTGGCGCGACTCCACCATAGGTGGAATCAACACCGCCAGCAATTCCAGCCACATGGGTTCCGTGACCTATTTCGTCGCGGGATGTCGTGAGTTGCTCTCCGGTTAGTTCAATCCCATAGGCACCTTCTGTGACGCCTGAACCTGGTAGCATCTGATCCCAGATTTGCAAAATGCGTCCTTGGAACGCAGGATGTTTCGGGTCAATACCACTGTCCACAATGCCGATGATGACGCCTTTGCCGCTTAGTCCACTTGTTTGCTTAAATGCCGGCAGATTTACTTGGCCCGGGGCAACGTCCATCAGGGGTCGCAAGTAGCGTGATGGCTTGATGCGGTGAACGGCGGGGTCGTCCGATAAGGGGTCTAAACTATCTAGTGGTAAGAAGGCTGTCCGTACTCTGCCTGTGGACTGGTTGACTTGGATGCCATAATCTGAAAGGTAGTCAAGTTGTGCATCCTCATCGCAGTAGATAAAAACGACGCTGCGGGGCGGCTTGGGAGTGTCTTGATTGGAGACTATGCCAAGTGTTCGCTTATGGGCGGTTAAAACTTCTCGTCCTTCTGCTTGGTAGTCTGCAAGAGCAACTAACAGTCCGGCTGAAATTTTTTCAGGTATCATATAGTACCTCTATTTGGTTTGTTGCTACTGTTTCCTTAACTCTTTAAGGAAATGATGAATTTGTAGAGACGACAAGTCGCTGACAGTTGTTCAGCAATCGTTGAACTTTTTTTGAGCTCACCAGCAATACTCACATAGGAACACTACTTGTTAAAGTGAGCTTCGCCTACACTTACACACAACTACTCTAGCCTTCAAGGGAGAATGCTCTCGCCAATGCGTTAGTGATCAGCTTTGCTGGTGCCGTAGGCAATCGCAACCAACGTCAGCCGCTCCCAAAGGAGCATCATACCCTTTGCAGCTCCAGCTACTTACCTATTGCTGTTAAAGTTCCGTGAATTACTGGTTAATAAAATCTGAACCTGATGTCTACAGTCTTGCTGACTTGCAGCAGGAGCGTGAAACCCTGTGGGAAGGAGTTCGTAATTACCAAGCGCGTAACTTCTTACGCCAAATGAACATTGAGGACAGGGCATTTTTCTACCACTCCAATACCACTCCCCCAGGCATTGTTGGCTTAGTGCGTGTGGTTGAAACTAATATTACCGATCCGACTCAGTTTGACCCAGATAGTTTGTACTATGACCCGAAATCAACTCAACAGTCCCCTCGATGGCAGACAGTAAAGGTTCAGTTTGTCGAGTCTTTCCCAACACTAATTTCCCTGGGGGCTCTCAAGCAAGAGTTTAGTGCTGAGGATTTATGGGTCGTGAGGCGAGGAAATCGATTGTCAGTAATGCCAGTTGCAGAGGCAGTAGCTAAGAAAATTTTCGCTATAGTTGGACACTGAAGAAATTACAAGCCTTCAATCCGTCCGACCAACTCTACCTGGTTTTGTTGATTAGCCCGTAGCACAACTGATTCACCTGATTGGGGTACCAAGTCTGTCAGTGCCGTAATGTTGACTTGATGAGTGACCATAATAATTACCCCGTGATTGTCACGGTTATCGACAATAAACCTGCGTACTTGTGCGGTTTGTTTGGATTGAGTACCGGGTTGACGAAAAAATGAGTTAAGAGCTTCAAGAGGTTCGACCGAACCTAAATTCATCAGCTTCGCTGTTTCCAGGCATCGACACCATTGACTTGACAAAATTTTTGTGACTCGGATATTACGACGGCGAAAAGCCTCTCCCATACGCACTGCCTGTGCCCTGCCTTCAGCCGATAAATTTCGTTGCGTAGAGCAATCATCTAACTCAAAGTTAGGCGGATCACCGATTCCAGGCGCGAGGGCATGACGCATCATGACTACATAACCAGTCTCTTTTCCCTGAAGCTTTGACCAGATGCCTTCCGTCGGTGTTGAAGCAATTGTGTTGGATTTAGTTGTAGTGGCTGTTGGAGTGGGGGGCTTTGGGGTTTCTCTTGTAGTTGAAAGTGGCACAACGGAGGAACAGCCCGTAACAAGTGTTAGCAGGACAACTGTAAGCGCCCAGTGACGAACGTGACAACCTTGACCAAATGAACTCATTTTTCAGTTACGCTCACGCGCTTGTTGCTGTTGCCGAATTGAGCGGAAGACTTCGCGGTGGATGGGTACGGAGCGCTGACAACTCAATCGTACTGCCACCCATTCTCCATTAACCTGAATGGCTTCAACTTCTTCAGGATCAACTCGCTTACACAAGTCCCACGTCAACACAGCGGCAATTGTCCCTCTATCTTTGGGGCTTAAGGGTGCAGTTGTTCTCGCTAAGGTTGCTCTTAACATGTGGTCTAATGTCTTGATTAAAATGATTGAGGAGTGAGCACTCTAGGCGCAGGCTCCTAAGTGCTCAAGCTTTTGGGATTGTTGATGTAACTCAGTAGGTAAGACCGAACCGAGATAACGTTATTAGTACTCATGTACTATTATAAGGGCTTTAGAAATTTCTGAGTCTCTCACTTGGAGTACTCATTAACCTGTGAGTATTTAGTCAAGATGGGTCACCCCACTTTGCAAGTGCTTAGTTAGTGGGTTAAAAACAAGTCACATAGGCTTGGCTGCTGACGCTCTACACGCGATTGTTTACAGCAGCACAAACTACGATCGCGATTGCATAAGAGCACCAGCAAAGCTGATCGCACAAATCAAGCCATACACAACTTGAGAGAACAGACTAAAATGCCTTTTACTGCCAGTGTTATTTCTGCAAAAGAATGGGGTGCTAGACCCCCAAAAGAGTGGCCAGAGCAAACTAGACCGCAGTATATCGTTGTACACCATACCGCGACGCCCAATCCCCCCAATGACTTGTCGCAAGGAACGCTACCGGGAGCCAAAAATTTGGCTAAGAGTATTCAAACAGCCCATATGAATGGTTTTGGCTGGAACGATTCTGGTCACAACTTTTTGAACACTACTGGTGGGTTTTTGCTTGAGGGCAGACAAGGTTCTTTAGATGCAATTAAACAAGGACGTTGTGTCCGCTCAGCTCACGCGGGCACGACTACAGGCAATGAGTCACCAGGAATTGAAAATGAAGGTACATTCAACACCTACCAGATGAACGCCAATCAGTGGAACAGCCTGGTTGATTTGTGCGTTTCTATTTGCTCTTCTTGCAAGATTGATCCAGACAATATTAAAGGGCATCGAGATTTTATAGAGACTCAATGTCCTGGTGACTGGTTATACAGTCAATTGCCTCGGTTACGCAGCGATGTGCGTAACCGACTTGACCCCGCACCCCCAACCAACGATCCCAATCTGAGGGAAGGTGCTACAGGGGCAAAAGTTAAAGAATTACAGCAACTCCTCAAAGCCAAAGGCTTTAACCCTGGTCCTTTTGATGGCATTTTTGGTCCTAGCACCCTCAAAGCCGTGATTTCCTTTCAGAGGTTTAACGGGCTAGATCCAGATGGTGTGGTTGGACCATTAACTTGGAAACTACTGAGGAGTACTCCTACAGCCAAAGCCACCTCTACTGTTGCTGTGAATGTGGTTGAGACCTACAAATATTATCGGGGCTTACCCCATCAAGATGAGGCTATAGCGTGGCTGCAAGAACAAGTTTCAAAACAAGTCCTAGAAGAGTTTTCACAAAAGTGGCGCAATATGCCCTCACAACCCTTTCTACCTTTACAGGAAGGAGCAGTTGGTCCAGAAGTGAAACAAATACAGGAGCGTCTACAACAGCTAGGATTTAATCCGGGACCAATTGACGGTGTCTTTGGTGCTGGGACGAAAGCAGCTGTGATTGCCTTTCAGAAGTCTAAAGGTTTATATGCCGATGGGATTGTGGGTGATAAGACTTGGATGACTATCAATCTTAGCTAGACTGGCTTTTCTTTAAACTCGGAGCAATTTGACAAGTGGGAAGTATGAAGTGTGCATTTCATTCTTCATCCTTTACACTTCAGCCTTTAAAGAATTGCCTTCCCAAGGACAGGTGTTGTTTAGAGTGTTGATGCATCATCTTTAGAGAATAGGATATATAGCCCTTTTTTTTACACAATAGATTGTGTTTAAGATGAAATACCACGTTATTTATGATGGCAACTGTAATCTTTGTGTCACCCTGGTACAGGTCTTGGAAAACCTGGATCAGGGACGACTCTTTGATTACACCCCGATGCAGGATGAAAAAGCTTTGAAGAATTTTGGGGTAACGTCTCAAGACTGCGAGATGGGAATGATTTTAATTGATAGCAAGTCCCCAGAACGTCGCTGGCAAGGTAGTGATGCAGCCGAGGAGATTGGGCGTCTGTTGCCAGTGAGTGATGTCTTCGTCTCAGCTTATCGAGCAATGCCTGGGATGAAATGGATGGGCGATCGCATCTATGAGCAAGTTCGTGATAATCGTTACACTTTGTTTGGCAAGCGGTCTAGTATCTACAAATCTGCTTACCCAGTCGGTTGTGCGGCTACCCAGGATTGCCAGAGTTGATCAGGTGCCACTCCTGCTACTTGAGTTAGCTAAGTTTTGACGGAGAGGGGGGGATTCGAACCCCCGATGGCTGTTACCCCATAACAGATTTCGAGTCTGCCGCATTCAACCGCTCTGCCACCTCTCCAGAGATTTGACTCTTATTTTAGTCTTTGTGTGACTTTCTAGCGTTACTAAACTGATAGTCACCTTGCCTAGTATATCAGTTCCCAGGTAGAGCTACGTTAGCTAAATGCCTGAACAAAAGCTGCTCATGATTCACAGCTGTCGTCTGATGCTGACTATACTTTAGTCGTCCCTGAAAAAGTCATGGTCTAACAAGGAGATAAAACTTCAGAGCGCGTCGTTTCATGAGAAAACGTCACAGTTTTCTGAGATTAAATCCACACCCTGCTAACAGCGCATTGATTTGGTCTCCTTGTTGACCTTTGAGATAATTGCGTGCCATGCCGTGATCAGACTTACTGTGTCCAATCACGGGTTTGATCGCATTGCGGCGTTTCAAAATACGTTTGAGATGACCCGTCCGTTTACGCCGAGTGCAGACTAAAACTTCCACATCTTCTGGATGGTACTGAGTTCCTCGAAACCCTTGGTCTACAATTACTTGTTTCGGTCTGATGCCTGTCAACTGCTCAACTTGAGCTAAGGCAGGTGCCAGCGTCGCTCCATCGTAGGGATTGCCATGATGAGCAGCAATTCCCACAATCGGGTTACTCATACTGGTTGTTACGACAGCAACTTTGCAGCCAAATTCATACTTTTTGTTGGCTTTGCCTTTGGCAATACATTCGGCTATCGTGAGACTGCCTGCAAAAATGTCCTTTGCTCAGAATTCAGGTGTGGTAGGCATTTCAGTCTCTAGACGACAGCGATCACGAGATCGGCGTCAATTAGCGAGAGACGCGACACCAGCCGATACAAAGTTGCAGAGGCTGATGCAGGTAGCGGGCATTCACACGTGCACAGGCGGTCGGCAGCGACGGTCAAAAAGGGGGCGGCTGAAGCTGGAGTTGCTGCCACTGACAGTGCCGGAGGTGCGGAGGCTGCTGGTGGCGTTGGTCTGGACAATGCCGCCACCCGTGGAGCAGACTCTCCACTGGCATTGGTGACAAGTTAAGCCTTTAAGGCAGTTGTCAAGGGGATTGGAGAAGAGGCTTGAAGAAAAATTGGTCAGAGCCGCGCTGTTTTTCAGGGAAGGGTGAGACAATTAACTTAACGTTGGGTTTTCGTTGCTGTTTA
>DATNPH010000211.1:0-51599 GCA_036703315.1 Coleofasciculaceae cyanobacterium
CCGCCGCATCCGTCAAGGGTACGCCCGTAATCGCCTCAAAGCTCTGCCACCTCCAGGGAAGGCACCCTACGGCTATCGGCGCGGCAAAGACCGCTACATTCTCGACCGCAGCACAGCACCTGTGGTTAAGGAGTTTTTTGAACAGTTTCTACTTTATGGCTCCTTACGTGCGGCAGTTCGGTATCTAGAGAAAAAATACAGCAAGAAAATTTCGGTTTCGACAGGGCGTCGTTGGCTTACCAACCCCATCTACCGGGGTGACCTTGGCTATCAAAACGGTGAAGTTATCTCAGATACCCATACCCCCATTCTGAACCGGGAAGAAGCAGCGCAGATTGACCGACTGCTGCGTCGGAACCGGCGACTGCCACCCCGTACCGCCAGTGCTGCCCGTTCTTTAGCTGGTTTGGTAGTTTGTGGGGAGTGCCAGTCTCATATGACGGTGACCAGTGTTACCAGACCTCGCAAAGACCAGGAATATCTCTACCTGCGTCCCATCAGCTGCCCTCAGCATCCGAAATGCCGCGCGATCGCTTACGAAAAAGTATTAGATAATACAATTCAACGTATCTGCCAGGAATTACCCCGTGCTGTTGCGGGTATGAATGTCCCCAGCCTTGATGGTGTCAAGCAATCCCTTACTAGTCAAATTGCTAACAAGCAAGACATATTAGAGCAACTACCTGCCTTAACAACGAGTGGTGTGCTGGATTCAGAAACCGCTGAGTTACGTGCCTACAAACTTCGTACCGAAATCTCCCAACTGCGATCACGTCTTTGGGCACTGCCACCTGTGAATTTACAAGCGATCGCCCAAGCTGTTTCCATTCCTCAATTCTGGTGCGATTTATCGGAATCTGAGCGCCGCTTCTACTTTCGAGAATTTATTCGGCAAATTGAAATCATGCGCCAAGATAAGGCGTGGGATCTGCAACTAGTGTTTATTTTTTAACCTATTTGGGTGGAAATCGTCTGCAAGTCAAGGATAATTCAACACAACCAGGTGTAACTGCCTCAGACAACTAGATCGGTGATAGGTAATGCCAAGCTGCATTAAGTATGCGATGCTTCCGGTCGTGCCTGTAGCCCCCATCACCACAACGAATCGAAGTGAGGAGTCAAGACCTGGGAAATTTTATGAATGCGAATGAACTGCTGAGGCGTTATGCCGCCGGAGATCGGGATTTTGAAGGAGCAAAGCTGCGGGGAGCCTATCTGAATGAGGCGATTTTGAACGGAGCCGATCTCAGACTAGCAGACTTGAGTGGGTCTCACCTGAGTGGAGCGAGTCTAAAGGGAGTGAATCTGAGTGATGCCAACCTGAGTGAGGCTAACCTGAGCGTAGCCAATCTCGCTGGAGCAGAACTTAATGATGCCAACTTAGATGCAACAGACCTGAGAAAAGCCAGCCTGATTGAAACCAGCTTGAAAAGAGCCAGTTTAGTAATGGCAAACCTCAGGGAAGCAAGCCTAATATTTGCTAATCTCTCTCATGCCAACCTCTATCAGGCAGATTTACACGGAGCCACGCTATACCAGGCGATTCTGCATCGGGCGATTTTACAGGATGCTGATTTGATTGGGGCAATCCTCCAGGAAGCCGATATGAGGGGAGCTGACCTCAGTCGAGCTTGCTTGATTCGCGCTGATGTATCTAAGGCGATTTTGATAGCGGCAGACCTAAGAGGAGCAGCGGTAGTAGGGGCAAACTTCAAGGGAGCAGTGCTAACAGGGGCGACTCTGCCTGATGGAAAGATGCAAAATTAGTCTTTCGGGATTGGGAAGGTTCAATTTCGATGTTCCTCTCTGCCCAGTCCCCAATCCCCAATCCCTAATCCCCAGTCCCTAATCTATCAATTCTTAAGTAGTGGATAGTATAGTTCTCCTGTTCCACCAATGATGCCTGCACGATCGCCTGCTAGAGGACCAGTTCCCATAAAGATATCGACTCGACCCGCACCCTGAATCGCACTGCCGGTGTCCTGATCCAGCACGTAGCGATTCACCATCCGGGATTCTAGCTGTTGAGTGGCATTGGGGTAGGGGATACGAGCTTTGATTAGCGCCAAGGCTCCTGGAGGCATGAGGGATTTATCAGTTGCGATCGAGCGCTCAGCGGTTACCGGCACACCGATGCTACCCGTAGCAGGTGCGCCGTGGGTTTCTTTGAAAAACACAAAGCTTTGATTGCGGGGTAAATATTGATCCAGTTCTCCGGGAGAGGAGCGGAAATAATTAATGAGAACTGGTAACGTTAGCCCCTCTAGAGGCAATTTACCATCCTTGACGAGTTCTCGTCCCACACTGGTATAGGGATAATTCGTCTTGCCCGCAAAGCCGACCGTCATCAGCTTTCCGTCTGGCATCTGGAGTCGGGCGGAACCCTGGACTTGAACGAGAAAAGCCTCTAAGCGATCGCGCAACCAGACCAGTTCTCGTCCTCGCAGGGGGCTGTTTTTCCCTAGACCATCCTCCCCTTCCAACTCGGCACGGGTGGGTTGAGGCATTGTCCATCGGTTGAAGTCAGTAGGCACTCGGTAGAGGGGATAGCGATACTCTGCACTCGGCGTCCGGCTGGCAGCATAAATTGGCTCGAAGTAGCCGGTGAAAAAGACTGTCCCGTTATTGTCCTTACCGACAGACTTGTAAAAGACAAACTCGCGATTGACAGCCGCTTGCAGTTCGGCAGGAGAACGGGACGAGACAACGAGTTGGCGGAAACGAACAAGAGAGCGACGGACGCGATCGCGGGTTATCCCTGGTACCGGATACTGCTGGTAAGCTCGCTGAGCACTGGAGGTCTGGAGATAACGTAGGCTGTAGTCAATAGACTTCAACAGTGCTTGTCGGTCTCCCGGCTGACCGGGACGCCCCCATAACTGCTCATCAAAACCCAACGAGTCTAGAGTTACCTGACCCGTCTGGGGGTTTACAGGTTGCAGTGGCACAGGCACATTCGCGATCGCCCCACTGCCAGCAGTCAAGAGCGCCATTCCTAAACTCAGGGACAGCCAAGTCAGTGTCTTTCTCATACTCACAAAAAACGTCAACCAATGGTTAGTGCATTGCGGCAGAAAGTCTTTCAGCTAAGAACGAGGAAGTTTTGAATTTTGAGTTTTGAGTTTTGAGTTTTGAATTCTGAGTAGATACCCATGAGCCTACGCTCAGAACAAAGGATGAAAATTCCTTTGAACCCTGAACCCTGAACCCCAACCCCTATTTTCAAGATAGTGAAGCACAGGGATTGGCGAACTCAAAACTCATGACTTAGAACTCATAACTCCTTGTAAGTGAGCCGTTAATTTCTGTCCCGCTAGGCTAATATCGTTCGACGCTTCCAGCGAAGACGGGTTCCACCCGGATAGCCGCGACGCTGGAAGGACGCAGTACCATGTACTCGCCCTGGATATTTCTGATTGGTACGCTGATGAAGTCATTAGAGGTAGCTTTGGGCATCAGTTCTCCGCTATACCACTTCTGAAACTCTTGAATGGTCGTAAAGCGTACTTCTTCTCGGTGACCACTTGACAAGAGGATGTGTACAGCGTATTCATCTGGGGTTCTTGGCATGGAAATTTACCCTTAATCCGTCCCAATTATTATCAGCGACCACGAGGTAGAAAATCACACATCTAAGATAAGTCAATTGCTTCTCAAACCCTAATCAGCTCAATAAATTAAACCGTTGGAGCAACGTTTCCATCACTGATGGCAGGGTTCGGCTTAGCTCATCTGGTTTTTGAAACAATAACTGCTGGTAGTTGGGCAGGTCAAAGGGAAATTGTCCTGGTAAGTCTTGTCGCTCCATCTTGGTCAGTAATATTTGTTCTGTGCGCTTGGCTGTTAAGGCATAACCCACTTCCACACAGACATTCGGGCTGGGCAGCAGTAGCGGCGTTTTTTCCCCTTCAATACGAGCCACCGGTGTCCCATCAGCAATAAAGAGCAAGCTTTTGCGGATTTTACGCATCTGGGTGCTGTTGAGCCGCATAGGTTCACCGGCGGGGCGTCGAGATTCTTCTAGTGTTAGGGGTAAACGCGATCGCTGGTTGAAGGTGAAGAGCGTATCAGAGAGGGCGTTACGCAAAGCTTCACTGGAGGTGCTGTATTCAGTCTGGTAGCTCAAAAAGATTACCGGCTCCAGTTGTCCCATCACCTCAATCTTTGTGAAGTAAATCTCGTGAGAGATCAAATCAATGTTGGAAATAGCATAGCCGCCACTGCCTTCGATATAAAATTCAACGATTTCCCCTTCTAGGTAGCGTCCAAACCATTCGGAGTTTTTGACATCCTGGCTATCGTCTAAAAAGTCAGCTCTTAAACCCGACTTGAGCAGGCTATTCTTGCTCAGACGCAAGTCGTGTGGGCGTTTCTCCAGTTCTTTAATAGGTTCATATTGCTGGAGATACCAGGCTTTCAGGGCAATAATGGCCATGATGTCTTAAAGATGCACGGTTTCCCGTCGCCCAACGCTAAAATTACAGTTCAGGAATTTTAGCAGTAAGCGGTGATATCTTCACCACATTCATCTGCCAGATAGCAAAGTGCCCGGAAGCGCAATGCCACCACTTCTTCATAAAGCGGATTCAGCTTGCACATGGGGGGAATGTGAAATAGGGTACGACCAAACAGCTTAACGTCGCGCTCAAAGGGACACTGTGCAGGGATCAGTTGGCAGAGGCGGTGCGCCCGTTTAGGACTATGGACTTCAACGTTGTCAAGCCACTGTCGTAGGGGTTGAAGTAGGTCAAACCGTTTCTTGGGTTTGAAAGGCTGAACAGGGGTTGTGGTCTTTGAGGATGCCTTTTCTGGGTGAATCCAAACCCAACTTGTAATAGTTAGCTTCTGTCCTGTATACTCAGATACATTCATAATTCCTTGCCTGTGTTCAGAAAAAGCGAACTTCGATCGCTTGTAATTTACCTACAACCGCTCAGCCGCTTCCACCGGATTATTCCGGTGCAATTTTTGGTGAATTGCCACCATCAAGTGAGCACTTCCTAATTGCTTAGAAGAGGGAACCTTTGTTGGATATACAGGTGTCTCGGTTCTGTGTGTTCTGACCCTTTGACAACTTAGTCGGGGTCACTTCGCTACTGTAGTAAGCAGCTGATTTTAAAACAGAATTTATGAGATGCAGTGCGTCAACAGCAGCTGTGCTGGGTAAGTAAAAAAACCTAATTGATTGCAGGAACTTTGAACGTCGGATTTATCAAAATTTTTAAAGCCAGTTGGCTTGTTGATATATTCTCTGAAACCACAATACAGGTGCCTGAGTAATCTCACTGAACTTTGTGAGTTGCTTGGAGGAGTGGTTCAGTAACAACACTTAACAGGATAACCGATAAATCCCGTAAACAGCATAAGTAAAAAGACCGACTTTGACGCTGAAATGTTCCGAGGCGTTGAAAGTCAGTCTTTTCTAAAATTTCAGGTTGTGTAGAGACGTGCCATGGCGCGTCTGTTTCTATTCCCTAAGAGGCTACCTTAGCAGTTGAGCGTCGGCGTCTACCGGTGACCTTAACGGGCGGTTCTTCCGGACTTTGTAGCAAGAAGACTAGAAGGGGACTGCTCTGAAGTTCGCGTCGGGCTAAACGCCGTAGGTCACTCTCAATTTGCACTTGCAAGCCTACCCAGTCGATATCAGTCTGCTCACCATCAAAAGACTTAGCAAAGTCAGTCCAGCGATCGCTTAATGTCCGTTCAATCGTCTTAACCACCAACCTTTCCAGGAGAGGCTTCTCAACGGTTGATACCACACCCCGCAGGTGGATTTCTGGCTTGGCAAGTAGTTTGCCCTCCCAGTCCACAGCCGCTGCTATAGTAACGACTCCATCTTCTGCTAATTGCTGGCGTTCTTTTAGCACGCTGTCATGAACAACACCACTTCTATCAACGAGTTCAAGTCCAGAAGGAACTTTGCCGGAGACGCCAAGGCTATTCTCTGTGACCTCTATGACATCCCCGTTGTTGATAATCACCGTGTTTTCGACGGGTATCCCCATGTTGTGAGCCATCTTAGCGTGCTGAACGAGCATCCGATGTTCACCATGAACGGGTACGAAAAACTTTGGTCGAGTTAGAGCAATCATCAGTTTTTGGTCTTCCTGTGCGCCGTGACCGGAAACGTGGATTCCCTTATCGCGACCATAGATGACATTGGCTCCCTGGATCATCAGCTTATCGATAGTATTAACCACAGCAATGGTGTTACCAGGAATTGGGTTGGCGGAGAATACTACTGTGTCGCCTTGACGGATTTTAAGTTGTCGGTGTTCACCGTTGGCAATGCGAGTCATTGCTGCCATCGGTTCACCTTGAGAACCCGTGGTTAGAATCAGTACCTTTTCTGGAGGCAAATTGCTAACAGCATGCAACGGCTCAAATAACTTATCTGGGCAATTAATGTAACCGAGATTGCGGGCATGGGCGATAACATTTAACATCGAGCGACCGACAACCGCCACGACCCGGTTGTGTTTTTGCGCTAAATCCAAAATCATATTCACTCGGTGGACTGACGAGGCAAACGTCGTCACGAGCAGTCGTCCGGGTGCCTGAGCGAAAACGCGATCAAGATTAGGATAAACAGAACGTTCTGAAGGTGTGCTTCCAGGGACTTCAGCGTTGGTGGAATCACTCAGTAGGCACAGAACCCCTTTTTCGCCGTGTTCTGCCAGTCTTTGGAAATCAAAGAATTCACCATCTACTGGCGTATGGTCAACTTTAAAATCGCCGGTATGGATAACGACACCCACTGGGGTGTGGAGAGCAACGGTGAAGCTATCACAGATGGAGTGAGTGTTGCGGATAAATTCGGCAACAAAAGAAGAACCGATTCGCACCATGTCACGGGGACCCACGGTCTTCAATACCGTGCGGTCGAGGACACCGGCTTCTTCCAGCTTGCCTTGTAGCAATGCCATAGCAAGACGGGGACCATGAATGACGGGAATGTCAAACTGCTTCAAGTGATAGGCAATTCCGCCGATGTGGTCTTCGTGACCATGGGTGACAATCATGCCCTTGATTTTGTGGCGATTTTCCCGCAGATATGTCATGTCGGGCAGGACAATGTTGACCCCATGCATTTGATCGTTGGGGAAGGCGAGTCCTGCGTCTAAGAGGATAATTTCGTCGTTGAACTCAAAGACACAGGTATTCTTACCAATTTCATGTAGTCCGCCGAGAGGAATAATTTTTAGGGCAGGTGCCGATTCGTTATTGCTCATTTGCCTCCTTTGAGGTGTTGTTGGTTATTAAGTACAAAGTTCTCGCTCTTGTAGAGCGAATCGGTAGAAAGCGCTGTATTCGTAGCAAAATCCTCAGACATCATCAAAAATTTCACCATTAGAATTTCCTTGGAGCCAGCGATGGTTCCGGCACCCGCAGAGGGTGATGATGCCTGAAAAGAGGGCTGTCCTGTTTTGTCTATAACCCATACCCGTTTGCGCTTGATTGAAAAGCCAAAGGGCTTAGCAATGGGTGATAAAGTGACACTCAAGAGTCATTCATAAGTAAGATTTGTTCCATTTTTGATGACAGTTTTGTAGTAATAGCCGCACTTATTTAAATCAAAGAAAGCTTAATCAAAACAGCCTCTAACTCTTGTTGTAACTCAGTTGGTAGATCGCACAGCGGTGACCGAGGGGAACCCACCTCCCAACCTTGAAGTTTCAACGCTGCTTTTAGAGGGATGGGATTAGCTGTACAAAACAGAACTTTAAATAGGGAAAAAAGCCTGAGGTGAATCTCCGTTGCCACAACTGTTTTACCAGCTTCAAAGGCTTGGATCATCTGTTGCAGCTCTTTGCCAACTAGATGACTCGCAACACTGACCACACCAGCGCCTCCCAGAGCCAGCATAGCTAGGGTAAAGGAATCATCGCCAGAGTAGAGGGCAAACTCAGGTGGTGTGAGACTCCGAAGTTGGCTTGCCTGATCAAAATTACCGCTTGCTTCCTTAAGCGCCACAATGTTGGGAATTTCCGCTAAGCGGGCAACCGTCTCCGGTTGGAGATTTTGACCGGTACGACTCGGTACATTGTAGAGCATCAAGGGAAAGTCGGGACAGGATTTCGCAATGCGAGAGAAATGTTGATGTAGTCCTGCCTGGGGCGGCTTGTTGTAGTAGGGAACGACCTGTAATGAACCATCTAATCCCAGTTTAGCGGCTTTTTGGGTTGCTGCGATCGCCTCTTCGGTAGAATTTGAACCGGTTCCTGCGAGTACCTTGGCTTTACCTGCCACGGCTTTTTGCACCACCTGAAATAACTGGTACTCCTCATCCCAGGTGAGGGTAGGAGATTCGCCCGTTGTACCGCAGACTACGAGGGCATCTGTGCCATTGTCAACTAAATGAGCTGCCAACTGTTGTGCGACCTCGTAATTCACGCTGCCATCTTCCTTAAACGGCGTGATCATTGCCGTCAGCACGCGTCCAAAATTGACCACCCTCTTCTACTTCCTCCTTGGCATCTTTAGTGTCGCCGTTTTTTAACCAGAAACTGCTGCTGTTGCCGGTCTTAACAAATTCCGTGCAACCAACAATTCCGCAATTTGCACCGCATTCAATGCAGCACCCTTGCGAATCTGGTCGCCGCACAACCAAAGTTCTAGACCACAGGGGTGAGAAAGGTCTTGACGAATCCGACCCACCAATACTTCGTCACAACCCGTGGCGTCAATCGGCATTGGGAAGTAATTCGCCTTCCAATCTTCCACCAGTCGAACTCCGGGGGCATTAGATAAAACGTCTCGCGCCTTGTCCACTGGCATTGGTTGTGCAAACTCTAGATTAATCGCTTCTGAGTGAGCACGTAGTACAGGAACCCGTACACAGGTGGCACTAACTCGTAGCTGCGGCGCGCTAAAAATCTTGCGCGTTTCGTTAACCATCTTCATTTCTTCCTCGCAGTACCCCAGGTCATTCAGTGGCGAGTTATGCGGGAAGAGATTAAAGGCTAAAGGGTAAGGAAAGCTTTCTGTGGGCGGGGTTTCTCCGTGCAAAATCGCCTGCGCCTGCGCCTTAACTTCCTCCATTGCTCTTTGGCCTGCACCGCTAGCTGATTGATAAGTAGCAGCAATAATTCGTTGTACCGGCTGCACTTGATGCAGCGGCCAAACTGCCATTGCCATCAAAATCGTCGTGCAGTTGGGATTGGCAATAATTCCTTGATGAGTCGCTGCTGCCTCAGGATTGACCTCGGGAACGACCAAGGGGACTTCTGGATTCATCCGAAAGGCACTAGAGTTGTCAATGACAACCGCCCCCCTCTCCACGGCTTTAGCCGCCCAAGCTTTTGATATCGCTCCTCCGGCAGATGCCAAAACTAAATCGATACCATCAAACGAATTATCGGATACTGCCTCTACTGGCAAACTTTCACCCTGGAAGGAAAGAGTGCGACCCGCCGAGCGGGGTGATGCCAAAAGCTTTAAATCAGCAATCGGGAATTTTCGGCTCTCTAGCAACTCCAGGAACTCTGTGCCTACCGCACCCGTTGCCCCTAAAATGGCAACGCGAACTTGATTAGACAAATGAATTTCCTCCACTTACTTAAAAATTAACAAGAGATACTTTAAACACTGACTCCATTGAGCCTTGAAGGGCCATTAAATTTTCTTAAGCTTGCTGGGTGCGTGCTCCTCTTCGGGATTCGAGTTCGTTGTAGCGCACCGGCATCTTAAAAATGCATGGAATTCGATAATCGATTATTATTACCTGTCTTAACACGCTCAAGCTCGGTTTCTCACACTGCCATCTGATGGAAAAGCCAGAGCAATCGGACTTCTATGTACTATCATCAGATACGGAAACCATAGGGACAGCTTCAAACGTTGTCTCCAAGGCGACCGCAAGGGAAGAACTGCTAGATGCTTATACTTACTGGTTGCAAAACTAGGATACCACGAGAGGTCTACATTCACCTCTGGCGACATCTACTCTCACAAGGCATCGGTTGAACGATCCGTCCCGAATCATTGAAAAATCTCTATAAGTTGTTTGAAACAAAGCGTCAATGAAAGTTACTCAGGAAAAGCTCCCGAAGAGTCAAATCGGTCTGGAAATTGAAATTCCCGCCGAAACGACCAAGAAAGTCTACGAAAAGGTCGTGCAAAACCTCGCCCGCACTGCCGACATTCCTGGGTTTCGCAAAGGGAAAGTGCCGCGTCAGATTTTGCTCCAGCGGATGGGGGCACAACGAATTAAAGAAGCCGCTCTCGAAGAGTTAGTTCAGGATGGCCTACGCCAAGCGATCGCGCAAGAAGAGATCAAGGCTCTGGGAAACTACAAGCTAGTCTCCACATTTGAACAATTAATCGGTCAGTTTCAACCGGGAGAACCGCTGACCTTTGCCGCGTCCGTCGATGTCCCGCCCGAAGTCCACTTAGGGGAGTACACTGGCTTGAGCATTACAGCCGAGGAAACTCAGCCTGACCCTGAATCGGTCGATAAGTTTTTAGAAGAGCGTCGTGTCGAGCAAGCCACCCTAATTCCCGTAGAATCACGCCCTGCTCAGATAGGAGATGTGGCAGTGGTTGATTATAGCGGTCGATTTGCAGGCGAGGGGGAAGAATCAGAAGAAATTTCAGGCGCTCAGGCAACAGATTTTCAAATTGAGCTAGGGGAAGGGAAGTTCCTCCAGGACATCATTGAGGGGATTGAGGGGATGAATCCTGGAGAAACAAAAGAAGTCCCTGTGCAATTTCCTGAAGACTATCCACGAGAAGATTTGGCAGGAAAGTCGGCAGTTTTCACCATCACCCTTAAAGAACTTAAAGAAAAAGAGCTGCCAGAGTTAGATGACGACTTTGCTCAAGAAGTCAGCGAACAGGAAACTCTGGCAGAATTGCGCGAATATCTGGAAAAGCAATTTCAGGAAAAAGCTGAGCAAGAAACGACAGCCAGTAAGGAGCAAGCGATCTTAGAGGCACTTCTAAAGCAAGTCGAGATTGACCTCCCCGAAACCCTAATTGAGCAGGAAGTCGAGACGATTTTGAGGCAGACAGCCATCCAGATGGAAAACTACGGGATGGATATCAGTAAGCTCTTTAATGCAGAGACAATGCCCCAAATACGAGAGCGATCGCGCCCTGATGCCATTCAACGCCTGCGCCAATCCCTCGCACTCCAGGAAATTGCTAAACGCGAATCGATCACGGTCGAACGGTCGGAGCTTGAAGCCAAAGTTAAAGAATTGATGGAGCAGTTAGCTGGGCAAAACATCGACCCGAATCGGGTGCGGGAGGTAATCGAGTCCGATTTGCTCAAAGAGAAAGCGCTGAAATGGCTAGAAGAACACGCCACGATTGAACTAGTTCCCAAAGGTTCATTAACAACCGAAGAAGATACGGAAGAGGTAACGGCAGACGTTACAGAGGCGGCTCTCCAAACAATTGATGTCGAAGCTGAAGCGTCTACTACAGAACAAACAGGAGGAGAAGCGATCGCACAAGAAGAGACAGATGCAGCTACCGAAACCATTGACGTACAAGCCGAACCGTCTGTTGAGGAATGATGCCTCACCGAAAATCAGCGATTTAGGTAATTCAGCGATTTAGGTAAGAAGGAATGGGTGATAGGAAATTCTTCCCCATTCCCCATTCCCTATTGAAAGTTAGTACTTATACAGTTGAGGCATAATGGTCACTAGAAGCCTAGTTGCGCGATCGCCCATAATCCTGGGTTAGACAGCACTGCTATTAACATAAAATGCTTAACTTTGGTTTTATGCTGCAATCCCAGTTCCCTGATTACAAATTCACCAGCTTGAGTTCCCTGGAGATTTCCTCCGTCAGCCCTAGCAACATCGTTCCGATGGTTGTAGAACAGTCTGGTATGGGGGAACGGGCTTTTGACATCTACTCACGGCTTTTAAGAGAGCGCATTGTGTTTTTGGGAACGCCGGTAGATGATACCGTAGCCGACTCAATTGTTGCCCAACTGCTGTTTTTAGATGCCGAAGACCCGGAAAAAGACATCCAGCTGTATATCAACTCCCCAGGGGGTTCGGTGACAGCCGGTATGGCGATTTATGACACGATGCAGCAGATTCGTCCTGATGTTGTTACCATATGCTTTGGTTTAGCCGCCAGCATGGGGGCGTTTCTACTCACAGCCGGAGCTGCTGGTAAACGGATGGCACTGCCTAGTTCTCGGATTATGATTCATCAGCCCCTTGGCGGCGCTCAAGGACAAGCCATTGATATTGAAATCCAGGCCAAAGAAATTCTTTACCTGAAGCGGACGCTAAACGAGTTACTGGCTAACCATACGGGTCAACCGCTTGAAAAAATCGAAGCGGATACCGAGCGCGACTTTTTTATGTCAGCGACTCAAGCGAAAGATTACGGTTTGATTGATCAGGTCATCACCCGGCAGAATCTTCCCAAAGCGGAAGCCGCTGTCACTCCTATCAAGTAAGAGGCAGGTATGTCTAAATACGACTCCCATCTAAAATGTTCATTTTGCGGCAAATCTCAAGAGCAGGTACGCAAGTTGATTGCCGGACCGGGAGTCTACATCTGTGATGAGTGTGTTGACCTATGTAACGAAATATTAGATGAGGAGTTGCTTGAATCGAGCGCTCCATCTCCCCAACCCGTACCGCCTAAAGAACCGCCCCAGAAGCGTCGTGCTCGTG
This sequence comes from Coleofasciculaceae cyanobacterium, assembly GCA_036703315.1. Taxonomy (GTDB): domain Bacteria; phylum Cyanobacteriota; class Cyanobacteriia; order Cyanobacteriales; family Coleofasciculaceae; genus DATNPH01. Next base: position 12,648 of record DATNPH010000211.1, read on the forward strand.
CTTCGGGTCTCTCTTTAAATCAAATTCCCAAACCGAGAGAACTGAAAAAGTACCTGGATGATCATGTTATTGGTCAGGACGAGGCTAAAAAAGTTCTCTCGGTCGCCGTATATAACCACTACAAGCGCCTAAGTTTTGTGCAGGCTAAAGCAAATGGTAAGCCAGTGGTGGACGATGCGGTGGAACTGCAAAAGTCCAACATTCTCCTGATGGGCCCTACGGGTTGTGGCAAAACACTTCTGGCTCAAACCTTAGCGAGTGTATTAGATGTGCCTTTTGCCGTAGCAGACGCTACAACCCTGACAGAAGCGGGTTATGTTGGGGAAGATGTTGAGAACATTTTACTGCGACTCTTACAAGTGGCGGATCTAGATGTTGAGGAAGCCCAGCGGGGAATAATCTACATCGATGAAATTGACAAGATTGCTCGCAAGAGTGAAAACCCCTCAATTACAAGGGATGTCTCTGGTGAGGGCGTTCAGCAAGCCTTGCTGAAGATGTTAGAGGGGACGATCGCCAATGTACCGCCTCAAGGTGGGCGCAAGCATCCTTACCAGGACTGTATTCAAATAGACACGAGCAACATCCTGTTTATTTGCGGTGGCGCATTTGTTGGTCTGGACAAGGTGGTAGAACAGCGCATTGGCAAGCGTTCCATGGGCTTCATACAGCCAGGAGAAGGTCAGTCTAAGGATAAACGGACAGCAGATATTCTGCGGCATCTAGAACCAGATGACTTGGTGAAGTTTGGCATGATTCCAGAGTTCATTGGTCGCGTACCGGTGATTGCTGTAATTGACCCACTGGATGAAGAAGCGCTGATGGAAATTTTGACGGAACCCCACAACGCACTGGTGAAGCAGTATCAGAAACTGCTGAAGATGGACAATGTGCAGCTGGAGTTCAAACCGGATGCAATTCGAGCGATCGCGCAAGAAGCATACCGTCGTAAAACTGGTGCCAGGGCATTACGCGGTATTGTCGAAGAGTTGATGCTGGATGTTATGTACGAGTTGCCTTCCCGAAAGGATGTCACTCGCTGTATGATTACGCGGGAGATGGTAGAGAAGCGCTCAACCGCTGAACTATTGGTACATCCATCTTCCTTGCCGAAGCCAGAATCAGCGTGAGAAGCGCTAGGGCTAGGAGATTCGCCGAGAGAGTGGGAAAATTCTTAATACTAGATTTTTAGTAGGGGTGTATAACAATACACCCCTACTACTCTTTCAAATAAGTCTCTACCCAGATCTTTTAAAATGCCTCTGATTAACGTTCGCAGCGTTGAACATTACTACGAATGGATACCTGGACCAATCCCCTCCACAGAAAAGCCAGTCATGGTCTTTATTCACGGCTGGGGTGGCTCTGCTCGTTACTGGAAAAGTACGGCTGAGGCTCTATCCGACACATTTGACTGCTTACTCTATGATCTGCGGGGGTTTGGCCGGTCACGGCTACCCGAAGAGCCTTTAGAGTTGCTCTATGAAATGGAGGACTACGCTGAAGATTTGGCGGTGTTGTTAGATACCCTAGAACTCAGTCGGGTCTACATCAATGCCCACTCAATGGGAGCCTCAGCGGCAACGCTTTTTTTGAATCGTTATCCAGAGCGAGTTGATCGCGCAATTCTGACCTGTAGCGGTGTTTTTGAATACGAGGAGAAATCTTTTGCCGCTTTCCATAAATTTGGTGGTTACGTTGTTAAGTTCCGTCCTCGCTGGTTCTTAAAGATTCCCTTTGCTAGTTCGCTGTTTATGGCGAGATTTTTGCACCGTTCGCTGCCTACGACTATTAGCCGTGCCTTTTTAGAGGATTTCATAGAGGCGGATTACAAAGCGGCTTTGGGTACAATGCTAACCTCGGTGAGTAAGTATGCGGCTGAAGTAATGCCCCAAGAGTTTGCTCAGTTGAAGGTGCCAACTTTATTAGTTTCTGGTGAATATGACAAAATTATCCCCGCCGCGCTAGGACGTCAGGCGGCTGAGCTAAGTGACAAAATTGAGTATTATGAGATTCCTGGTACGGCTCACTTCCCGATGCTGGAAAAACCAGAGGTTTACCTAGAGCGGGTGCGAGAGTTCTTGGGCATTGGCTCTCTAGCTAAGGCTTGATCAGGCGCGACAGCAGCAAGACAAACAGCAGCAAGACAAACAGCGGCAAGACAAAAAGAAGAAAACCCCTAGCTTGTAACAGCCAGGGGTTTGAATCAGGGTGCATCTACTAATTCTTTATTCCGAAGCCTGTTACCCCCATTCCGGATAAATTTTGAATTTTGGTGAGCGGCATTCGGGCGATCGCCTTTTCTTCAAACCAAACAAGGAGCGATCGCGATTTTCTCGTGCCTGATGAACAATGTCGAGTTTCTCGCCTCGCTGAAATCCCCCAAGACATTACCTACCTGATCAGGCGGAATTAAGACTTGACATAAATCCTAATAATCAGAGAAAATTGTAGATTGTGTATTCACTCCTGCTCGGATCAGGTTGAGACATAGCAAAAGCTAGAAATGCTGTAAATCCAATGCATTTATCGGCTCTCTGAAAAAAGAGATTAACTAGCTACCTGTACGGCAATTTCTAAGGATAACCCCATGAGTTACGCAATTATTGAAACCGGCGGCAAGCAAGTGCGAGTCGAACCCGGTCGCTTTTATGACATTGAGCTACTGCCAGTCGAAGCAGAAGAGAGTGTCACAATCGAAAGCGTCTTGCTCGTTCAACATAACGGCGAAGTTACGATCGGTCAGCCTTTCATTGACGGGGCAACAGTCGAGGGCACGGTGCTGCGACATTTTCGCGGTCGCAAAATCCTCGTCTACAAGATGAAGCCGAAGAAGAAAACCCGCAAGAAGCGCGGACATAGGCAGGAAATTACCCGTCTGCTGATTAACTCCATCAGTTTGAATGGTTCACTCTTAGCCTCCTCTTCTGGACAGGAAGACCAAACCCAAGCCACTGACCAAACCGCAGCCGAAGTCTCGGCACCCGAAGAGACACCAACTTCTGAGGCAACTACACCTGAGGCATCAGCACCAGAGGAAACCACTGAAACTGCTTCAGAATAAGAATAGTAATCAAATTAAGGATACAAGAACAGACTATGGCTCACAAGAAAGGAACTGGTAGTACTCGCAACGGTCGTGACTCTAATGCTCAGCGCCTAGGCGTCAAACGCTTCGGTGGTCAGTCCGTAAAAGCAGGCAACATCCTAGTACGTCAACGTGGTACCAAGTTTCATCCTGGTAACAATGTTGGTATCGGTAGTGACGACACACTGTTTGCTCTAATTGATGGTGTTGTTACCTTCGAGAGAAAGGGTAAAACCCGTAAGAAAGTGAGTGTTTACGCGAACCAGACTGAGGTAGCTACTGAACCGGAACTGGCAATAGCTGGAGCTTAGACTCTCGAACTGCTATGGGGAATCTGGTGTAACTGATATCTTGCATCAGGTTTTACACCCGCTAGGGGTTAAAACCCCTGGCTCATAGCTCAAGTCTACTTAAGTGGACTAAAGCCTTACTCTGCAAAAATCTCAGTCTATTTTAATGGACTTTAGCTATGAGCCGTGGAATTAATTCCACGGCTCGTTTTATTGGTTATTGATAATAGTGCAAGCTCTTACGCCTTTGGATTATTTTCGGCAATGTTTGAAATCTTCTCACTTTCAGTCCTCTGGCGGGGAATGAGGATTAATCTGGGCGCAAATGCTTGCCCCCTACAAGTGGACATCAAGCCAGTACAAAATACTGTCTCAGCTTGTAGTTAAAACCAAAAATCGATTGCCGACGAGTTGGCCGCGATCGCCACAGCGAATAATAGTTAACAGAACGTTACTTATTCAGAGAGTAAGGCGAGAAAACCAAGCCTTACACTGTTAAAACGCCTACACACTGCAAATAGTCTTTTCGTTTCCTGTTTCTAGGTAAGTTAGTTTCTTAAGTCTTAGCTATGTTCCCAACCCATCGTCCTCGACGCCTCCGCAAGACAACCCAACTACGCCGGATGGTGCGCGAGAATGTTCTGACAACGAGTGATTTAATCTACCCTCTGTTTGCCGTACCCGGTGAAGGATTTGCTCAGGAAGTCAAATCAATGCCGGGAGTCTACCAATTATCGGTAGACAAAATCGTTGAAGAAGCTAAGGAAGTCTACGACCTTGGCATCCCCTCAATCATCCTGTTTGGCATTCCTGAAGATAAAGATATAGAAGCCACTGGCGCGTGGCATGATTGCGGCATTGTGCAGAAAGCGGCTACAGCAGTCAAAGAAGCGGTGCCGGAATTAGTGGTTATTGCTGATACCTGTTTGTGTGAATACACCAGTCATGGTCATTGTGGTTACCTACAAGTGGGTGATTTGACAGGTCGCGTCCTCAATGACCCAACGCTGGAATTACTCAAGAAAACAGCGGTATCTCAAGCCAAGGCAGGTGCCGACATTATTGCCCCTTCTGGAATGATGGACGGCTTTGTCCAGGCAATTCGGGAAGGATTGGATGAGGCAGGGTTTGAAGAAACGCCGATTTTGTCCTATGCCGCGAAGTATGCCTCTGCCTACTATGGACCATTCCGAGATGCTGCTGATTCAGCGCCTCAATTTGGCGATCGCCGCACCTACCAAATGGATCCTGGCAATGCCCGCGAAGCCCTCAAGGAAATCGAACTGGATATCGCTGAAGGGGCTGATATGCTAATGGTCAAACCAGCGCTGGCGTACATGGATATCATCTGCCGCGTTAAGGAAGCCACCAACTTACCTGTTGCCGCCTACAACGTCTCGGGTGAGTATGCCATGGTTAAAGCTGCTGCTCTCAACGGCTGGATTGACGAAGAGCGTGTGGTCATGGAGACGTTAACAGGTTTCAAGCGTGCTGGTGCGGATTTGATTCTCACTTACCATGCCAAAGATGCGGCTCGTTGGCTTAAAGCGTAGGAGTTGCCTACGGCACACTAGCAAGTAAAGAAGTTTTTTGATTCTTGTCAATCGACAAAGCCCGCACAGGTGGGCTTTTTTGGTGTAGAAGCCGGGAAGTCACTTACCCAATGTCTACCCATACTCATTGCCTAACGGTTAACAGACGATTCTAGCTGAGATGCAACGCTAGATGCTCCAGGTTGCTCCTCTGGCTTTCTGGTATACCACCATGCCCAAGCAATGAAAACAGCCTGAAACGGAAGCCTGAACCAATACAGCAGAGGATGATGGGGAATACCTGCAATTGGAATGCTATGAATCGCCTGGTAGATGTTTGCCGGAAATACGGCAATGAAAAGTGCAATGAGTCCCCAAGCCGCGGCAACACTTACAAACGGAATTAGTAAGCCAATACCACCCAAAATCTCAAAGAAGCCACTGATGTAAACCATCGCAAACCTATCTCCAAATTGGGGCGGGACAATTGAGGCGTATTCTTCCGGTTTGACAAAGTGTGTAATTCCTACCACGATGATGGCTACCGAAAGAATGACTCGGAAAATTTCCTTGAGGCGAGGAGATGTACTGTGGTTTGAGGTCATAGCGTGTATCAGTAGAACTCATCCACACAGTATCAACTGATGCGTTAGGTTTACTTCTATCTGTGGCTAGTTCTTCACGATATTTGCTGCTGAGCCCTCTGGTATTAGCAGCAAACGATGCCAAAGGCAACTAAGGGCTGAACTATGTTATTTCCCATGACAGGTCATAATTTCTGTCTATGGAGAGTAGTTTACTCACAATGTTAGGAACCCATAACAAAAAAAACTTCTTATGTTGTAATTCTGTAAAAAATCGTTACCATGATCATTTATGGTTGAGCTGAATAAAGCAATTCAGACAGCTCTTCAGCCTAAGTACTGATGATCTGGCATCATGAACCAGGTCAATCTTGAAAAAACTTTGAAGGAAGTTTGGTAACGATGGATTACCGCCATATTCAATTTTGCGACCGCAAGTCTCGAATCGATTATGACCAGCTCCAGGCACTATTTCGCCTGGGAGCGTTTTGGGCGAAAGACCGAACAATTGAGGATTTGGAAGTAGCGATCGCTAACAGTGAACCCGTCATTACTATATGGGATGGCGAGAGGCTAATTGGATTTGCCAGAGCTACCTCAGATGGTGTTTACCGAGCAACGATTTGGGATGTGGTTATTCACCCGGACTATCGTGGCGCGGGGCTAGGGCGTAAGCTAGTGGAGACAGTACTCTCGCATCCTCGGATGAGCCGGGTAGAGCGGGTGTATCTGATGACCACTCATCAACAAAGTTTCTATGAACGCATCGGTTTTGAGTGTAACTCCACTACCACCCTGGTGTTGAATAACCAGCCTTTAGCTACTCCTAGGCCAACGCCTGCTCTACAGGCTCAGGAGTTCCTAGGGGCATAGAACACTGAATCCTGGTGAGATTTGTGGCAGTAGAATCGGCAACCGTATTTTCTTCAGAGAGTGGCAGCACTTCTAAGCGTCCCTGCATCACTTCAACGAGAGTCTGAACCATCAAAAAATTTAGCCCTGATGGAATTTCACAGGCTTCTTGGGGTTCTATCTCTCCTTCAGGTGTTCTAGAGAGAAAATCTACTGATTCACTCAAGATAGGAGTTGGAGAGTCGATATCAATCCAAATGTGAGCCTCTTCAGATTCTGGAAAGCAAACGGCAGAAACTTGAATGCTTCCAGATTCCATTCGAGCAATAGCTGTGTCTACAAGTCCCGCCAGCACCTGCCGGAAACGGCGTGGATCGGCACAGATGTGGATTTCAGGGTCAGGAGAAACGACTTTGAATTGGAGATTGCGATTTGCAGCTTGCAGATGCGTCAGACGATGGACATCTTCAAAAATGTGCGCCAACTGTAAGGGGCAAATTTCTAAGCGGTTTGTGCCGTGTTCAGTTTTCGCAATTTCAGTAACTTCGTTTAAAAGTTTCACCATCTTCAAGGCAGATGTGTTTGCCTGAGCAACAAATTCTCGTTCTTCCTCAGGAGAGTCACATAGATCCGACAAAATCAGCTGATGCATGCCAATCAAACTGCTGAGGGGCGATCGCAACTCGTGGGAAGTCCGGGCTAAAAACCCCGCTTTAAACTGGCTCATTTCCCTCGCCATTTCATAAGCCAGTTTGGCTTGTTTCAGTTCCTCCTTGAGAGGCTGGAGTTCGTCAAGGTCTGCCTTTTGGGGAGAAGACACCGTTGAGTCTACCTCCTGGGAAGAAGACGCTGTTGAGTCTGCGCCCTGGGAAGAAGACGCTGTTGAGTCTGCCTCCTGGGAAGAAGACACCGTTGAAACCAATGGTTGCTTGTTTGAGCGGGTGAAGCGACTCGCCACGAGTCCTAACCCAATGCCCGCTACCAAATAGATCAGATCCATCTCGCCCATGCTTTTAAACCAGAATTAAACTTAGAAACTGTCCGGCACCGCTCAAAAGTAAAATCTTCTCAAGCATAGCTATTTTTTCAAGGGTAGACAGGGCTTCTATCCCCTTCAAACTCCCAGTTGAACGCTTCCCTGCCGCAAGATTTGCCAACCGCTACCTGTCCATTTGGCAACTGTAGAAGGAACACCAGTTGTTACTGGGTTAACCAATTCTAAGTCAGTGGGCTGGAGTGTCAAAACATTGGGAAAGTGCGCCTCAATCTCTTCGGTCGTGTGCAATGGCGGCTCACCTGAGCGATTGGCGCTAGTGGTTGCTAAAGGACCCGTCTCGGACAAAATAGCGATCGCCACGCTAGAATTTGGCACTCGCACCCCAATCGTTGTCGGATCAGCTGGGTTCATCGCTATTGGGACTTTACCTGAGGCAGGTAATACTAAGGTTAGTGCTCCTGGCCAGTACTGTTGAGCAACTTGCTGCCAACTCTCCAACTCCGCTGTAGTGCCAGTCACAAAGGACCAGAGCGACTCTGGAGATGCCCCCATCAAAATCAAAGGTTTATCTTGACTCCGCTGTTTGGCTGTAAAGATCAACTCTGAGCAGTCAGGTCGCACCGCTAGAGCTGGCACTGTATCTGTAGGAAAGCTTACTAACTGACCTGAACGCGCTCCAGTAATCAGGGCGGTCATTGAAACTTGTGTCATTAGTCAAGGGGTTGAAGGTTGGAAAGTTGAAGGTTCAAATTAGTCTTCTAACGTGCAACCTACTCACGCCGATAAGCAAGAGCGAAGCGATCAATGCCCGCTAAATCTGAAAATATTTGAATTTGGCAGTAACTACCCTGCTGATGCAGCAGTTGGGCAACGGTATCCGCTTGTCCTGCCATCATTTCAATTAACCAGATGCCCCCAGGACGCAGATAATTGGGAGCTGTTTCGATTAGCTGGCGGATGCAGTCTAAACCATCGTTGCCGCCGTTGAGGGCAAGATGGGGTTCATGGTGACGCACTTCCGGTTGCAGTTGTGGTATTAAATTGCTGGGAATATAAGGTGGGTTGGCTACCATACCACTCAACTGACCTTTCAGAGCAATCAGAGGTTCCCACCAAGAACCTTGGTAAAACTGAATCCTCTCGGCAAAGCCTAGCTTTTGAGCATTGAGTTGGGCAATGGCTAGGGCGTCAGCGCTGTAATCAACGGCGTGAATTCTAGCAGTGGGCAAGGCGTCGGCTAGTCCAATAGCGATCGCACCACTGCCACTTCCTAAATCCGCCCAGTGTCCTGAGCCCCGTTGGGTGATTGGACTGTTCTTCACCGCCACCACAGCTAGGTCAATCAGGTACTCGGTTTCCGGACGAGGAATCAAGACGGCTGGGGAAACTGTCAGGGGAAAATGACGCCAATGAGTCACCCCAGCCAGATATTGAATAGGTAAGCGGTCATGAAGACGCCGATGCCACAACTTGGATAGCACCGACAAAGGATATCGCAATTCAATTTGCGATCGCCCTTTGTAAGACTCCAAACGCAGTGCTAGCGGATCAAGTTCAGCTACTTCTTGCAGCAACCAATCCACTTCAATCGTTGGAACATTGGCTTCCACAGCTGACTTCAGCGCATCCCGCCGCCACTGCCATAGCGTTGGGCCCGATACTACTAATAAGTCCGAAGAAGTTTGAGTGAATAACTCTTCATTGGCATCATTACTACCCAATCAATTCTAAATCCTTACCTCAAAGGTTGTTGATGCTTTATCGTTGGGGAGTTTGGGGCGCATTTTGGGGGGCAGAAGAATTACTAGGAAGGCTCCGCAAAAATGTTAGGGCTTCCTGAGATGGCACAATTACGATGTTATTGAGCTGGTCATTGTTGCTGGTCTGTAAGGTGTAAATCACCCCCTCCAGAGGCACTGCCTCCACCTTAACAGTGGATGCCAGGTTAGGCTGTTGCTGCTTAAATCGGTCTACCATCCCCTGCAGTTGCTCTCTATCAAAAAAGAAAGGAATTAACTGCTTACCATTCTCTTGAACTGTAAGATAGCCCTGGTCTTGACCGGCTTTAGCCACAAACAAGGGGGTACCCTGAAATGGCTGTGCTTGTTGACCTTGAGGAGCTTGACCCATGAGTGACTGTGCCGATTGCACCTGCTGCTGCACGGGTATGAAAGCAAAGTTCAAACCATCAGGTTTGCTTTCATTCTCTTTTTTGAGTTTGTATACTTCCGCCAAAGATACAGGAACCACTTGAACATTTTGACCCAGATCCGGCTTTTCCTTCTTCAACCGTTCAACGAAAGCCTGAGCATCCTTCTGGCTGATAAAGACACCTGCCACGGGTGTAGTCTTGTTTTGTGTATTTGGAATAGAGGCAACCAGTGGTGCTCCTTTTGCATCAGTGACAGTAAACACTGGCACAGCTTGCAACTTGGCGGATACTTGATCATCTGGCAAGGCTAATGCCTGCAAATTTTCTGCACAAAAGGATCCTAGTAGGGTAGTACCGACTAAACCTAGTGTTGCGCTCCAGCGAACTAATGATTTCATTGCAATTACCTCAGAATTTAACTTTAGATCCCTCATCACAATTCAAATGCTGCTCTCGACTAGAGATAACTTATTTAAGAGTCGAGAGTAGACTCTGTTGATCAGCCTCAAAGCTTTTACGACTCTATCGAGTTTGCGGGCTAATTTCCACCCTCAACTATTAATTGCTTAGTAACTCGTACCATTCCCTTATTCATTGGTGAGTTTACCTGACTTTGTTCGATCTTGAATAGTTCCACACACTCTTCTAGAGAATCCTTGCCCTATCAACTTTTACACTAAGCGTGAGCGTCTCTAAAGCTCTCAATATCTTGCTTTTAAACAATTACAATAGTAGGCTTACTCGCTAATAATACTAATTACTAAGGCTTATCTAGCAACTATATCCAATATTAACGGTAGCACTTGAGGGAGATATAAAGAAGTTATCAATCGGGATGACAGGATTTGAACCTGCGACATCCTGCTCCCAAAGCAGGCGCGCTACCAAGCTGCGCTACATCCCGGTTACTACCTCAATAGTTTAACATCTTCACTGTGCTGTGCAAACTATATTTAATCTAATCCGGGTACCAAAACATACCTTTGATTCCTTCTGGATCAGCCATAAATCCCATTTTCCGATAAAAATTCACCACATGTGGATCAGCAAAGAGTGTGATATTGCTGATATCCTCACTCCGCAGCTTCTTGATCATAAATTTCATCAACGCCTTCCCAAATCCTTTGCTTTGGAAGTCTGGATGAACTACTACATCCCAGATTGTGGCATTGAAAGCGTGGTCAGAAGTAGCACGAGCAAAGCCAATTAGGCGTCTAGTGTTACCTCTTTGTTGCCACATAGAAGCAACCAGGAAGCTGTGTTGAATGGCTTTCCTAACTTTGCGCATCGGACGCCGCGACCAACCAACGGCATCACAAAGTTCTTCTAATTCATAGAGGTCAATTTCCCGCTCCGTGCTAAAAAAAACACGAGACCCCCCATCGGTGCGATCAATCGTACCGTCCACTGCATCCCCTTCAAACTGTGTCTGTGGTGAGGCAGCCTCAGAACTGCTAAAAAAGCTTTTCCAAAAACCCATGCAGGTGTGGCTGTGGCATTTTCATACTTCTGTTCCCAAAGTTGGCAGACTATCTTTTCCTGGCGGATGAGACGTTCTGCTTGATAGAGACCAGACTTAACACGATTAAGTTTATCCCAAACCCAACAGGTAAAACCAAGGGCTGGCTTGAACTTTTATCTGTCAGATGGTTACTCAGGCATCAACCGATGCTAGCTAGATTTATGCACGCTACTCAAAAGAGCGATAAACTTATGGTTTCTGATAATGCGTATCGCACCAAATCTAGCCAAAACTTTGTGCCAATGATGATAACACAACAGCAATGCCATATGTTCCAATCGCAAAACCGATCCGGGACACAGGAAAAGACCTTCTTTAGCTAGACTGAGGGTACTCTCGCAGAATTTAGAGAGATTAACCAGATATAGTAAGTTCTTATACTTAGAAGTTTCCCTAACTAGGTCTGGGCATAAAGTCTTGAAAAAAAGCGATCGCGTCTACCCCTACTTATGGCTGCGGGTCTGAAATCATCCACTCTAGAACTCCTGAAGCGCTTCAACCGGGCGTTTCCTCAGTTCTATGAGCAGTTTGTCAGTAGTGAGATCCAACTGCAAAACCTCAGGCTTGCTTACCGACTTTACAAAACCAAGCGGGCGGTAATCGAGATCAAGCCGGAAGGCTCTAAAAGTGCTTTGCATTTTGCCTACCGCAACCAGTCGTTTCTCCTCAGTGACATTTTCGGCGTCCTGGCTGCTTATGGACTGACCATTCACAGTCTGAGTCTCTATGGGCAAATCCGACCACCGATGCTGGTATTTATCAAACTGGTTGTGTCTCGTGGCAGCAAAGCCCTAACCAGCAAAACAGCAGAAAATGTTTGCCGCGCCGTTCGGGAAGCTTTAGCAGGACGCTTTGAGGTGGAAGAGATGCTGGCAGTTGAATTTAATCTTGATGCTGGTTTGGAGCAGGTAGAAACAGAATTCTACGTAGACCCAGTTTTCCATCTACCAGCGCTGTTGATTGAAGCAGACAACCAACCGGGTCTATTTTACAAAGTGATGTACGCCATTTGGCAAGAAGATTTACTGGTGGTCAATGCCAACTTACTGGTATGGCGCGGACGAACCCGGTTAATTTTGTACTTATTGGGACCCAATGAAAGCTTGATTCCTGAATATCTGGGGCAAAAAATTGCTGAAAGTGTACGGCAGCGATTACTGGGACGTCGATTTTAGGAATTGGAAGTTGGCTAATGGTGAGCCAGCGCGGTCTTAGGGATTCCCCCATGAGCGACTGGCGTACTTCGCAGCGGTAGCGACGCAGGAGCGTCACCCGAAGGGCTAATGGCTAAGAATAATTAGCCAGTTCCCATTCTCCGATAGGATGAAGATATGGCAATCATTCATATTAAGGGAGTGCCCCACGCCTACCAATTAACGCCTCCCACCTCATCTTCCTCTCCTGTGCTTGTTTTTATCCATGGCTGGCTTTTAAGCCGTAGCTACTGGCAACCATTGATTGAAAAATTGGCACCGGATTATCAGTGCCTGAATTATGATCTACGAGGTTTCGGTGATTCTCAGCCTCAGATAGATAAAACTCAGGTAAGACGTGAGCTCCTTGAGTCTGAATTACCAGACGAGTTAGATCCGACAGCTCTATCTACTCCCAGCTATACCTTGGCGGCTTACGCTCAAGATTTGGGCATCCTGCTACAAGAACTAGGTATAAATCGTGCTTGGCTCATTGGTCACTCCCTCGGCGGCAGCGTAGCCCTATGGGGTGCTCTTAAGCTGCCTGAGCGGGTACGTGGTGTCATTTGTCTCAATGCCGGTGGTGGTATTTATCTTAAAGAAGAATTTGATCGCTTTCGGGCTGCTGGTCAACAGCTCCTGAAACGACGCCCCCATTGGTTGCGCTACCTCCCTTTGATTGACTTGCTGTTTATGCGAGCGATGGTGGCGCGTCCTCTAGCACGTCGATGGGGGCGTCAACGTGTAATTGATTTCATTGTCGCTAATCCTGAAGCAGCTCTGAGAGCCTTACTGGATTCCACTACCGAAGCTGAGGTAAACCGATTACCTCAGGTGGTGTCACAGATTGAGCAGCCCGTTTATTTTATTGCAGGTGCTCAAGATAGGGTGATGGAACCAAAGTATGTGCGCCATCTTGCTAGTTTTCACAAGCTATTTCAAGGGTGTGGGGAGAATGTCGTTGAAATTCCTGGATGTGGACACATGGCAATGGTGGAGCAACCAGACGCCGTAGAGACTCAAATTCGTCAAATTCTCACCAATTACGAACAGAGTGCAGAGTGAGATTACAGAAACTGTAACAGTCACATCCTGAGGTTTTGAGCAAATTCCATCGCGCATCCTACGCTTCTACGCCTAGGATGCGCGGCACTCAGCACTAGACTTCCTGCGTGAATCGAAACTTGCCCCCTAACCCCCAATTTTGGGGGAACTTATGATCAGCTTCCCCCGGAATTGGGGGACGGGAGGGGGCGATAAATTATTTATGCAGGAGGTCTACTTATCAGCCTAATTAACGTAACACCAGCTCACCCTACCAGACACCTCTTGGCGCAAAACGTCATAATGATTTTGCGTTGGTTAAAAGCTTTTCGGTTGATCTATGAAACCCAAGTTTAAAGATACTCTCGCATGGCAACAGGCTGAACTGCTCATGCAACCCGCTTTCATCCGTATTCTTGATCAGGTTCGCAAACAGCTGGAACAAACGGCTTGGAAGGCAACTTACAACAACGTCCAGGCTCCAATACCGGGCTATGAGCTGTGTTTGCAACAAAACGATACTTCAGTATGCTTTGACTTATGGGATCTATGTTTTCAAGTCTGTTTTCGCAACTACAGTCCAACACACACTGAACTAGAAGGCCAGGAAGTTGAGATTGATACTAGTCTAATTGATGAAACTGGTGAGGTAGATTGGCAATCTCTAGATACCAAAGCACAAATGTTGGTGACGCAAATATTTACTAACCTACCTGCTTCTTAAAAATTTTAAGCTAATAAATTTCGTACCAAAAGTGTTGATAACAAAGAAAATGATTCAAGAATTACAGGATATACAGGCAACCACTGAGGCGACATTTGAGTCTGTAGCTGGCGTTTCAGTCCCAATGAGTTTTGGCAATGATGCTGTGGCTATCCAGGCGACACGGGAGGGAGTTGCTTTGTGCGATCGCTCCCACTGGGGTCTTCTGAAGATTTCTGATGATGAGCGACTTCGTTACTTACACAACCAAAGCACGAATGACTTCCAGCAACTCAAGCCAGGACAAGGCTGTGACACAGTTTTTGTCACCTCTACGGCTCGTACAATCGACCTAGCGACGGCGTATGTCATGGAGGATGCAGTACTCGTGTTAGTCTCTCCTAATCGGCGTCAACGGCTGATGGAATGGCTGGATCGTTATATTTTTCCGATGGATCGGGTGGAATTGAAAGATGTGTCCAGCGAGAGTGCCACCTTCAGCTTAATTGGACCAGAAAGTGATGCTCTGTTGGAAAAACTGGGCGTCGAGTTGCCGATTGGTGAAGCTTATGCTAGTCACAAGCAGCTAACGCTAGGTGAACTTCCGGTGCGTGTCGCTATGGGTAATGGCTTAGCGTTGCCTGGATATACCCTGATTGTTTCTACTAGCGATGCCGCCAAGCTTTGGCAGACATTAACACTAGCAGGAGCTATCCCAATGGGCGATCGCGTCTGGGAACAACTACGAATCGAGCAGGGGCGTCCAATTCCCGACCACGAACTAACAGAAGATTACAATCCGTTGGAAGCTGGTTTATGGCAAACCATCTCCTTTGAGAAAGGTTGCTACATCGGTCAAGAAACCATTGCCCGGTTGAATACCTACAAAGGCGTCAAGCAAAAACTTTGGGGTGTCCGTTTACAGGCACCTGTTGAGCCAGGAACTGTGGTGATGTTAGAAGAAGAAAAAGTCGGTAAGTTGACCAGTTTTACAGAAACTGACCAAGGTCTGTTTGGTTTAGCCTATATCCGTACCAAGGCTGGTGGTGTCGGTTTAAAAGTTCATTTAGGAGAGGTCGAGGGTGAAATCGTTGATGTGCCGTTTCTGACACATAATCTTGAGTCTAATGGCTAGTGGCTCATGGCTCATGGGAAGCTTTGAACTCCAAGCAATTAGCAATGAACAATTAGCCGTTAGCAATTAGCTACTTTCTTAGGAGGATGCCGGATGGGAATTTCAATGATGAACTCAGTGCCCTGACCTGGCATGGAAAAGCACTGCAATTGCCCACTATGTTTTTCAACAACAATTTGGTAGCTAATCGACAACCCTAGACCAGTGCCTTTGCCCATTGGTTTCGTTGTAAAGAAAGGGTTAAACAGCTTTTGCTGTACCTCCTCTGTCATTCCTGCTCCGTTATCTTTAATGTAAATCACTGCCCAGTTGTCACCTTTGGCTTCGGTACAAATCTGAATCCAAGGCAAAAGGCAAGAATCATTGCATCTTGACTCTTCCAAAGCATCAATTGCATTGCTAATCAAATTCATAAATACCTGATTTAGCTGTCCTGCATAACACTCCACTAAGGGCAGTGTTCCATACTCTTTGAGTACCTGAATTTCAGGGCTGCCACCCTGAGCTTTCAATCGATTCCGCAAAATCAGTAGAGTATTATCAATGCCTTCGTGAATGTTTGCCGGCTTCATTGCGGCTTCATCATTTCTTGAGAAGTTCCGCAGTGACAGGACAATCTGATTGACACGGTCAGCGCCTACTTTCATTGAACTGAGTAGCTTCGGGAAGTCTGTCATCAGGAAATCAAGGTCAATCTTCTCTACCTCAGCTTGAATTGCCTCAACAGGTTGGGGATAGTACTGCTGATAAAGGTTGACAACTCCTAATAAGTCTTGCATGTAGTCACAGGCATAATTGATATTGCCAATGATGAAGCCTACAGGATTGTTAATTTCGTGAGCCACACCAGCGACTAACTGACCTAGGCTGGACATTTTCTCTGTCTGTACCAACTGGGCTTGAGTGCGTTGTAGTTCCAGCAGGGCTTGCTCTAGCTCAGTGGCTTTGGTACGTTCTCGCGTTTCAGACAACTGTAGAGCCAAGTTTTGTTGAACCAGTTGGGTAGCTGTAGTTTTTTCTTTTTCCAAAAGCCGAGCTTGAGCCAAAGCAATGCCGACTTGAGCGGCAACAGCTTCAAGTAGCTCAATTTCACTGCTTTCCCAGTGGCGGTAGGAATCACACTGGTGTAAACCAAGGACACCGTTAGGTTCGCCTTGATAAGAGGTGCGAATGCCTACCAAAGATTTAACGCATATAGCATCGCACAGGTGTCCGGTGGCTTTTAGTAGTGGGTCGGTGTAAACGTCAGAGGAGACGATCGCCTGATCCGTTGCCAGCACTCGCTCAACGTGAGGATTTCCCTGCACTGGTAATTCAAAATGCTGCATTGAGGAGTGTCCCGGTTCTAAATACTCTGCAACGAGAGGTAGGCTCGGTGGTTGTCCGTCTTGGTAGAGGTGAATCATGCAGCGATTGACTTTTAACGCCTGTCCCAATTGCGTCACTGTGGTTTGGAAGATGTGCTGCAAGTCAAGAGAGGAGCGAATCTCGGTAGTAATTTGCTTGAGTAACTCAGCGCGGTGATAGGAACGCCGCAGTGCCGCTTCTGCCTGCTTACGTTCTGTAATGTCAGTATGGATAGCGATCGTGCCTACTATTTCCCCACTCGCATCCTTAATAGCATCAGTCCGCAGAGCAATCTGCTTGATCACACCACGACGAGAGCGCAGCTCCACTTCGCCTTGCCAGGAATGACCACTCAGGGCAACAGCAAACACGTCATGCATAGTCTTGGTGCTATTGAAGAGCATGAAAAATCCCCCAGCGGCATTTAGCTGCTCCAGCGTGTATTCAAACATCTGACAAAACGCCGGATTAAGGTAGATGAGCCTCGCCAAACGTGTGTCAGCAATGCTAATCGCATCGCTGGCATTTTC
This sequence comes from Coleofasciculaceae cyanobacterium, assembly GCA_036703315.1. Taxonomy (GTDB): domain Bacteria; phylum Cyanobacteriota; class Cyanobacteriia; order Cyanobacteriales; family Coleofasciculaceae; genus DATNPH01. The sequence continues at coordinate 29,617 of DATNPH010000211.1, forward strand.
AACCGCTTTGCTAATGCGTAATAGCGCCGCTTCGGTGTGCTTAGCGGTAGTAATGTCCTCAACCATCGCCACAACAAACAGAGGATTTCCTGTCTTATCCCGAGCAAGGGAAACAGTTAAGCGACCCCAAACTAAGTGTCCATCTTTGTGGAAGTAGCGTTTCTCTAATTGATAGGCGGGTAGAGAACCTGCCAGTAGCTCCTGGTAAAGGTGGGAGTCGGCAGCAATATCGTCAGGATGGGTGATGGTTCGCTGGCGTAGCTCATCATCGGTGTAGCCAAGCATTGTGTGCAGAGCGGGGTTGCCTGTGAGTAGTACTCCTGTGGGGTCGCTCAGGGCAATTCCTAGGGCTGCACCTTCAAAGATGGCTCGGAAACGTACTTCACTTTGCCGCAGTGCCTCCTGAACTTTGAAGCGCTCTGTAACATCACGAGAATTGATCACAAGACCCCCCACCGCTTCGTCAGCTAGGAGGTTGGTGCTGGATGCTTCTAAAAAGCACCAAGAGCCGTTTTTACACCGAAAGCGGAACACTATGGGAGCTAATGTTACTCTATGACGTGCCTCTAATAAATTTTTTATTCCTTTTGTGATAACTTTTTGATCGTCGGGGGCGATGTAATCGCAGATAGGTTGTCCCACTAATTCTTCGGGTGAGTAACCCAGAATGCGCTCGATGGATGGACTTTCGTACAGGATGATGCCATCGGCAGACAAAATTGTAATCAGGTCAGACGAGTTTTGAATTAGCGATCGCCATTTGGCCTCATTCCACGCTTGTGCTGCCTCTGCCTGCTTGGCTAGAGCTACGTCACGACTAATTGACAACGCCGAACGAAATGAGTTTTGGTTGATCGATAAGTCTTCCGCCTCACCTACACTGAGTATCATTCCTGCGTCAGGGTTAAGGTAAATCCCCTGTTCGGCAGCATCCATGTTCTCAACCGCCTCTGCCATTTCCTCCACGATTGTGTTGAATTTCATCCGCGCTTGTTGAGACTTGCACTCTCTAATCTCTGCTTGCAGTTGTTCCACAACTTGCTCAAGTGCTGCTGTTCGTTCTTGTACGCGCACTTCCAGTGCCTGATTTGCTTCCAGATCAATGACACATTGCTTAGTCTGAGTAATATCAGTGGCAATGCCATCCAATTGGCTAGGATTTCCCTTGGCATCAAAAATTAGTTGGGCGCGATCGCGTAACCAGCGAATTTCACCACTGGGGCGGACGATCCGGTATTCTATTTCATAGCTACCGATTTGAAGGAGTTTGTGTCTCTCGGTCCACACTCGATCTCGGTCTTCCGGGTGGATAGCTTCTAACCAAAGGTTTAGGTTCTTAAAAAACTCTGAACTTGAACGCCCATAGATTCGCTCAGCCGCGGGATTTAGATAAAGCAGCTCAAAGGTATCAACGCTCTGAGACCACACCATATCATCCAGGGAGTTGACTAGGCTATTGAGCCGTTGTTCACTCAGTTGTAGTGCAGCTTCGGTTTCCTTGCGTTCACTAATGTTGCGGATAATTGCCAGAACTTCACGGTTACCGCTTCTCACCAGCCGCGCCTCAAAATGCTGTGGCTTAGCCGATAACCGTAATGAATATTCAAATATTTGAATTCGGTGAGTAGTCAGTGCTTGTACCAGATGCTGCTGGAACCGCTGAGCAAGTTCTGGAGGCATCACGGCTGATACTGATTTACCAATAAATTCTAATGGTGGCTTTACCAGTTCGACATCTTCGCCCGGACGAAAATCTAAAAATACGCCCTCTTCATTAAGGACAAAGAGGGCATCTGGCGTCAGGTTACTCAGAGGTATCTTATTGAGTTCATCCTGATGCCTGGTTTTCTTTGCCTGCTTATCTAAAGTAATATCTCTACACAGTCCGGTAATTTTAATAGAATTAGAGGCTTCGTCGCAATAAACCTTGCCTTGGCTGGTCAGCCAACGAATACTCCCGTCAGGATGATAGATGCGAAATTCAGTAGTGTAGCTGGCATTTTGTCTAATGGCACGACCGATCGCTTGAGTAACTGAGCGGCGATCGGCTTTGACAATCCGCCTTACTAAACCCCTGTAAGTTTTTGACAACATACCTGGGACAACACCAAACAACTGTTCAAAATCACGAGACCAGGTGACTTGACCCGTTAGACTATTCCACTCCCACATACAGGTATTTGTGACCTGTAGCGCTAACTTCAGGCGATTGTCACTCTCGTCTAGGTATGGCATAAAGCGTAACAATGATTGGCAGTTGGCTGAGGGATCTGGGTATTTTTACTCAGCTTAACCAGTCACGGGTCAGCTGGGTGTATCTCAAGCCTAGATCAACAATTTTTACCCTTGCACCCTATGACCCTATATCAAGATCATTATTACCCAATCAGTATAGTTAGAACCGCTAATCAGGTGGATGAAACTTAGGGTAAAGCATAGATACCACAGGACACCCACCTTATAAATGCCGTTTGAGCACCATCGGCACTTCTTTAGGGTGGACGCTACTGTACCAAGTTTGATCAGGCGTCACCAGTACCATTGGCCCATTGCCGCATTGTCCCAGACAGCCGCTAGCGATGACTGTGACATTGGTCACTGCTAGCCTTTGGAAAGCTGCCAATACAGATACTGCACCTTGCTTGCGGCAGCTGCGGCTCTGACACACTATTATTTGTCTTGAAGATTCTGGAGTTTCAGCCATGATTGAAATAAGTTCAGATGTTTAGAAGTTCTTGATAAGGCACAAATCCTACACACTGAAGCTGATGAGATTCTCAAGGATAAATCCGTCTCTACCAGGCTTGTACAATTTGTTCAGTCGAAAGCCGCTACGTTTTGCATCATAAAAGTAAAAATGAAGAGCTATCTGCAATTACTCGTCGCTTGATTTTGGCTGTTGGACTAACCCAATGAATGAATTTTTCTTGCAGCTCTTGATGTACTAAATGGACGCTTGGTTGAACACTGAAGTTCCATCTAGGTGTTTGGTTCAATTTCCCGCAATGAACTTGGGAAATTATGTCCAATTTCTCTTGTTCAATCTTTGCCTTGCAAGATTAAATTATAGAATTGGCTCAGTTTAGATTGTGCCAATAGCTTAATTTTCTTCATTTTTACACGATATTTAGTGAAGTGTAAGCGATACGCTATTTCAAATATATAGAGAAATTAAATAAATACTGTCTATAAAAATCCTGAACTATAATTAAGGATTTTTTACTGCCAAATATATAAAATACGGGGTAAAATAATATGAAATCTTGGTAAATTGATTAGAAATTATTAATTTCTTTGTACAGTATTTGTAGCTAAGCAGGGAAATCGCGATCGCTCTGGCGAGAATAAGGTTGTTCAGTCAAAGGTTTGAATTAGCTTGTGCTTAATCAAAGTCTTGTTTGGAGTCTGCCGCCAACCGACTTGGTGTTGTCGAGCAAGGATGTCCATGTCTGGCGTGCCTGCTTGGAACAACCAGAAGCGGTGATTCAACAGCTAGCAGACACACTTTCAGAAGATGAGCGTATCAGAGCCGATCGCTTTTACTTTGAACGAGATAGGAAGCATTTCATTGTCGGTCGCGGACTGCTCAGGACAATCCTCGGTCGCTACTTAATTATGGAGCCACAGCAGTTGCAGTTTTGTTATAGCCCTCGTGGCAAGCCGACTTTGGCTAGCACAGAAACTGGTGGTTCCCTGCAATTTAATTTGTCTCACTCTCAGGGACTTGTTCTGTATGGGATCACGCGCGATCGCCAAATTGGCATTGACATTGAACAGATTCGCCCGACTTCCGACGTTGAGAAGCTGGCTCAACGCTTCTTTTCTGCCCACGAACATGCTGTGATTCGTTCCCTTCCCCCCACCCAGAAGCAAGAGGCATTTTTTCACGGCTGGACTTGCAAAGAAGCCTATCTCAAAGCGATAGGTGAGGGGTTAGCTCAGCTGGAAGAGGTTGAGGTTTCTCTAGTTCCAGGAGAACCAGCGCAACTGTTGCGCATTGGCAAAGATTCGCAAGCCTCGAAACGCTGGTCTCTCCAAATGTTAAGGCCTGCTCCTAACTACATGGCAGCTCTTGCTGTGGAAGGACAAAACTGGCGTCTGACGTGCTGGCAATGGTCAACTAAAAGCTGAAGTATAAAGTGTATTAGAAGCGGACGCAGTGATAGCTCTTTAAGGATGAAAACATCCTAATCGGGTGAAAGTCCCTTCGATGCGAGCCATTCTGGATTGAATAGCCGTGACTGATAACGGGCACCAGTATCACACAAAATAGTGACAATGGTATGACCTGGTCCTAGTTGTTTTGCAAGGGCAACCGCTGCTCCTACATTAATGCCTGTAGACCCTCCCATAAACAGTCCATCTTTCCTAAGCAATTGATAGACAACCCGTACACACTCATGATCATCAACTTGAATCGCATCATCTATAGGAACGCCTTCCATATTTGCCGTAACGCGGCTGTTCCCAATGCCTTCGGTAATGGAGCTACCTTCAGTATGAATCTCACCGGTCTTGACATAACTGTACAGACCACTGCCCATTGGATCGGCTACAACAGTTTTGATGTTGGGATTTTTTTCTTTCAAGTACATTGAGACACCTGCCAAGGTACCACCCGTGCCAGTAGCAGTAACCCAGACATCCACTTTCCCATCTGTTTGCTCCCAAATTTCTGGACCCGTCGTTTCGTAGTGAGCGATTCGGTTAGCTAAGTTATCAAACTGATTTGCCCAGATGGCATTTTCCATCTCGGCGGCGAGGCGTCCAGACAGCCTCACATAATTATTGGGGTCTTTGTAGGGTACAGCGGGGACAGGGCGAACTTCAGCACCTAATGTCCTTAAGGCGTCCATCTTCTCTTGAGATTGAGTGTCTGGGATAACAATCAGACACTTGTAGCCTCTGGCATTACAAATATGAGCCAGACCAATACCTGTGTTACCCGCTGTTCCCTCAACTACGGTGCCTCCAGGTTTTAGTAAGCCTTTTTCTTCAGCATCTTTAATAATGTAAAGCGCCGCTCGGTCTTTGACGGAACCACCTGGATTGAGAAACTCAGCTTTACCCAGGATTTCGCAACCAGTTTGCTCGCTGAAGCTAGTTAAGCGAATCAGTGGTGTGTTGCCAACCGTTCCTACGAAGCCTGCTTTGATATCCATGTTCCTTTTATATCGAAGGTAATTTTAGCGTAAGGTCTAACTTGTTTTTTTATAGCTGATAGAAAAACTGCAACTGATGCTTCGATGATGGGTTGATGAATAAATTAAGTAAGGTGGGCTTTGCCTATCTATCCCTGTCAAGGTATTAGGTCTTAGATCGTAGGTTTTGGGGGAAAAGTCAGACTAATACTAATTTCCTTTTCAGATGCTACACTTCACCCCCTAACCTCCTCATCCTCACTAAAGCTCCGGTCGCTTCGGCTTGCCAAGGGGGGAGCAACAAAAATATCTGTAGCAAGCATTCAGGAAATTGGTATAAGACATAGAAAGATTAGGATTTTGGGTTCCTTGCAAAACCTTCTGGCTCCCTACCACCTAATACCTAAAACCTGCAACCTTGACAGGGCTAGCATTGCCCATCCTACCAATTCAAAACTCCGAACTTCTACTTGTCGGGTTGAGGAGTCATCCGCAGGTAGGGCTTAATTTCCTGGTAGCCTTTGGGAAATTTCTCCTTAAGTACTTCTGGGTCTTTGAGAGAAGGGGCAATCACTACATCCTCACCATCTTTCCAGTTGACTGGAGTCGCCACGCTGTAGTTATCCGTAAGTTGCAACGAGTCAATCACCCGGAGGATTTCGTCAAAGTTGCGACCAGTACTAGGGGGGTAAGTGATCGTCAGCCGCAGTTTTTTCTGAGGATCGATTACAAAAACAGTGCGTACCGTAACTTTAGCATTAGCGTTGGGATGGATCATCTCATAGAGCTCAGAGACCTTTTTATCCGCATCTGCCAAAATCGGGTAGTTGACATTGGTATTCTGGGTTTCGTTGATGTCTCCTATCCAGCCCTTATGGGACTCAACATCATCAACGCTCAACGCGATCGTCTTAACGTTGCGCTTATCGAATTCAGGCTTAAGTCTGGCAACTTCGCCCAGTTCTGTGGTACAAACGGGAGTGTAATCGGCTGGGTGAGAGAACAGCACGACCCAGCTGTCCCCAGCCCAGTCGTAGAAGTTGATTTCGCCCTCACTAGAAGCCTGTGTAAAATCGGGTACTGTATCGCCTAGTTGCAGAACCATATCTCAATTTCCTGGTTATTCGTCAAAACAGACAGTTTTCTATCTTGCCACAAAACATCGGTTTCCCGAGCGATTTTAGATATTTTTAGATCTATTTTTGTTTTGCCTCTAGTCGAATAGTAGAGCTTTCAGGTTTAGGAGCGAATAAGCGTTACGACTACTGAGATAAGATGAGATGATAGAAAACAAAATTTAAACTAAATGAGAGGAGACCCTCTCTTGAGTTTGTGCTGTTTAAGGAAGGAGATAAGTTGATGAAAAGATTGGTTCGTCTACTAGTTGTCTGGAGCCTGTTGGTGGGCTGCCTTAGCTGGTTGGGGCTACCCCAAAACGCCTTAGCCTCACCATTCCCGTTGACCTATGGGGCTTCTTTAAGTAATGTTACTCTACAATCATTCCCTGTTACGCTTGCTGAGCTTTCCCTGCGTAATGCAGCTGACGATAAGCTAGCTACCGAGTTTGGCAAAAAGATCGACTTGAACAATACCCATGTTCGAGCCTTTCGTCAGTATCCGGGGATGTACCCGACGCTAGCTGGAAAAATTGTTCAGAATGCTCCCTATCAGAAGGTAGAGGATGTTCTGGATATTCCAGGACTGAGTGGACGCCAAAAGGAACTGCTGCAAGCTAACCTTGACAAATTTACGGTGACTGAGGTTGACCCAACATTTGTAGAGGGTGGAGACCGCTACAATCCTGGCGTTTACTAAAAACATCACAAGTTAGTAAATTCTTAATCCAGCCCACTCCTTTACGGGGTGGGTTATTCATTAAAATTGCTTAATTTATTACAATTCGTTAAATTTATTCAGGAACTGCTTAAAATTGAACCCGATCGCCTCCGTTTGTTTATCTGAGTCGGACATCCCTACCCAGTTTGATGTCCTAGTGGTAGGTGCTGGTGCTGCGGGGCTTTATGCAGCGCTTTGTTTGCCAGATACTTTGCAAGTTGGCTTAATTACGAAAGACACGTTATCAACGGGTGCTAGTGACTGGGCACAGGGAGGTATTGCTGCTGCCATTGACCCCGGAGACTCGCCAGTGCTGCATATCAAGGATACGATGCAAGCGGGTGCTGGTCTTTGTGACTTGGAGGCTGTGAAGTTTCTGGTAGAACAGGCACCAGAGTGCATCCAGTCTTTGGTAGACATGGGTGTTGCCTTTGACCGCAAAGGCAGTCAGTTAGCTTTAACCCTAGAGGCAGCTCACTCACGTCCTCGTGTACTTCATGCGGCTGATACTACAGGTCGTGCCGTGGTCACCACTTTGACATCTCAGGTGCTTACTCGAAGGAACATCACGGTTTTGCAGCAGGCGTTTGCATTATCGTTATGGCTTAACTCAGAAACCGGGCGTTGTCAGGGAATAAGCCTGATTTACAACAGCCAGGTTAACTGGATACGGGCAGGTGCTGTAGTACTGGCAACTGGCGGCGGTGGTCAAGTCTTTGCTCAGACGACCAATCCAGACGTTAGTACAGGAGATGGGGTAGCGATCGCCTGGCGTGTTGGAGCAATCCTGCGAGACTTGGAATTTGTACAATTTCATCCTACTGCTCTAACCAAACCTGGTGCCCCTCACTTTCTGATCAGCGAAGCTGTGCGGGGAGAAGGTGCTCATTTAATAGATAACCAGGGGCATCGATTCACCTTTGATTACCATCCTGCTGGCGAACTTGCACCAAGAGATGTCGTCAGTCGCGCCATTTTTAGCCACTTGCAGCGTGAAGGGGGGAGTGGGGACAGCAGAAATTCAAAATTCGAATCCCCCATTTCCAATCCCCAATGTGTCTATTTAAACTTGCAACCGATTCCCGCCGATACTATTCGTCGCCGATTTCCTAACATTATCCAGGTGTGTCAGCACTGGGGAATTGATGTCTTCCATGAGCCAATTCCCGTTGCACCAGCAGCTCACTACTGGATGGGAGGAATTGCAACGGATTTGATGAACCGTACCTCAATTCCTGGGTTGTATGCCATTGGGGAAACAGCCAGTACTGGTGTCCACGGCGCAAATCGTCTCGCCAGCAATTCGCTGCTGGAATGTATAGTCTTCGGTGCCCAACTACGTCGAATCACCCCTGAAGACCTAGAAATAACTAATGATGCATTCCCCGCTCACCACTTACCACTCACTACTCCCCATTTAGTAATAGAAGACTGGGAAGCTCAAAACAACAAAATAGCAGCACTGTGTGTAAAGTTACAATGCTTAGTGTGGCAGAGCGCAGGTATTTGTCGCTCCGCAGAAGCGCTAGAGAGTGCGATCGCAACATTAGAGGTGTGGCGACAAGAATTCGTGGCTTTTCCATTAAGCCAGCACTTACTGAATTTACCTCCTCTCAAGACGCTCAAGTTTGACTTCCCAGATGCTGAGCGACACTTGCGGAGTTGGGGAGAAACTTACAACTTACTGGATGTAGCGCACTTAATTCTTACAAGCGCTAGCTTTCGCACAGAAAGCCGGGGTGGTCATTATCGATTGGACTATCCTCAACCAACTCCTAGCTGGCAAGTCCATACCTTAGTGCAAAAGAACCACTGGTGGAAATCGCCACGCCTAGAAGCATCATGATTAAGTTACTAATGAGCGAGTCATAAATCAATCGAAAGCGGCTTCGCCGGACAAGCTCACTCGGAATCGTGAGAATTGTGACCAATCTACTCACCAATTTACTCTATTAACAAATAGTACTGGCTTAACGGGTTCCTGAGCCTCTGGTATGGTCTGGACCACCGTTATCTCTTGGTTCGAAGTCTTTGCTGAACTGATTAATTCGCTCAAATCTTCCGGAATCATTAGTATTAGAAGCAACAAAAGATTGCTGAAATGAAATGTTGTTATTAACTAGACTAAGCTTCACTTTAGAAGTGATTAGCTTTGAACTGAACAGCTGAAAACCGATTAACAAAGATGCTATACCGATGAGGCGTAGGCAAGTCCGCATAACTCTAAATCAATCGTTCTGTATGGGTTACATGTTCAGTATATTCAGTGGTTTTTCAAGATATAAGAGCATTCACAGAAGATTCATGGCCCTTTTACAGAAGGTTTATAAGTTCCAAATTAGGAGGTAATTAAACTAAGATTTTCATGGCTTTAACTTTGCATAATAATTAATATTTTCACTCAAAGTTTACAGTCAATTCACACAACATTTATATAGCGCTCACTTAGAAGACACTTTCACTGACAAAAAAGTTTGCTCTCAAAAAGACATCAGGATTAGACGAGGAGATTTTTTAGTTCGCTGGAACTATCAGCTAGCTTTCTCGTCCATTCTTACAGTTGATCTGTCATACAATCACTGTTTATGTACTACAAGAACCGTGATTATGTATATTAAAATACAGTTCTCTTGATTGATGTACTACAGAGACTAGAGGTAAATACTATGTAACAAACAGTTTCCACATTCCACTGTTACAGGTAACAGTCATTTAGAAGAATATCGTTAATATCTTCAAACGGTGGGAAATTGTAATAAATTTATCTCTAGATAACAATTTAAATAAATTTTATTTTGTTGTGAATTTATCTACTTGTGTAAAGTTTTTATAGATAATAATTCTAGTTGTAAATTGTAGGTTTCTCAGCAAAGCTCCAAACGTGGAACCCTTTGTCCTTTAAGCAGCCCCTGAAACAGACTTGTCTTAAGTACTAGCCTCCCGAAGGATACTTCCTGTTGATTGTGCCTCGCCTTGATGTCAAGGAAGATGGGTACTTCAAAATTCTAGCCACCAAAGCCAAAGCTTATGGTAGTTCAGCTATAATGGTAGGGTCATACGTCTGTCTATCTGACTAAACGTGATAATCTCCTCCACTCTCCTGCTCATCTAAGAAAGCGTGGAACAGATATCCCCTAGAGATCCGCTAAGAGTTGCCTAAAACAAATTTTTTTGTTCGTTGGGGCGAATGAAGTATCTGGTGCGCAACTGCTCCTTACGTCGCTACCGCTATCGCATTGCATGGGATAGCAGCCTAGCTGCCGCCTGAGCGCATTGCATGGGGCATCTGACTCACAAATATTAACAATTTCATCAAATCTTTACAAAATATTTACACAATTCAAGGTTTCAATATATTAAATTAAATGAAATTGATTTAAATTAGCTTAAGAACAGATTTCAAGGGTCTTGAACGTAATGGGGTATAAAATGGCTACTAGGGTAGTAACCTTCAGGTTACCAGAAGACCTCATCCAGGCGATTACCTCTCAAGCTAAGGAAACAGGTACAGATAGAACAGCTGTAGTAGTTAATGCGCTTAGGCAAGTGTTTGGTCTTCCTTCTAGCCAAACACACTCTGCTTCACACAACGGGCTTCACAAGCAACAGGATGTACTAAAGAAAGAAGCTAACGCCTACAATCAGCAGCCAGTTGAAATCAGGCAACGAGTATCGCCTGATTGTAATACACGAGGTCTACAAGAGATTAATCAAACTCTAGCTGCTAGTCAAGCTTTACTCGATGAAGTCTCTTTGCTGCTACCAAAAGCTATTCAATCTCAGAAAACCGATGCCCCTGAAGATTTAATAGACCCGAGCAACCCAGTTAGCCAAAAGTCAGAACCAAATAATAGCAAGGGTGTCGAATTTGAAGACGCTCTGCAACAATTGGCAGCTAAGGTTGAGCAGCGAGCAAAGTTACTTGAGCAGGTTCTCTCAGCTTGTGTAGATCATGTCTGCCTGTATGACAGGTTAGGACGGTATACTTATGCCAACCGCGCCTTCTTGCAGTCATTCGGACTAGAGCGAACTGAACTATATGGTAAGACCTGGAAGCAAGTCGGCTTGCCAGTAGACACGATGAAGCCTTTTGAGGCGAAACTCCAAATTGCCTTGACTAGGGGGCAATCTATTGCCCATGAAATCAGTCTCCCTACTGTCAATGGACCTAGAGATTACGAGTACATCCTTAGTCCTATTCGCAACGCTGACGGGAGCGTAGAGGCAGCCGTCTACACAGCTAGAGATATTACTGAGCGCAAGCATGCAGAAGAGTCGCTGCGGGAATCTGAAAAAAATTACCGCAATTTGTTTGAATGGGCCCATGATTCAATCTTTATCACCGACTCTTCGAACCATAGTCTCTTGGATGTGAATGAACATGCTGCACGGCGACTAGGATATACTCGCAAACAGCTTCTCCACTTACCGGCTGAGGTATATAGTCCACCGATGAACCCGAAAGAGCGGGAAGCCGTACTTCAGCGCTTGTGGCAAACTGGCAGTGTCACCTTTGAGCACGTTCATAGGTGTAAAAATGGCACACAGATGCCAGTGGAAATTAGTAGTCGGGTGGTTGAATATGATGGTCGGCTAGCGATTCAAAACTTTGTCCGGGATCTCACAGAGCGCAAAAAGGTAGAGGAAAGACTGACGCTCTATCGGCAGATTATCACTCATTTCAGCGAAGCGATCGCCATCATCAACTTACAGGGCTATTACATTGAACAGAATCCAGCCCATTGCTTGCTTCTAGGGTACGGCGCGCATGAACTCTCAGGATTCACTCCGGCAATCCACTTGGGAGAAGAAGCATACCAGAAAATTGTTCAGGAGTTACACAGCAAGGGTGGCTACCGTGGTGAAATCACCAGTCGTACAAAGAGTGGAGAGTTACTCACTCTAGAACTAGCAACGTTTGTCGTCTGTAATGAGGCGGGTAAGCCAGTCTGCTATGTGGAGAGTATGCGTAATATTACAAATACAAGCAATTAAAAGTCGTTAATCATTAGTCATTAGTAAACTGCTCTTGCTTTAACTAGCCTAATGACTTTTGTCTCTCGCTCTGTTAGCCTCGTGCCCCCCGCCTCTCTTCCACTTGGGAAGAGAGGCGGGGGGTAAGAGTGCAATATTGACTATTAGACCTCCTGCATGAATCATGAAATGCCCCCTCGCATCCCCCAATTCTGGGGAACTCGGGGTTCCCTTTGGGGAGTAGGGGGGCGAAAATTCTATTCGTGCAGGAGGTTTATTAAACAGATTTGATAGGACTGAACACTATATAAAATAAGTATTCAGCCGGATTTAATTCTAGACACAACTAAAGAATTTGTATTGATTCCGACCCTGCTGTTTGGAACCATACATCGCGGAATCAGCTTTCTTAATCAACGTTTCCTCTACTTCACCATCAAGTGGGTAGAGGCTAATACCAATACTCACCGTTACAAAAACATTTTTTCCGTCCAACAGGAAAACTTTGGACAGGGTTTCTAAAATCTTTTCTGCAACTTTGACAACATATTCTGGTTGAGGAATTCCGTGAAGAATCACTGTAAACTCATCACCACCCAACCGTGAGACAATATCACTGTTACGTAAACCATTAGTAAGTCGCTGAGCAACTATCCGAAGTAACTGATCCCCCATATCGTGCCCGAGTGTATCATTCACCTGCTTAAAGCCATCTAAATCAAGAAACATCAGGGCTACCCGTTGGTTATTGCAACGTGCCCAATCTATAGACTGGCTTAGGCGTTCGTGAAACTGTTTACGATTGGCAAGACCTGTTAGAGGATCGTGATAAGCCAGATAACGCAATCGGTCTGCTGAAAGTTTAAGTTCGATATTGGAACGGCTTAATTCTGCGGCTGCTTGCCTGAGTTCTTCCTCCGTCCGCTTGCTCTGTGTTATGTCTCGGATAATGCCGACTAAAAAGAGATTACCCGCCGCATCTTTGTGAAGAGACCTTTTTGTGGAAATTAAGTGAGTCGTCCCAAAAGCATCTGTCAATTCAGTCTCATGTTCTTGGGCTTGATCAGTCTGAAAAACCAGTTCGTCTTGAGTCCAAAAAGCTTCTGCTTCATGTTGAGGAAAGATGTCATAGTCGGACTTTTCCATTAGTGTCTTAAGCGGATAGCCAGTGAATTGACAATACGCTTGATTCAGAATAATCCAACGATGTGCTTTGTCTTTGACAAAAACCGGGTCGGGAATCGTGTTAATTACTGTTTGTAAAAATTCTTTGGAGCGTTTTAATTCTTCCTTGATGTGGGCAAGATGACTAGTGATGACACCCGCCGACCCCAGTAGTCCTAAGAATCCTGGGACGAGTGGCAACCACCAACCTATCCAAAATGCTAAATAGCAGATACCGCTTAAGGAGGCACTGAGGAGAATCACTACAGAGGTACGTCGAGGTGATGCTCCTTTAGAGGAGTGGCTTTGCCATCGTAATCGCCAGATAAGACCAGCACCAAAACTAGACCAACCGAAAATCCATAGCCATTCTACTGGCTCAGGCAAAACGTTGATTAAAGGGCGTTCATCGAGTGCGGTACTGAGAATCTGACTGACAAAACTAGCGTGTAGCTCGACACCAGCCACAAGCTTGGCTTCGCCAATAATTTTACTGCTAAAGGGAGTGAAGAAAAAATCTTGAAGGCTGGGTGCTGTTGAACCAATCACAATGATACGCGATCGCAATAAACTCGGATTGACTCGATTTGCCAGCACATCTGCCATTGACACACTACGAAACCTAGAAGGGTTTCGAAAATTCGTTAGAACTTGATAGCCTTTAGCATCTGCCTGCACATAACCGCCATCGTTCGACTGGAAAGGGTGAAAGATGTCATACCCTAGTTGCAAATAACTAGAATTGGCATTTGCAGACTTGGGAGTAATCCCTTCTGCTTTAAGATATGCCAGAGCCAATTTAAGCGCGAAACTGGTATAGCGTTTGCCATCAACATGCCAATAGAGCAAGCTGCGGCGTATCTTGCCATCAGCGTCAGAGATGACGTTATTGAAACCGACTTGATTGCGTTGAGCCAACACTTGGGGAGGGGCAATGCCCGAACTGGCTTTATCTTTAAGTTTCTCAATCCCAATTAAATTGGGGATGGTTTCACAAGCTTTGTCAAATTCCGCCTCACCTGGTTCCCCTGGGAGATCTCGGTAGATGTCTAGACCGATGACGCGTGGCTGGTAACTGTTTAATTTCTGAAGCAGTTGAGCCATGACCTGAGCAGGAATCGGCCATCGTCCTACCTGTTGTATGTCTTTTTCATTAATCTCAACAATGACGATACGCTCATCCACAGGTTCTGGAGGACGCAGGCGAAATAGCTGGTCTAAAGCGGCAAACTCTGATAACTGTAGTATCCCCATTAGGCGGAGGATAATTACGGCAACTGTGACACCAGCAGAGGTCACCAAGACTGGATGCTCTTGCTGAGACCACTGCTTTAGTCGGTTCCATAGACTTGCGTTTAACATTTACCTGACTGCACAGTTATCTCAATATGCGACTATATACATTAAAAAAATGTGTATAAATCTATAAAATTTATATTGTCCAGCCAAAAATCTGGTAATATCAGCAGAGTTCATGAGCTGGGTTAACAGTAAGGTGGAATGCCTTTTGGGTAGGCTGGTGTAGTGGTATAGCGATCGCCTACTTAGGGCGATGGGTAATGCGACAGCCTGACAATTCACTTGGAATAGTATTTTGCACTTGCAATAGTCCTTGTGAAGACAGCAATTCTTCCGCCTAGATTGTTCTCGGTGGACTACCTATACTGACACACCCAATTAAGAAACGATTTGTTTGCTACGCGGATTTCCGGCAAGTTTTGAAATCTCGGCATTTCTGACTAGATGATTTCAATAACTAGCGCAAACATTTACTTTGCTAAAGGGAAAAACAAAGCCCCCACATTTTGAGCAGAGTCTTGTGATGCAAAATTTGGACAAGCTCTTTTCTTGCCAGAATTTTAAGGATAGAACCAATAGATTACCCTGACTCAGCCGACAATGCCAAGAGAGCTTTCTGCAATGATTACACAATAATTATACTCAACAAAAATAGCGTCGGTAGAACTGCTAAAAACTGACACTCTGTCTTATTTGCGGTTAGTTTAAACTTTATTCAAAGATTTTGTTTATCCAAATTCCAGTTCAAGTGCGATCGGATTCTCTCTAGATGAATGGAATGCGATCGCTCTCCCTGTTTAGCATAAGGAGGTGTTTATGGAGACGGATAGCCCTATGGAGCATCTGCCATTTTTACTTCAACCAGCGAGTCGTCAAGTTTGGGTACAGGCGATCGCGCGAGCGCTTTATCAAGCAGGATATGGCTCGATTCAGTTTTTTATTCCGCTGATTTTTGTCAATCAAGTGGGGCTATCAGCAACGACTGTTGGCATTGGGATTGGCAGTGGTTCGCTGGCAGGAATTGTCGGACATTTACTGGGTGGATATTTAGCAGACTCTCCAGCTTATGGGCGTAAACGGGCGCTGTCGTTCTCGGCGGGGCTATCAATTATGGCGGCGATCGCGTTAGCGCTGACTCAGAGTTTGCCAATGCTGGTCATAGCTAATCTTCTCATGGGGTTGAGTGCAGGGTGCTACTGGACAGCAGCGGATGCGGCGGTTATCGATGTGACAACCTCAGAGCATCGTCACAAGGCATTTGGCATCTTGGTTTTGGCAGATAGCCTCGGAGCGGGAGTGGGTATTTGGGGAGGAGGCCTGTTACTTTCTCTCGTTCATGAAGCGCAAATCCTCTTCTTTGTGGGTAGCCTCATCCTTGTAGTGTTTCTCCTCTTGATTCTGATAGCCGTCACAGAAACGCGGCAAGAGCGTTCGGAACACGTTGATACGCTGCAAGGGTTTGTTGTAGCGTTGCGCGATCGCTCCCTGCTCCTGTTTGTTCTAGTTAATGTTCTGTTTACAACGTTCATTGCTTTAGTGAGTAGCACACTGCCCCTGTATTTCACTAATGTTGTGTCAATCAGTCCTGAAGCAACTCCAGCATCAGGAAGTTCGATTGGGAGCATCGCCAACCTATATACCTGGTGCTATGTCGGGTTGGGCGCACTCTTGCAGGTGCCGATTGTGCAAGTCCTTGGTTCACTGCCAAAGGTGCGAATTTTAGGGATTTCGATGTTGTTGTGGGGAACTGGATTTATTCTTGTGTGGGTAACTGGAGTGACTGCATCCATGCAACTTGTCTGGGCGATCGCTTCGCTCTGTGTCTTGTCAGTTGCCGCTACAATTTACAAACCGTTTGCACCTGTTATTGTTGCAGAGTTAGCACCTGAATCCTTGCGTGGAGCATACCTGGCTATTAGTTACCAGTGTTGGTCAATCGGCTACTTTATTGGGCCAGTTCTGGGAGGTTGGGCAATAGATCAATCTCGTGCGATCGCTCGTGGTGCATGGGTAGTTGCTGCTATTGGCGCATTTTTCAGCCTGTTCATTTTGTATTTCCTGGCTCAAAGTCGCGTCTCAAATTCTGTTGCTCCAATTGAAGATCCAGCATCAGTTATCCAATGAAACCTTGTTGAACAGTGAGAGCGATCACTATTTAGACAAGACTGTTTCGATCGGTCTAGTAACTTATGCCAAGGCGTTGCACAATCATGATTTTGTTGTAGGGGCGTATGCCATACGCCTATCAAAGGTTATCGGTTGGAATTGGGACTTTAAAGGCCAAAAGATGTCTTACCCCACTCCCTCAGTAATAACCCAGATGAGAAAGTGGGGACTGAAGCTGCGTTACCTGATCATTTTGCGATCGCGCCCTCAATGAATCGATTACCAAAATCTAAGGGGATGGGCAGCGGTAATATACGTAACAGTAATTTTATAAGACGACAAATTATTTTTTACTTTATAAATGCTAAATAATGGTATTCACATAGGTAAGACTAGACAGCCATTAAGCTACTTTAGTTTCAGTTCTTGTCTGAGAAAAAATGCGATAAGTATCGCTATTTTCATCAGACATATTTACCAAGTTAAATTGCACATTGTCAGTATAAACTGTTAGTGTAATTTTGAGAACTTCTAAAAATTTAATTAACCATTTACAATCCGATTCTGGCAGGCTTTCATAGTGCTGAACTAACTTGGCTATGCAACATTCTAAATGAGTATAAGATGACGGGCAGAGCAAAACAATTTTGAGCAGAATACTTGTTAAAGTTAAGGCATTGTCATGCGTGGCTAATAAAATGAATAGTGAAGAAGGACTTCTATTATTTGTCGTTGTTAAATACTCAATTACCCGATTACAGGTTCTCAGAAGTAGATGATTGTCCCATTCCTTTTCGTGATAGCTCTCATAGAGAAACTCTAGCTGTTTAGACAGTTGGGTCTTTATTGTGTTGGATAAACCTTGGTTATCTAGAAAAAACAATAGATAGTTGAGGAAGCTTTGTTTAAAATCTGAGTAGCAAAGCTCTTGAGTTTGGTTAAGAAATATCTTAGCTAAGCTTGTATAACTGAAAGTGCCGCGTTTTTGCAAGATTTTCTGGATTAAATGCACTACCTCATCACCAAGAATTGTTGGATTTGGTGAGGCGTTCTGTTGGGAAGCCGCTAATGGACAACGAGCCGTGTACATGGCTAGCTCAAATTTAAATCGCTCTTTGAGTTGTTCACAGCGGGTTCGAGCAGCTTCTCGCTGTTGCTTTGGCTTTCTGGCATCGACTGACTGCTCTACTAGCAAGTAAGAACTGTAGCGCTCGCTCCAGTGCTCTTGATTGTCGAATTTTGAGATAAATATCTTTAGTTCTTTGTAATCCTGGCTGTGGACAAAGTTTCCGCGCCAGAGCTTCAAGCGTTTAAGAGTAACAGAGGATGCGGAGTGAGCCTCCAGGGATACAGAAAGCAGTCGCACTAATTCCTGTATGTAGTGCTCTTGTCTGGTGGCTGTCCAGTTGTTGACTAGAATATAAATTGACCGTTTGAAGGTATAAATAAAGGTTTTTTCCTGATCTAAACAAGCAATATACTCCAGTGCTTGGCGAGGTATTGAATTGACCGCAGGAGTAGGCTCAATCAATAAATACTTAAACTTCTCCAAAACTGACTCAGGAGCGCTTGTCTTGACTTCGTTCAGAAAAAAGTCACAAATTATTTCCTGCGCTTGTGAAAGAGAAAGATTCTGCGGGAAGTCATTTAACTTGACCAAGCTTGCCTTTTGAGGCTCATCGGGTAAGGCTTCTGTGAGATGCGTCGGACTCACAACCCTAGGCTGAACAGTTGGAAGTTGGGGAGAAATGGTTGGAGATGCCATCAGGTATTCCTAAAGTAGTATGTCTTTAGTATGAGACATTTTTCGGCATGGGTTGGTGACGGGATAGTCTTTTAGAAGATGATGTTATCTCTTCTACTGAGTGAGGTGAACTGCAGGGGTGGCGTGATTTGGATCACATATATTGCAGTTTCAACTCGGTGCCATACAGGATGTTGTAGGGGCGCAGCCTGCTATCAGGCTTATTGCTTTTGTCCTGTAGTGTTTCTTACTCTCTGATGATGTAAAGATGCAGTGGGCATTGGGCGTCTAGCTATACTCGTGACAATACACTGAGCTGGACGCGGGTATTATGCTGGACTGGTTAGCTATTTGGGGAGTTAGTCAAGCTGTCGGGGTTGTTGTGTATCCGATTCTGCAAGACTTGGCAAAAGAGGGAGCGAAAGACTTTGCCAAAGAATTCTTCAAAGATTCACTGAAACACGTTCTGCTACGCGAAAAAGACCCCCGTCAGGTTGCTGCTGGCAATGCTATCAAACAATTTCTGCAACTGGTACAGCAGGAATTACAAGATGCAGAAGTTTCTGAGGCACAATTGCAGCAGTATACCAAACCGTTAAAGGAATTTATTAACAATAAATCAGTTAAAGAGATTCTGGGAAGCGCTTTTAAAGATGATAGTCAAGTTTTAGATACAAAGACCTTAGCCAAAACTTGGTATCAGCTGAATTTATCACCTGTGCTACCCGAGGAATTTGACTGGGAATTAGTTGGCAAGCTGTATCGCAAAAAAGTTAAAGCGATTATCCGGGAATTGCCTGAGTTACGCGCTATCCTTGACTCGCGAAATCTGGAAGCCATCCAGCAAAATACTCAAGAATTGGCTGGAATTCCTACTGAATTTGACTTGAGGCGATATCAGGAAGGAATTCGAGAGCGCTATGGCAATCTTAACTTAGATAGTTTAGATACAAGTGTTTACGACTATCGAGAAAAACTCAAAGTATGGCAAGTATTCATAGCACAAGATGTGCGAGAGTGTCAGGAGTTTTTACCTCAAGTTTATGAGATTCCTAAAGAGCATCAAAAACGACTGAGGGAGAGTAATGAACTTGAA
The DNA here is from genome assembly GCA_036703315.1 of Coleofasciculaceae cyanobacterium. Classification (GTDB taxonomy): domain Bacteria; phylum Cyanobacteriota; class Cyanobacteriia; order Cyanobacteriales; family Coleofasciculaceae; genus DATNPH01. Next base: position 48,977 of record DATNPH010000211.1, read on the forward strand.
GTAGACGTTGACCCAGAGCAGTGGGAACGATACAAGCAGGTTTATTATCAACAGCCAGTGCGATCGGTTTTGGATGTTGTTAATGAGATGCAAAGCGATCGATTAACCCCCCAGCCCCCCTTGGTAAGGGGGGAGCAAGATTGTTCTGCTGTTTCCTCGTTAGTAAGGGGGGAGCAAGAGTCGCCCTCCCTTCGTAAGGTGGAAGAGCAAGATTTTCCTCCTGTTCCCCCCTTAGCAAGGGGGGTTAGGGGGGTCGATTCTTCTCGCTACATCGTAATTTTGGGCGATCCGGGTTCGGGGAAGTCCACGTTGTTGCAATACATCGCTTTGAATTGGGCAAGAACACCCCTCAATAATGTTATTGAACAGCCAATTCCATTGTTGATTGAATTGCGGACTTATAGTCGCGATCGCATTTCTGGACAATGCAAAGATTTTCTAGAATTCTTCCACAAAGGTAGCGTTATCTGTCGCCTCAATCAGCGTCAACTGCACGAACAACTCAAAGCTGGCAAGGTTTTGGTGATGTTTGATGGTTTGGATGAGGTGTTCGATCCGGTGCAACGGGAGGAGGTGATTACTGATATCCATCGCTTCACGAATGATTATCCCAATGTGCGGGTAATCGTGACTTCTCGCATTATTGGCTACAAACCGCAACGACTGCGAGATGCCCAGTTTCGTCACTTCATGCTGCAAGATTTAGAGTCAGAGCAAATTCAGGATTTTATCTATCGGTGGCATGAGTTAACGTTCACGGATGAGGCGGATAAAGTTAGAAAGCGGGAGCGACTGCAACAGGCAATTAAAACGCATTCAGCGATTGGGGAACTAGCGGGAAATCCTCTATTGCTGACGATGATGGCGATTTTGAACCGCAATCAAGAATTGCCAAGAGATAGACCAGAACTCTACAACCAAGCTTCGCGAGTTCTGCTGCATCAATGGGATGTGGAGCAGAAATTGCTGGAAAATCCGAGGATAGATTCGGTAGCGATCGACTATAAAGATAAGCAGGCGATGCTGCGGCAGGTTGCTTATCATATGCAAGCCGCACAGAAGGGTTTGGCTGGCAATCTGATTCGGGGAGACGATTTAGAAAAAATTCTGACTGGCTATTTGAAAAGCATAGAAGTCAGTCAGGCGAGAACGGTTGCCCGGTTGCTGATTGAACAACTGCGGAGTCGCAATTTTATTTTGTGCTTCGTGGGTGCCGATTCCTATGCCTTTGTGCATCGGACATTTTTAGAATACTTCTGTGCCAGCGAGTTTGTTGAGCGGTTTGGGAAACGGGGGCTTGAAGGGGGTTTGACGCTCGAAGAACTCAAAACGGAAGTATTTGGCAAGCACTGGCAGGATGAGTCTTGGCATGAAGTGCTGCGGCTGATTGTGGGAATGATTGATACGAGCTTTGCAGGGGAAATTATTGAGCATCTAGTTTCTCAAAATGGTGAGAAGGAAAAGTTTATCAATGTTTTATTAGGAGCCAAGTGCTTTTCAGAAGTGAGAAATCGCAATGCATTGACTGCGGTTGACGCTAAATTACTCAAGCACCTAAGAGATTTGAGTAAATTTGAACACAGTCGGCGCGTACAAAAGGAAGCAATTCAAGCACTAGCACGAATCTGGAAGGATTTCTCGGAAACTTTACCTTGGCTCAAAAGTTGCGTTCAGTTCGATGCTGATCCAAATGTTCGCACGGTAGTGATGCAAGAGTTGGCTAGAGACTGGAAAGATGATCCCGAAACTTTATCCATCGTTAAAACTCGGGCTGAGTCGGATGAGTATTTACTTGTGCGACAAGCAGCGTTACAAGAGGTAGCCAAAGGTTGGAAAGATAATCCCAATACGTTATCCTGGCTTAAAACCCGCGCTCAATCCGATGAAAGTTCAGTTGTCCGACTAGAAGCAGTGCGAGAGGTAGCGAAAGGTTGGAGAGATGATTGCAATACCCTACCTTGGCTCAAAACTCGTACTCAGTTTGATAAGAGTTTGGCAGTCCAGCAAGAAGCAGCGAAAGAATTAGCGAAAGCTTGGAAAGATGAGCCAGGTATATTTGAGCTTTTGTACCATCGTGCTGTTAATGTCTCAAGTCAAAATGAGTTCTTCTTTAGAGATAGTCCTAGGCAAGCAGCACTTGAGGTAATTATCGAGTACTATCCTGACCATCTACAGACCTTTCCGTTGTTGCACAATCTTGCTGAAAATGATCCAGATGAGCAAGTACGATGGTTTGTAATGCAAGAATTAGCCAAAGGCTGGAAAGATGAGTCGGGTGTATTTGAACTTTTATACAATCGTGCTATCAATGCTCTTTCGGAGCATCGTAATTATCTTTTTGGTTACCTTCAGGAAAACAACCCTCGGCAATTAGCACTTGAGATAATCATCAAGCAATATCCCAACCATCCCCAGACTCTACCCCTGTTGCAGGACAGAGCAGAAAATGACCCAGATGAGAAAGTGAGGGAATTTGCAAGGGAGAAATTGGCAGACTTAGAGAAGTAAAATCACGGGTTCGCTGCCAAATCCGCCCGGAAATTAATTTCCGGGCTAACAGCTTAAGTCCACTAAAGTGGACTGAAATCTACATCAAGCAAACATTTAGTCCTCTTGAGAGGAC
>DATNPH010000212.1:0-41149 GCA_036703315.1 Coleofasciculaceae cyanobacterium
TAGGTGGAGCTAGAACTATTAAGTCTCTCTCCACTGGGTTGAAAATGAATCGGGATCTAAATGGTGCCCGTGGGATTTTCCTTCGGGCATTGGTTGATACGCCTTGGTTGAGAGAATATCTCAACTTATGTGTTTGTTAGCCAATGTTAGCAAAAAAGTATCGGTATGAGCATTACCACCCTCCTTAGCCTAAGAGCTTAGTAAAACCCCACGTTCTAGAGTATTAAATCATGCGTACTTCCACTTTCTCTCGAACCTTTAGTGAGCAACCGACTCTCAATCTGCCAATTGTGCGACAAGGGAGCTCGGGTAGTGCTGTCAGAGTTCTACAGCAGTTGCTCAACTTTAAGGGATTTACACTTGAGGTAAATGGGCAATTCAATCTGTCTACACAGGAGGCTGTCAAAACCTTTCAGCAAAATAACGGTTTGGTAGTCGATGGAATTGTTGATACTAAGACTTGGTATCATCTGAGCGCCGGATTGCTGTCAGTTACCTGTTGAGGTGGTATCCATTCTTGAGTAGGTTATCTCTAAGATTGATCGCGCCTCTCTCTTCCACCACCAACTGCACCACAGCATGGTGTCAACCCTGGCACAGATGGTACAGGTCTTGCGATATCGGGTTGATTAATCTCAATTTTATTGGGTGAATTAAGCACAATTCCTTATTGACAAACGATACAAGTTATATAGGTGTAGCCATAAAGGTTAGGACAAAGGAAGATACTGAAACCAAGACCCGTCAATCTTTTCCCTTTTCCCTTTTCCCTTCTGCCTTTTCCCTTTTCCCTTCTGCCTTCTGCCTTCTGCCTTCTGCCTTCTGCCTTCTGCCTTTTGCTATAAATATTCACTAAAAGCAGTAGCCACTTGAGAGCGTTGTATAGTGCAATTCATCCGGAGGATGCGAGGTTTTTAGTGTTGAAAATATCAGAGATCAACACTAGAGGCTAAAAAAATTGATATGTTACTTACACGTCAACAAGCCAAAGCTCAGAAACGAAATGCTAAACGGCTAGGTCAATTACTCAAAGATGCAAGAACAGAACTAGAACAGAGCCTTGCCGCCCTTGAGGATAGTGCCCTTGAGAATGGCTCTTGGGGAATGGTCGAGATTTCTTATTCACAGAATGCCTACTCACTGATTGGGCAAATCCTAGCGATCGCGGATAAATGGTCTCAGTCCAACCATTTTGAAATCGATGAGCAGTTATCCCAGATTGAGGAAAAATTGTATCTCGACTAAAAGTACTTACTCTTCACCATTGGACTTAGCTATCACAGACCAACCTAAGCGGGTTGGTTGTTGATAAATCCGTTTGAGCGTATTGATATCTCTGGCAGAGATTTGCGGCGGATGGCGTACTTGGGAAAAGTACATAACGTCGGTTTCTGAAGGACTGTGGCCCCAAATGCCTAAGGCGTGACCGAGTTCGTGACGGGCAGTTGCAAGGGTATGATCAACAGACTGGTCAGGACTCAGTTGGATCGTAAAGCGTTGAGATAAAACCGACTTAGAGGTGTCTACTGCTTTACGCAGGTAAAATTCGTAGCGGGTTTGGGCAGAACGAGCACGAGAAATATTTAATTTCCCAGTTTCGTGGTTGATCGATGCTTGTAAAGGAGGACGCGATCGCAAAATTAAGATATCTGCCGTCGTCCGCTGGTCAACGATTTCTAGGGGCAAGTATACTTCCCATTCCTTTACAGCTTGTAGTACAGTATTAATCCAGTCCTGGAAACGCTTGACCTCGCTAGGAGATTCTACTTGGTCTGTGAGTCGCTCTACGTAAACCTTGACAGGAAATTGAAACCAAACCAAATAGCCCATCGGCGTAAGCTTGATTTCAGAGAAATAATCACCACTACCCGCCGTATCTTGCCACTGCGTGAGTGGGTTCGGTAGAGGGTGAGTCTGAGGCGCTGGTAGGGAAGACAAAGATAACTCAGCTATTGCCATCGAGGAATCTGGAGTCAGGAGTCGAGACTCATGCTTTTCGAATGCTCTCAATCCATCCTGAGCATCTACTTGTGGCAACTGCATAAAAATAACCAGCACAATGGTAGAGAGCGCCACCCCAAACAACACAAGGCGTCTCCAGTGGTTCCACCAGCGACGCCTCAGTTTACGTGCATTAGTTCCTTTAAGCAAGGGAGACTCCTGCCGCCATTGTGTTGAAGTCAAAACTCCAAACTGTCTATCGACCCAACCAACCTGCGCTCAAAACCATTGTCAAGCCAATAAAAATCACACTGAATACCCAGGTAATCCGGTTCAGGGCGATTTCTGCACTTTTGGTGCTTGTAAACAGTTGGGCTTGACCACCAATACCCCCAATTCCGTCTCCTTTGGGACTGTGCAGCAATACCAAAATAATTACACCTAGAGCAGACAGTGCCCAGATAAGTTGGAAGACTTGAATGATCGTCATGACAAAAACTCTGATGGGGAATTTAAGAGCGGTTAGCTTAGCTTTTATCTTAAATGCTAACAGCTAACCGCTTCTCAACATTACAGAGAAACTCGAACTGGTGTTCGATTGGCTCGGACTTCAAACTCAATGGGTTTTAGTAGAGAGCGTCCGGTCATCTCCACTGGCTGCGGCAGCCTTAAGATATCCAGAATTGTAGGTGCAATATCCGCTAAACGCCCATCATCGCGCAACGCCACTTCTGTGCTGTGTCCAGGGATTTTCAATCCTTCCCCTTCCACAACAATAAAGGGCACCGGGTTGGTTGTGTGAGCAGTCCAGGGGTTACCTGCTTCATCCCGCATGTATTCAGCATTACCGTGGTCAGCGGTAATCAAGGCAGTGCCGCCAGCTTTGTTAATGCTTTCGAGAAGGTGTCCCATACATCGATCTACGGTTTCAACGGCTTGTATGCAGGCTTGGATGTTACCCGTATGCCCCACCATGTCCGTGTTGGCGTAGTTGATCACAACTAGGGAGTAAATGCGTTTTTGAATTGCTGCGCTCGCTATATGTGTCACTTCCTGAGCTGACATCGCTGGTGCTCGGTCGTAGGTTGCCACCATCGGACTTGACACGAGTTCCCGATCCTCACCTTCAAAGGGTTGTTCTAAACCACCATTGAAAAAGTAAGTAACGTGGGCGTATTTCTCGGTTTCAGCGGTGCGAAATTGGCGTAAACCGTTCTTGGCAAGCACTTCTCCCAAAATATTATTCAAATTCTGAGGCTCAAACGCTACCAAGACTGGAAAGTGGGGGTCGTACTGGGTAAAGGTTGCAAACGATAGAGGCTGAATCTGCTCTCGCTCAAAACCATTAAATGCTGGATCAACGAAAGCTTGCGTCAACTGGCGTGCGCGATCGGGACGGAAATTAAAGAAAATAACACCATCACCCGATTCCACAGCCCCAGGCGCAAGCCGTGTCGGCATAACAAACTCGTCTGTAATCTCTAGCTCATAGGATGCCTTTAACACCTCAACGGCTGATTGACCATCCCCAGTACCATCCTGGGTCATAATGTCATAAGCTTTTTTGACCCGATCCCAGCGTCGGTCTCGATCCATCGCGTAGTAGCGACCACTAATCGTAACAAGGCGTCCAACGCCGCTTTTGTCAATGTGATCTTGAATCTTTTGAATCGCCTCAATCCCCTCAGTCGGCCTGGTATCACGACCATCTGTAATTGCATGGATACAGACATCGGATAGTTCCTGAGACTTAGCGAAATCCAGTAATCCTAGCAGATGATTTAGATGAGAATGCACACCGCCGTCAGAACATAAGCCCACTAAGTGCAATCTACTGCCCCGACTCTTAACTTGCTGACATAGTTGCACCAGTGCTGGATTCTCTCTTATCGTGCCGTCTTCAACAGCATCAGAGATACGAACCAGTTCTTGCGGCACTACACGTCCAGCGCCAATATTGAGGTGACCCACTTCTGAGTTACCCATTTGACCATCTGGTAGCCCTACATCCTTCCCGGAAGTCCGAATTAGAGTCCTGGGGTACACTGCCCAAAGGCTATCCATCACCGGTGTTCGAGCGGCAGCAATTGCATTTCCATCAGTTGCTTCACGGTAGCCCCAGCCGTCGAGGATGACTAGCACCACGGGAGAGATAGGTGCTTGGGTCATAAATATTGCCCTTCGTTCTACATAAATCTCACCGCAATGATATCCCATCGCGGCTTACATTCGCTGCTGATTTAACTTTCTTTCTAGTTAATGACTTGAGAGGGAGGACAACTCTGAAAAGATTGTTCTCCTAGGGCTTAAGCCTCGGTGATTCAGAGAAACATGGCTTTTGAGGCGACTTTAAGTTCAATAACTTTATCAATTCTTTTATTCTCTGGTGATATTTTCTATAGAGCTTCGTAATCGATTAGTGTCCTTAGAAGGATGAGCACTGGCTTGTCTACTTCAAAAGATAGGCTTCCCATAGCGGAGCCTGAATTGAGCTAAGTCAGAAGTTTCTGACATAAACTACAGGTTTGACGATGAACTAATAATTTGTAGGTTTTGCTCAGGAGGTTGAAGCGCGATGGCGCTTCGCTCCATTCAAAACTGGTCAATCGATTTTGGCTTAATAGACTCAGACTTTTGTTGCATTTTAAGGATTCACCACTAGATCAGCAAGGTTAACGGCCTTTTGTGGCATTTTTTTTCGCCGCTTTAGCCGATTTCTTAGCTGCTTTTTCCGCCGCGATCGCCGCTAATCGTACCTGTTCTTTTTCTTCCGCAATTTTGTCTAAATAGTAATGGTAATCTCCTAGATAAGGGCGGAATTCCCCATCCCTAATTTCAACAATCTTGTTAGCAACCTGAGAGATGAAATAGCGGTCGTGAGAGACAATAATCACCGTACCATCATAGTTTTGGATAGCTTCTTCCAGCATTTCTTTAGCAGGAATATCCAGGTGATTAGTCGGCTCGTCTAGGATAAGTAAATTAGCTGGACGCAACAGCATCTTCGCTAGGGCAAGGCGGGCTTTTTCACCGCCACTGAGAGACTCAACTTTTTTTAAGACAGTCTCACCACTAAATAAAAACCGTCCCAATAGCGTGCGGACTTCCTCGTTTTTCCAATCAGGTACTTCGTCATGAATTGTTTGCATGACAGTTTTGCTCAGATCCAAGGCTTCTGCCTGATTTTGTTCAAAGTAACCGGGGATCACATTGTGTTGACCCAATTCAACAGTACCTTCGGTGGGTTTCTCCATATCCATAATTAAGTGGAGAAGTGTAGATTTACCTGAGCCATTGGGACCTAAGAAAGCGACGCGATCGCCTCGTTCAAGGAGTAAATCTGCGCCCAAAAACAGAATCTTGTCGTCGTAGGCATGCACTAAGTCTTTAATTTGCACCACCTCACGACCACTTCGAGGCGCAGGTGGAAAGCGGAAATGCAGAGTTCTTAAGCCAGCGGTTGGGGCTTCTATTCGTTCGATTTTTTCCAGTTGTTTCTCGCGACTTTTCGCCTGGGTGCTACGAGTGGCACTGGCACGGAAGCGGTCAACAAAGGTCTGTTGTTTGTCCAGTTCCTTTTGCTGACGCTCATAGGCACTCATTTGAGCTTCCTGCATCTCGGCTTTCTGTTGGAGATACGCGGAGTAGTTGCCTAGATAAGTAGTAGATACGCCTCGCTCAGTTTCTACAATTTGGGTGCAGAGCCGGTCGAGGAACTCTCGGTCATGGGAGACGATTATCATCGGGGTTTTTAGCCCCTTCAGGTAAGTTTCCAGCCATTCGATAGTTTCTAAATCCAGATGGTTGGTTGGCTCGTCCAACAGCAAGAGGTCAGGTTTTTGCAACAGGATTTTGCCCAAACTCATGCGCATCTGCCACCCGCCACTGAAGGCACTGACAAGGCGATCGCCATCTTCTTGCTCAAATCCCATCTCTGGCAAAATTTTCTCAATCTGTGCCTCTAAACCGTAACCATCGAAACCCTCAAACTGGCGCTGCAAGCGGTCTAGCTTGTGAATCAGCCGATCTAGTTCTTCAGGATCGGCACTTTCCATCTGTCGCTGCACCAGCGCCATAGAATGCTGCACTTGGTTCGCTTCTTTAAATACTGTCCAAAATTCTTCTCTGACAGTGCGCGTGGGGTCTACTTCAAATTCTTGGGTAAGGTAGGCGATGTGCAAATTAGCAGGACGGATAATTTCCCCTGCGGTGGGTTCAATCTCCCCCGCGATGATTTTGAGTTGGGTCGATTTGCCTGCTCCATTAACGCCGACAAGACCAATGCGATCGCCCACTTTGACTTCCCAGTTGATATCCTTGAGGACTTCGCCTGTGGGGTAAGTTTTACTAATATGTTCGAGTCGCAGCATTGCTGTGTCTCCAGGACAACTATAGAGGAGATGAGAGCGCTCTTGCGTGGGTAGAGTCGCAGATAGCTTAATATCCGAGTCAATCGTAACAAAATTTAAACAGATATGTTACAAAAAAAATCCCCTACCCTTGAGAGTCGTAGGGGATTGTCAAAAGAGGCATTTCAGGTTGGTAAGCTCATCCCACCGAAAAGAACTCGTCGGCTTTCGCGTTAGCCGTTAGTCGTGAGTTGTTTTTTTTACTGAAGATTGACCGCTAATTGCCGAATGCTGAAAATTTATTTTTCTACTGTTGTGAACTCAGTATTGTGGGCGGTCTTCCCATTTTTGTGATTGGTATGACCATTGCCGTTACGGGGCTGAATTACTCCATATCCACCGTGATTACGTTCATAAATCACGTTGATCTCTCCCGTTTTGACATTCCGGAACATGTAAAAGTCGTGATCTACCAATTGCAGCTGTTCCAAGGCTTCTTCTATGGTCATTGGCGGCATGGCGAAATACTTCATGCGCAGCACTTCAGAAGGTAATTCAGGAGTGCGATCGCCAATTAGATCAGGTGCCACCGGCATTTGTTCTACTATAATGCCCGTCTTCGGCTGAGCATGAGTTCTCTTGTGTTGCAGCTTCTCTTTGTATTTCCGCAGTGTGCGCTGAATCTTATCTGCAACTAAATCTATGCTGGCGTACAAGTCTTCGCTGCCTTCTTGAGCACGAATGACTGTTCCATTGGCATAAATCGTCACTTCAGCAATCTGCTTAGCATTTATCCGAGGGTTACGCGCGACCGATAGGTGTACATCCACCTCAGTTGTCATAGTCTGGAAGTGATTAACCGCCTTTTCAATTTTTTGATGTACATACTCACGGATCGCATCGGTGATTTCGATGTTTTTGCCCTGGATTACTAGCTTCATACTGCTACTCCATGATGTACTGTTTGCGTTGCAAAGAGCAGCTTAGTGGCTGGAGTTGCTGCTCTTGGAGAATACTTTCACGGTAGCACTTTGTAATCTAGAGAACAGTACCCTTTGACTTCTCTTCAGATTCCTTTGCATTCTTTGACAATTAGTCATTAGTCATTAGTCATTAGTCGTGGGTCATTGGCAAAGGGTATCAATTTATTTTTTGTAGGGAGTGGAAAGTGCGGCGTCAATGTTTGCTAGATAATCAAGGGTTGGTGCCTTATTCGCTGGCTTGGGAACAGCAGCGATCGCTTGTGGCTCAACGTATTCAAGACCCGACGCTCAATGATGTTCTTCTGTTGTTGGAGCATCCGCCAGTGTATACCCTTGGTCAAGGAGCGACGCTTGAATTTCTCAAGTTCGATCCCACTGAGGTTAGCTGGGAAGTACACCGGGTGGAACGTGGGGGTGAAGTGACATATCACTGTCCTGGCCAGTTGGTTGGCTACCCGATTCTGAATCTACGGTATTACCGACAAGACCTGCACTGGTATCTGCGACAACTGGAGGAGGTTTTGATTCAGCTTTTAGGTGTTTATGGACTTAAGGGCGATCGGGTTTCTGGGATGACTGGTGTCTGGATAGAGGGACGCAAAGTGGCAGCGATTGGGATTAAAGTGTCGCGCTGGATTACGATGCACGGCTTTGCCTTGAATGTTTGCCCTGACCTAACTGGCTTTGAGCGTATTGTCCCCTGTGGCATTGCTGATAAACCCGTCGGTAGTCTCGCTCAGTTCATCCCTGGTATTAGTGTCGAGCAGGTACACCCGTCACTTACAGCAACATTCGCCAAGGTTTTTGACGTTGAGTTAATCAGTAGTTAATCATTAGTCAAGAACTACTAACTACTTACTATCTCAAAACTCACAAGTTTCTTGACGGGGAGTGTTAGCTTTCAAAAAATTATCTAAATCCGCATAAGTACCAGCATAGGTGAGCGTAGGCGTCTCATAACCTTTCAGATGAACCGTGTGTTGCTTGAAGCCCAAGTCTTGGTTCCCTAACCTTGAAAGGTAGCAGTAAGTGTCTTCTCCTAAGGCAATATCTAGACCAAGTTGCTTAGTTGAAGATTCCAAGCGAAAAGCAGCATTCACAGTATCGCCAATAGCGGTGTAGTCAGGGCGATCGCCACTGCCTGTATTACCAACCATTGCATAACCCGTGTTAATTCCTGTTCCAATTCGTAAGGGGAAAGGCAAAGGATATTGCTCAGAAAGCTCTGCTGTCATTGAGTGCAGGGAATTTACGGCTTCAAGAATATTCCGAGCTTCGTCTTTGCTAACTCCTGAAGATCGATGGTCATGAAACCAAATCGCCATGACGGCATCACCGATATATTTATCTACCCAGCTACCATGTTCACGGATAATGTTTCCTGACTGGCGAAACCAGGTACCAATCACGGCTGAGAGGATTTTCTCATCAAGCTGGCGGGTGAGTACTGTGAAGTCGCGGATATCTACCACCATTACGGAAATCAGGCGACGGACGTGCAACGTCGAAGTCAGGGTTTCTTTATCCGGAACCTGGACATAATCAGCTTTACGGTTATTAGATGGGCAATGAAACTCTAACTCGGTCTGACCGAAGGTAAGGCGATCGCCATTGCGCAACGTTACCGGAATACTGACTCGCCGTCCATTAACAAAGGAACCATTGCGGCTGCCTAAGTCAATCAGATAGAAATCACCAGTTTCCGTACACTGAAGCATCGCGTGGTTTCGAGAAATCCATCGGTCTGAGAGTACGAAATTATTATCATCACTGCGACCGACTGTCCAACAATTGCTCCCCACCAATGGCAGATAGCGATTGCCGGTGTCGGTTGGAAGAAGCAAATAAGGAGTGGATCGCAGAGTCACCACAGGCACAGAAGCAAAGAATGGGTTTTAAACGAATGTTGATCTAGTAGATGCATTCTGGAGCCAGACTAGTGATTCCGGAAAGATAACTGTCAACTTGGCCTTAGGCAACATGTTCTTGATGAACATTTAGCTGCCTTCAGGCCATAGAAGCTGCTAACCAAAATAGACTATCTACAAAAATTGTACTCAAGACTGCTCCACTGAATGCCCACCAATATAACTGACCCTTTGTCAAGGACCAAAGACCAACTATTAAAAGACTAACAACTAACACCACCGCCCAGCTAATTCCCCATGTAGTTTGAACTTGGGCGATCGCACTTTGAAAAATGGGTGTCGCCAGTGCTGGGTCTACTTGCATCACCTGACGCCAGTGAGGAATCAGATCAGTCAGATAGAAGTATACATCTGTCAGTGCCGTACCGAACAGGGAACCCAGATAAAAAAGATTTCCGACTTTTCCCCAACCCCGCCACAAACTCCACAGGGCAAAGGGCAAACCAATTGCTTCTACTGGCAAGTGGATCAAGGGTTCCCAACGTAACCAACCCCAATAGATTGACCCCGCCAGCCAACTCCAGCTGAATCCCAGCAGCAAATCACCCCAGACTTGGGTTGCTGGGCGCTTTAAAAGTGTTAATCCCAGCCATACCCAACCGAGTGTCATTACAAGACTTAACACAGGTAACTGCCGCACTAACGGCGCTTGGGCAAACACTGGCACAGAAACTAGAAAAGCCGCAGCGCCAAACACTAGCCAAGCTTGACGATTGCCAATTCTATGAGCTTCATCAGAAAGAAAAAATTGCCCTGACTGGTTGGAGTAATCAGGGGTGGAAGATGAGAACCAGGTATTGTTAAACAAGATGACGTTAATATTCTTTACTTATCTTTATATATCTCAAGATATCATAGATTATCCCCCTGGGGGGGATAACGATAATAATAATCTAGTTTTGTTCCTATCTGGCAGCAACCGATGAACCCCCTTTTCTGTTAATCGGCAGGGCTGTACAAGCTGTGCCAAACTTTGCACTTGTTTACAAACCTAGTTCATAAAATCTGACTTGCTGATGAAGCCTAGAGTCAGTAATACTTGAGCGGATACTAACTACGCCTTTTGCTGGAATTAAGGAAGACTCTTAAGCATTGGACACGACTCAATGTAGGTGAATAAGGGAAAAGATGGTCGGATCACAACGTCAGTTGTTTATGCTTTTTGGCGCTGGTGCCTTATTCGTGTTCCTCTCATCCTCGTTGAAAGTTCTCGGTAGTAATGTGTCATCGGAACTAGCTGCAGTTCCCACAACATTGACTCCCAAAATCAATCTTGTTCAAGCTGTGGTTCTAGGTATTGTGCAAGGGTTAACAGAGTTTCTGCCGATTAGTAGTACTGGTCACTTAAAAGTGGTGTCGGTGGCGATGGGCTGGGGCAATCCAAGTATTGCCTTTACCGCTAGCCTTGAGCTGGGAAGTATTGCGGCGGTACTATGGTATTTCTGGAAAGATTTAGTTCAAATCACTGTTGGAGCCATTAAAGCAATCCAGGAATCTGATTACCAGTCTCATGATTTCCGGCTAGTACTAGGAATTGGTTTAGGAACTCTACCTATTGTCTTGTTTGGACTACTAATCAAGGTGTTCATTCCTGACTTCGATCATTCACCCCTACGGAGTCTGAGTGTACTCGCAACTGCCTCGATAGTTATGTCGCTGTTATTGGGACTTGCCGAAAAGCTGGGCAAGCGAAAGCGTAGCTTTAAGTCTTTAGGGGTTCGAGATGGCATCTTAATGGGATTGGCGCAGGCAATGGCGATAATCCCAGGCGTATCACGCTCTGGTTCAACGCTGACGGCTGGGCTATTCATGGGTTTAGAGCGGGCAACAGACGCCCGTTTTTCGTTCTTATTAGCAATCCCGGCGATTACCTTGACGGGTTTAGTGGAATTAAACGATGCCTTAGAAGGAGGGTTAGGGGATGCTCAGTTGGTACCGCTGATTGTGGGGATTATCTTCGCGGCTGTGTTTTCCTATGCCGCGATCGCATGGCTTTTGCGCTTCCTGCAAACCAGAGACACTTGGATATTTGTCTGGTATCGATTGGTCTTTGGGTCGGTTATTCTGTGTGCGATCGCTACAGGGCTGTTAAAAAATATCTGAGCTACTAGGTATCTTACGTATTCAAAGGTCAGGTTACTGACGTTAACGAATGATTATCACGAACAAATGTAGGTAAATAACGGAAAATATGGTCAGATTACAACGTCAGTTATTTATGCTTTTCGGCGCTGGTGCCTTAGTCGCGTTCCTCGCATCCCCTCTAAAAGTTCTCGGCACTAATCTTTCACCGGAACTAGCCTTAGTTCCCACAACAGCAAAGACTCAAGTCACTATTCTTCAAGCTGTGGTTCTGGGAATGGTGCAGGGGTTAACGGAGTTCTTGCCGATTAGTAGTACGGCTCATTTGAAAGTAGTACCGGTGGCGTTAGGCTGGGGCGATCCAGGCGTCGCCTTTACTGCCGTAATTCAGTTGGGTAGTATTGCTGCCGTACTGTGGTACTTCTGGCAGGATCTTTCCCAAATCACTATGGGTGCTATAAAAGCAATCCGAACCTCAGATTACCAATCTTATGACTTTCGCTTGGCACTGGGGATCGCTCTAGGAACAATTCCTATCGTCTTCTTCGGACTACTGATTAAAATATTGATTCCTGACTTTGACAACTCACCCCTGCGGAGTCTAGGGGCGATCGCTTGTGCCTCGATTGTCATGTCACTCCTCCTAGGAGTGGCTGAAAAGGTGGGTACGAAAAAGCGTACCTTTGAGGCTTTAGGTCTTCAAGATGGCGTCTTAATGGGTTTAGCTCAGGCAATGGCGTTAATTCCTGGTGTCTCTCGTTCAGGTTCTACGCTCACGGCTGGGTTATTCATGGGATTAGAACGAGCAACAGCTGCACGTTTTTCCTTTTTGCTAGGTATCCCCGCAATTACCTTGGCTGGTTTAGTGGAATTAAAGGATGTCGTAAAAGAAGGGCTAGGGAGTGATGGACTGCTGCCGATCATTGTGGGGGTTATCTCCGCTTTGGTGTTTTCCTATCTTTCGATCGCATGGCTATTGCGCTTCCTACAAACCCAAAGTACTTGGGTATTTATCTGGTACCGCTTAGTGTTTGGGGTAGTGATTTTGGGCGCGATCGTTGCGAAGGTATTACCCAATATTTAACAACCCTCATTGGTTGTAAAAATTTGTTTGAGCCAGTACCCAAGAACAAATTATTTAACGACCTAAATCCCGTAAGGGCGGGTGGATACGAAAGCTTAACAGTACAAGTTATTAATACAACTAAACAACTCGCTACTACCAAGCCAATGAGGACGATCACCGATCAAGAGTACTAGTCACAATCCTTTACACTAGTATTAGGGCTGTTGCTCGGTACGGTTCCCTATGAGTGATACTTCGATTCGTCCTGCCTTAATTACCAAAGTTCTCCCAGACTCGATCGCAGCAGAGGTGGGGTTTGAGTCGGGGGACGCGATTGTTTCTATTAACGGCACCCATCCCCGTGACCTCATCGACTATCAATTTTTATGTGCTGATGAAGTACTGGAACTGGAAGTTCTTGATACAGCAGGTAAGTCTCACTTCGTAGAAATTGAGAAAGACTACGACGAAGATTTAGGGCTGGAATTTGAGACAGCGTTGTTTGATGGCTTGATTCAGTGCAACAACCACTGTCCTTTTTGCTTTATCGACCAACAGCCACCCGGTAAGCGACAGAGTTTATACCTGAAAGACGACGACTACCGTCTCAGCTTTCTCTATGGTTCTTACTTAACCCTGACCAACCTCACCCAAAAAGAGTGGAACCGGATAGAACAGATGCGACTATCCCCCCTGTATGTATCTGTCCATGCCACTGAGCCAGATATTCGCATCCGTTTGCTAAAAAATCCTCGCGCTGGGCAGATTTTAGAACAGCTGAAGTGGTTTCAGGAACGACGGCTGCAAATTCATGCCCAAGTTGTTGTTTGTCCTAGTATCAATGATGGCGTCTACTTGGAACGTACTCTGCTGGATTTGGCGAAATTCCACAGGGGTAAGGTGCCTGCTGTTGCTTCAGCCGCTGTGGTACCTGTGGGGTTAACACGCTTTCGACCCAAAGAAGATGAGTTGACGCCAGTAAGTCGCGAGAAGGCAGAAGAAGTAATATGCCAAGTTCAGGCACTTCAGGAGAAATTCCGCCAGCAGTTGGGGTCTACTTTCGCTTGGTTAGCTGATGAGTGGTTTTTGATTGCTCGACAGGAGTTGCCGCCAGAATCTCATTACGAAGATTACCCACAAATTGGTAATGGTGTTGGTTCAATTCGCCAGTTCCTCAAACAATTTGAGGATATAGCTTCTGAGAAATTGCCACAACGAGTGGAGACACCTCGAAGCTTTACCTGGGTAGTGGGTAATGCTGTTGAAAAAGCCTTTGAGCCTGTTGTGCGGCAGTTAAATGCTGTAGAAGGATTGGAAGTAAGGCTGGCGGCGCTGCCTAGTGATTACTGGGGACAGGAAATTACTGTTACTGGCTTGCTGACCGGACAAGATTTGCTTAGGGGATTGAAGGGGAAAGATTTAGGTGACGCAATTGTGCTACCTTCGCTGATGCTGAAGCATGATGATACCCGATTTCTTGATGATATGACGGTGGAAGAAGTCGTCCGTCAGTTGGAGGTTCGTATTCTGCCTGTTAATGGCATTGAGGAATTAATTGAGACATGCATCAAAAGCAATTCAGTTTTTGCTAATGGCTAATGGAAAAAAGGCAATTAGCTATTAAAAAGACTCTTTTATGGAAACTAGGCTAATGGTGGTAAACCGGAAGTAGTAGCCGTTTTCCACATCAAGCTGCAACGCATGTTATAAGCTAACGAAAGACGAATAGAGACACGCCAAGAGAGCTATGGCAACCGACCCCCTCCGCCTGCCTCCCTTTGACGAGGAAGACACCCAGACGCTTCACGTCATTATTGATACACCTAAGGGTAGCCGCAACAAGTTTACGTGGGACTCAAAGCACGGGCTGTACAAGTTGAGCGGCGTGCTGGCCGCGGGCGCGTTTTTCCCCTACGACTTCGGTTTCGTGCCCTCCACTCTAGCCGACGACGGCGACCCCATCGATGCGCTGGTTCTGATGGAGGAGCCAGCCTTTGTCGGCTGTTTAGTCCCGTCGCGGCTCATCGGCGGCTTTTATGCCTTCCAGACCGAGGAAGGCAAAACTGAGCGCAACGACCGCCTGCTCGCCGTTGCCGCCAACTCCCGCAACCACCGCGACGTGCGGACGCTCGACGACCTAAACCAGAACCTTGTCCACGAGATTGAACACTTCTTCGTGTCGTACAACGCAGCCAAGGGCAAAACATTCGAGCCGCAAGGTCGCTTCGGACCCGACCAAGCCCGCCAGCTGGTTATTGAGGGGGCAGAGAGTTTTCGTGAGCGTTAGGGCTTAAACCAAACAAGATGATGGGTTGATTTAACCACTAGAGAACTCCTTTAGGGAGAGGTTTAGGCGTAAACCGTAACGTTATCCTCAAAACTGTTGTTGAATGTCCATTCAACTGTAAGTAAACTGAGCGGTGAAACCGACGAATAGTGATCGCAGCCTGTTTCGACACCTCCACCAGTAACTGACAAGGTTCTGTAGAACCGAAGGGAGTAGAGCCAATATGGCTTTAATGGAAAGTTTAAAACGAATTTCTGACACGGTTTGGGAAATTCCTATCTCCTACAAGGAAGGGATGCGCGTACCTGCCCGGATTTATGGGACACAGAAGTTAATCCAGGAATTGGACGATGCCGTTTATGACCAAGTTACTAATGTAGCGACGCTTCCAGGGATAACCAAGTACGCCTTGTGTATGCCTGACGGACACTTTGGGTATGGTTTTCCCATTGGTGGCGTTGCAGCGATGGATGTGGAGAAAGGGGGTGTGATTTCCCCGGGCGGCATCGGTTTCGATATCAATTGCGGCATGCGCTTGATGGTCACTAACCTGACCTACCATGAAGTCAAACCTCATATCAAAAAGCTAGTAGACAGGCTTTACCAAAGAGTTCCTGCTGGGGTAGGAAGCACTGGCTTTGTAAAGATATCACGCAAAGAGTTTCGGCAGGTTGTCGAGCAAGGTGCTCGTTGGTGCGTTGAAAATGGCTATGGTTGGGAAGAAGATTTGGAACTGATTGAAGAAAACGGGTGCATGAAGGGTGCCGATTCTTCAAAGATTAGTGAAAAGGCGATTGATCGAGGTTTCAACCAAATCGGAACTCTGGGATCTGGCAACCACTATCTGGAAATCCAAGTTGCACAAAAGAAAAACATTTTGGATAAAAAGTTAGCCGAAAGTTTGGGGATTACCATGCCGGATCAGGTGGTGGTGATGTTCCACTGCGGGAGTCGGGGATTTGGTCATCAGGTAGCAACTGATTATCTGCAAGTCTTTTTAAAGGTGATGGAGAGCAAGTACGGCATCAAGATTCTGGATCGGGAACTTGCCTGTGCACCGTTCAACTCCCCTGAAGGTCAAGCCTACTATGCTGCTATGAAGTGCGGCATCAATATGTCGTATGCCAATCGTCAAGTTATCCTGCACCGCATTCGTGAGGTGTTTTCGGAGATATTCGGACGCTCCGCAGAAGACCTGGGGATGCACATGGTTTACGACGTAGCGCATAATACGGCAAAGCTAGAGCGTCATATGGTTGATGGGAAAGAGCGATCGCTTCTCGTCCATCGTAAGGGTGCGACTCGCGCTTTTGGTCCTGGAATGGCAGATGTTCCTGAACGGTATAAGGAAATTGGTCAGCCGATTATCATTGGCGGCAGTATGGAAACTGGGTCTTATTTGTTGGTTGGCGTGCCTAGTGGCGATCAAACGTTCTTCAGCACAGCTCATGGAAGTGGGAGAACGATGAGTCGGACGAAGGCGCGAAAAACTTGGCGAGGCGACCAACTCCAAAAGGATATGGAGAAGCGAGGCATCTATGTGCGCAGTAACTCTGCACCCGGACTGGCAGAAGAAGCGGGTGGAGCCTACAAAAACATTGATGATGTCATCGAAGCGACTGAGTTAGCGGGAATTAGCAAACCCGTTGTGAGGTTAGCTCCCATTGGAAATATCAAAGGATAAATAATTTCTCTGTTCGGAGCCAGTGCCACTTCAAGAGCCAATCTCTGGTTTTTTAGGTGGCTCTAGGGACTCTAAATCTTTACATAAACTAGGCTTGCCGCTCTTGAAGTCATCAAGCTTGTATTTGTAAAGCTTTCCTTGTTTGGCAAAAACTAAGTTACCCAGAAAATCCCAAGTCGCCCAATCAACTGTAGAGCCAAGCCATTCAGGATAATCATCTAGACTAAACTCAAACGTGTATCCACGTTCCAAATAACCTCTGTAATGCATCCTTAATGTGGGATGATTCCGACTAGGCTTCCAATACCAGCCATCGTCATTTTCGCATTTGACAATATATTTCTTGGAATTCTTAACTTCCACATTATTGCCGTAATTGTCTCCAGCTCTAGTCCATCCATCTCGCTCTAACCGGGGGTACAGTACACCTAAATCTTCTCCTCCGAACTGGGAATTCAACTCTCCTAATTTAAAGGGAACCTTTCCTTTTGGCTCTCCCCAACCATTCAATAACAGTTCTTTTTCATTTTTCCAATAGCCTCCTCCAAACCACGTTCCAATATTGTCTGCCTCCAAGTAGGTTTTTAAGCGAGGCAACAGACAAACCCCATTCCAGGTATTACCGTTATTTCCCCCCATAGCCAAATAAACCATCCATTTTCCATCGAAAGAGATATCACAACGTTTTGGATATAACGTACCTTTAAACCAAGAGCCGTACTCTAAGTGATCGTCTTCTGTATTCCAACGAATTATGTGGAAAACTTTTGAGGGCTTTCGTCTGATTACAGCAACGTATGGGGAGCCTTTAGCCGGAAGTAAATGTATTCTCGCTGGAATTTCTTTAATCATCGCAGTGCAATTCTATAAAAGGGATAGTTTATGCAGGTACGCACCCCGATTACAGTTATTACCGGGCCCCTGGGAAGCGGAAAGACAACGTTGCTGCGTCACATCCTCGACACGGTTTCTGGAAAAATCGCCATTTTGATGAATGAATTTGGCGAAATTGCGATCGACAGTAAAATCATTGCCGGGAAAAACGTCGAGATGGCAGATTTGGGTGGAGGCTGCGTGTGCTGTTCGCTGCTGGGCGAGTTTGAAGCTGCTGTCAATGAAATCATTGATACTGTTGACCCAGATATCATTGTGGTGGAGACAACCGGAGTCGCAGAACCAGATGCGCTGGTTTTTGATATTCAAGAGAGTTTACCAAGCGTGCGACTGGATGGGGTCGTGACACTGATCGACGCTGATGCAATGGTAAGATATCCATCTGTGGGACACACCACTCGGCTGCAAATTGAAGGAGCAGATACTATGCTCCTAAACAAAATCGATTTGGTGTCGGAAAGCGAGTTAAAAGCAATAGAAGAGAAGTTGCACTCTTTGAACGAAGTTGCCTCAATTTTGCGTACCAAGCGGGGTCAAGTGGATACGGACTTGCTGTTTGGCATCGCAAGGGAGCGGGTTGAAGCGCCACCTCACCACGTTCACCAGCCCGAATTTGAATCGTTCAGCTACACTTCGGCAGCTACCTTCACTCCCCAATGTTTTGAGAAATTTGCTGACAATCTTGGGGCAGAGGTTTACCGAGCGAAAGGGTTTGTCCGATTTCCTGAAGGCACATATCTATTTAATTTTGTAGCTGGGCGCTGGGATTTGGAGCGATTTGAACAAGAAGGGACGGAGCTTGTTTTTATCGGCAAACAGTTGAACGATCGCAAAGCAGAAATTCTTGAACAGTTAAAGTTGTGTGAGCAATAGCCCTATGCCTTATGAGTTTCTCGAAGATGTTGCCACTGCTGATATTGCATTTCGAGCTTGGGGAAAGGATTTAGAGGAGCTTTTCATAGCGGCTGGCGATGCAACTACCAACGTAATGATTGATAATCTGGAGGCGATCGCACTTGATGAGACGCGAACCTTCACCTTGGAAAATGACGCGCTGGATATGCTGCTGTTCAATTTTCTGCAAGAATTCATCTACTACAAGGACAGCGAGCTACTTCTACTTCGAGCGCAGCAGGTTCAGATCGAGGAGAAAGATGGAGAATATCACCTGAGTGCAGTAACTCAGGGAGAAAAGCTCGATCGCGATCGGCATGAAGAGCGAGTAGATGTCAAAGCGGTTACGTTACACCGTTTCCAATTGGAAAAAACAGATGACGGTTGGACGGCTATGGTAATCCTTGACATTTAAAGACTGTGCTGCCTGGTTAAGATACAAGCAGTAAGTCCCTAGAGAAAGTCCTCATGGACTGCCTGTAGGAAGGGATTTTAGGTAGCTCAAGAACTGGGTCATTTCAGTAGCAGTCAACTGCTTGCGTGATTGCTTATTGTAAGTTCGCTGCAAATATTCCCGTCCTTGCTCTATAGTCCAGCCCAGTCGCTTCATTTCAACCAGGATCAAATCGGATTCTGACAATTCAATAACGCCTGCGATTAGTTTCCAACAAGGATCATCTCCTTCCCATTCATTTGACGGTCGATGGGGCATACTCAAGCTGACTGTTACTAAGCAGGGATTTTGAGGGCGATAACCAGATTCCAGTCGTTCAACAAATACAGGATCAGTGATAGTGGCATTTACCAGTCGCTGACCTGTCACCGTTACGAGGGTTCCTTTCCAACTCATGCCTCCTTTTGTTCTTGCCATGCTTTCCACAGACAGTTTTGTTGCATATACCAATTGCAGAGTACGTCTTCCCTGGAAAGGTAGGGACTTTAGATAGGGCACAGTTACATACTTACTGGAGTTATGCAGGATTTGGGGATAGTTCCCACAGTACTGAAGAACATCTGTTGGTTGAACCTGCCCTACTCGTTGCCATTTTCCAGCAGCAATAGTGAGGTTCTCACTCTCAAATCCGAAGTCTGCGCCATCTTCCTCTAGCGGAATTTCCAGGATATCTAGTAGTGCGGGTTCTCTCCCCTCTATGAGTCGGACACTTGCAGGAACTCGACCATCCTTTGGATACAAGCTACACACGGGGCGAATCCACTGACCTGTATTAGCATTAATTCCTGCGATGCAACGTTCCTCCAACTTCCAGGAATTGGCAAGGCAGATTATTTGAGTCATAAATTTTTAGAGATGATATATATTTATGTTTCTCCACTTATCCTTTAAATACTCTGCAACTAAACGACGATGGCAATGGTGAGGTTTTGCTTCACTACAAAGTAGGCAGCTACCAGCAAGCAGTTCTGGTGAAATTTTCTTTTCTATCTGACGCTCATTGATTAATTTCAAGAATTTTTTCTCATAAGTTGCCCAATCCCCATTATTTTTTTTATAATCATCCAGAATATCTTTAGTCGGTGCCAACTCTAGCAAGTGAACATATCCTATATCACCAATTTTGCGTAAGAAATACTCTAGATCAGTACGTTTAGTAAATCCTGCTAATTGCGAAATATTATTAAGTCGTGTGTCTATAACTCTTTTTACTCTAGCGTTAACTAGAGTATCAAAGAATTGTTGAGCTGTCTTTCGAGTAAAGCCAATTGTAAATAAATTAACTGAATTGCTCATGCTGAATTTACGTTTTATCTACTCTACATAGGCAATCTGATCACCCTGTCGCTTGTATGCTTCCTTTAGAGAATCTTTTTTTGAGTATTGAATAGTAGATTGAACGGGAAATGAAAAATCTTTAAATATTGATAGTTGAACTGGTTCTATTAATTCTGGTTGCTTTAGTCCATGTAACTCTAGAAGTCTTTCTTCAAGATGCTGATGAGCCTCTAAATTACCGTTTCTCAAGATGTGGTTGATGTCTAAGTCAAACTCGCGTAAGTGTTGACATACTAAAATTGCCCGATGACAGGTGATGGGATCTTTTTCAGCACACATCAGTGCAATTTTATAGGTCTCTGCACCTTTCAATATCCGCTGAATACCCTGTGAAAATAGCTCAGTAGAGGCAATTCTTTCGTACAAGGCTTTGCGGTCAACATAGCAGGTTGGATCGCTGGGTCTTGCTCCTAATTCACGACCTAGGAACACATAGCGAATTCCTGCATCAAATAGGGATGTTTTAACTGGTGTCTGGTTAAAGTGAGGCAGATAGCGGCTGTAGGGGTGCGATCGCACATCTGCCAAAGCCGTCACACCATGTTGTTGCAGTAGAGCAATAAACGCCTCAATGCTGTGATTGGAGTGCCCAATCGTAAAAAGTTTCATCGTAAAGAATACAGTCCACTAGCTGCCATTATGCCACTGTTGCTGAATTAAGGAGCGATCACCGTCTTGTCTTACCTAGTTAAGATACAAGCAGTAAGTCCCTCCTAGGGGATTGTCATGATACAGTACAACCCGTTGCAGTATCTTCCCTGTGCTGAAGAACTGCCCGACTCTGACGATACGATTGAACTACCTCAGCTAGACAATTACGCTTCGACCGATTTGCCAACCCTAAAACTTAGGAACCCATGGCGAAACCTGTACTCTTGACAGTGGACGATGACCCGGAAGTTTTACAAGCGGTTGCCCGTGATTTACGACACGAGTATGGCGATCGCTTCCGCATTATCCGTGCTGACTCTGGCGCAGCTGCACTAGACGCACTCAAACAATTAAAACTCCGTAATGAGCCAGTTGCGCTGTTTCTGGTCGATCAGCGAATGCCGCAGATGAGTGGTGTTGAGTTTATCGAACAGGCAATTGTCCTGTTTCCGGAGGCGAAACGAGTCTTACTTACCGCCTACGCTGATACCAGTGCCGCGATTCGGGCAATTAATACAGCGAACATCGATTACTACCTGATGAAGCCGTGGGAACCGCCCCAGGAGCGCTTGTACCCAGTGCTCAACGATCTACTGGATGACTGGCAAGCCAACTTCCGATCGCCGTTTGTGGGAATTCGAGTGATTGGCGATCGCTGGAATCCGTATTCCCACCAAGTCAAAGACTTCCTTGCTCGCAATCAAGTTCCGTATCAGTGGTTAGACATCGAGCAAGAAGCGGAAGCACAACGCCTGGTTAGCTACGCTGAGTGTCCCAACCGCAAACTGCCGTTGATACTCTTTCCTGATGGTTCTCAGCTTATCCAGCCAACCAATATCCAGGTTGCCGAAAAGATTGGGCTACAAACGATCGCACAAAAGCCGTTTTACGACTTGATTATCATCGGTGGTGGTCCTGCCGGTTTAGCAGCAGCCGTTTATGGCGCATCAGAAGGCTTGCGTACTGTGATGATTGAACGCGAAGCCCCCGGTGGACAGGCAGGAACCAGTTCCCGGATTGAAAACTACCTAGGTTTTCCTGTCGGTTTAAGTGGGAGCGACTTAGCTAGACGTGCTGTTACTCAAGCAAGACGCTTTGGTGTGGAAATTCTCACTCCCCAAGAAGCAACAGCCCTTCGTACCCAAGACCAGTATCGAATTATTACCTTAAGTGATGGTAAAGAGGTTAGCTGCCATGCTTTAATCCTCGCGCTCGGCGTATCGTGGCGACGGCTGGATGTTCCAGGAATTGACAAGCTAACGGGTGCAGGCGTGTACTACGGTGCGGCGCAGACAGAAGCACTCGCCTGTACTGACGAAGATGTCTACATTGTGGGTGGGGCAAACTCAGCAGGGCAGGCAGCCATGTATTTTTCCAAATACGCTCGTCAAGTCACAATGTTAGTGCGAGGTGATTCTTTAACTAAGAGTATGTCCCAGTACCTGATTGACCAAATCGAGGCAAAAGACAATATCAGAGTACAAACGCATTCGAGCGTTATTGAAGCCATAGGGGAAACAAGTCTAGAATCACTGGTTATCAAAAATTTAGTAACAGGTGAAACGCAAACCGTTCCAGCTAATTCTCTGTTTATCTTTATTGGTGCTGCCCCCCATACTAATTGGTTAGATGGAAACGTCGAACGCGATGAACTTGGCTTTATCCTGACTGGACCCAATCTCAAGCCCGTGAGTGAGATTCAGGCGGCACGTAACCGCCAAGATGAAAACCGCCCACGGGGATGGACTCTAGAGCGCGACCCCTTCTTGTTAGAGACAAACGTCCCCGGTGTCTTTGCAGTAGGCGATGTCCGTTCCGGTTCTGTGAAGCGAGTCGCTTCGGGGGTAGGTGAAGGTTCGATTTGCGTTCAGTTTGTCCATCAATATCTCAGCAAGGTGTTGTGATAAGCAATAAGCTATATACTCCCCTTCCCATCTCCACAAAATCTCGGCAAGGTGTTGTCATGCTAATCGACACTCTACGTCAGGTGCCAGTCTTTTCAAAATTACCAGAGGAGCAGTTACAGTGGTTGTCTCAAGCAGGCAAGGAGGTTTGGTTACAGCCTGGTGAACTGCATCGAGCAGAGGGCAGTCCTACCAATTGCGTGTTTGTCCTACTCAAAGGTCAGGTTCGGGTTTATCAGAAAGTAGGTGAGCAAGAACTCGTATTAGCGACCTACAACTCAAAAGAACTGTTTGGCGAATTGCCAGTATTGACCGGTGAGGAATACTTTTGGGCGAGTGGACGCGCCGTGACTCCCTGCTATATCTTCGAGTTACCAAAAGATGCTTTTTGGAAATTGCTCTCAAGCTGTTCTTGCGTGACAACCGCCATTTTCAGCACGATGGCAAAGCGAATGCAAGATATTCAGACCTTGTACCAGCAGCGCGAAAAGTTGGCGGCACTCGGCACCTTAGCGGCTGGACTGGCGCACGAAATGAATAATCCTGCCGCCGCGGTCACAAGGGGTGCCAGTTCCTTGCAAGATATTTTTGAAGAATTGCCGTGTCTTTCCCTAAAGCTGAATCAGCAGCAAATGACAACCGCCCAACTAGAGTTTCTTGCTGACTTACAGTGTGAAGGGGTAAAGCGTGCGAAAACAGCACCACGGCTCGATCCGCTAACGCAAAGCGATCGCGAAGATGAAGTTTGTGATTGGCTAGAAGCGCACGACGTAAGTGATGGCTGGAAACTGGCAGCAACCTTAGTTAGCGCGGGCTTAGATATCGCATGGCTGGACACTGTTGCAGCGAAAGTCCCCACCGACTGTCTTAATGATGTCCTGACTTGGATTACAACCGCGTTAACAGGTGTTGGAGTGTTATCTGAAATTGAACACGGTTCGTCGCGTATTTCCCAACTGGTGACAGCAATTAAAGATTACTCCTTCATGGATCAAGCGCCACGGCAAGACGTGGACGTACATGAAGGACTGGAAAGTACCATAACAATCCTCAGTTATAAACTCAAGCAGGGTGTGGCGGTGACACGCGAATATGATCGTAGTTTGCCGCGCATCAGTGCCTATGGCAGCGAACTCAACCAAGTGTGGACAAACCTGATTGACAACGCCATAGAAGCGATGAACAGACAGGGTGAAATTTGGGTTCGCACTTGGCGGGAATATGACCACCTATTAGTAGAAGTTGCTGACAACGGACCCGGTATTCCACCAGACATCGAGCATCGCATCTTTGAACCCTTTTTCACTACTAAAGGTGTGGGGCAGGGGATTGGGTTAGGGTTGGACATGACTTACCGCATTGTCAGCAAGCACAAGGGCAATATCAGCTTCGTTTCCCAGCCAAGAGATACACGTTTCCAAGTCCGTCTGCCGATCGGTCCTCAAATAACATAACGATTCAAGGTGTTGCAATGACCGACATCAAAGAGGCTTTACGTCAGGTTCCACTGTTTGCCAAGATACCTGATGAGCAGTTGCAGTGGTTGTCCGAACAAGGTGAAGAAATTTGGCTAGAGGCGGGAACACAAATTGCTAGACAAGGAGACCCGCCGGATGGTTTTTACATTATCTTAGAGGGCAAAACCGAGTGGGCGAGAACTGTTCAAGGGCAGGATGTTTATGCTGTCAGCTTGGAGGCGGGGGAGGTTTTTGCGGAACTTATCCTGCTGTTGGACGAACCTTATCCTACTAGTGGACGTGCCTTAACGAATGTCCATTTGTATAAGTTATCTCCTGATACGTTCTGGGAAATGTTGTGTAAGTGCCGTTCAATTCCACAGAGCATCCTGAAGATTTCCGCACAGCGAAGGACGCTATTGCGTCCCGCTTCGCTAACGCAAATTCACGAAACCGTCACCCAACAGCAAGCGAAGCTAATTTCCCTCGGCACCTTATCTGCTGGACTTGCCCATGAATTGAATAATCCCGCCGCCGCCGTCCGCCGAGGCGTGAAGCACTTAGAAGAAGTACTGCAAAAATTACCCCCTCTGGCACTGAAGCTACATCAGCAACCCATAACTGAAGAACGAATGGCGTTTCTGATCAATCTTTACCAGCGAACAACCAAATCGGCGAAAAGCTGTTCTCACCTTGACCCCTTGGCACAAAGCGAAGCCGAAGACGAGGTGACAGATTGGCTAGAAGAACACGAGGTTTCTGATGGCTGGAAACTGTCCCCGACGCTGGTTGCTGCCGGATTGAATACCCAAGAGTTAGATAAAATTGTCGCTCATATCGCGCCTGAGTGTCTTGGTGATGTGTTGTCTTGGCTGGAAGCGAGTTTATCGGGAGTCGAACTGTTAGAAGAAATTCAACTCAGTTCGACGCGGATTTCTGACTTAACCGCCGCGATGAAAGATTACTCTTATATGGATCAAGCGCCGCTGCAAGACGTGGATATCCATGAGGGCATTGACAATACGTTAAAGATTTTGAGTTATAAGCTCAAGCAGGGCGTAGTCGTGAAGCGCGAATACGGTGATTTGCCGCGAATCTGTGCTTATGGTCGTCAACTTAATCAGGTGTGGACGAACTTGATTGATAATGCGATAGACGCTATGGCGTCTCGCTTGCTCCCCCACTCCGCTAGAACTGTCGCTAACGCTAACGATGCAATGGGTAGGAAGGGGCATATTTGGATACGCACGTCACAAGAGGGCGATTCGGCTAGTGGCTCACGCTCCGCTTCACGTATTTTGGTAGAAATTGCTGATGATGGTGCAGGTATTCCCCCAGAAATTCAACCGCGCATCTTTGAGCAATTCTTTACTACCAAAGAAGTGGGCAGAGGCACGGGATTGGGATTAGATATTGTCCGCACAATTGTTGTCGGACAGCACAAAGGCGATATCCGCTTTGATTCCAAGCCAGGAGACACCCGCTTCCAAGTACGATTGCCAATTAACTGTCTCAGTAACGAAATCTAGGGAGAAATCATGAGTAAAAACTGTACACATACAGCTCAAATCCACGAAGTTGCAGCCAGCGCTTCTGGCTGTGAAGAATGTTTAGCAATGGGCGATCGATGGGTACATTTGCGCCTCTGTCTAATGTGCGGTCATGTCGGCTGCTGTGACTCTTCAAAAAACAAGCACGCAACTAAACATTTCCACGCTACTGGTCATCCAGTTGTTCAATCCTTTGAGCCGGGTGAGGAATGGCGCTGGTGCTATATCGACCAGACTTTTATCTAACACTATTCAAGACAGTACAGTGAGATGGGTATTGCCCCTGAGTGTCTAAGCGATCGCCAAAACGGAAGGGGACTGTCACACGCTGAAGCCGTCCAGTTCTTATACAAGATGAAGCAAAAAAAAACGCATCTTCAGCTTTTCTCCAAGCTTAACTCTGAGAAGTTTACTTGAGTTAGCGAAGTTTTTCTCTCTTAGCTACGCTGGTGCGATCGCTCCTTGGATGGTACGCGCGCGATGAACTACGGGCAGTGGCGCACTCTAGAAAATTTTGAGTTGCTGCTAAAAGAGCCAAAGTATGCTTCAGTACGAGAGTATTGGCAAGGCTTGGCTGAGAACGAATTTCATCTCTAGGAAGTTGTGTTCACGGAACCTGCTGACTGAGATTTCAGCCGTCACCAAACGCTGCCCATCGGGAGCTGGAGGATAACATGACTAATTTGAACAGAGAACCTATTGCCATCCCGGCACATCAATTCAGACCACCGCGCCTTCGCAGTACGGATGATGGTCGAGAGCATCATGCAAGCTGGATCGAGCTATTCTTTGACCTCGTGTTCGTCTTTGTTATCGCAGAGCTAAGCCACCATCTGGAGGAGCATCTTTCAATTGTTGGGTTCCTGGAGTTTGCTGCGCTGTTTGTACCGTGTTGGTGGGCGTGGGTACTGTTTACGTTCTACGCAGACCGCTTCGATACTGACGATGTCGTTCACCGACTTTTGATGCTGACCGGGATGCTGGCGATCGCCTTCCTGGGAGTGAATATTCACAACGCTTTTGAGGACGGTTCGGCAGGCTTCGCTCTTTCCTACGTAACGATTCGGTCAATCGTGCTGGTACTCTACGCACGAGCTGCTCGTCATGTTCCCGTCGCACGCGCCAGCCTAAAACTGTATCTCACCTCCTACATCCCCAGTACCTGCCTCTGGTTAATCTCCATTGCTGTGCCAGAGCCATTCCGCTACCTCATGTGGGCAATCGCAATGGTGATTGAGCTGTCCGTGCCGATTATTGGGTCGCGAATCCTCAGAGGGACACCATCGCATCCTTCACACCTCCCAGAACGGTTTGGTTTGTTCACCATGATCGTGCTGGGTGAGGCAATTGTTGCAGTGGCAAGTGGTACAGTGGACACGAACTGGCAGCTCCCCTCCATCATGGCTGCTGTAGGTGGCTTTGTGATCGCTGCCTGTCTGTGGTGGCTTTACTATAACTTTCTCGAATCGTCCGTTGTCATTCGTGGGATACGCTCGGTTCATATCTACAACTACGGGCATCTGCCGATACTGATGGGACTGACCCTAGTCGCTGTCGGCACCCAGCATACAATCTTAGAAGCCAGTGAGAGCGTTCTCCCGGCAGGAACCCGTTGGGCGCTATGCGGTGGTGTTGCACTCTACATGCTCACAATCGGTTTCATTTCGATTACGGTGTGCCGTCGTCGATTCACTTGGCTCTTTGTCGGTGCAATCGCAACAGCGATTGGATTAGCGATCGCGGGTGGGGCACTGCCACCGCTTGTAACCTTAGGTCTCCTGCTCGCCATGCTTGTTGCAAAGGTCAGTGTTGAAATCGTCCGAGCGAAAGGAACAGCGCGATCGCGTTGATTGACCAGAGAATTCACAGGTAGGCTTAAATGAGTAATAAATTAGTTTTAGAAAAGAGGGAAATGTCTAAGATTAACCGTGAAAATCACCAAAAAGCCACACTTAAGCCTTGACAAATAAACGATTACATGGATAAATTCTCACGCAATTTCAATTCCCTAGATTTGTCTATGGAGTCTTATTTTTGACTGTTAACTTTTGAATTCTGAATTTCTTGTATCCTTATTTCAAGGATTTTTCGGGTAGTCTGCTAATAGTATCCACTACAAAACTTCGCATTAGAGCCACAACCTCTGGTATGACTATGTGTCCCATATCAAATTCTTGATATTTCACCGTTATTCCTAAAGATTTTAGACTATCCCTGGCATTCTGAGCGGCGCTCAGAGGTACCATTTGATCTTGTCTACCATGCACAATCAAGACAGGTGGGAAGGATTTTCCGACCGTTGACTCTGGCTTTGAATGCAGATAGCCACTCAGACACACCAAGCCTGCCAGCGGCAAAGTTAACCCCACATCCAGCGTCATTGCTCCGCCTTGAGAAAATCCGCTCAAAATCGTGCGTGACAGGGGTACACCAGTGGTACTCTCTAGAGACTTCAGCCAGTCTGTTAACTTCTGCCGACTTGCCGCTAAACCCTGATAATCCTGGCTTCGCAGGTTGTACCACATCCTACCCCCAGATCCAGAAGGATGGGGGTAAGGACCATCGGGGAACAGGAACTGGTATTCCGGTAGATTGAACACTGGTGCGAAAGGTGCCAACTGTTGGGAGTTGCCACCAAAGCCATGTAAGCAAACAATCAATCCGGCTGGCGCTTGACCAGTTGCTGGGGGAACAGAGATGAATTGTAAAGACAAAGATTTTTCTCCTAAACCAGGTTTTGTTGGAGTGTTTGCAGAAGTGGAACCACTTTTGCAAGCTTTCAACAGCAGTATCGTCGAGAGGGTAGCAAAGCCTTGTAATAGCAATCGACGCCGACCCAATTGTCTGATTTTCAATTAGCACAACCCTCAAATATAACGAAGCTGCATCATCATTATTTTGCTGAGGAGGCGATCGCATTGCCATCACCAAGAGGGCGTAGGTTCTGAGTGTGCTGAGCAATACACTTGTACCGTATAGAGGGCATGAATATCATCGGTGTTACGGGTTTAACGGAAGCTGAGAAAGCAATGCTCAAAGCGTTAGGTGCGGTGGAAGAGGGAGAGTAGGGAGTAGGAGTGCGATCGCTTGTAGAAGTACACAGTGGTGGGAAGCGATCGCCTACTTGGACAGCTAGGTGCGATCGCCTTGTGATATGAAGTGATGGGAAAGCGCGATTATCCCAAGTGGAATCAGAGCTAGAAAGGAAATTAAAAAGGGGACATTGCCAAATTTAGCCATAGCGTTAACGGCTTGCAAACACGACATCTCGCATCTCTACCTTATCTGGACTGGTTTCTGGTAAAGGCGGACGCAGGCAGAGATAGACAAGCGGACCAAAAAGCGGAATTAATGCCACAGCCCAGAAAATTCGGGAGTCCTTAATACCTCGTCGTGCCATGTCATCGTCAAATAATGATGTTAACGGAAATATCAAGCACATTAGGCAAAAATCTAGGCTGATCAGATGAACAAAGGGCCTAGTTTGGAATTGTTGAACGTAATCTCCCCAATCTCCAGCAATTACTGCACAGGCAAGTAAGCCAATTGTACTTAAAAGGAGAAAAACTCCTGTTGAACGTCTATCTAGAATTCTTAGCCACTTATCCTTTTTTCCGTAGAATTCTTGATTACGTTGACGAAGAATTAAATAGGGCATAAGGCAAATAACTCCTGTTCCATTTGAGGCTACGAAATAAGGCCAAGCACGGAACTTTTGCATTCTGCCATCGGCAAACATGAGGCAGGCGTAGATCATCGGCCAGATGCCCATCAGCCAGAATATAACTGGTATGATTGGGTTAACTTTTGTATACTGAAGCGTTAATAGCTTTTGTACTAGAGGCCATGTATCTGCTTGATCAAGCGGAGCTAACCAAATAGTATAGGCGACAAATCCAACCCATATCAACAACAACGCTATTTTTCTAACCATAATATTAATCAAGAATTAAAAATTAGACCCCTAGCATATCTATCAAATCAATACTATTAAATTAGTTTAATTACTGGCGTTCAAGTTAAATTTGAACAGGCTAATGCAAGAGGTCTATTTTTGAGATTCAATTACAAAACGTTGATGCTTTTAAGCACTTTTTAATTGCTCTCCGAAAGAAGACTGCCGTAATTGTGTACTGGGTGCTAAGTGCCAGCCTTGGCTCCTCAAACTCTGGTAGGTTGCCCAGCCCTTAGAACCTCCAGGAATCCTATAGTCTGCAACAGCATACTCTGGAAAAGCTGTATAGGGTCTCCAGGGTTGATTGGGTGCAGTTCGTAAGTGCAATATCTTCTGTCCAGTAGAACCTATCATAGGTAACCAACACATTTCATGAAACATGTGTAACTCCTTAATCCAACATAGATAAATTTATTAATCAACCTTGTATTCCAACTGACTAATTATGTTTAATAGACAGTAATCTCAGAAAGGAATAAGCAGGAATGATGAAACTAATGCCAAGCATAACAGGAGAAACAATGATAATCTATTACTTAGTAGACTTTAGTAGACTTTTTTAAGCTCCTGTAAGCGGCTACTTATGACTTTATGTTCTCCATCTTTGTTTCTAACAACATCTCTCTAGAGCCTTATTTATAGTTATAAAAAAATATTTCCAAAGTTCTAAGTACAGACCTAATTTATCTATCTTGAGAAAATATTTAGAAACTTAATGAAGAAAGGTATCCTAAATACCTGTTAGATATACTATTTATATTTCTTTAGATTGATGCAAAAAAATCTTTAATAAGGTAAAAAATGCTCCTATTGAACACTGGATAGGCAACTAAAACGGGTTTATATGACCAGCACAATTGAATTTACCTTATTTGCTCCTAACAATAAAGGAGCTGCTTTAATTGGCTATTTTTCTGATTGGAAAGAAATACCAATGAAAAAAGGAGAAGATGGTTATTTCCGCACTCAGGTTGAATTAGAAGATGGTGTTTATCACTATAAATTCCGTATCCAAACCAAAAGCCCAAATTTTGAACCGGATCAATGGGTGGATGTAATCGACCCCTACGCAACTGATGTTGATGAGGTCAAAAAAATTGGTGTAGTGCGGATTAAAGATGGCAAACGAATTGTAGATACTTATGTCTGGCAGCATGATGATATGTTGTTGCCTGAGAATCACGAAATAGTCATCTATGAAATGCACATTGCGGATTTCTCGGGCGGTGAGGATGACACTCAAAAGCGGGGGAAATATGTGGATGCAATTGAAAAGTTAGATTATTTGAGTGAACTTGGAATTAATGCGATCGAGCTGATGCCAGTGAATGAATATCCTGGTGACTATAATTGGGGCTATAAAGTGCGCCACTATTTTGCTACAGAATCTAGTTACGGCTCAACAGAAGATTTGAAGCGGTTTATTGATGAGTGTCATGGTAGAGGCATTCGCGTTTTTATGGATGGAATCTATAACCACACCGATGAAGAATGCCCATTAATGCTGATTGACCGAAATTACTGGTACTACGAGCACAGGCATTATCCTGAAGACCCTGCGAATTACTGGGGACCAGAGTTTAACTACGACAACTACGATGAAAAGTTAGACATAAAACCGGCTTGGAAGTACTTTGGGGATGTGGTGCGTTACTGGATTCGGGAGTATCACATTGATGGTATTCGCTTTGATGCCGTGCGCCAATTGGCTAACGATGAATTTCTGGAATGGCTTGCCAAGGAAGCCAAAGACGCTGCTGCAAATAAGCCGTTTTACAACATTGCAGAACACATTCCTGATACAAGCAAAATAGTTCATCCAGAAGGACCGCTAGATGCCTGCTGGCATGAAAGTTTTCACTATTTTGTGATTCCACATATTTGTGGCGAAACCTTTGAATTAGAAAAGCTTAAGGAGGTTTTGAACCCAAAACAACAGGGTTATGCAACTACTACAAACGTAATAAATTATTTAGCGACTCACGATCGCGAACGCATTTTCATAGAGTTAGCCGATCGCGGCATTTTTGACGAAGCCGCATTTAGGCGAGCTAAGTTAGCCACGGTTCTGTTAATGACAGCAATGGGTGTACCAATGCTCTGGATGGGAGAAGAGTTTGGTGAGCATAAGCGCAAAAGCGAAAAGGTGGCTCAACCCAATAAAATTGCTTGGTTCCTATTAGAAAGAGATTTGAACCGGGATTTGTTTGACTATTACAAAAAACTAATCGCCCTACGTAAACAAAATCCAGCTCTTCAAACCGACAACATTGAGTTTTTCCACGAAAATCCAGAGGCAAAAGTGCTAGCCTACCTTCGCCGGAATGATGAAAGTTCCCGCGTTGTCGTCGTGGCAAATTTCTCTGATAGGTCTCTAGACGGATACAAGATATCCAACTTTCCGGCTCCTGGTGTCTGGCATAACTGGCTAGGCGACTACGATGTCGAAGCTGGTGACTATAAGATAATTCTCGATCTACCAGCCTATGAAGCGCAGATACTTGTCTCTTAGCTGACAACTGAGTAAAGCTTCTTTGCCTCCAGACAATAATCATAGCGATCGCCAATGCGATCACTTTGTTGTGATTATCTCTAAGGTTATCTGGAGGCTATTTCGTGGTTGCTGGCTAGGCTTACCTGCTCTAAACTGCTTACACTTGGTGATTTCTCTCGCCGCTCTTCGAGTGCATTTCCGATGAGCTTCAACAGGAGCCAAGAAACAGAACGCTCTTCTTCCTGCGCCCACTCTTCAAGCTCTTTTTTCCACTCCGGTGGAATGTAGGTTGTAACACCAGCCAGTGAAGTTTTACCGCCCATTCGAGGTTTTTGTGTTGTGTCTCCTGTGAGTATAGTAACGCTTTGCCATATTATTTCGCACGAGATGCTAGGCTATGCTACGTTATGCTAACGTAGCAACTGCACTCAAGAGCTAATATCGCAAAATTCATGAACATTCTCAGCGATCTCCTTTCTGGGCCTCTTCAATCATCCCCCCCTAAGAAGCAACGCCGCGCCATTGAAATCAAGTCGCAACGTGAAATCACCATAATGCGTCAGGCAGCGAAAATTGTTGCAACCGTGTTGAAAGAGATTTCAGAGCTAGTCCAGCCAGGTATGACGACGGCTGACCTAGATGCTTATGCCGAGAAACGCATCCGGGAACTGGGGGCAGTTCCTAGCCTCAAAGGATACAACGGCTTTCCTGCCACTCTCTGTACCAGCCTTAATCATGAGGCTGTGCATGGCATCCCTAGCAACAAAAGAGTGATTCACTCGGGTGATGTTCTCAAGGTAGATACCTGCGCTTACTACCAGGGTTTTCACGGTGACTCTTGCATCACGCTTTCCGTCGGTGATGTCTCTCCAGAAGCCACAAAATTAATTCGCATAACGGAGGAAGCGCTTTACAAAGGCATTGAGCAAGTCAAAGCCGGAAATTATTTGATGGATATTGCTGGTGCTGTGCAAGACCATGTGGAAGCGAATGGTTTCAGCATCGTGGAAGATTTAACAGGTCACGGCGTGGGACGGAATTTGCACGAAGAACCTTCCGTTTTCTTCTTCCGCACCCGCGAGATGCCAAATGTGAAGCTTCGAGCTGGAATGACTATAACGATTGAACCGATTGTAAGTTCGGGTTCTAAGCACACGCGCTTGTTACCCGATCGCTGGACTATAGTAACCGTTGATAATTCTCTAGCGGCTCAGTTTGAGCATACGGTACTCGTGACAGAAGATGGCTGCGAAATTTTGAGCGATCGCACAAAGGTCTAGTTACTGGGATTGTTGCTTTCGGACGCATCCCGTCTTGACAAATTTACCCACAGCAGGGGCGCAAGGCCTTGCGCCCCTAGTGGGTTGACTTTCTCTAGTACTGACAACTTGACACTTTGAAAAGCAATTGTTACATTAATTTACATAGACAGTTACAAAACTAAACATTCTTTGACGAGAAAGTATCCATGACTATCCTGATTGCCTTATTTATCGTTGGTTGGGTTGCAGCGGCTGTCATCGGTACCCAAGCTTACTTCCGAGGAGAGCAGTCCAAGCCTATCCATGAGCGTAACTGGCGTTCCGAGTCCTTTGAAAAGCTAGCTGAATCGGTTACTGGTACTGGAATAGACTACAGCCAACGTACTCCTGCTTTTGAGGTGGACGCTTACTCAAGCAAACTTCTGCCTAACCAATAGGAACGGGTAGACAATGCCTACCCTTAAGACAAACTAATCTGCAACTGCATAACGCCGCCGTAAAACTTATCGGCGGCGTTGTTGTAATTTGCGATAAAGAGCTTTTAATTCAACGCCGTGGTGAGCTAAGGCAACTAGTGTGTGGTAGAACAAGTCAGCCGCTTCCCCTGCGATCGCATCCTTGTCATCATCCTTACAAGCCATTACAACTTCAGCTGACTCTTCGCCAATTTTTTTAAGAATCTTGTTATCTCCCCCAGCAAAAAGCTTGCAGGTGTAGGAGTCTTCTACTGGGTTGTCACGGCGATCGCGTATCACCTCAAAAACCTGTGACAAGGTATCGGCTGGAGGTGGCGCTTTTGTCCCATCGACTTGATGAAAGCAGCTACGCTCACCTGTATGGCAAGCAATATCACCAATTTGCTCAACAGTGACTAATAAGGCATCACTATCACAGTCATAACGGAGCGATCGTACTTTCTGAACATGACCTGATGTCGCCCCTTTATGCCATAGCTCACTACGAGAGCGGCTCCAAAACCACGTATCTCCAGTTTCTAGAGTTTTCTGCAACGACTCTCGATTCATCCAAGCCATCATCAAGACAGTGCCATCCAGGTAATCCTGTACAATCGCTGGCACTAATCCCTGTTCGTTGTAGCGGATTTGGTCAACCGGAATAGCTTGGCTCAAAGCAGTAGGTTCAGCAGATGGCATCGCAGTAGCAATATCTTCACTTGTTCAACATACCATCTCCAGACCAATGCTGAAATTTACCATGGTACTAGTTCAAGCAACCGTCTAGTTGCCACATCCAGGAGGTTGTAAGTCAGTTGTCTACGATACTATTGTGAATAAGTCAGCTGCTTTGTACTTCACCAAGTAGGGTAACTACGCCTTGGCTTTAAACAAAATTTCTAGCTGATTGCATTCTCACTGCTTTTATAGCAACCTGATGAGCCTTCGCGGCTTCTCCATACCACTGAATCGTAGAGTTAAAGGCAGCTCGGTACAGTTCCTGTGCTGCCTCGGATAAGCGATCGCGGATCTCTAAAGGTAAGTCTTGATTCGTCTTGTAGAACATAATCTCAATTTATGCTAAGTGAGATAATCAACTAGCATAGGAATTCTAAACAAGGCGTACAACTATCCACAGATAGACTTTTTAACGTCCTACTAAGGAGACAAGCTTGGTTAATACCACCATTAAAACCACCCAATCAGAACAAATCTTCGCCGCTGCGCAAAAGCTGATGCCAGGAGGAGTGAATTCCCCAGTCCGGGCTTTCAAATCCGTGGGAGGACAACCCATCGTCTTTGACCGAGTCAAAGGTGCCTACATTTGGGATGTCGATGGCAACCAGTACATTGACTATGTGGGAACCTGGGGCCCAGCAATTTGTGGTCATGCCCATCCGGAAGTGATTGCTGCTTTGCACGAGGCTTTGGAAAAAGGTACTAGCTTTGGTGCCCCCTCAGTGCTGGAAAATGTGTTGGCATCAATGGTTATTGATGCCGTCCCTAGCATTGAAATGGTGAGATTTGTGAATTCTGGGACAGAAGCCTGTATGGCGATTATACGCCTGATGCGGGCCTTTACTGGGCGTGACAAAATCATCAAATTTGAAGGCTGTTACCACGGTCACGCAGATATGCTCTTGGTTAAAGCAGGTTCTGGCGTTGCCACTTTGGGCTTACCCGACTCCCCCGGTGTTCCCAAGTCTGCCACTAGCAATACCGTAACCGCACCTTACAATGATCTCGAAGCCGTCAGAGCTATATTTGAAGCCCATCCGGATGAAATCGCCGGTGTAATTCTGGAGCCAGTTGTTGGGAATGCTGGCTTTATTCCCCCTGACGCTGGGTTCTTAGAAGGCTTGCGGGTACTAACCCAGGAGTATGGGGCGTTACTAGTGTTTGATGAAGTGATGACTGGCTTCCGGATTGCCTATGGCGGCGCTCAGGAAAGATTTGGTGTTACACCTGACCTGACAACACTGGGCAAGGTTATCGGCGGCGGCTTACCCGTCGGAGCCTACGGCGGACGTAAAGATATTATGTCAATGGTGGCACCGGCTGGCCCAATGTACCAGGCTGGAACGCTCTCTGGTAATCCTCTAGCAATGACAGCAGGGATTAAGACGCTGGAGTTGCTACAAAGACCAGGCACCTATGAACAGCTAGACAAAATTACCAAGAAGCTGTCAGACGGTCTCCAGCAAATTGCCAAGGAAACGGGTCACGAAGTTTACGGGGGGCAAATCAGCGCGATGTTTGGTCTGTTCTTCACAGGTGAACCTGTTCACAACTATGAAGACGCCAAAAAGTCGGATTTAGCGAAGTTCAGCCGCTTCCATCGCGGTATGTTGGAGCACGGTGTTTACCTGGCACCGTCTCAGTTTGAAGCAGGATTTACTTCTCTGGCTCATACCGATGAAGATATTGATCGCACTTTAGAAGCAGCGCGGGAAGTTATGTCAAGTCTGTAATTTGATCAGGGATTTCGGCTTCACTTCAGTTTGAGATTTTTAATCGATAATTAAGCCGAAATCCCTACGAAATAAGACACGATATTAGAAAGAAAAAGACAAAAATTGTAGTCTAGTTGCCTCGCCTGCACCTATAGATAATACTAATGGGTCTTAAAAATGACACAAATAGTCAAGGTAGTAGGTTGTAGCGCCTTTCCTAAAACCTACTACCTAAAACCTAATCACCGATAAGTGTTAAACGTTTAACCAAATGGCATAAGCAGGCAAGATGCCTGAACTACTTTTGCAAAATCGGCATGTACCAGGCATTAATAAATTAATGCGAACCATTGCTTCGCTTTAGCCTAAGTCGTAGCTGAGTGTCTAGCAGAACCCGATTGTACAATTTTTTTGAGTTGCTCTTTCAATTCAGTTGGGAGGTATCTTAAAGCACTCCCCTGCCATCCTCTTGTTCCTTGATATTCTAGATGTCCACAATAGATGTCTCCCTTGTGAATATGCCAACCCCAGTTGGCTGGAATCACCTCATATTCAGTCATACTCTGAGTTAAGTAGAGCGTAATTGCCTCAAGATTCTGTCGGAATTTCATAGCCTGTTTATAAGTTCAAATCTTTCTCTACAAACAACATAAGTGTTTGGTTTATAAGTAAATAGTCTCTCCAAGACTAGCTACTTAACCCCTTTCTTTAGAGTTATTTGGGTAGTTGCTTAAGAGTGAGATTGGCTAGGAATCTGATGGCAAAATGTAGCCTTAGCTTAAATCTTAAGATTGAAGCCTAGTCATGCCGATTGTCCATCTAGGGGTATAGCCTCACCTAATCATCAGTAGAGAAAGGATGGAGAGCATGCAAAATCTAGCCTAAAGTTTTATTGGACGCTTGGGGTTTGGCGGTATATACGAAAGCTTTCCAGATAGACGCTCGGAGCGACTACGGGAAGAAGGAGTACTAGGAGCAGAGGGCTGCCGCCAGAGGAGTAACGGAATGCTAAGGGCACCAAGGAGAATGACGACTCCTGCGGTGAGCCAAACCATTAGGCGCGTCGGCTGATAGTTGGCTTGCTCAATTTGCCAGAAGACCTGGTTGTAACGCCACACGGCAAGGATAATAAAGATGATTCCGACGAGCACCAGACCAACACCGAGGCTTTGGGAGCTGATGTAGGAGTTGGTTGGGGTATCTTGCGCAGTGAGACGGATTTGCAGTTCATGCAAAAATAGGCCAAAGCGAGCGATCGCAAAACCAAACCCAATTAAAGCAACAGAGGTACGCAGCCAAGCTAAGAAGGTACGCTCGTTAGCTTGATGCTCTCGCTGGCGGTCAATTTTTGACATCGGAGCCTGTCTACTTTGTAGATGCTATGTCATTGTTTTGGAAAACTTAAAATGACTGTTTCGCTCTAGCGATAGTTAGTAAATTGTAGAGCAACGGGCAGATCTTCCTGCTTCAGTCGCTGGATAACTATTTGCAAGTCGTCTTTAGATTTACTAGAAACTCTGAGTGCATCTCCTTGAATGGTGGCTTGGGCCTTCTTAGCGAATTCGTCTCGAATCAGCTTGGTGATTTGTTTACCTATCTCCTGGCTAATTCCTTTTTTGAGCTTAATTTCTTGGCGGACGCGATTGCCGCTGGCTGATTCGACTTTGCCGTAGTCGAAGATTTTCTGCGAGAGGTTGCGCTTAGCCGCTTTGGTACGAAGGATGGTATGAACGGCGTCGAGGGTGAATTCGCTATCGGTATTCACCGTAATTGCTTCATCACCCAACTCTACGGTTGTCTTAGTGTCCTTCAGGTCGTAGCGGCTGCCGATTTCGCGCACAGTTTGGTCTACTGCATTGACCAACTCTTGTCGGTCAAAGTCGCTGACAATATCAAATGAATAACTAGAAGCCATAAACTACAGAGATTAGAGATAGTGGTTGATTACTAACAACTAGCAACCCACAGCTAAAAACTCAAGACTTAAATCTGATCAGGACAACTTGAGCAGACTATTCGCACTCAGTAGGCTCAGGACGAAGAGGATAGCGCTGCAAGCAGAGCCGATGACGAACATTAGCGATCGCGCCAAGGGTATATTGAAAATATAGAATGCTGAGTAGAGTAATCGAGAAATTACAAATGTGATCGCCGCTCCTATTGCTAAAGACGAATTTTGACCCGTTACATAAGCCATCACCGCCCCTATGGCGAAGATCGTAAACGTTTCAAACGAGTTCTGGTGAGCCCAAGTCGCTCGCTGTGCATAGGGAGGCAACTTGTCAAACATGGCACGAGGTGCGCCTATGTCGTATCCCACAGTCACACGAGCATATGCCACTACCAAAAACGGTAGATAAATCAGCGCAGCAGCTACGGCAATACAATCAAGTAGAACTGCTGAATCTTGTAGATTCATGTGTTAATCAAAATAGAACAGAGTGACAACCTTGCGTTGGTCTTCTGCCTCCTCGCAGGTTTTTAGCAAAGTTCGGCTATCATGAAACGCGAAGCAAATCAGTTGCTGGCATCGGGAAACAATTTCCTGATTGCATAGCGCACTTGCTTCACCAAGAGACAGATGATCGTTTTCGGGATTTTCCACCAAATGCATTACCTTTTCTAGCTGCTCCCGTGATTCTCGTGGTTGACGCTCTAGGCTTTGGGGTAAAATCACGGTCAGCAGTGCCGGATCAGCACGCATAGCGCCCCGAATTGCTGCTGCGTTGGTGCCGATCGCACCAGACGTCATGAGACGATTGCCCTCTAAAACTAGGGCATAGCTCATCATCTCGATTAGATTTTGATGGGTAATGGGAACATGACGCGACCCCAAGATAGCAATCCGCTTAGAGCCGGTTTGCTGGATCGTCGCAAGTTCTTGCGCTAATGTATCGATACCAGAGATGCCTACTGATTGAGTCAAAGATGCTGGCTTTGGCTGAACAACCCAGATATTTTAGCAAAAGCCGTTGCTTTTACAACGGGCTAAGCCTACTTTTGGTCATCGATCTACCGCCATATCTTCTCAAGTTTTATAAATGGCAGTTTCACTTAAATTTGTGTTATAGTCATCTATTGTGCGGACGCATAGCTCAGTTGGTTAGAGCACTACGTTGACATCGTAGGGGTCACTGGTTCGAATCCAGTTGTGTCCATTTTCATGATTGAGGAAGATTGATCGCTGTCGAAATTTCTGAAGTCAAGCTTGGATAAGCGATTTGAACTTTTGACGGCTCCCTGGAGTTTTCGCTCCCGCTTTGACCCGTCAAAAAATATTGTAAGGGTGGATTCCTCCTTGCTCGAAGGTGATTGGGTAGCCACCACTGCGGTATACCCGCATCCTTATTACTGGGGGCGCACCTAATTCCTGTCCTTTTTTCACCCAATAGCTGTCGGATACTCCGGTAGGCTAAGACTTGACCCGTCATGGCATCGACTACCGCTACTGTTGCAGGTTTTTCAAGTCCTAAACTGACCCCAATGAGAATGTTCGATTGACCCTGATAAAAGGGCATGTTGGGACGGGGGAAGGGGTTGTTAATTCGGGCGAGTGTGGAGTTTTTGCGCTTGATAAAGGCTTGCTGTTTTTCGTTTAACTAATTCGCCAGGAAGTCCCCCGCTATAGCCAAGGCGGACATATCGAGCGCAGCGAGTACCGCCTTGGCTATAGCGCGGGATGAAAGGCGAGAAAAACTCCGTCCCTCCGTTTTTCAAATCTTTCTGATTGTTTTACTGGAATATATATAATGCATTAAGGAGGAATTGAGATGCTACACAAGGCGGTCAAGGCTCGACTTTACCCAACATCAGAACAACAAGTCATACTGTCTCAGCACTTTGGTTGTGCTAGGTGGTGGTGGAATTACGGGCTCAATAAGTCAATTGAGGCTTATAAAGAAACGGGTAAAAGCCTTGGTCAGTCAGCGCTTAATGCCTTTTTACCAAAACTCAAGAAAGCACAAGAAACTATATGGTTGTCTGAGTGCTACAGCCAAGTTTTGCAGGCGAC
Source organism: Coleofasciculaceae cyanobacterium (assembly GCA_036703315.1). Classification (GTDB taxonomy): domain Bacteria; phylum Cyanobacteriota; class Cyanobacteriia; order Cyanobacteriales; family Coleofasciculaceae; genus DATNPH01. The sequence continues at coordinate 40,094 of DATNPH010000212.1, forward strand.
GACGCTCAACCTAACAACGGCTTATAAAAACTTTTTTGCGGGTCGTGCTAGGTTCCCTCGTTACAAGTCAAAGCATGGTAAGCAATCAATTCAGTATCCTCAAAACGTCAAAGTACTTGTTAGCGAAGCGGTAGCGACGTTAGGAGCGTCGGGATTTGTTCAGTTTCCGGGGAAGGTTGGCAAAGTCAAGGCTAAATTGCACCGTCAGATTGAAGGAACAATCAAGACCGTAACAGTTAGTCTAGATCCATCAGGTAAATACTTTGCGTCAATACTGAGTGAGACTGAAGGTGAGAATCCCTTGTGCTCGACTGAGGGTAGGATAATTGGGGTTGACTTAGGATTGACTCATTTTGCTATTACAAGCGATGGCAGCAAAGTCTCTAAGTATAACAACCCCAGACACCTTGCTAAGCATGAAAAAAATCTTAAGCGCAAGCAGCAAAAATTAGCTAAAAAACACAAAGGAAGTAATTCAAGGAACAAAGCCAAGAAGAGTGTAGCTAAAGTGTACGAACGGGTAACTAAATCCCGTCAGGATTTTCTACATAAGCTTTCACGAAAGCTCGTCAACGAAAACCAAGTTGTCGTAGTAGAGAATCTTTATGTCAAAGGCATGGTACGCAAGACGCTCGAAGACTCGCTAACGCTTCGCTATCACAATTTAGCTAAAGCAATATCTGATGCAGGATGGGGAACCTTTGTCAATTTATTAGCCTACAAACTAGAGAACAAAGGCGGCAAATTGGTTGAGATTGACCGTTGGTTTCCTAGCTCTAAGCTCTGCTCTAACTGCTACTACCAGATTGATGAGTTGCCACTTGATATCAGAGAGTGGACTTGCCCTAATTGCGGTACTCGTCACGACAGAGATGGCAATGCGGCAACAAATATTAGGGCAGAAGGTATCAGAATATTACAGACGGATGGAATAGCCGTCTCTGCTAACGGAGGGGAAGTAAGACCAAAGTTGGGACGTAAGTCCGTTCTGAGGCATTCCCCCGTGATGTTAGAAGCCCACACTATAATCGCTTCGATTTAGTGTGGGTAGTTCAC
>DATNPH010000213.1:0-15341 GCA_036703315.1 Coleofasciculaceae cyanobacterium
GGTTCCTTTTAGCTTGGCCTCAATTACTAACATGGTTGAATATTACCATAATTTACCCGTTTATAGCGATGGGTAACTTGTTAAATTAAGTGGCACCCTCGCCACCCAATTTAACCCGACTCTCATGAGGCAGCGTGCGGCGAATTACTTCGCCGCTTTAAGCGCCGTCCCCACTTGAGCCATTGACGGTACTCACCTGCGGTTCGATAAATCCGTCTCGCCACTAATGGGGCTTTCTCGTCGGCTCTTGGTAATGTTCTAGTTTTGAATTAAGATTACACAGGTCAGTCACTAGCACCCTCCTGAGGCGTACTCTAAAAACAAAAAGACCCCAAGAGTGTACTGGGGCCATGCAAAAATCAGTGATTTACCTGTAATCTCAGTATCCTAGGCTGATGTCTGCGAATAGGTATGCGGATTGTTTAACTTGATGTATATGTTTTGGAGACGTAGTTTTTGTAAAGAGTTTTGCGATATCTAGAAGCTTGCTTTTTCATCAAGAAAAGCAAGCACCAACTTTCTGCGTCTCAACACCCTTTGCGAGATGCACAATAAAGCAATTGATAAATCACTCCTAAGATTCGCTTTTGTGGTAATTCCTGCATTAAATTGATTGTCTGTGTTACTTTTCCAAGATTTTCACCCCTTAGCAGCGATCGCAACTACTCCCACGGCTGCCCAACGATTACAACCTCTGTGTCAAGCCAGTGGCGCAACGCTTTGGGTACCAGAGTCTCTGAACACCCTTGAATCGGTTCAGATTTATACAGGTTCTCTCAAAGACCATATCGCAACTTTGTGGCAGAACCACCGTGCCTTTGTCTTCTGTCTGGCAACTGGGGCAGTGGTGCGGCTGATTGCCCCTCTACTAAAGGATAAATACTGTGATCCAGCCGTTGTCGTCATTGATGAGACGGGTCAGTTTGTGATCAGTTTATGTAGCGGACATCAAGGTAAGGCTGACCAACTAGCAAGGCTTATTGCTCATCAACTAGGAGCAACACCTGTTTTAACAGGCGCTTCTGCTGGGTTAGGCTTGCCAGGGGTAGATATCTTAGGGATTCCCTTTGGTTGGCAACGCGGAGAGGGAGATTGGACGGGTGTGAGTGCAGCTGTAGCACGAGGTGAACCTGTTCAGGTAATTCAAGAAGCAGGCTCAACTCTCTGGCAAAACCATCTTCCCCAAGGACATCCTTTTGATTTTGGATTTCCTGAATATACGGCTACGAATCGGGAAGAATCACGCTTACCCAAAGCCCGGATTTGGATTAGCCCTACACAGCGACAGTTCTCATCAGAATCTGATTTTCCAAAAGTCCAATGGCATCCACGAGTGTTGTGGGTAGGAATTGGTTGTGAGCGAGGAACATCCAGAGAGTTGATTGAGACAGCAATTGAGCAGGTTGCCCTTAGGAATCACTTGGCTGAAGGCGCGATCGCGGGAATTGCCACCATTGATATTAAAGCGGATGAAGTGGGATTAATGGAATTATGTCGCGATCGCCATTGGCCTTTACGAACATTCCCCCCTGATCTCCTGCGTAGTGTGAATGTTCCTAATCCCTCAGCCGTTGTAGACAAAGAAGTAGGAACTCCTAGCGTTGCTGAAGCCGCAGCATTAAGGGCGGCGAATGGTGATATAGAAGCGCAAGGCGTTGCGCCCCTACGGGTGGCAAAACAAATTTTCAAATTAGAAGGTCAACCAGGGGCAGTGACAGTTGCGATCGCCCAATCCCAACAAGAGTACACTGGGCGTACTGGAGAGCTATTGCTCATCGGTACAGGACCAGGACAATTAGACCAAATGACACCAGCTGCTCAAACTGCTGTTGCTCAAGCGGATGCTGTAATTGGCTACTCTCTCTATGTTGATTTAATTGCTCCTCTACTGCGTCCGGGGCAGATTGTAGAAGCGCTGCCTATTACTCAAGAACGCCAACGAGCAGAACGAGCAATTGAGCTGGCGCAGTGGGGTTTAACCGTAGCCGTCATTTCATCTGGGGACTGTGGGATCTACGGCATGGCAGGGTTAGTGTTAGAAGAACTTCGCGCCCAAGGATGGGATGGTAAGACTCCAGGTGTGCAGGTGTTTCCTGGGATTACTGCTCTACAATCTGCTGCTTCCCGTGTAGGTGCGCCGTTGATGCACGACTTTTGTGCGATTAGCTTAAGCGACTTATTAACACCTTGGGAGGTGATTGAAAAGCGTCTTGTCGCCGCTGCCCAAGCTGATTTTGTGACGGCGTTGTATAATCCGCGATCGCGCACCCGAACTGAACAGATTGCTATAGCAAGAGCAATTTTCTTAAAGTACCGTGACTCGATGACACCAGTAGCGATCGTTCGCTCCGCCTATCGGCAAGACGAACAGATTACTCTCACAACCTTAGAAAAACTTCTGGAAATACCCATTGACATGCTAACCACGGTGCTCATTGGTAACCAAAGTACTCGAATCCACGGAGAGTGGATGATTACCCCACGAGGTTATCTAGGCTTTAACACCGAATCCGCTGAACTTAATCCATCTAGTTAGAGAACTCTCTCCACCACGAAGTTCAGCACACTAGCAACAATAGTCAGAACAATTGAACCCACCAAAGCAGGTACGAAACCAGCGACATGAAAACCAGGGCTAATAGAACCAGCTAGCCAAATCGTCAGGGCGTTCACAACAAACAGGAACAAGCCTAGAGTCACAAATGTGATCGGCAGCGTCAGAACGACTAAAATCGGTTTGACAATCGCATTGATTAACCCTAGAATCACTGCCGCCACTAGGGCAGCAACAAAACTTTTGACGACAAAGCCCGGTACGAGTTGGGCTGTAATCAATAACGAAACAGCCGTGAGTAACCAAGTCAACAAGAAGTGTGGCATGACCTTTGTTGAACAACTTCTACCAACATCCTACTAGAGAGTGACCTCTTCGTCCTTTGCCTCTGCAACATTATGGCTCTACAGCAGGGTTGGCTGTTCAACATTTCAATGCGACACTAGGCAAGTGGATTCGGTATCAAATTCTTGATCGAGATTGCCTTGGCATCCAGTTGAGTGTTTATTAAACATGATTTTTCGGCGATTAGCTGTATTCCTATTAGCACTTGTTATTTTGTGCTATCCCCTACCCGCACGAGCACAAGCGACTAAATATTATGCCCCTCCCTTGTCCTATAGCAATGCAGAACTCAAAGCTAAGGATTTTTCGGGTCAAATGTTACGAGCAGCTGAGTTTTCCAATGCTAATTTGGAGCGAATTAACTTTGCTAATGCTGACTTGCAGGGAACCATTTTCAGTGCTTCTGTAATGACTCAGGTAAATTTGCACGGAGCGGATTTAAGTAATGCAATGGTAGATCAGGTGAAGTTCACCGATGTCAATTTAAGGAATGCTGTTCTTACCGAAAGCATCTTGCTGCGTTCTACATTTAATAAAGTTGATATCACTGATGCTGACTTCAGTGATGCGATTTTGGATGGTGCCCAAATCAAAGAACTCTGTGCCAATGCGACTGGTATGAATTCAAAAACTGGCATAGGAACTCGTGATTCTCTAGGTTGCCGTTGATTTCACGCTATAGCTTATGACTGATGAATTGAAGTTGGAAAATACTAGTTCTGACGTGGTGCCACAAAAAAAAATTAAGCAGGTTGGTGTTATAGGTGGAGGACAGTTAGCTTGGATGATGGCGAGTGCTGCTGAGTCCTTGGGGATTGAATTAGTAATTCAGACACCCCATTCTACTGATCCAGCAGTGAGTATTGCTTCTGACACTGTCTTTGCTCCAATTGATGATGCAACGGCTACCGCCGAACTTGCCTCTCGCTGTGATGTCATCACGTTTGAAAACGAATTTATTAACCTAGATGCCTTGATATCTCTAGCACAGCAAGGTGTCTGCTTTCGTCCCCGATTAGAAGCCTTAGCTCCCCTTTTGGATAAGTATGACCAGCGTTGCTATCTGGAAGACATTGGCTTACCACAGCCAAATTTTATGACACTAGAGGGGGAAGGTGGCGATGAAAAATTAATTCATGCTGCATCATTCGGGCAGCCAATCAACCTAAGTGAGCTAGAGTTTCCCCTTGTCCTGAAAGCGCGTCGTCATGGTTATGATGGTCAAGGCACTTTTATCATTAAAGACAGTAGTAGCTTACAGGAAACCTGGAAAAAGCTAGGGCATAGACCTGTGCTGCTAGAAGAATTTGTTCCCTTTGAGCGGGAGTTAGCGGTGATGGCTGCCCGTTCTGTGGCTGGGGACGTGGTGGTTTATCCAGTGGTGGAAACTCAGCAGGAAGAACAGGTTTGCCGTCGGGTGGTAGTACCGGCTGAGATTAGCCCCGATATTGTGACAGAAATTGAGGCGATCGCACATACTCTCTTGAACAGTCTCCAAGCCGTCGGCGTCTTTGGCATCGAGCTATTTCTCACCACTGATGGCAAGGTGTTAGTGAATGAAGTGTCGCCTCGTACTCATAATTCTGGGCACTTTACTCTAGACGCCTGTGAAACCTCTCAGTTTGAACAGCAATTGCGGGCGGTTACGGGTTTACCATTGGGAAGCTCTGCTCTTAAGTGTAAAGGTGCGGTTATGGTGAATCTCTTGGGCTACGAATATTCCCAGGATGACTACCTCGACAAACGGCAAAAGCTAGCTAGTCTACCTGGAACATTCGTCCATTGGTACGGTAAAGCAGAATCTCGCCCTGGACGTAAGCTAGGCCATGTGACGTGTTTATGTGACTCTCAACAACGTTCTGAAGCACTGCTCAAAGCAAAAGAAGTTGAATCCGTTTGGTATGAGTGATATTACTTATGGTCATTCGTGGATAAATTACTACAATGATCTATAGGTTCTACTGTGACGTTGGTGACTGCCAATAGTGTTTTTTGATCTATGGCTGTATGTAAATGGGAACCAAGTACTCTTGCGGCAGTAGACCGGGCATGTACCCGGAAACTTTAAGCGAGATCTCAAAGGTACCCACCTGGTTATACCAGGTCATAAGCTGAGGTAAGACGGCGTCTTGGGGAACCTCATAATCTTTAATCCTCCTGTCTTGAGACGGGGGGATTTTTGCTTTTAGACAAGACGCGTTGGTTCAGCCTGATGGAGGAGATGGGGGTGATCAGGGAATTGAGGGAGATAACTTCCCACCTTACCTATCTTCCTAACTTGTCTGATTAGTGAATCGGTAAGCTACGATTTGTTGGTATATCAAAACATTTCAACTTCTTATTGATAAAGCGTTAATATAAACTAATTTAAAATCACTATATATGTGAGATCACAACTCTTGTTATCTGAGCCGCTGACTGCTTCAAAATTTCCCGCTGATGTCTTTAGGCTAGCCAGTGGGTTAACCGTGATTCATCAACACCTACCCGCAACACCCGTGGTGGTAGTGGATGTTTGGGTAAAAGCCGGGGCAATTGCTGAACCGGATCAATGGTGTGGCATGGCTCACTTCCTGGAACACATGATTTTCAAAGGCACCCAGCGACTGGCTCCGGGTGTATTTGACTGGGTGATTGAAAGTCGGGGTGGTGTTAGTAATGCCGCGACGAGCCATGATTATGCTCATTTTTTCATTACAACAGCGGCTCAGTACTTAGAAGATACCTTGCCTCTCCTAGCAGACTTACTGTTGCACCCTGCCATTCCCGATGAGGAATTTGTCAGGGAACGGGATGTTGTGCTAGAAGAAATTCGCTCTTGCTATGATGATCCCGATTGGGTGGGTTTTCAAGCTTTGAGTGAGAGCGTTTACCAGCATCATCCCTACAGACGCCCAATTCTAGGCTCGGAAGTTCAATTGATAGAGCACTCACCTCAACAGATGCGCTCCTTTCACTCTGCTCACTACCAACCAGAAAATATGACGGTGGTAGTTGTCGGTGGAGTTGAGCGAGAAACAGCACTGAACTTGGTAAACCAGTCGTTTCAGGACTTTCCTCACCCGGTTGAGTGCCCGAAGTTGATGCCAGAGGCAGAACCGCCTATTACAGGAATTCGTCGTCAGGAGTTATATTTGCCTAGGCTTGAGCAGGCACGTCTGTTAATGGCTTGGATAGGGCCAGGTGTAGATCATCTGCGGGATGCTTATGGTTTGGATTTACTATCTGTGCTGCTAGCTGATGGACGAACCTCTCGCTTAGTACAAGACTTGCGGGAAGAGCGGCGATTAGTGCAGTACATTAGTAGTAGTTTCTCCCTACAGCGGGATTCAAGTCTGTTTACAATTAGTGCCTGCTTAGAGCCACAGCACTTGGAACAAGTGGAAGAGGTAATTTGCGATCGCTTGTTTCAATTGCAGAAGACGCCGATTTCACAAACAGAACTAAGTCGATGTCAACGCTTATTATGTAATGACTATACCTTCTCTACAGAAGCTGCCAGCCAGATAGCAGGTCTATATGGCTACTACAACACTATTGCTACAGCAGAAATAGCTGTTACTTATCCCGATCAGATTGGGCGACTTAAACCATCCGACTTGATGCACTTGGTGCAGCAGTATCTTTCTCCTTATCACTACGCTGTGACCATTGTTAAACCAATGCCAGAGGAATGCTGAGCCTTTTTGAATTCAAAATTCAAAGTTCTCGTGAAAGATTTTTTTGAATTGGTTCTAGAGATACTTATTCCTATAGGCGAGATAGGGAGAAAAAAATAAGCATTCGATAGCGAAGTCAGGAGCGATCGCCTACATTGGAGCAAAGTAGAAGAGCAAAGCGTTCAGTTAGAGCGTCCCGCTTTTATCCTGCGCTCCGCTAACGCTATGATCCAAGCTCTTGGACTTATCCACGAGATATTATTTTGAATTTTAAATTGCTCATGACTGTCTCACAACAAAAGCCAACAATCCATCGCTCCGTTCTTAGTAATGGCATCGTTGTGATTGCTGTAGAAAACTCAGCCGCAGATATTATTTCCAGTCGCCTATTTATTCGGGCTGGTAGTCAATGGGAGCCACGAGAAAAAGCCGGACTCTCTCACCTGCTGTCAGCTGTGCTCACAAAAGGAACAGAGCATCTGTCATCGTTTGAGATAGCTGAACGGATTGAGTCAGTGGGAGCGAATCTTAGTGCTGATGCAGCCAGCGATTACTTTTTGGTCTCGCTGAAGACGGTTTCTGCTGATTGGCCGGAAATATTGCAGCTAGCAGCACAGATCCTGCGATCGCCTAGTTTTCCAGAAGCCGAAGTGGAACTAGAACAGCATCTAGCCCTTCAGGACATTCGCTCCCAAAAAGAGCAGCCCTTTAACATTGCTTTTGAGCAGTTGCGGCAGGCAATGTATCAAGATCATCCCTATGCCCTCTCAGTTCTGGGAACAGAAGCCACGGTATCTGAACTGAGCCGCACTGACCTAGAACAGTATCATCAGACGTATTTCCGTCCCGACAACATGGTGATTAGCATTGCCGGTCGAGTGACGCCAGAAGAAGCAATTAAGCAGGTTGAGCGAGCCTTTGGTGATTGGCTACCTCCTGAGATTCCCTTGCCAACATTATCATTGCCGTTAATTACATCTCAACCTTGCACACTAACGACGCCGCAAGAAACACAGCAGTCAATAGTAATGCTGGGCTATCTTACCGCATCCCTACAAAATGCCGACTACGCTACCCTAAAACTGCTTAATACCTACCTAGGTAACGGTCTTTCCAGCCGATTATTCGTTGAACTGCGGGAAAAGCGAGGTTTAGCCTATGATGTCTCCGCTTTTTATCCCTCGCGCCAGTCAACCTCCACATTTGTTGTCTACATGGGCACGGCACCGGAAAATACGGAAACAGCGCTCATGGGTCTACATGCAGAAATCGAGCGTCTTTGTTCGACCTTACTAAGTACTGAGGAATTGCAGACGGCAAAAAATAAGCTACTCGGTCAGTACGCATTAGGCAAACAGACCAACGCCCAGCTTGCCCAAACCTATGGTTGGTACGAGACTCTGGGGCTAGGAATTGAGTATGATACCAAGTTTCAGCAGGAGGTTGCTAGCGTTACCCCAGAGATGGTTCAAGCCGCCGCAGGGCGATACTTCATTGAACCTTATGTGTCGTTGGTTGGTCCAGCTGAGGCAATTAATGGTCTTGTGACTCCCCCCCACGGGAAGCCTAATCTATAATCCTCAGACAGAGTTTAATCCCGTAATTTTTACCAACATCCGCATTTCCCTAAGTAATGAGTTTCACCAAGGGTTGAAATACATTTACCAGTTCAGGGCTACTAGCGACCAGGGTAGGAAGCGATCGCTTTCCGTAATCCTGCCCAACGTTGAGGGGAAAAATCGGTTGTGAATCCAACGACACCCACACACCACCAGCCGCTTGTACAATTACCCAAGCCCCAGCCATATCCCAAATCTTGGGGGTTGCTTCAACGCCTCCCAAGGCAGCCCCACTGGCAATCGTGAGGAAATTGTAACTGGCAACACCCAGCATCCGAATTTTGCAGGGTAAGGGTTGCTGTAATAATGACGCACTGCGGGAGCAAATGTTGAAAAAGTGGTTATTGGTGGGAGCATCAGTGCTGCTGTGGATAGGACGTTCATTCAGAAATGCACCGTTCTCTAAACCCTCTATTCCTGATTCACCCTTCCAAAAACCATGAAAGGTTTGCGCGATTGGCGGAAAATGAACGTAACCAAATACGGGTGTTCCCTGATACAGCAACCCCAGTGAAATCCCCCAGATCGGAATCCCTCGTGCAAAGTTCGTAGTACCATCCAGGGGATCGATAATCCAGCTCCATTCAGTATCAGGAAACTTGTGTTCGGCTTCTTCACTCAAAATCCCATGACTAGGAAAATGAGTTGCGATCGCCTCCCGAATTGTCTGATCCGCCCAATGATCCGCTTGCGTCACCAAGCTACCATCATCTTTTTGAGATGCCTGTACCTGCCCAAAATCTTGTAACAGTTGGGTGCCGACTCTAGCTGTGGTAGTCTGGGCAAAGCTTAAAATGTCTGTCCAAAAATCTGTCATGGGTCAATGGCTAATGGCTAATGGCTCTTGAGCTACAGACCTCTTGCATAAATCTGAATTACTCCCCTTAGTCCCCCCTTGTAAAGGGGGAAAAGCTCCCTCCCGTTACTAAGGGGAGGGCTGGGGTGGGGTGCTTTGGTATTCTTGCAAGAGGTCTAATGAACAATTAGCATCAGTCTAGGTCACTTTCTATAACAGCTGCGATCGCCTGCTTCGCATTAGTGCGGAACTCTTGCACGCTCACTCGCGTTAGAAACCAGACTGCCAAAGCCATGCAGATACCTTGAACAACAAATACCAAACCGTAGGCAAACACCAGGTTGGTAAATAGCTTCTTGCCTGTATCAAACACAGCTCCTCCAGTTACTGTCGCTACTCCTTTCGCTAAAGCCTGTGCCAACCCCCAAGCACCAATAAATGTACCGGCTGTTTCCGCCGCCGTTAGATCCAGCATCAAAGTAAGAGCGCCTGTCGTTAGAAATCCGGAAACCAGACCGAAAAATAGCAACGCGATTTGGAGCTGTTTCGGGTCATGGGTAAATCCCGACAGTATGACCCAGACTAAAGAGAAGATGACTAACATACCTCCCAATTTGGTAGTCTTGCGCTTACCCAGACGCGGAACCAGAAAGAAGCCCGCCAAACTTAGACCAATTAGTGTCCCAGTCCCCCAGAAGGCGTTAAGAGTAGCTGTTTTACCGACCTCCATATTGAAGACATCACCACCATAGTTTTCTAGAATGGGGTCTTGCATAAATAACCCAAGGGTCATCAGCACCAAAAAAGTGAAAAACAGCCGGGTTTGCTGACTATTTGTCAAGATGCGCCATGCCCGATTCAGGGTAATCTTTTCTTCCTGGTTAACTAATGTGGAGCGTGAGGCATAACGGGAATACTTTTTCTCAATGCCCCAAGTTGACACAAATGCCAGACCAAACATAATCAAGGGCACAATCAGAAACAGCTGATTAATTTGTGCCTGTAGTACCTCGATAGAGGCGTTCAGGGTTAATTTCTTGAGCAATACGCCAATCAGAATTGCCCCAACAATGGTTCCCCCAATCAGCATTGACCAGTCAACGCCCACCAACCGGGAGCGATTATCTTCATCGGAAACATCCACCAGTAGCGTGGCAAAGGGTGTAGAACAAGCGCTGACTGCCAGACCATAAAGCACAAACAGTAGAGCTAGCAAACTCGTCCAAGCATAAGTTTGGGTAGTCCAGCCTTCTGCTTTTAAACTACCACCCACCTGCCACATCACCTGTACAACTAGAAAAGAAAGGATAGCTAGACTTGCCGCACCAACCCAGACATACCCAGTGCGATGATATCCCAACAAAGGCTTAGTGTCGGACATATGCCCAAACCAAATTCGCGCTGGAGCCACAAACAGGCTTAAGGCAAGGATAAGTGTGCCTAGCGTTGCTGGTACTCCCAATTCTCTAATCAGCACACGGTTGAGTACCCCAAAGATCAGCACTGACATCATTCCCAGCCCCATTTGGAACAAGCCTAGCCGAAACATGGTTCGTAGCTTGATTCTGGGAAGTACCTTGTCATGAGCCGATGAGGTCGGCTGGGAATTGGAGAAATCACTGGTTTCCATAGCTGTTTACAAGCGATCGCTTGCCGAACTCAGTATTTTATTTCTTCTCTATATCTATCTAAAGATACACACTCTTGGTTCATCTGCCTTACTAGCGGTACGTGTCTGCAACAATACACTAATTAATATAAAGAAATGTAAATATAGCAGGTTTGATTATGCAAACTATAACCTTAGGGCAAAATGGACCAACTGTTACGGCTTTAGGCATTGGCACTTGGGCCTGGGGTGATAAGCTGTTTTGGAACTACGGCAGTGACTACGGAGTCTCCCAAGTGGAAGAAGCGTTTAAGGCGACTTTGGATTCCGGTATCAGCTTTTTTGACACGGCTGAGATTTACGGGCTGGGGGAATCTGAATCACTTCTGGGACGGTTTATGAAGCAGCTAGAACGTCCAGCGCAGATTGCAACCAAATATTTTCCCATGCCTTGGCGGTTTACAGGCCAGTCTGTTTCTGACGCCCTGACAGAAAGCTTAAAACGTCTACAGGTCGAGCAAGTTGCTCTGTACCAGGTGCATATGCCGTTTAGCTTTTTCATGAGCCAAGAGACGCTAATGAACGCCCTGGCAGATGAAGTGAAGCGAGGTAGAATTGCCACTGTCGGTGTAAGCAACTACTCAGCTGACCAGATGCGGGAAGCTCATGGTTATCTGGCAGCGCGTGGGGTACCCCTGGCAGTAAATCAGGTGCAATACTCTCTGTTATCTAGGAAAGTTGAAAGTAACGGTATTTTAGATACTGCACGTCAGTTGGGCGTGACTATCCTGGCTTATAGTCCCCTAGCTCAAGGATTACTCACAGGCAAGTACACCCCAGAGAAAAATCTTAAATTCAATGATGCACGCCGAATTGATCCCCGCTTTAGCCAAAGCGGTCTAGAAAAAATCGCTCCTGTCATGGAGGTACTGCGTCAGATTGGTGAAAAGCACGATCGCACACCGGCTCAGGTTGCCCTAAACTGGCTTATTGCTCAAGGCGTCATTCCAATTCCCGGCGCAAAAACAGCGCAACAGGCAAAACAAAATGCTGGTGCCTTGGGTTGGAACCTCAGCGAAGAGGAATTTGCTCAATTAGAGCAGGTGACTCGCCCTTGGCTCAGGTAAGTTATTTAACTTATTTTCGTTCTTGCGCTACCGTAGAGTGATCGCATGACCCTTGCCTTGACAGGCGATCGCTTTTCCTTTGGAAGACTTATCAAACTCTACAGGCAGGCAATTTTTGTCTAGCTATCACCTGCTTTGTTGTGCTTAATTGGTCTTGCCGCCTCAACTAGGTTGAGCAAAGAAGGGAAATTCTGAGGAAACGTTCCACCGCCTGCAATCATGCATTAGCAGCGTTAGCTGAGATGCCGTAAACTCAAACTCCAACTCTCGATGCTGAAATTCGAGCCATGCTGCACGGAAGTTCTGCTTGGTTAAGTCTTTAAAGGCAACCGTTATGTGAGGCGCAAAAGGACGATTTTTAGAAGTCTGGTGAGCAATTCCTAATGATTCCTCCAGATAAGCCATCAAATCTTTTTGTAAACTGAGCAATTCTGGTGTCTTGAGGACATTAATGTAAATAACACGAGGCACAAAAGCACTAAACCCTTTTAGCGTTATCGGTACAGACTTCTGAGCATCAGCAAACGTTCTCAAACATTGTTCTAAAACTGGCACGTTATCCAACTGCCATTCAAACGGCGGTTGCAGGGTAATATGAGGCGGAGACTTCTGAGCATGTCGGCTGTTGTAGTTTTGCGCGAAGTATTGCTTAACCTCATTCGCGTAGTCCTGAATTTCCTGAGGCGGCAGGAGAGCAATAAAGAAGAGATGTTTTGAGTCAGTCAAAGAATTTTCGAACAAATCACTAAGCTTCTCTGATTGGTACTATAAATCCAAAATCTAAAATCTAAAACCGTAAAATGCCCTGGTTCGTAAAGATTGAAGAAGGCATCATCGAGAAACCTGAATTTGACAAACATGTACACGCTCACAAAGCCTACGTTCAAGACTTGATTGCCAAGGGACACGAGGCACGAACTGGCTATTGGGCAGAGAGAGGAGGTGGAATGCTACTGTTTAAGGCTCAGTCAATGGAAGAGGCAAAAGCGATCGTTGCTCAAGATCCGCTTGTACAAAACAACTGTGTCAACTACAAGCTCCATCAATGGTGCGTCATTGTTGAGTGAGTACATTATCCAAGCCTCTAGCCAAGAATGGGAAGGGGGAGTGAGCCGTGGCAAAGGTATCCTGATTGGAACTAAATAATCCCCTTAAACTCGCGACTCCCGACTGCCCTGTCTCCATAAATTTTGGATTAGTCAGATGTCCCCAGAAGGTGTTATGCTATAGGTGATCCGGAACTACGCGATCACAACGCTCAAACTTTGTCAGGACCGGAAGGTAGCAGCAATACGAGATGCTTGTGGTAGGCGTGGACTCCGGGTCCTCTAGCTTCAAGGAGCCGTTGTTTAAGTCTCCAAAGTAGCTATACCCTACTTTCATCTATAAGCGTCAATCATGATTAGTTTGTCTATCTAGAGTTAGGTGGGCAAATTTTTAGTTTCGCTCGTATCGTAGAAACAGAGGGTACAGGCGTAATTATTTGGAGAACTAGTTATGGTGAATCGCTTTGGAGATATTGTTCAGAAAGCATTTTATCTAGGTGTTGGGCTAGCTACCACGGCGGGAGAGGAAGCTGGGGGAAAATTAGCAAAACTGCGAGTTCAAGCCCAAAAGCTAGCTGATGAACTGGTAGCTAAGGGTGAAATGAACGTAGAGGAAGCTCGCAAGATGGTTGAGGAATTGGTGCAGCAGGCTCAACAGCAACCGGTTCCACCTTCCGACGCTCCCCGCCCATCTGAACCGCGCCGGATTGAGATTCTTTCTGATGATGAAGAGCCAACTCCCGCGGATGCTCAGAATGTAGAGTCGCTGCGTCAGCAGGTGAAAGCCATGCAAGAAGAACTACGTCGGCTGAAGCGCGATTAGAAGCTCCGGTTCAGGTGTCGAAGCGTGACGGAGCGATAATCAACAACGGTGATTTTTGCGGCTTGCCCACTAAGCTAAAGTAATGCCGATGATTGAAGACTCGCTACGCTTGGCTAAGGCGATCGCCAGCTTCTCACCTTTCCACTGCACGAAGAGGACAGACGCCCAGGTTATGATACTGACATTCAGGCTATCATGGCTAGTTGGTGACCCTCGTGTGATTGAGTATCGCTAGAAAATCACCGTTGTTTACTGAATTTCCAAAATGGAAGAATGGCCTAAAAGTATTTTTGAAATGCTGGAGTCAGTGGCTGATATGGTTGATGAATTCTTCGTCGGAGTCACTGAGATGATTGAAGTCTTCGCTGAGGATGTACAAAATACCGTCGGCGTAGAAATTGACCAGTACTTGCAGGATATGTTTGAGCCGATTGTCGAGATCTACTCTGAACTTGAAGAGCTAGTAGGCGACACAGAACAAACGTTTCCTTATCCAGTAGAACCAACGCCAGAAGAACATCCGGCTTGCATTGGTTGTCACCATTACCATGGTCAAGTCTACGGGAGTAATTTGTTTGTCTGTGCTATGCATCCCTATGGTTGGGACACTGAGAAGTGCCCAGACTGGGAATCTAACTAGACAGATAGATTCAATCCTCACAAACACTCCTAGTCATTGAGTTATTGATAGACTGGCTTCTCATTTTTGAAATGAGATAAGTTTAGCTGGTGTGACCGTGTTTGAATAGGAACGAAGCGACATAACATTCTCCACTACCAACCCTCACAGGTAGAGGAGTGGCTTCCCTACTTCATGGCGAGATTTTCCTGCTGTGTGAACAGATCACTTGGCTGGGCTAACACAGGAACTTTCAGGCATTCTTACTCCACAGGCAACTTCAAATGAATCACTCTCCCACTCAACAACCATCCCCTGAAGTTCAGACGCCTCAGATGAAATACGGCGAACGAGAAATTGAACAAGGAGAGTTAATTACGTTCCCGAATCCGCGTGTAGGGCGTCGATACACTATTGACATTACATTGCCAGAGTTTACTTGCAAGTGCCCATTTTCAGGCTATCCGGACTTTGCAACAATTCACGTTACCTACATCCCTGATCAGCGGGTGGTAGAACTGAAGGCGCTAAAACTCTACATCAATAGCTACCGCGATCGCTACATCTCCCACGAAGAGTCAGTCAATCAAATTCTGGATGACTTTGTGGAAGCGTGTGACCCCTTAGAAGTCACGATTAGAGGTGATTTTACACCGCGTGGTAATGTTCACACCGTGATAGAAGTGCGACACCAAAAAGAAGCACACTCCAATTAAATTCTTAGTTTCTGCCTTAAGTAATAAAGAAATACTCTACTGATGAGCAACTCTTGTGCTACCCGCTTTAGCCTTATCTCAATAGGCGCTGCCACTCTGCTAGCCGTTGGTTGGAATGTTGCGATCGCTACTGCTCAAGCCCAAGTATACAAACCGATTCCCCTACAGGTTGGCAATCCGATTCAGGATGCCATTTCAGCTCAAGATATTCCCACAGGACAGGGGGGCTTTGCCAGAGACTACATTGTGAGCTTGTCTGCGGGAGATCAAGTGACGATTATGCTCTCCTCAAACAGCTTTGACACCTTTATAGCCCTACTGGCTGCTGATGGTTCCCCTATGGGAGAAAACGATGATGAGCCAGATGGCAGCACTAACTCTCGGCTGGTTACTCGAATTACCACCTCAGGTAACTACATTATTCGTGT
>DATNPH010000228.1:0-13164 GCA_036703315.1 Coleofasciculaceae cyanobacterium
GCCCGACGGACTCCACCTGCACGAGCGATCGCATCTTGTAACCTGGATGCATTATTCTTGTAGGAATCTTCTGTTAACACTTGTTGGATAGCGGCTCGAAGCCTAGAGGCACTTAACCGGGACAAAGGCACGCTCTCTCCAGCTCCACTCCAAGCTAGACGTGCTGCAACTCCAGGTTGATCGTTGGTAATCGGAATCGCTACCATCGGTACTCCATTAGTTAGGGATTCTAGAACAGTATTTAGCCCTGCATGGGTAATGGTGAGTGTAGTTTTTTTGAGCAGTTCTAGTTGGGGCGCATATCCGACAACTAGAGGCGAACCTGGTAGTCCAGGTAAAGATTCTGGGCTAAGTGCTCCTCCCAGAGAAATCACTAATTGAGCATCTAACCCGTCACAAGCTGAAGCCATACATTGGAAAATCTCCTGCTGACGATTTTGTAAGGTTCCCATAGAGGCGTAAATGAGCGGTTGCCCAGTCAACTTTTGATATGGGAAAGAAACGGGTTTCCGACTGGCTGAGTCATGGTACGGTCCCGTGAAATGAAAGTACTCAGGCAAATGCTGCCTTGGAAATTCAAACTCAGCAGGCTGTTGACTGACTTGAGCTAGTTGTGAGTAAGGTCTATAGTGGCGAGAGTACAGGGGCAAGTTGCACTGTCGGCGATACTCGTTCAACACCTTCCAAACTGGTTGTGTGAGGCGATCGAGTAGAGCGTAACCGGCTCGATTGCGCAGACGCCCGAACCATGAGGTGTTATAACTCCAAGGGGTATAAATGGGCGGTACGCTGTCTTCCCGATTAAGTAGCACAGCGGAGCAAACGCTAACGAACGGAAGCTTTAGAAATTCTGCAACAGTCGCACCATCGGGTGAGATCTGATCCACCACAAGTGCCTCAACCCCGACTTCTCTCATCGCCTCCGAAGCTTCACGGAGGAACGTGGTTATCGTCTGTTGTAGCCAACTGATGCTGTAGCGCATTCCAGCCAAGCCGCTCAGTTTCCCCTGTTGGGTATCGCGTTGGGCTATCCACCCAGTTGGAAACTCAGACTCACCAATCGCCCGAAAGTCCAATCCGGCTGCCAGTGTCTGGGGTTGAGTATCGAGTATCCCGAATAGGGTGGCCCGATGACCGCGCCGTTGCAGTTCACGCCCCAACGGAAGCATAGTGTTGAGATGACCGGTTGATGCAGGACAGATAATACCAAAGTGTGTCATCAGATCTTCTAAACCTCTAAACAGAGCAAGATACGAGGAACTTAAACTCTTGTCGTGGCAAGGAATTGAGGATTAAGTTAATCATTGTGCCCAACTTTCTAAGAAAGAACTGGCTTCCCCGTAGATATCGCCTGTTCGATAATGTCAGCGGCTCGACGGACTCCACCTGCATGAGCGATCGCATCTTGTAACCTGGATGCATTATTTTTGTAAGAATCTTCTGTTAACACCCGTTGGATAGCGGCTCGAAGCCTAGGGGCACTTAACCGGGATAAGGGCACAACCTCTCCAGCGCCACTCCAAGCTAGACGTGCTGCAATTCCAGGCTGGTCGTTGGCGATCGGAATTGCAACCATTGGCACCCCATTACTCAAGGATTCTAGGGTGGTATTCATACCCGCATGAGTGATGGTGAGCGTCGCTTTTTTGAGCAGTTCCAGTTGAGGCGCATAGCCGACAACTAGAGGCGAACCCGGCAATTCTGGAAGAGATTCTGGACTAGCAGCCCCCCCTAGAGAAATGACTAACTGAGCATCTAATCCCACACATGCCCGAGCAATATCGTGAAAAACCCCCATCAAGCGATTTTGCGACGTTCCCATTGAGGCGTAAATCAGCGGTTGTCCGGTCAACTTTTCAAAGGGGAAAGCGACGGCTTCGCGGCTAGCTGAGTTATGGTACGGTCCCGTAAAATGAAAGACTTTAGGCAAATGCTGTCTGGGGAATTCCAACTCAACAGGCTGTTGACTGATTTGAGCCAGTTGAGAATAAGAATCATTGGGACCAGAGTGTGGCGGTAACTTCCACTCTCGGCGATACTCAGCTATCACCTCTCGAATTGGTTGCGCGATGCGACTTAGCAACTGATAACCCGCTTGGTTGCGCAGACTTGCCCACCAAGCTGGACTATAGCCCCAAGGAGTGTTAAAAGGAGGAACACTGACATCCCGGTTCAGTGGCAGGGCACTGCACACGGTAATGAAAGGAATATCTAGGAATTCGGCAACAGTCCCTCCCTCTGGTGAAACCTGATCTACCAGTAAAGCTTCTACACCAGCTTGTTTGAGGGCTTCTGGGGTATGCCGAAGGATAGTAGCTGCCTGGCCCTTGAGCAAATTAACGGTATATCGCAATGCTGCTAGTCCCTTCAATTTCCCCAGTTCGGCAAACGATTCTACGATCGCTCCCTTTGGAAACTCTTCCTCCGCAATTGCCCAAAAGTCCAATCCTGCTGCCCGTGTCCTGTGTTGTGCATCAAGAATTCCGAAAAGGGTGATGCGATGACCACGTTGTTGCAGTTCGCGACCTAACGGGAGCATCGTGTTGAGGTGTCCAGTTTCTGCCGGACAGATAAGGCCAAAGTGGGTCATGAGATTTTCCCTACACAGCAATAATAGTTGATTGCTAATTGTTCTGTTGGAGCCATTACCATTAGCAAAAACCAGGATCTGAGTTGTGACGGATATTTACTCAAATAATATTAGCGATCGCACCTACAGTTACCACATCCATTCAGGCGATCGCAATACCAAACAGCTGACTTGTGACCCCTGAGCCCCTCAACTGATTATCATCATCTAACTGCTCACCGACGCACCCAACCATTCACCGTAAAGCGGCTGTCAGCAAAAGCTTGAGAAGGACAACTCACTGGCAAAACTTCGTGCAGGTAGCAGCTTTGGAAAAACACAATGCTATTATTTCGCGGTTCAACCGTTTTGAATGAATCGGCTTTGAAGTAACGGTTGTTCTCAATCCTAGTGTCGTAAATCAGCAATTCTCCTCCAGAGAATTGCTTAGGTTCTCGATAAAAATAGTAAACAAAAGTCAGTTCTCTAGTAGCTGTTTCTGGACTACCGTTATCGTTATGAATTTTGTAATAATTACTATCCTTATGGACAGTCAACTGAGCTTCAATTGTAGAAATAGAAAATAAAGGAGCTCCTAATTTCCTAAGCACATCAGGGATAATTGCTCGAATACGACTGACGATTAATTCAGAAAAATTGGGAAAGGTGTAGAGAACAAAAGAATTCCGATGATCTGGATAATACTCGGTGTTCGTTGTTGCCCCCGTAGAAACAAAGTCTGATTCCCGCTGCTTGGTATAGGTGAGTAGTTGCTCTTGTTCCTCCGGAGAAAGAAATTGATCTATTTGCACATATTGAGCAACCAAAACCTTAGTCGGTTGAGATTGCACCTGTGGGGCTTGCAAAAAAACTGGTGGTTCCGTGACAATAGCAACGAGGTTTTCACTTGGAAAGTACAGAGATGAACGACCTCCGTCTAGAGACACCTGAAATAATTTAGTAACACCTGCTGCTTGAGTCTGGGAACGAGTGGCAAGCGCTGTCAACAGTTCATGCAACAGAGGTTCATCAGACTGGAGATAAATAGTGTATTGATGTCCTCCAGTCAGAAGAATCTGGACTTTTATAATCTTCAGATCGAACTGAGCAGTGATGAGTTGCATTATAAAAATCTAATGCAATAAGTGATAAATTCAGTTAATGATCACAACAACCCTATCTAGTTGTAATGGTCTAGACTGCGCGACACCTTAGGGGATTTGAGATCTTGACCAGCATATGTGCCCTCCCAGTAGGCTTCTCCATGATAGGTATGCCCCACAACACCCTTAAAGCCATATGATGCCAAGTAAAGGGCTTTTTTCTTATTTTGCTGAGCATCGTCAAGACAGCTGATTTGGTCAACAAGAGAGTGCTCAATGCTGTCATCGATCAACTGAATGTAGACTGTACAACGTGTCCACTGACTAGGGTCCGCACTGGAGAAGTCAACGTATGCATCAGTGACTACCACCTTGTTAGGGGTGGTGCTGACACATGATGTAAGGGCAACCTTAGCATCCGGGCTACCACTTGTGATTTTTTTACCGCAACCATCTCCACTTGTCGCGGAGGAGACTGGAACGGCAGCCGTACTAGCTAATATAGCCAGTCCTGTAATAGTCGTGCCAAGCCGAAATTTACTTATACGCATAAAGCTCGTACCCTTGCAGATGTGAAATTAATAGGTTTGCCAACCTTTCAAAACGTCATAAGTGATTGTTAAGGTTCAACAAAAAATAAACATCTAGCTAAAGTCTCAAATCTACTGAAACGAAATACATAAATTCCCTCTTACTTGCGGTAAGACAGCTAGTGCCGCTCCCTTGGAAGTCAAAAGTCAAAAGCCTTTGTGTTCGGGACGCTCTCTTCCCAAACCCTGTACAGTCAAGGCATAGCGCTTAGTTACAAGCCATCAAAAACGACTGTGTGACGTGTAGGAGTAGTGTTATTACTAAAGGGCGCGAAGATGGCAGGTTAAAAGTTCATGCAGATTTTTGTTCCGGGACGTCTGTGTCTATTTGGTGAACATAGCGATTGGGCGGGAGGCTATCGCCGCCTCAATCCGGAGCTGAAAAAGGGCTATACACTACTCGTTGGTACCAATCAAGGACTTTATGCTGAGGTGAAGCCTCATCCAACTCAGCTAATTCTTCACACCTCCCTCAGCGACGGGACGCTTCAAGACTCTATTGAGCTGCCAATGGAGCGAAATGTTCTGCTTGCCGAAGCTCAAAAAGGCGGTTTTTTCAGTTATGCCGCTGGTGTTGCTTACCAATTTCTGACTCATTACCGTGTGCGCGGGCTTGAAATCGACAACTATTTGACAGATTTGCCGATAAAAAAAGGGCTATCATCAAGTGCTGCACTCTGTGTTCTGGTAGCTCGTGCTTTCAATCGCGTGTATGACTTAAAGATGACAATCCGGGACGAAATGGAGTTAGCATACCAGGGCGAAATCACGACACCGTCCCGTTGTGGGCGAATGGATCAGGCTTGTGCTTATGGCAACCGACCTATCATGATGAGCTTTGATGGCGATTCCGCTGCATGCATTGATGTCATCGAGCTAACCGTACCGAAAACTTTGTTCTTTGTCATCATAGATCTCGGTGCCAGCAAAGATACGCAGGAAATACTGAATAACCTGAATCAGTGTTATCCTTTCGCCGCGAACGAAGTACAGAGAAATGTTCAGAACTATCTCGGTTCCATCAGTTCTCAAATTACTCAGGAGGCGGTTGAAGCGTTGCAAAAGGGTGATGCTGCCAGGATTGGCGCACTCATGAAAAGAGCACAAGCAGAATTTGACAAGCATTTAACACCCGCTTGCCCATCACAATTAACAGCTTCCATCCTTCACAAAGTCCTCAATTATAAACCAATTCAACCCTATATCCTGGGTGGGAAAGGTGTTGGCTCTCAGGGGGATGGCACGGCACAATTTATTGTTAAAGATGAGGAGAGTCAACGAAAAACTATCGAAATTATAGAGCGAGATTTTCCGCAGATGCAAGGTTTGAAATTGACGATTCATGGCAATAGGCAAGTTCGCAAAGCTGTTATCCCAGCGGCTGGATTCGGTACCCGGATGTTCCCAGCTACAAAGGCTGTAAAAAAAGAATTTTTCCCAATTATTGATCAAGAAGGTAGAGCTAAGCCTGTAATTATGGCGATTGTAGAAGAAGCCGTCAGTGCTGGAATAGAAGAGATTGGCATTGTTGTGCAAAAAGGCGATCGCGCCCTTTTTGAGGATTTTTTTAAATCTCTACCCTCTCCAGAATTGTTCAACAAGCTATCCCCACAGAATCAGAAATACAGCGAGTATTTACAAGATTTAGGACAACGAATTAAGATTCTGACGCAAGACGATCAAGAAGGCTTCGGTCATGCTGTCTTCTGTGCGAAAGACTGGGTAAACGATGAGCCATTTCTACTTTTACTAGGCGATCATCTTTACGCCTCTAACAATGACATATCTTGTGCTAGCCAACTGTTGGATATTTACCGAAAAGTTGCTCAAAGTGTTATTGGGTTGAGGGTAACACCAGCAGAAGTAATTCATCACTATGGTTGTGTTACCGGAATTTGGCAGGAGCAAGATTCTATTCTTTCAGCTACGCAAATTTATGAAAAGCCCAACATTGAGTATGCACGAAAGCATCTTCATGTGGAGGGGATGAACGATGAGCATTTTTTGTCAATGTTTGGCATGTATGTGCTTGAGCCTAAAATCTTTGGCTATTTGCAAGAAGATATTAGTAATAATATCCGCGATCGCAATGAATTTCAGTTGACATCATGTCTTGACAGATTACGGCAGGAGCAGGGAATTACAGGCTATGTTGTAAATGGACAGTGTTTTGATACTGGATTACCAGATGTTTATCGGCAGACGATGATTGATTTTTTCAAAGCAGATTAGACCCATGAACTATAGCAGTTCTCACTGGGATGGAATATAGAAATTCAGGGAAAGGCACAAGGGAGAAAATGGGAACCGCAGCAGTTCTCACTCCCCACTCCTTATTCCCTATTTTCAAAAATGCCTTGCGATTAAGGGCAATCTAACAATAGACCTCTTGCAAAAGTCCTGCCTCTACCCCACCCCAGCCCTCCCCTTATAAAGGGGAGGGAGCTAGATTGCTTGCATCCCCCCTTTATAAGGGGGGCTAGGGGGGTAGAATTTATGAGTTTTGCAAGAGGTCTAATGCCTTATCTATTTTGAGAACTTTTTAGTGCTGCCACTCTTGCGCGACATCTGTTGAGTAATGATGCGCTCAACTAGGGCTTTGTGAGACAAAGGAATCGGCCAACTCCTTGTTGGAAAGAAGGGAAAACGTTGTTTGAGCCAAACAGTAAGGCTATTACCTTTTACTCCCTCCCATTGATAGGATGCAATTTGCTCCCACTTAATCAATTCCAACCGAGAGTAAATACCCTTTTCCCGAAGTTCCAATCCACTCAACCCAGCCCAGAACAAGTAAATTGCTAGTGACCAGTAAAAGATTAACTGGGATATATGTAGGTAATACTCTAAGTTGCTATAACTCTTAATACTTCCATTTACGGCTAAGTTTATAAACACAACAGTTTGCAAAATTGCACTGAGAAAAAAAAGTACATCTGCAATCAAAATAACTCTGTATGCTGAAGATCGCCCTAAATTCCACAGTAAAGAACCAGCTCGTCTCTTACGTCGAGACTCAGTAGCTAGGCTTATCCATAAAGCTATTGAAATTACAGCATAAAAGCCTATGGAACCGTAATTTCTCCAAGGCTCAGGAAGAAAAAGCAGAGCAAAAATGAAGGGGCATACAATTAAAAGGAACGCCGTGAGAGTAAGCAAATTCCTCCAAGCGGCTTTCTTACTGATTGACGAACGGCTGATTGTATATCCTAGAGATAAGCCAACCCCAATAGGAATAATGAGCAATGCCCAAACTATATCTTGCATCTTGCTTTTCTTAAGGCAACAAGTGACAAATTCTAGTGAATGTCATATTTTACCTGCTTCTTGATCACGGCGGGATCAATCACGAAAACTGTTCAATCCATCAAACTCATTAGGGACTTGCGACCGTTTTCTTAGGAAGGTTCTTCCGTATGTCCCCTATCTTCCCTACCTCCCCCAATTTGGTCATTCTACGACTTCCTTAGCTTCAGATTGGCTAATGATGTATTCCTTTGCTAGTGCAAGAAGTGGCGGATACCAGTCAAGACCATCACCAAACCAAGCTCATTTGCTGCTTGGATCGAATCTTTGTCTCGCAGACTACCCCCCGGTTGAACAATAGCAACAATTCCAGCTGCTGCTGCTGTTCGCACGGAGTCGTCGAAGGGGAAGAAACCATCACTGGCAAGAACGGCACCTTGAGCTTTCTCTCCAGCTTGTTCTAAGGCAATTTTGACGGAACCGACGCGATTCATTTGACCCGCACCAACACCTAAGGTGGCGTGATCGCGTGTTACAACAATTGCATTTGATTTGACATGCTTGCAAACCTTCCAAGCCAACACTAGTTCTTCTAATTGCTCAGGTGTCGGTTGCTGTTGGGTAACCACTTGCCAGTTATCAGACGTATCCACAACATCGTCAGACGCTTGCACTAGAAAACCACCCGCGATCGCTTTCACCGTTTGCTGGGGTCCACCGCTTAAATCTGGCAACACTAAAACACGCACTTTCGATTTAGAAGCCAGGATTTCTTGTGCCTCGGCATCACAAGCTGGTGCTAGGACACATTCTAAAAATGTTTTAGTTAACTCTGTTGCCGTAGGTGCATCAATCGGTTGATTCAACGCAACAATTCCCCCAAAGGCGGAAACCGAATCAGCTTGGAATGCTTTTTGATAAGCCTCTACAAGCGTTGTTCCCAAGGCGACGCCACAGGGGTTGGTATGTTTTAGAATGGCGGCTGCTGGAACATCGGTAAATTCAGCAATAATCCGCCGTGCAGCTTCTAAATCGATTAAATTGTTGTAACTAAGCTCTTTGCCTTGGAGAATTGTTGCACCGGAAAAACCAGTCGGCACCGCCCCAACTTGATACCAAGCTGCTGGTTGATGGGGATTTTCTCCGTAACGCAGGGGTTGCAATCGCTGCCCTGAAAGTAGAAATTGTGGGGGGGGTACAGGTTGTTCGGGAATTGTTGTCAGTAGGGACTCGTCGCTGAGGTAGGTTGCGATCGCACGATCATAAGCAGCCGTATGCGAAAATGCCCTCTGAGCGCATACTTTCCGGAAATTCAACGGGGCTTCACCCTTATTCTGCCGTAACTCCCCTAAGTAGTCGTTATAGTTCCCCGGATTGCACAGCACAGTCAGATGTGCAAAATTTTTCGCGGCTGCCCTGAGCATGGCAGGGCCACCGATGTCAATCTGCTCAATGGCTTCTGTCTCAGTGACATTCGGGCGAGCGATCGTTTGTTCAAATGGATACAAATTCACAACTACCAAATCAATCGGTCGAATTTTGTGCGTCTCCATCTCTGCTCGATCCTGCGGCAAATCCCGTCGCCCCAGAATGCCACCATGAATGCGCGGATGCAGGGTTTTGACTCTCCCGCCTAAAATTTCAGGAAATCCAGTGTAATCCGAAACTTTCGTAACAGGCAGTTTTGCCTCTTGCAGTGCTTTTGCCGTTCCACCACTGCTGATGAATTCAAACTCAAATTCCTCAACAAGTTGACGGGCAAAGTCGATTAACCCTGTTTTATCAGAAACACTCAGCAGTGCCAGACGTCCCATGAATTCCTCTAGTCTCGCCGTATCGGCTCTCTTATCAGCAATTGTGTATTTCAGCTTAAAGGTGAAGTGAGTTCTACACTGCAACTTTCAAAGCGATCTTCCATGTTATATGACAGGGGTCTGACAAGTGCGCCTCTTCAAAAACTAACATTTGTGTCCCACCGCCTCACACCAAGCTTGGGCAAATATTCCATCTGGGTGCTGACTCCACTCTCTCAACGCACTACTCATTGATTCAAGAGATTGTAAGTCAGTCCATCCCCTTTGTACCGCTTGATCCTGGCTTGGGGAAGACTCAATGCGTAGCGCTAGGTATTGGGCGATCGCACTGAGATTTTCATAACATTCATACGAGGCACTAGCTTTTATGTCTGTAAATCCAGCTTGCCGAAGCAACCCTCGCAACTGCCTGCCCACATAAGGGTTCCCACCATTCCTTTGCTGGAGCAGCTTATAATACTCGATCGCCTTGTCCAATTGTGCATTGGAAGGAGCGATGAGAAAGCCACCCCAATCGGGAGTACGAACCCCTAAAACACCACCTGGTTTTAGCACTCTCAAAAGCTCTTGCAACGCTTTTGTCGGTTCTTGCAAATGTTCTAACAAGGCATGAGAAAATGCGGCATCAAACGAATTTTCTGCGAAAGGAAGCTCATAACTATTTGCCTCTAGAAAATCGGCATTACTGATTGCTTGTTTCAAGGCATTTTCACGAGCTATGCTGATTTGGGATGAACCAATATCAATACCTGTTACTGTGCCTGGAGTAATCACCTTAGCGAAACCTAGCGTGATTGTGCCTGGACCACAACCACAGTCGAGCAATTTTATTCCTGGTTTCAGATAAGGTTTGAAGAAAGCGGCATGGCTATCAATACTTCGATTTGCCATGAAATTTGTAGCATTGGATGAATACGCTGGTATGTATTTTTCGACCATCTTTTATCACGTTAACTAGTAGAAAACTAGCTATATGAGCAATAGTCTTCATCATTAACAAAACCCACACTTGTTGAGAAGCGATCGCCGAAGCGACTATCTTCTTAATAAGCATGGGTTTCATTGTAAAAAACTTATCTGGGAACCTTCAAAAAATGACTTGCCTCAATGGGTACTCTAAATCCTTAGAAAGGCCAAGCAAGTAGGTCGGGATAAACGATATTAATCGCAATCAACAGTACAGCATGGGCTGACAGTAAGAGAATGAGTAGGTTTGGTGCAAGGGAAAGCCACCTAAAGAAACCATTCGGTTGTTGTGCCATGAACTATTCTCCTAAAAGCAGTAAACAAGTTAAAGATGATTAACGAGGTGAAACCGGAATTTCTTCTTCCTTAGCCGTTAATTCACCAGAAAGTAATTCCTTGATGGCGGCTACAGGCCACAGGAAGCCACTTAACATGAACCCAAGGGCACGGGGCACATCGATAATGACTTCTTTCATTTCTGGTTCACTTTCTTTTCTGACAGATATCAGATAAGACCGACCAACCCAACCTATCCAACCTGCAATATAGAGAAAGAGTAGGCTGGGAATTAGAAATTCATCAGCGTGTTTCAGGCTACCATCCGCAATGATACGAGGTAATCCTTCAGGACCGCAAAGCAATTTCTCACCATAGAACTTAACTCGTTTTTCACCTGAATGAGGATCGCCAATCGTATTCCTGGCATCAGCAGCCCGTTGCTGAAATGCCTTAGATTCCTTGCAAGGCACAAGTCCAGACACATCAGCTGAGGCTGCGGTTGCACAGCTAAACCACAGAGTGACAGCAAAAATCAGAGCTAACAATCGTCGCATTGAAATTTTTCCTTTTGTTACAAAACAAAAAGTTTTATGTACAAATAGAGATGAACCCGTTTGTACACTCAGGCAATATTACTCTGACGGGTTACCCTAGTAAAGTTTAATTAACTAAAAGTAGCCTTTTTATCAAGGTCATTAACGCATGGCTTGCGTGTTAGCAATAGAAACAAGTTGCGATGAAACAGCAGTAGCAATTGTTAACAATCGTTACTGTTGCAGTAGCGTCGTGGCTTCTCAAATTCCAGTGCATCAGCAGTATGGCGGGGTTGTGCCGGAAGTCGCGTCACGCTCTCATGTAGAAATGATAAATCAAGCGATCGCGCAAGCCTTGGTTGAGGCTCAACTAGACTGGCAGGCAATTGACGGAATTGCCGCA
Organism: Coleofasciculaceae cyanobacterium; assembly: GCA_036703315.1. GTDB lineage: Bacteria > Cyanobacteriota > Cyanobacteriia > Cyanobacteriales > Coleofasciculaceae > DATNPH01. The sequence goes on from DATNPH010000228.1 coordinate 11,501, forward strand.
ACCTGTGCCCCCGGTTTAGTGGGGGCGCTACTGGTAGGTTTAACTGCCGCTAAAACCCTTGCTGTTGTCCACCAAAAGCCGTTTCTAGGTGTCCATCATCTTGAAGGTCATATTTATGCCACCTATCTCAGTGAACCAGAGTTAGAGCCGCCTTTCTTGTGTTTGCTGGTTTCTGGCGGTCACACTAGCCTAATTTATGTGAAAGACTGTGGTCACTACGAAACGCTGGGAGAAACTCGCGATGATGCGGCGGGTGAAGCCTTTGATAAAGTAGCGCGATTGTTGAAGTTGGGCTATCCAGGGGGGCCAGTGATTGACCGATTAGCGCGAGAAGGCAATCCTCAAGCTTTTGGGTTACCAGAGGGTAAAGTTTCTGTTCCCAGTGGAGGCTATCACCCCTATGACAGCAGTTTTAGCGGCTTGAAGACAGCCGTGCTGCGGTTGGTGCAGAAACTGGAGAAGGATGAGTCTGAATTACCAGTGAATGATATTGCGGCAAGCTTTCAGGACACTGTAGCGCGATCGCTCACCAAACGTGCGATCGCTTGTGCTCTTGACTACGGTTTGAATACGATTGCCGTTGGAGGTGGTGTTGCTGCCAATAGTGGACTAAGAAAGCATCTACAAGCTGTCGCTGCCGGACACAATTTGCGAGTACTCTTCCCTCCCCTCAAGTACTGTACCGACAACGCTGCCATGATTGGCTGTGCTGCGGCTGACCATCTCAACCGGGGACATACTTCTCCACTCACTCTAGGAGTCCACTCGCGTCTCTCGCTTACTGAAGTGATGCAGCTTTACTAAGATTGGGGGAAATCTTTGCTTTGATCTGCGATCGCTTTTCTCCCATTCCAGCTAACCAATTGCATCGCTTAGGCATTAGGACTGGGAGCATCCCGTTTTTGCAAATGTACCTCTGTAGGGGCGCTCTTGGGTTCATTGGTGTCAACTTAAGCCTAAACGTACCTTAGGACTGGTCTTGGTCTTCAATGTATTCGCCTAGGTATAGCCTGACAAATTCAGCAGCAGCAGCAGAATTGATGCTTTGGAGTGCTTTGGCAATCTCTGCAATGGTTTCGCCGCTTGGATCTGTCTGCTCGTGAAACCAGCGAAAAACGACAGAAGGTTTAACTCCCAGTGTTACCGCCAATTTGTTCTGGCTGATGCCGTGAGTTTCTAACGCTTGTCTGAGAGCTTTACCTACTTTTCCCATGCCCCCAATCGTGTCAGAGGAGCATGAGCTAGTAAATCTTTGCAGATCTGCGAATATTCTGTAAGATTCTTATATTCGCAGATCTGTGAATATAAACATTGCATAGAACATCAAGGAAACCCAAATGTCCACAAGCTTTCTGACCGATACCAGCGAATCTTCCTCGGCATCTGTTGAATTTCAGGCTTCTACCGATCCAGTTTCAGGGCGAGAATTTGTCAAAGTTATCGTCGTTGGTTCACCCAAAGGGGTGGTTAAAATTATTCACACGCTCTACAACCGAGGTTTTGCAGAGGTGACAGAGTGGAGTCCATTAGTAGCGACAGCCAATCCAGGTGAGGTGATGAGTGTTCTGAGGCGGTGTGTTCTGCTTGATTGAGGAGAAGCGTGTTAGCACAGCATGCCGTTAGGCTGATCGCTTCTAAATTGCTTTGGTGGAGGGAGCGATCGC
>DATNPH010000235.1:0-14937 GCA_036703315.1 Coleofasciculaceae cyanobacterium
TTGCCGACAGGCATCAGAGCAAGCCAAAGCTGCCGTTACCGCTGCACAACAAGCGCTAGGACTGGCGCACGGTGGTACCCAAGCCGTCGAGGAAACGCTCGAAGGCATGTTTACCCTAGAAAAGAAAGTCGCAGCGATCGCTGAACAAATTTTGTATCTGAGTGAGCAAGCTGATCAAATTGGCGCTATTTCCCAACTTGTTTCTGACTTAGCCAACAAAACGAATATGTTGGCACTCAATTCATCGGTTGAAGCTGTCCGCGCTGGAGAGCATGGTAAAGGCTTTTCCGTAGTTGCCAATGAGATTCGCAAATTAGCCGACCAAAGTGAAAAATCTGCCGAAAAGATTACTGCCCTGGTTTCTGAAATTCAGAACGCCATTAATTCAACGGTGATGGCAACTGATGAAGGCACTAAGACAGTAACGGCGGGCGTACAAGTTGCTCAAAAAACCAACAAAGCTTTTGTTGGGGTAACGGATGCTGTCAATAAAGTGGTGTTGAACAATCAACAAATTTCGCTGAATCTCAAACAGCAAGTTGATGCTATGCAACAAATTGTCGAAGCGATGGAGACGATTAACAAGGGGGCAACAGAAACGGCCAGTGGCATCAGTCAAACCAAAGTTGGCACCGAGCAACTTAATGAAGCGGCTTTGGTTCTCAAGCGGATAGTCTAAAAAGTCAAAACCCCTACCCTGCGGGGAACGGGGCGCGTCTCCTGTGCCCTGCTCTTTGCTTCCTTGCCCGGAGATGAACTGGCGGCACCAGCAACCGGAAGTGGTTGGGGCACCCGACACGGTCAAAAGTCAAAAGTGAAGAGGATAAAGCGGTGCAGTAGGGGAGGCAGGGAGAGTTATGCCGGGGAATTGCAACTTGGTCTGACCAGGACTAATCATGATGATAGAAGACGAAGAACTCCGGAATCTGTATCAATTTTCTAGCGAAGAACGTTTGCAGCAGTTGGAAGCTGGGTTGCGGTACCTACAAAAGTACCCGGATGATGAAACGATCTTAAAAGAATTGCGGCGAGAAGCGCACGGGCTCAGGGGAGACTCCAGAAGTGTCGGGGTAGAAGCTGTAGAAACCCTCGCCTATTGCGTTGAAAAGATTTTGGGAAGCATCAAACGCCAACAGGTCGTGTTAACTCCACTGTTGGGCGATCGCCTTTATCAAGGATTAGCGGCAATGAGTCTTTTGGTACAGGAAGCCGTAACTGATCAACCGAGTGAGGTTGATGCAGCCCAAGTGCTTGAACTGTTGACGGCAGCTGTTTCGGAGTCACAACAGCAACAGCAGGAAGCTGTTCTAGACGCCCAAGCAGAGCAAACGGTTGAGCTTGCGCCCCAATCCTTCGTTGATAACAGTGCTCGAGCGACTATACCAACCGCGAGCACAGACATCAATGAGAATATTTCTCAATCTGCACCAACCCTCATAGAAGACGAAGTACTTCGGGATCTGTACCACACTACTAGCCTAGAACGCTTGCAAAAACTGGAAGCTGGGTTGCGGCACTTAACATCGCACCCGGATGATGAAACAACTTTAGAAGAATTGCAACGTGAAGCCCACAGCCTTACAGGAGACTCCAGAAGCGCCGGAGTGGAAACTGTGGAAATCCTGGCCCGTTCTCTCGAAGAAATTATCTTAAGCATCAAACACCAACAGATAGTTTTAACCCAACAGGTGAGCGATTGCCCAAGGGGAACCAGCGTTGCTGATCGCCTTTACCAAGGATTAGCCGCCATTAATTGTTTAGTAGAGGAAGCCGTTACCGGTCAACCGAGTGGGGTCGATGTAGTTGAGGTGTTCAACTATTGGATGGAAGTGGTTTTGGAGTCACAACATCCACAACAAGAAGCGTCTCCAGACGCCCAAGCCGAGCCAAAGGTTGAGTTAGCGTCCCAAATATCCTTTGAACAAAGCAATCTCTTAATTACACCCACCTCAAGAGCAGAACTCAATGGCAATGCTCCCCCATTACCACCAACGTTTATCGAAGACAAAGACCTTCGAGACATCTATAAAATTACAAGCGAAGAACGTTTGCAGAAACTGGAAGCTGGGTTGCTGCATTTAGAAAAGCATCCGGATGATGAAACAGCTTTAGACGAATTGCTGCGGGAAGCTCACAGTCTCAAAGGCGATTCTACAAGTGCAGGCCTCGGAGCTGTGGAAACGCTAACTCATGCTGTTGAAGAAGTTCTGTTAAGTATTAAACGCCAACAGACCGTTTTAACCCAACAGGTGAGCGATTGCCCAAGGGGCACCAGCGTTGCTGATCGCTTGTATCAAGGATTAGACGCGATCGCTCTTTTGGTCAAGGAAGCTGTGACAGGTCAACTAATTGAGGTTGATACAGCTGAGGTACTGAAACAGTTGATGGCAGCCGTTGCTACACCAATCAGTCCGGAGTCCCTATCTGTCTCTCCTGATACCAAGTTGTGGTTAAACGCAGTACATGGGGAAGGTGAGGAAGCTGGGGAAGTTTTTTCTCCCTCATCTCCTCCTCCGGTTGGAGTGAACGAACCCTACCGCATCGACACGATTCGCGTTCAAACTCGCGATCTCGATGCCTTAATGACACAAGCTGAGGAACTAACCGTCACCAAAATCCACATTGCTCACGCTACCGCTGAAATTGAAGAATTAGCAAGCCTGTGGGACAAGTGTAAAGGATTTTATAACAGGCAACGCCGTCGATCTCCATCCTTGCCAACTAATCCCTACCAAGAGAGCCTAGAAAAAGCGATTAACGCCCTGAACGTGTTAGCTCAGGAAAATAGCACCAGACTAGACTTCATTGCTGGGGAATTAAGAGAAAAAATTAGCACTCTACGACTTCTGCCTCTATCTACGCTGTTTCAGTTCTTTCCCCGTATAGTGCGGGATTTAGCCAGACAGCAAGCTAAAGAGGTGGAATTAGTTATTGAAGGAGAAGAAACAACTGCTGACAAACGCATTCTTGAAGAAATCAAAGACTCCTTGATGCACCTGATACGCAACGCGATCGACCATGGCATCGAGACTCCCGCCGAACGAGAAAAACTCGGCAAACCTCCTGTCGCTACAATTTGGCTGAGAGGTTACCAAACGGCTAACAACATCGTCATTGAAGTAGCAGATGATGGACGAGGGTTAGACATCGAGAAAATTAAACAAACCGCCGTCAAGCGCAAACTCTACCGTCCAGAAGAACTTGAAACCCAGACTCCCAGCCAAATTTACTCCCTGATCTTTGCTCCTGGATTCTCAACCCGGACATTTATTACAGAAATTTCTGGCAGAGGGATTGGGTTGGATGTAGTACGCACAAATGTCGAGCGGCTCAAAGGTAGTATCCAAATCGAATCAACCCTCAGTCAAGGATGCACCTTCCGCCTACAGCTAAGCACCTCCCTGACAACCCTCAATGCACTGCTCATAGAAGTACAAGGTATTGTCCATGCTCTACCTATTGAGTTTGCGCCAACGAGTTTATTGGTTTCCCAGAATGAGATTTCTACGATTGAAGGTCGAGAAAGCATTACCTGGGACGGTCAAACTGTTCCGGTTGCGAATTTAGCAGATTTGCTGCAACTTTCCAACTCTCCTGCTTATACTTCCAGCGCCAATGTTGAACAACAAATGAGCGATCTGCGACCTTGCATTCTACTTAAAGTCGGAGAAGAACAAGCCGGATTCTTTGTTGATCGCCTCTTGGACACTCAAGAGGTAGTAATCAAACCTCAGAGTCAGTTATTGAAGCGGGTGCGTAATGTCACCGGAGCAACTATTCTCCCCACAGGAGAAGTTTGCATAATTCTAAACCCTCCAGATTTACTCAAATCATTGCCAAAGCAAACTCCATCTACTGTCTCAAGCAAACCGAGGAAAACCATTCAAAGAAAGTCCGTCATTCTCCTAGTAGAAGACTCCATCTACGTTCGTACCCAAGAACAACGACTCTTAGAAAAAGCGGGTTATGAAGTGGTGACAGCGGTCGATGGATTAGATGGTTATCACCATCTAAAAAGCCGTGACTTTGATGCAGTGATATCTGACGTAGAAATGCCCAGGCTAGATGGATTTTCGCTCACCGCCAAAATTCGTCAGCATCCCGAATATAACGACTTGCCAATTGTTCTGGTAACCACCCTTAATTCGGATGAAGATAAAAAAAGGGGAGCTGATGCGGGGGCTAATGCTTACGTTCTCAAAGGTAAGTTTAATCAAGGGTTACTCTTAGAAACATTAGGAAGACTTATTTAAGTACAATGCGTTATTTTTAGTTTTACTTTGGCAGTCACCAACGATTAATAGCAATAGACTTCTTGCCAAAATCCTGAAACCCCTCCCCAGCCATACCCTTACCAAGGGGAGGAAGTCAGCTTTTTCGGGTTTTCTAAAAATAAAATTATTTCCTTTTATTCCCTAATTAATCAGGGGAGATAGGGGGTAAAAGGGGGATTGAGAGAGGTCTTATTTAATTTATCCAAGAGTTATACTAACTACTAACTCCTAACTAATAAATACTAATTACTAAGTAATGACTATTCGAGTTCTGTTAGTTGAAGATTCGCCAGTTACTCTAGTGATTTTGAGAAGAATTCTAAATTCATCACCGCAGATTGAAGTGGTGGGAGAAGCTCGCACTGGCTTAGAAGCTTTAGAACTGATTCCCAACGTTCAGCCAGATGTCATTTGTACAGATCTCCATATGCCCCAGATGGATGGTTTGGAGTTTACATCTGAAGTCATGGTACTCTATCCGCGGCCAATTTTGGTAATTAGTATCTCGGTGCAGGAAGAGGATACTCATCATGTTTTTCAGCTTTTAGAAGCAGGAGCGTTAGATATTTTTCCCAAGCCGACCGCAGGACTATCAACGGACGATAAGTTACTCAATCAAGAGTTAATCAATAAGATTCAAATTCTGTCCGGCGTAAAGGTCTTTAAGAAAAAGCGGAAGTCTCCCTCCCCAGTAAAAAGCTTAGAGACCTTCTCTTCTAAGTCTTACTCCAAACTAGAAATCGTAGTCATTGGTGCCTCTACGGGCGGTCCCCAAGCTATAAATGAACTGTTCACTCAATTACCATCAAATTTTCCCGTACCTATAATTTGCGTACAACATATTTGTTTGGGTTTTTTGCAGGGATTCATTGATTGGTTAGTTACCCGTTGTCGGCTACCCATTCAAATTGCTCAACCTGGAGATATACCCAAACCAGGGACGATTTATTTTCCTCCAGAACAACAGCATTTAGAATTGGATGCTCGGGGACGATTTATCTGCACTGATTCACCACCCTTAGACGGACATCGCCCTTCTGTAACCGCAACTTTTAAGTCTGTAGCCAATTTCTATGGGCGGACAACAGTGGGAATATTGTTGACGGGTATGGGTAGGGATGGAGCAGAAGGAATGCAGTGCATTGCCAAAGCTGGTGGTTTAACTATCGCCCAAGATGAAGCCACTTCCGTAATCTTTGGAATGCCTAAAGAAGCAATCGATTTAGGAGCAGCTAAACTAGTTTTACCTATTCACGCGATCGCGCCCAAGTTGCTGAAACTGTTGCAAAAACAGTCTCCTTTATCTGGGAAGCGATAGGGTAGTTCTGAAATCCGTTGAATTGCAAAAACTATTTGAGAACACTCATAAGCAATTCAAAATTCAAAATAATAAATTTTTAAAGGATTATTGGAAGATTCAAGTGTCAAATCCACAATCTTTAAGTGAAAGGCTCATACAAGCTTTTATTAGGTTAATTGCCAACCATACTGGATTAGAGATTAGAGAGAGAGACAAAGTCGCCTTAAGCGAAAAAATTATCTTGAGAATGAAACGTCTCAAGTTAGGCTCTCCTGAAACTTACTATCAACTATTAAACTCTGCAACTTCAGAAAGTAATCAAGAATGGAAAATTTTTGTTATTTTGTTAACTAATATAGAAAGTTACTTCTTCAGAGATCAAGACCAGTTTAACTTACTACAAAATCACATTTTACCAGAATTAATAAAACGGAAACAAAATAACAAAACAATCCGTATTTGTAGCGCAGGATGTTCATCTGGGGAGGAAGCTTATACTATTGCTATCCTTCTCAAGGAACTCCTTCCAGATCTAGAGCAATGGAATCTGATGATTTTAGGTATAGACATTAATCAAGATGCACTTCAAAAAGCAACAAAAGGAATTTATAGATCTTGGTCATTTAGACGGGTTGACGTAGAAATAGTACAGCGATATTTTGAGGCGATTAATGATCAATATCACCTTAAACCTTCAATTAAACAGATGGTTGAGTTTCAGGCTTTAAATTTAGTCAAAGAGTTATTTCCTCACCCTAACACCGAGCTACGAGAAGTTGATTTAATTCTTTGCCGTAATGTTTTCATCTATTTTGAGCCGTCAGCAATAGCAAAAGTTTTAAATAAATTCTACGATGCTCTCCAGCCTTTAGGATATCTCATTACAGGTCATGCTGAACTCTACGGTCAGAATTTAAGCAAGTTTCAAACAAAAATATTTCCAGAATCAGTAGTATATCAACGTCAATACACGAATTTAACTGATACACCTGTAGTATCTATACCCAGTGAGCAAAATTATATATCCGTAGAAAACTTATCTTGGAAATTGAATAATAGCGGTCTCGGAAGCGCTCTCGAAAAAAGCAATATTAAAATGCAGCAAGTAGCCCTTAATCTTCTTAAACAATTACCTCCAGAAACTCAAATACCGAAACTGGGTAATCTGACGGCTGCTGAACTTATTTCACAACTAGAAACAGCCTTAAAAGCGATTAATCAGGAACCCAATTGATTTTCATTACTCCTCACAAGCCTCAACGCGATCAAACAGACCACCACCAAAAAAGCCACCAGCAACAAACCCACTAACAAACACCCATCCTGGAAGATGTCCTTCCGGAGCATCAACTGAGAACGTCAGGTTACTATAGCCAATCCATCCGTCATTCACACGCCAGCCAACCTTATCGCCAAAATATTTCCAAATATCTACATTATTGTCCTGAATCGAATTCTCAATAACCTTCCAGATGCGCTTCTGTACACTAAAGCCAAAGCGTCCGTTACTGTACTTGACCCACAATTCATCGATAGTGCGAAGGTCTTGACAAGAAAATGTTTCCATATTTTCCTCTGTAAGCCAGCCTTCGTCCTCTCGACCAGATGCCTTGAGCATCACCACCTCAGTTTCCCGATCTGCCTTTTGCCATTCCCCATCTGCCAGAAGCTTCCGCAGCCGAGTGTAGTCTACTCCTTGCTCACAATCCAGCTCAGCCGTGAATTCTCCTAACTGAGCGTCAAGCGCCACACGAGCCAGCTTAGTTGGAGATGAATCTTGAAAAGCATATGCAGACTCAATTTGTGCCAGAACTCGCATTTCAACCGGTGCGATATCCTCATCTCTGAGGCTCAAAACCTTCTGCAAGTCCTGTAACTCACTGCGAGTATAGTCACTCAGTGGATATTCATGCTGAACCGCCTCAACTAGCGCCTGCTCGTACTCGTACAATTTTTTCTTGTACTCTCGGTAAGGCTTGAGGACCTCTGCCTCGATCGCTGCCGCTTCCTCCTTAGCTAGTGCTAAACTATCTCGTCTCGCGTCTAAGATTCTGCGGGCTACGGGAGATATTCTGCCAGCGTGAACATAACGCTCTACTTCTTTGCGATACCTTAGCTTCGGGTCACCAATAGGAACTTGAGCCAATACAATTTTGTACCCTTCCTTAACTGTATAGATTTCGGGTTTCATCGCTGGAGACGATCTCTGGACTTTGATACTGGCGTACTCATGCAACTCATCCGCAGAGATCACCTCATCCTCATCCAAATCCGCTGCTCCCGTCTCAATGCCCTCAACCAAGAAACGAGTATAAATTGAAAGATCTGAGCCTTCCTGGGCAAAGGAATATTGGGTAGAGGTTGAAGACGTGAGGATAACTCGCCCCTCACCGCCGAGTTGTCTTTTAATATCTACAGAACTGTCATCCTTGGCTAACAAGCCTTCGGCAAATGCACCACTAAAGCAACAGTCGAGAATCACTACTTGTCGCCTAGCGCGGCTTTCGCTCATGATTTCCTGCACAAACCTAGCCGCGATCGCCGTTGACCGAATTAACCCTCCCCGCTCATTTTTGCGCGTCGCACGAGTTGCCAAATAAAGATTGCCACTCTCATCCTTGACGCCGTGACCCGAAAAATATAGCAATAAGAGGTCATCGCGATCGCGATCACCAAACAAATGTTCGATCGCAATTCCCATCTCCTGCGGCCCCGGATCGATAAGCGGAATCACCTGATCAAAATCACCCATGTCTGGATGCTGCCAAACCCGCTGCATTGCCGCCACATCTCTTGCCGAAGCAGGAAGCTGATTGAAACCAGCTCCATACTGACTGACTCCAATCAACAGTGCTACCTTTACCATCAATAACGTCCTAACTTGAAAATAGGGAGTGGAGAGTGGTGAATGGCGAGTGGGGAAGCGTGTACGAAGCTCATGGGCATTTAACTTGCTGCTGCTAAAAAGTCCTTAGCTGCCTCAATAGCGACTGACAGCTCTTGCTGACTATAGGCTTTAACTTCAAGTTTTTTCCCTTCGGCTTCTACTTTTAGCTCAATCGGTTTTCCAGATAAGCGTTCCCACAAAAAGTCCAGCAACACTTTAATATTTTTGGCATTAACCTCAGCCGTTAACAGTCCAATGATAAATGCCGCATCGAGTGGCTTGCTGCCTTCTGGGGGGTTTGCCTCTGGTACACGATTGACTTGCTCGACTTCATCGAGTCTAGCCATTTGTTGAAAAAGACGTTGTGTCAAGGATTCCAGTTCCTCTGGAGCCCAATCAGGCTCTGAATTTCTCAAGTCAAGGGTAACATCTAAATCTCCACCTCTAGGAGCGATTGTGACCTGAACATTGGATGTAATCGCCATTGTCTACCTTCTATCTTGGCTACTGCTCAATTTAAGTGTAGTCAGGTCTTGACCAGAAGAAGCAGGGGGAAGGGCTCCCACGTAGTGCCTTATCAAACCCGCCCCTATTGGGGCATCCGCCAAATTTTAATCGTGCTATCAGCACCAGCACTCACTAATCTGTTGCCATCAGGACTAATAGCTAGAGAATTCACATAGCTAGTATGTCCGGTGAGAGTAAGGATTTCTTCCCCTGTCAAGAAATCCCATATTTTAATTGTATTGTCAGCACTAGCACTAACTAGCTTTTTCCCATCGGGGCTAATGGCTAGAGAATTCACATAGCTAGTATGTCCTGTGAGAGTAAGCCTTTCTTTGCCTGTAGATAAGTCCCAAATTTTAATCGTACTGTCAGCACTACCACTAACCAATTTCTTCCCATCAGAACTAATAGCGATCGGTCGAACCGGGCTAGTATGCCCCCTGAGCGTGCGGAGTTCTTTGCCTGTAGACAAATCCCAAATTTTGATAGTGTTGTCAGCACTAGCGCTAACTAATTGCTTTCCATCCGAACTAATAGCTAGGGTATTAACCCAACCAGAATGCCCAACCAGGGTACGGAGTTCTTTACCTGTAGACAAATCCCAAATTTTGATGGTGTTGTCAGCACTAGCACTAGCTAATTTCTTCCCATCAAAGCTAATTACAAGGTAATTAACATAACTAGTATGGCCGCTAATAGTACGGATTTGTTTCCCTGTCAAGAAATCCCAGATTTTGATTGTATTGTCAGGGCCACCAGTAGCAATAGCCTGCCAATCAGGACTAATAGCAAAGTAGTTAACATGTATTGAATTTTCTAGTAACGTTCTCACTTGTTTACCCGTCGAGAAATCCCAAATCTTAATTTTTTTATCTGCACTACCACTAACTAATTTGTTTCCATCCGGACTAATTACTAAATAATTAACATAGCTAGAATGCCCATCAATTGTATTAATTAAGAACATTCTTGAAGAACTATATTGTTGATAAAATATCCAACTTCCATATCCTCCTAGTCCCAGGGCTAAAGCAAGTGAACCTCCTATTACCCAGCTTTTTATAGGTTTTAAAACATCACTTTGGGTTATTGTAACCTTTTGTGGTATTTGAGTTGTGCCCGGCTGATTTATCGTCTTTTGGTCAATAGGATTAACTGATTGATTCTGAGACGAATCTTGGGAAAAGTTTGCTAATTCATCTAAAATTTCCTGAGTGTTTTTATGTCGAGCGGCGGCTGTAGGAGCCATTAATTTATCGATAAAGCTTGCTAGCTGAGGGGAGACATGAGGAGCATGTTTATGCCAATTAGTTTCATCAGTTAAGGGGTCATAAATTGTTGGATCGGTCGCTTGCTTACCAGTTAGTAAATAAACAAAAGTACGCCCCAAAGCATAAAAATCGGACTGCGGTACGGCATGACCATTTTCTTGCTCTGGAGGCGTGTAGCCAGCAGAACTAATCTTTGTAACATTGCCGATCGCGCCACCAACTTCAGCCAGGTAAGTATAGGTCAACTCTCTGGCGGTGCCAAAGTCAATCAATACCAGCTGACCATTAGACCGAATCATTATATTGGTTGGTTTAATATCGCGATGAAAATAGTTTTTTTGATGAACGAGATGCAAGATATCCGCTAGCTGTTTTAACCAGTTAAGAGCTTGTTTTTCTGCAATTGGGTGATTCCCTTGCTGCTTCATCCACTGCTTTAAGTCAAGACCATCAATTTTTTCCATAACGATGCAATGCACCGGATCAGCGCTGTTTCTGGGAAAAAACTGGAAATACCCATCTGGTTCGACTCGGGGGATGCCTGGATGATTTAGCTGGCTTAATACATCTGCCTCTTGCTGGAATAACTCAATAACCCTAATGTTACTGTTGTGCTTTTGTTTCAGGACTTTTAGGATCTTGGGGATTGCTCCCTTATAAGCTTCATAAACCTTGCCAAAGCCACTGTTATCACTGAGTAGACGCATCACTTGGTAACGCTCTTGTAATAACAAGTCTGAGCCACAATTGCGACAAATGTGGTTGTTGGTGTTGGCGGGGTCGTTTGGCTGAGGGCACTTTGGATTGATGCAGTAGCTCATGGCTAGCTACCTGGTTGTTGTATCCCTAATGATAGGACGGGGATTGTTAATCATCTACTCAAGGAAATATTAAGACAGCTATAGACAGCTTGTCTTCAAGGGCTGATGTTTAATTAATCTTTCTCTTGAGATAGGGAAGTTCAATACAAAATATTGAAAAAAGTGCACTAAAATTTATGTTTAAATTGCTATGGTGTAAAGAAGCGTTTCAAAAAGCCTAGCTAAGTTAAAGATTTATGATCGGCGTTGCTGCCTCAGATTTGCAACCACCCCAACGCTATCGGCGTCAAAATACAGCCCCTTTTTCACAACAGGTCACCGTATTCTGCGACTTTGATGGTCCCCTTGTCGATGTCTCAAATCGCTACTACAAGACATATCAGTTAGGGCTAGCTGATACTCAAGCTTCCTACCAGGCGAAGGGGATAATCTTACCTATCCATCGGCTTGAGAAACAGCAGTTCTGGAACATGAAGCAAAACCGTGTCCCTGACGTAGAAATTGCGATGCGCTCAGGCTTGCGAGGGGAGCAAATCGATTTCTTCTTGGGACGCGTGATCGAGATTGTAAATCAGCCTGTCCTATTGAGGGAAGATAGGCTCCAAGCCGGAGTGAGTTGGGCATTAGCTCTGTTACATTCGCAGGGGGTTCAACTAGTGTTAGTGACCCTACGTTGCGAGACACAAGCTACACAAATATTGAGAAATCACGGTTTGACTCGTCTATTTAGTGGCATTTATGGAACCGCCGATCGCGATGCTGCTTATCAAAATCAAGCTGAGTTGAAAACACAACTTTTAGCCAAAGCGCTTGCTGAACAATCTCTGCTAGTTGAGCGACCGATATCTGCCTGGATGGTAGGTGATACAGAAGCCGATATCATAGCAGGGCAAGCGCTTGCACTTCCTACTATTGCGCTCACTTGCGGCATTCGCTCTCAGGCTTACCTTAAGCAATTCCAGCCAACTCGTATCCACAACGATTTACTTGCCGCCACCCATTACCTATTGGAAAGGTTGAACGTTGAAGTATGAGCCGTAGGCGTTCCCACAGGCTAGGCTGAAATTGCACACTTCATACTTCACACTTTATAGATCATGATTGATCAATTATATTTATCTGTTCCCACCAGCGATTTAGGGGATAGTAAACTACTGGTGCCCAGAGACTGCTGAGAATTGCGGACGAGAGGGCAATGCGCTGGTGATCAGACCAAATTTCTGCCAAACTGCGATCGCCCTGAATACTATACTGAATTGCGGTCACCGTCTCCCCAACAACCGCCATGCCAAAGACAATTAAGGCTACCGAAATAAAATCTTCTTGAATGTATCGCTGCTTTTGAATTCGACCCGTTAAAATTCCCACTAAGGCTAGGCTTATGACATGGGTAGGATGAGGAGAGGTCATACCATCTTGAATCAGTCCCAGCGCCAGCCCTGCTAACGCTCCCTGAAGGGGAGTGCGTTTGAGGCTCCAAACAACCACCCAAATCAACAGCCAGTTCGGTGCAATTCCCAACAATTCCATCCCTGGTAAACGCGTCGGTAGAATCATCAAACAAAGGATGACTGACCCAACAGTTACTACCCAATTGAGGATTTGACGAGCCCAAGGTGAAAACTGAGAAACGTTAGTCGTCATTGCTAATTGTTCATTGCTAATTGCTAATTGCTAATTGCTCACTGCCATTAGCCGTTAGCACAAAGATTGTTCACGGCGGATAAACGACTACCCACTCCAAATAACTAACTGGTGCCGTCAGCTCAATGACTGCCTCTGGCGCTGGACTTTTGTCAAGATTGACAGACTCCACACGTCCCAATGGTAAACCGGGTGGGAAAAGTTGGCTTACGGATGATGTTGACACGACATCACCACGACGAACATCGGGTACTTTATCAAAAAACTGCAACACAGCACGATTAGACCCTTGTCCTCGCATGAAACCCATGCTACGACTACGACTTATCGCAGCTCCCACCCGACTTGTGGCATCACTGATTAGCAAGACACGACTGGTATTGGGTGTCACACTAACCACCCTACCTACTAAGCCTCCAGGACCCATGACAATAAAGCCGACCTTGATGCCCTCCTGACTGCCTCGACCTAAAGTTACCTGTTGCCACCAGTGGTCAGCGCTACGCCCCGCAATTTGAGCAACAGTCCCTTTTTGTTTCTGGGTTTTAGAATAATCTAATAGCTCTTTTAGCTTCTGATTTTGGCTTTCAAGTTCGACTAATCGCTGTTGCAGTTCTATCACTCGCGCATCAGTGAGGCGCTCCTCTTTCGTAGGACCTAATTGAAAGGGGCGGCTGACTAACTGGTAAGCCTCAAGAAGTGCTGCTCCCTGAGTTTGGCGAACTAACCAGGCAGCACTCAAAGTTAGTCCCCCGAGCACAATGGCTACCCCATTTCGGTCCCACCACCGACGTAGTATAAACATAGCTTATCTATCAACCGCCAGCTTTTGGCTGACGTGTGAGTTCCGATAGTGCAGGTAGACGGCTCATGTGGCTAAGAACAAAACTCCTCAAAGCTAATAGTTGTTGATAATTGACGACTAGATGTGGCGGGAACGTCCACTGAACACCCGCTCTAACTGTTTGAAATTTTCTAGAACTCGACCAGTTCCTAAAACTACACAGCTCAGTGGGTCTGCTGCCACATGGGTCACAATCCCTGTTTCATGACTGATGAGCGTATCTAAGCCCTTTAACAAAGCGCCGCCGCCCGCCAGCATAATACCGCGATCAATAATATCAGCCGCTAGTTCCGGAGGCGTCCGCTCTAGGGTGCGCTTCACGGCGTCAACAATCACAGAAAGCGGTTCTGACATACTTTCACGGATTTCCGGTCCTTTGATCGTAACGGTTCGCGGCAGACCAGAAAGCAGGTGTAAACCCCGCACTTCTAAGTTTGCATCATCATCATGATGAGTCGGGTAAGCTGAACCGATCTGAATTTTGATTTCTTCAGCGGTGCGTTCCCCAATCACCAAGTTATGGACTTTTTTCATGTACTGCATGATGGCTTCCGAAAGCTCATCCCCAGCCACGCGCACCGATTCACTTAAAACCGTTCCTTGCAAAGAAAGCACGGCAACTTCTGTGGTGCCGCCACCAATATCAATGATCATGTTGCCCGTAGGCTCAGCCACTGGTAGTCCAGCGCCAATAGCGGCAGCGACCGGCTCATCTATCAAGTACACATCCCTGGCACCCGCCTGAGATGCTGCTTCCATAACGGCTCGTCGTTCTACGCCAGTGACACCCGAAGGAATGCCAATGACAACACGAGGTGAAACCAAGGTTCTTCCTTCATGTACTCGCTGAATAAAATGCTTAAGCATTAGCTCAGCGACATCGAAGTCTGCAATGACACCATCGCGCAGGGGGCGCAGGGCCACCACATTGCCGGGAGTTCTCCCCAACATTTTTTTGGCATCTTCGCCCACGGCTAGCGGGGTTTTTGTGTCCATATCCATAGCAACCACAGAGGGTTCTTGGAGAACAATGCCTTTGCCGGACACATAAACCAGGGTGTTAGCAGTGCCCAGGTCGATACCCATGTCCCGGGATAAGGAAAAGCGACTGAAAAGACCCACTCGTTTCTACGCCCCCAAAATGAAATGCTGTTGTGTGTGATGGAATTCTAACGGAAATGGAACCGAGGTGGATTCTATTACGTTTTCTATCCTGAGTCTAGTCAGGTTGACGAATTTGTCCTGTGAAAGTGTCTAGATCCCATTTCCCAGCATCATTCTGGTAGTTGAAGAGCAAATCAGGATAAAGTTGACTTGAGCCTACTATCTAAATTCGTTAAAGTATATTTACTGTAACTCAGTACATTTGTACTAATCAATTTTATGAGC
>DATNPH010000241.1:0-8698 GCA_036703315.1 Coleofasciculaceae cyanobacterium
AGAAGATATGCACGTTCTGACACCTCTGCTCGTTGAACATCGAGGCACAATTTCTTATCTGTCACTTCAGGGAGTGAAAGACTTGAGACTTCAGAGTACTAAGCAAATCTTGCCACTGCTGCATGTCCAGTGGGGAGCTACACCGAACAAGGGCATTTCAGAGCCCTTACCGGGATATGTGCATATGTTTTGTGTGCCAGAGAACGACGATTTGGCACTGGCACTTGCCTCTCGAAGTATCTATCCAACGGCAAGCGCCAGCGTAGTTAGTCACGGCATGGACGAGACCGATTGGCGCTTTATCCTAACCAGCGATATATAAATCCCATATTCGCCACTGGTTAAGTGTCACACTACTTGCGAGTGGGGAACTCGAACCCCCTTTGGGGATTAGGGGCAATGAAGAATGGGAAGTATTAACTTCACTAGTTTTAACTTTTAACTTTTGACTTTTGCAAAAGACTTGAGTAATGTTTTTGAGTGATTTTTAGCAATTCAAAAATGTGATTTGTATCACAGGCTCAACTCAACAATCTTGAAACACTATAAACGAATAGTTAGCTTTGCTGTTGAAGGAAATTTTTGTAGTCATCTGCATAAACTTCGAGGTTGCACCTGACAAATTTCATAGCTACAAAAATTTGTTGAGGTTATTCAGATGCAAAACTTTTACTTGATGAAAAAGCTGTGGATTACTGATCGCCTGGCTGAGGCTTGATTTTTAGTGTATCTCCCTATAAATTTTTGAGGCAACACGCCATCATAATAGGAATTTTCAATCTTTCACCACAAGAGGAGAAAGCCGTAAATCCAACTATGACTTTTGTCATAGGCGATCGCCGGGTTTTTCATCCCATCAGGTGAAGCATTATTCTTCTTGAGAAACTAAGATAGCCATTGTATCCACAATTATTTTAATTTCATATAGACGGGATACGTTAAAGCAAAGTTTTGGTGAAGTCTCCGGAATAGCCAATTGATTTGAGTAGTTTCGTAAAGCCCTAGAGAGCCAGTCTTCTAAAGTGTGATTTTCGAAGGTTTGCTATTTCCCGGTACAGTTTTTAGAACTAGATGGTCAAAGATTCTTTTCTCCCAACGAAGTCAATGAAATCTACACGGATCCAAAGGTTAATAGATTTTTTACGAGATGAGTTGGCGATTCCGTCCGCTTCAATTGACCTGGCTGTGCGTCATCAGCCCGATGCTCCCAATCTCTTGCCGATGATTCTTTGGCAGTACGGATTGGTGACGTTGGAGCAGTTAGACCGAATTTTTGATTGGTTGGAGACGGCTTAGCTTAATAAATATTGACAAAAATCGAGTCAAATTTGGGAATACAAACAGTAATGTTTGGGGTGAGCAAAATCTCCTTTCCTTTTCGCTTTTGGTGGCAAGTCATGGCGATCGCACTCAACCAACCTCGGTTACTCATGACTATATAACCACTTTGGGAGTAGGCGAACACTTCTTTAACTACCGCTATGTAGTAAGAGAGCCATTGGTTAAGCAACTGGAGGCGTTGAAGCAGCATGAAGCACAAGAAAAGCCAGAAGAAAGTTATCAGCTGTTTGCTGTGAGTTGAAACTAAGTACACAAAATAATTGAAGAGGTATTGGAAATCCGAAAGCCACCGATTTTTATCTATTGAAAGCTTTTGAAAATTGAGGATTTTCATGGCTCATTTAGCTTGGCTGTAATAATATAATTGATTCGTTGCTCATCTCTTTGCTCTCTTGAGTTTTTATCCCAATGAAGCAAATTATTCAGAAGACAGCCAATTCTCTTGGTTACAGAATTTCAAAGATTCGTCAGCCTATAAATTACCCTGTTATCGATGTGCTGGATTTAGTCTTGCAAGATTATCTTAAGCAAGAGCAAGACATATTTTTTATTCAAATTGGCGCGAATGATGGTACAACGGCTGATCCGATCAATAAACTGATTAAAAAGTATCGTTTACGGGGTCTACTGGTAGAACCACAACCCAAAATGTTCAAAAAGCTAATAGAAAATTATCAAAGTGAAGGACAACTGATATTTGAGAACTCAGCAGTTTTTGATCAGGATGGAACTGTTAGGTTCTATGCTATTCGGGAAGAGGAACCTAAACTTCCCATGTGGTGCTATCAGATTGCTAATCTGGATCGTAACAGGATTCTAGATCTATTATCTGATCAGAAGAAAAACTTGAACCTTCCCACTAATATTGAAACCTTAGTAGAGGAAATTACTGTACCAGCCGTCACCTTCAAAACTTTGCTATCAAAACACAAAGTAGAAAAGTTAGACTTGCTAATAATTGACACCCTTGGCTATGACTTTGAAATTCTTAAAATGATTCCCTTCGATTTAGTTAAGCCACCCATTATAAACTTTGAACATACCCTCTTATCTATAGACGATCAGGAGGCTTGCTTCATGTACTTAGCAGAACTGGGTTATAGCCTTGTTCAAGTTGGAGTCGATACAGTCGCCTACCTACAGAACCAGGGCAAGCCAAGATCGCACTAAGTAAGATTTATCGAGTGCGATCGCGCCTTTTTTACAACCCTACAAATTTATCCGTAGCATCTAGCAGGGCAGTGCGAATACCGGCTTCTGTCATAGAATGACCTGCATCAGGGGCAATAATAAATTCTGCCTCTGACCAAGCCCGATGTAGCTCCCAAGCTGTTATCATTGGGCAAACGATATCGTAACGCCCCTGAACAATCACAGCCGGAATATGACGAATGCGGTCAACATTTTCCAGTAGCTGTTCCTCGCGTTCAAAGAATCCACGGTTAACAAAATAGTGGCACTCAATTCTGGCGAAGGCGTCAGCAAATTTGCTATCACCAAATCTCTGTAGTAGTTCCTGAGATAGATAGAGTTTGCTTGTACTTGCCTCCCAAATTGACCAAGCACGCGCAGCTTCGAGTCGAGTTTCTTTATCGTCGCTAGTTAATCGTTTATAGTATGCCGAGAGCAGATCGTCCCACTCATCGACGGGAATCGGTTTAAGATATTCCTCCCACGCATCAGGGAAAATGTAACTCGCACCTTCCTGGTAAAACCAGCGCAACTCTTTTTGTCTCAACATGAAGATGCCCCGCAGAATCAATCCTTTGCAATGCTCAGGATGCGTTTGGCTGTAGGCGAGTGCAAGGGTGCTTCCCCAACTCCCACCGAAGACAACCCAGGTTTCGATGCTTAAATGTTCCCGTAGTTTTTCAATGTCACTAACTAAATCCCAAGTTGTGTTCTCTCGTAATTCAGCATGAGGCGTACTTTGACCGCAACCCCGTTGAGCGAAAATTACAATCCGCCATTTTTCCGGATCAAAGTACTGTCGATAAATCGGTTCGATACCACCCCCTGGACCGCCGTGCAGAAAAACAACTGGCTTACCCTTGGGGTTCCCAGATTCCTCGAAATGGATAGTATGTAGCTCAGAAACCTGTAGCTTCCCTTCCTTATAGGGTTCAACGGGCGGGTAAAGTTCTCGCATGTTGTTCTGGGTAGCCTCACTCTGGATCAGTTCTTGCAACACAATTGTAAGAATTCAACCGTTGCAAGTCTCAACCCAAAGGGTATTCGTTATCCTGAAAGAAGTTGCCCTGCTCGGACGCCCGTGCTTTGAATGATGACTGAACAACCCACCCGTATCTGTATTCTTGGTGGAGGCTTTGGGGGTCTCTACACGGCTCTGCGCTTGAGCCAACTGCCTTGGGAAAAGCCCCAAAAACCAGAAATTGTCCTGGTTGATCACAATGATCGGTTTTTATTTTCGCCGCTACTGTACGAACTGCTGACGGGTGAACTCCAAACTTGGGAAATCGCCCCACCCTTTGAGGAGCTGTTGGTGAACACGGGTGTGCGTTTCACTCAGGCTTCTGTAGCAGGAATTGACGTAGATGAAAAGCGAGTACAACTGCAAGATGGTCCAGAATTTTCCTATGAACGTCTAGTGTTAGCGCTGGGGGGAGAGACACCTCTGGATATGGCACCCGGAGTGGCTGAGTATGCTATCCCATTCCGCTCCATCACTGATGCCTATCGCCTGGAAGAACGATTGCGGATTTTGGAAGAGTCCGACAAAGATAAAATCCGGGTTGCCATTGTCGGTGCAGGCTACTGTGGGGTTGAGTTGGCTTGCAAGCTGGCAGAACGATTGGGAGAGCGTGGACGGCTGCGGTTGATTGAACTGAGTGATACGATTCTCAGAACATCTCCAGAGTTCAATCGGAAGGCAGCACAGAACGCTTTGGAGGAGCGGAACGTCTGGATTGATTTGGAAACAGCTGTTGAGTCTATTGGATCAGACACAATTTCACTGTTGTTTAAAGCACAGGTGGATACTATCCCTGTTGATTTGGTGCTGTGGACAGTAGGCACACAAGTTGCTCCGGTGGTGCGATCGCTGCCTCTCAAGCACAACCAACGGGGTCAGTTGACAACGACACCAACGCTACAAGTGGTAGACCATCCAGAAATCTTTGCACTGGGAGACTTAGCCGATTGTCGCGATGCGGAAGGTCAGCAAGTTCCCAATACAGCTCAATCGGCGTTCCAGCAGGCAGATTACACCGCCTGGAATATTTGGGCTTCCCTGACTGGGCGTCCGTTACTTCCCTTCCGCTATCAGCACTTAGGGGAGATGATCACGTTGGGGACAGACAATGCAACCTTTACTGGTCTAGGCGTGTCGCTGGATGGACCTTTCGCCCACATCGCTCGCCGTCTTGCCTATCTGTATCGACTGCCTACTTTAGACCACAAGCTGAAAGTTGGCTTTAACTGGATTGCTCAACCAGTGCTAGATTTGCTGGCTGGAGAATGATAGTTATTAGTTGTTAGTTGTCAGTTGTCAGTTGTCTTTTACCAATGGCTGACAACTAATGACTCATGACTCATGACTAGCAACTAATGACTATGCAACGACCGAAAGTTATTTTTCTCGATGCCGTCGGTACACTCTTTGGTGTCCGGGGGAGTGTAGGCGAAGTATATAGCGCGATCGCTGGGCAATTTGGTGTTCAAGTCCCAGCTGAATCCTTGAATGAAGCCTTCCTCAAAGCATTTGCTGCCTCTAAAGCACCGGTTTTTCCAGGATCAACCCCTGAAGAAATTCCTCACTGTGAATTTGAGTGGTGGCTTGTGATTGCCCGACGCACGTTCCAACAAGTCGGCGTTCATGACCAGTTTGCCAACTTTACCGATTTTTTTGACGAACTCTACCACCACTTCGCCACAGCCCAACCGTGGTTTATTTATCCCGATGTTCTCCCATCTTTGGAAAAGTGGCAACGGCTTGGTATTGAGTTGGGTATTGTGTCTAATTTTGATTCCCGTATCCGATACGTTTTAGAAGCGCTGAAACTAGACAAGTTTTTTACATCTGTCACGATTTCTACAGAGACGGGTTTTGCCAAGCCTGACCCCCGGATCTTTGCTGTTGCCTTAGAAAAACATCATTGCGCGGCTAAGGATGCATGGCACATTGGGGATAGTTCAAAAGAAGACTTGCAAGGGGCTAAGGCAGCAGGATTAAGAGCGATATTGCTAGAGCGAAAAAGTCAGCTACCAGGAGCCTAGTGGCTTACTCTAACCTGAAAATAGGGAGTGGTGAGTGGGAAGAGTAATCTTGCTTGTGCCTCTTACCAGAAGGCAAATTAGATGTACAGTAGCTTACCAACTTAAAAGCGCAGAGCGATTTGGTAATGTGCCAAAGTCTATCAGCGGTCCCTTGGGAACAATGCGGCGGTTAATCAATCCTTCGTGGATGTCGTAGTAATGACGCTTGATGTGGTCGAGTTTGACGGTATCGGCAACACCAGGAAGATGATACAGGCGGCGCGTGTAATCCCACAGGTTAGGATAATCTACCAGACGACGCAGGTTGCAATTCAAGGCTCCGTAATAGACGGCATCAAATCGCGCTAAGGTGACAAATAACCGTAAATCTGCTTCGGTTAGGCGATCGCCCACTAAGTAGTGGCTGCCAGACAGTCGTACCTCCAGCGTGTCCAACGCATCAAACAGAATATCAATTGCTGTGTCATAGGCAGTTTGAGAACTTGCAAACCCAGCTTTGTAGACTCCCATATTTACCCGGTTTAAAACGAAGGTGTTAACTTCGTCGATTTCTGCCCTGAGTTCTTGCGGGTAAAAGTCTATAGTCACATCGCCAAATGCGTCGAACTCACTGTTGAGCATGCGGATGATTTCTGACGATTCATTATTGACAATCGTTTCTAGCTGCTTATCCCATAGCACTGGCACCGTCACCTTTCCCGTAAAGTCAGGTTTGGCGTGGGTATAGATCTGGTACAGGTAGTCATACCCATTCACCGTATCTGGGATGCAATCCTTGCCATTGCTGAACACCCAACCGTCCGCCCCACCCCAATCTGGATCGACGACAGACATAGAGATTATGCCCTCTAGCTTTTTGAGCTTACGGAACAGGATGGTGCGATGTGCCCAAGGACAAGCATATGAAACATAGAGGTGATAGCGTCCTGGTTCAGCTTTGAAACCAGAGGAGCCATCTGCTGTCACATAGTTATGGAAAAAGCGTTCTCTGACTTGCGCTCTTTGGGCGCGAAGTTCATCAGAATCTGGATGATTCGCATGCCAGATTCCGTTTATCAATAACTTCATTGGAGTCTCCTTTGCTTGATGGCAGAATCATTAATTAGCTCGATAATTCGCCTTGCGTTACTGCTGAGATAAATTAGGCTTTGAGGGGGAGTAGTGGCTAGGAGCGTTTTCTTCCTCATTTCCCACCTTGAACAGCAGGTTCAGGTCTTCGTTTTTCAGCGGGGTACTAGTGAATATTTTCAAGTTCTCTTAGCTGCGCTTCAACAGCTGTTAGATACCCTTTGTCAGTTAGGAAATTATCGGAAAGTCGATTTGCCCTAACCGCTGCTTGAACAAGATCAAAAGCTTGAATGCGTTTTGAATGGTAAGCAGTAGTCAAGGCGAGGTAACTGGGAATTCCCTGTTGCTGGAAGTAACCGCGATGAGCAAGAGATACCAGATTGAAAGGTGTTAACGCTGCTATGGCAGTAGAAGGACTGTTTAAAGTTGTAGGGTTGAGTGCTGCTGTCTCGGCTCTCAGCGTCGGTGCAGTTGCAGCAGAAATTAGCAAAATCGATAAACCACTAAGCATTACACGTTTCATGACATACACTCCGAGAGGCAAGTTATCGTTGCTAATGAACTAATTGCATATGCGTTAGTTGCATTTCCAACTAAATTAACTTTAACGGTAATTAGTTGCACCTGCAACTAATTTTTTGCAATACTTAACATATGACGACAAACCTGGATGAATCCCAAAATGTGGCGTGGCGGCTTTTTTTGACCGCTCATGCAATGCTTGTTGACCTGATTGAGCAGGAGTTGACACAAGCTGGACTGCCACCTCTGGCTTGGTACGATGTGCTATGGACGCTTGAGAATGCTCCCAATCATCAGCTACGGTTGCACGAGCTGGCTGATGCGATCGTTCTTCGGCGTAGCAATTTGACTCGTTTGGTTGATCGGCTTGAAGCCGCAGGTTTGGTGTGCCGCGAGTCCTGTCCTAATGATCGCCGTGGTTCCTTTGCTGTAATTACTGAGGCAGGCTTAGCAATGCGGCAGCAGATGTGGTCGATTTATGCTCAGTGCATTGCTAAATACTTCGCAAGTCACCTTAGTGATACTGAGGTGGATGTCGTGACTAAGGCGATGGAGAAATTGCTGGCTGCGGCTCGCAAGATATAGTTTCTGGGGTAGCGATCGCCTTGAGGTAAAACTTGTGCCCCTCCCTTGTTCTTTATCCAACACCGTCACGCGATCTATCGCCAAAGTTGCTACATCGCTGATTACTGCTGTAGTCGCTCTCTAACCCAATTCCTAAATGCTTTGATTGTGGCATTTCTCCCAATAGCTTTACTCTGTTCAAGATACTGGGGAATTACCTCAACAAGGGGGAAAGCAGGAAAGTTTGGGCTAATTTGAGTTTCTACATATTTCCCATCTTCAAGTATATTAATTTGCAGCACGCGCCCGTTATATCTCCAAAGTTCAGGTACTCCTAAAGCTTGGTAACTGCTCAAACTAGTGGATGAAGTATTATCAATTTCAATTGCTAAGTCCGGTGGTGGATCGATAGTTAAGTCTATTCGGTCTTTACCTCTAATAGCTGCTTCATTCTTAATGTAGAAACAATCATCAGGCTCTACACCACTTTCCATATCTTCTCTTTTGAACGTAGTAGAACCAAGAGGTTCACAGTCAATCTCTAGTTCTTCTAGTAGCACTTTAACTAAATCACCAATCATGGATTTTGCTCGTTCATGCTTTGGCAATGGCATTCTGATTTCTAAGGTTCCCTTGTTATAGGCAAGTCTAGCCGCATACCCTTCTCCCATCTCCTCTAAAATCGTCTCATACATTTGCCAACTAATGTTGTTTAGTTGGACTGTATTTCCTGGTGGTACGGTTAGCTGTTTTAGTCCAAATAGAGGTTGCTTGGGTTGAGTTTTCATAAATTAGCGATCGCCTCTTCCGATACCTCAACTTTCGGGCTAATTGCAGTCATTTAAACCGTAACTCCTTCGAGTTCCTCATCTGTTAACTCATACAATTCCCGCAACTTCTGCAACTTCTCCTCGCTGGGTTGCCAGAAACCCCGCCCATTTGCCTCTAACATCCTGCCTACAATATT
>DATNPH010000255.1:0-19580 GCA_036703315.1 Coleofasciculaceae cyanobacterium
GTTAGAACTCAAATTATTCTTTTATTTAAACAGTCCGGTCTAAAACTAAAATAATTGGCTGCCTCCGTGCCTACGGCAACCCGCTATCCCTCCCTAGGCTGCTAACGCTGAGCCTAGGGACTCCCGCGTTACCGTTGAGAATCAATTGAACAAAGCTAATAAAGCACGTCATAGTGCTTTGCTCAGACAGCTTAGGGCAGAGCTAGCTCTTGTAAGGCTTGAGCAACAGCGGCGGACAAAGAAGGGTAAGAAGCGAATACACCATTACTCAGGTAGTAGAAGTTGATTAAGGGTGCCCCGCCAGTTGGGGTTGTCCAACGGCTGGGGGCAAACGTGCGCGTTTACCTAGCTCCTATACTACAAAGTCAGGCACCTTTATCCGGAGAAGACGTATTACCAGGATTTATCCTAAATCTCCAACTAATCTGGTAGTAATTTGGGTGTTGCTGCTCACAAGCATGAAAACTTAAATCTTGCACCAACCCTTCAAAGAGCCAGGCATTTAAAGATGTTGTTGGCGAATTCGGAAAACCTAACCCTCCACCCCGTGTCCCTACGAGGGAAGGGGGCTGACCCCTCGTCAATTCGCCAACAGTATCATTAATTCCACGGCGGAATGATGCGATCGCGCCGTTATCACTCCACCAAATAGCTCTCCTTTGTCAGCGTTATCTATGCTTCATCTATCTTGCGTTTTTAACCCTTAGGCTGCGCTAGAACGGGTGCGAAGTTTGTCAATTGTCACAGCGATAATGATCACAAGACCTTTGACAACTAACTGCCAGAAAAAGGACACGTTCATCAGGGTTAATCCATGCAGCGGGTACGGCGAGCAAACCAGCACCTGGAATTAGCGAAACAAGCACTCCAACCACTGCTGTCACGCTCAAAATTGACCCTACTGAAAGGTCAATTCCTCCAGTCAAAATGACAAACGTCATTCCAGTAGCTAGCACAATGTTGATGGATGCTTGCCGAATGACATTAATCAGATTTCCTGGAGAAAGAAAGCTTGGCGTGACAAGCGGAAAAATGATACAAATTGCGACCAAAATCGGTAGGATGCCGGCAACCTGGATGAAATTTCTCCAAGCTTGACGTTTACTCGCTTTGGAGCGATCGCTCGTGCCATTTCTGGTGGTTCTTACTTCTGTTTGACTGATGATTTAGCTACCTCTGTTGCCCCTGTGGCATAAGCCATGATGTTCTCTTGTGTAATTGCTTCCCCAGTTGAGCCGCCTACTTCACCAACCAGGCTTCCCGCACGCATCACCAAGATGCGATCGCTCATTCCCACAATTTCCGGCAACTCGCTGGAAATCATCAAAATGGCTACACCGTTTGTTGCCAGATCGCTAATAATTCGATAAATTTCGCTTTTCGCTCCAATGTCCACCCCTCGCGTTGGTTCATCGAGCAAAAGTACCTTTTAACGTTTTCACGAGTGATCAGTTTGACGGGAATTAGAATGTTTTGATCGGCAGGCTTCTTCCCTTTCCGAATGTTGTTCCCGACCTCAACTGCTTTCGCTGCCATGCTAAATGGATCTTGAGCCGCCGTAGCAGCAAATAGACTATTGTTCTGCTTAAGCGCATCTAGAGCCTCAGGTGCGCCATCGACGCCAACCATAAAGAACTCGTCTCGTTGCGCCTGTTTAGCGGCTAGCTGTGCACCAATACCAGTCGGGTTTGTTGCTGCTTTGAGTGTTCTGGGGAGGTGCGGCGCAACTTGCAAGAGCACTGCTGACTAAACCAAAAAGACCAAACGCGATCGCTACTCGTTTCACCTCAAACTCCAATGAAAGCTCATTTGGAGAGAGTCACTTGCAAATATTAACCTGCAAATCTAACAGCAATCTTGTCAGATTTAAGATCGAATACCTAACAGTCCAGGCAACCAACCTCTGCACCTACACGACTGCACAATACCTTTTACTTTTCTGCTAGTTAAATCTTCTCGAGCCGAATCCCTAGAAGGCTTACTTGAAGAGAGATACCAAGCAAATTCTTATTCTCACCTCCATAAAGGGTTTTATTTATAAATATTAAATTTCGTGTCAGAGTCTCACTGCTTCAAATCTGGAGAAAACTTTTTGCAAAACTCACCTAAGGTTTGTTTAAAGGCTTGCAGAGTCATTTTCATTCTGGCTCTCGTTACTGTATAGGCTGATACTTAAAATTGGGTTTAGCATCTATCTTAAGATCCATAGAAAGATTTATAGCAAAAGCAAATGTATTGAGTACTGAGCATTAGTTCCTATCAAGATTATTCGTGTAATCAGCTCAGTCCTTAAGAGGTGGCGTACAATACATTTAGATATATAAAAGTTACTTGTTAATAATTAATAAGACTTTGTTTTAAGTCATCTAATTTAAGGTAAAGAGTTAAGTGCCTTGTAGAGAACTTGGTGCAGAACAGGCTGAAGCTCTATTGAGCAAGAACGACATACTTGCAAGCCCTACAAGCTACACTACGAGAACTCGGAATTGATCCAGAGCGATTGTGACAGAAATTAATTTGCAAGTTGAAGAAAAGGGAGAGCGTATTGATCGTTATCTTTCCCAACAATTACCTAATCTTTCTCGATCGCGTATCCAACAGCTAATTGAACAAAGCAACGTGCAGGTAAATGAAAAAGTCTGTACCTCCAAAAAGACAACGGTACAACAGGGCGATCGCATTTCCCTTACCATCCCAGAAGCCAAACCCTTAGATTTACAACCCGAAGCCATCCCTCTAGATATTCTTTACGAGGATGACGCGCTAATCATCATCAACAAACCTGCTGGCTTAGTCGTCCATCCAGCAGCCGGTCATGAAAGCGGAACACTCGTCAACGCCCTGCTTGCTCACTGCCCAAATCTCGCTGGCATTGGTGGTGTTCAACGTCCGGGCATCGTCCACCGCTTAGACAAGGATACGACGGGCGCGATCGCGATCGCAAAAACCGACCAAGCTCATCAAAGCTTGCAAGCCCAACTCAAAGCCAAAACTGCCCGACGCGAGTATCTCGGTGTTGTCTACGGTGCCCCATCAGCAGACAGTGGCACAATTGACCAACCCATTGGGCGTCATCCCATAGACCGCAAAAAAATGGCTGTGGTGCCAGTTGAAAAGGGAGGACGCCCATCGGTCACCCACTGGCAAGTCAGAGAACGGCTGGGCAACTACACCCTGATGCATTTTCAACTAGAAACTGGTCGTACCCACCAAATTCGTGTCCACAGTGCCTATGTGGGGCATCCCATTGTTGGTGACCCTGTTTACAGTGCTGGTCGGTCTGTCGGTGTCAATCTCCCTGGTCAAGCTCTGCATGCATGGCGGCTTACATTACTACATCCTGTCACCCAGGAGTGGATCGAGGTGACTGCCCCTATACCAAAGTCATTTACCGCCCTACTGGAAGTTCTGAGGCGACGGGCTACGAGGTGAGCTAAAAATACATAAAACTTATATATCTTAAGTTTTATGTTAAGAAATATTTATATTTTTGGCTAATGTTCATTAACATGTATCCCCGCCCCCGGCATTTCTCACTTGCCTAAGTTGACTGGAACGATGAGTTGATGCTCTCCCTGCCCAATTATTTGTTTTAAAAAGTTTACAAAACGCAAACTAGCGATTGCTTGTGTAAACTCAAGAAACCCTTGAGCTGATTATGTTTCGCGAAATCTTAAGAAAAAACAAAAATGTAAAAATAAATAAACAATAAGTATAAACACTTAAGTAATTACGCCTAATTCGCTAGGCGCTTGACACTTAAAATCCTTATGAGCCAAGGGTTTCACCCACATCTTTGCTCAATTACTGGAAACTTAATGAATCTTAACGAATAAAGACTGAATGGCGTTGTATAAAAGTTAGCTGTAGGGGTCAATCACAGACAAAAGTTAAACAAAACACGATTTATTAAGACTGCTCATCTCTCATAAAAGAAACAATTTTTCTCATAATTCATGAATGTTGGTGTCGTTACTCGTTTATTGAGTGGCAATCGCCTTGAGTGAGCAACTTGACTATCTGTTTTAACGAATGTCCGTCTTTGATCAATACCGAATCTCATTCAGAACGACTTTGAGTGAGCTGGGCTTAGCCAAACTTTAATCACAACAACACTTAACCAAGTCAGTAGGAGATTGAGTTCATGTTAGACGCCTTCGCAAAGGTTGTTTCTCAAGCAGATGCCAGAGGTGAATTCCTGAGCACTGAGCAGCTAGATGCCCTGACCAACATCGTCAGAGACGGCAACAAGCGCCTAGATGTTGTTAACCGCATCACAGGTAACGCTTCCACCATCGTTGCTAACGCGGCTCGTGCTTTGTTTGAAGAACAGCCTCAACTGATTCAACCAGGCGGTAACGCATACACCAACCGTCGTATGGCTGCTTGTCTACGTGACATGGAAATCATCCTGCGCTATGTCACCTATGCTGCAATTGCTGGCGATTCCAGCGTGCTAGACGATCGCTGCCTCAATGGTCTGCGCGAAACCTACCAAGCTCTGGGTGTCCCAGGTGGTTCTGTTGCCGCTGGTGTTCAGAAGATGAAGGATGCTGCGATCGCAGTCGCCAATGACCCCAACGGTATCACCAAGGGAGATTGCAGCAATCTAGTGTCTGAGCTGGCTAGCTACTTTGATCGTGCATCATCGGCTGTTGCCTAGTTCCAACTAGCAAGCGTGCTTTTGTAGAGACGCAAACCATCACATTTTGTCGAAACTTTGCAAACATTAGGGAGATAGTTTAACGATGAAAACCCCCATTACTGAAGCGATCGCAGCTGCTGATACTCAAGGTCGTTTCTTGAGCAATGCTGAAATGCACCAAGTTTACGGTCGTTACGAGCGTGCTGCTGCCGCTATGGAAGCTGCTCGCGCTCTGACCTCCAATGCCCAAAAGCTGGTCGATGGTGCAGCTAACGCGGTGTATCAGAAATTCCCTTACACCACCCAACAGCAAGGCGCTAACTTCGCATCTGATTCTCGCGGCAAATCCAAGTGTGCTCGTGACATCGGTTACTACGTCCGCATCATCAGCTACTGTTTGGTTGCTGGTGGTACCGGCCCACTCGATGAATTCCTGCTTGCTGGCTTGGATGAAATGCATCGCACCTTCGATCTATCCAACAGCTGGTACGTTGAAGCCCTGAAGTGGATCAAAGCCAATCATGGTGTTGGCGGTCAAGCTGCTGTTGAAGCCAATGCTTACATCGATTACGCTATCAACGCCCTGAGCTAGTCTTAAGGCGTGTTGCCCGGAAGAATCAGCGAGTGTTGGCGCGAAGAGCTAGCAGTTGCTAATTTTTCCGGGCATTGTTTTCTCATTTTGACTATATAAATCTTAAAAATTGTCCCTTGGAAAAAAGCATGAGCGGTTTAGTAGCGGCTAATTTGAAAGCAGCAGGAAGGCTGGGCGTTTCTGCGTTCGATGCTTCCTCAAAGGTGGAACTACGACCTGACTGGACGGAAGACGATCTTCAAGCAGTCTTCCGAAGCGCTTACCGTCAGGTATTGGGCAATGATTATGTGATGAAATCAGAGCGTTTAACCAATGCTGAATCTCAGCTGCGGCAAGGTAACATCACGGTACGAGAGTTTGTTCGCGCCATTGCCAAGTCAGAGCTGTACAAAAACAAGTTTCTCTATCGCAATTCCAATACTCGCTTTATTGAACTAAATTACAAGCACCTGCTAGGGAGAGCTCCCTACGACGAGTCTGAAATCAACTACCACCTCAATCTATACAACGAGAAGGGCTACGATACAGAAATCGATTCCTACATCGATAGCGTCGAGTATGAGCAGAACTTTGGTAACAACCTTGTCCCCTACTACCGTGGATTTTCAGTCGATCCAGGGGTAAGAACGACCGGATTTACCCGCATGTTCCGCCTCTATCGTGGGTATGCTAACAGCGATCGCGCCCAAACTGAAGGAAAATCTCCCCACCTGATGCGCGAACTCGCTAAAAATCTGGCTTCCACCATTATCCAACCGACTGGTAATAGCAGTCAGAGCCATTTTGGTGGCATTAGCGACGATACTCCAACAAAAGCGCTTGGAGGTTCCTGGGGAGAAAGCGGACGAATTTATCGTCTTGAAGTGGCTGGCATCCGCCAACCCGGCTATCCTAAGGTTCGTCGCACTAATGCAGCCTTTTTAGTCCCAGTTGAACAAATGTTGCCCAAAATGCAGCAGATCCAGCGGATGGGCGGCAGAATTGTCAGCGTATCACCCGCTTAATTCTTGAAGGGTTGTTGGTTGTTGGTTTTTACCAGCAACAACCAACAAGTAGCAACTCATTACTAACAACTTCAATAGGAGCTAGTTCAAGTATGTTTGGTCAAACTGCACTGGGGGGCGCTACTCTTAGTGACTCAGGAAATCGGGTCTTTCGCTTTGAGATCGAGGGACTGCGTCAGACTTACCAATCTGAGAAGCTCAGCTATCCCATTCGCCGTAGTGGTAGTACATTTATCACAGTACCCTACAACCGCATGAACGAGGAAATGCAGCGGATTGGCCGATTGGGAGGAAAAATCGTCAGCATTCAGCCCTTGACGCTTGAAGGCGATGGTCAGGCTAAAGGCGAAGCGACGCAAGCTCACCAATAAGGTTGAACCCAACTCAGCAAAGTTAATTTCGTAATCCTCCGTTTTAGCCCTTTGTACTAGACCATGCTGGAACCCAGTCCTAAGCAGGATGTTGAATCTGGAGCGTCGCCAGCTGAACCGTCTGGTGGTGAACCTTTAACACTAGAGCAGGCGATCGCTAATCTCAGTCATCCTGATCTGAGCCTGCGCTACTATGCTGCTTGGTGGCTGGGCAAATTTGCTACTGGCGAACCAGCAGTGGTTGATGCCTTGCTCGCAGCTCTTGATGATGAGGCAGATCGAACTGAACTGGGAGGTTATCCCCTACGGCGCAATGCCGCCCGAGCACTCGGCAAATTAGCAGACCTTCGTGCAGTACCAGCACTCATTAGCTGCCTGGAATGTTCTGATTTTTATGTCCAGGAAGCAGCCGCTCAGTCGTTAGGAATGCTAGGCGATCCAGCTTGTATTCCGTCGCTAATGAAATTGCTAGAAGGGGGTGCGGCAGCTTCTCAACTGGTTCCGGGACGACCGCACTTGGCTAAACCATCTGAAGCGGCTATAGAAGCCTTGGAAGCTCTGAAGGCAACAGAAGCCATTGGGCTAATTGAACCCTTCTTAGAACATCCGATTCAACGGGTACAGCACGCAGCAGCTCGGGCCATGTATGTGTTAACCCAAGACCCAGTTTACGGAAGACGTTTGCTGGAAGCCTTAGCACGCAGCGATCTGAAAATGCGTCGATCTGTCTTATTAGACTTGGGTGCTAGTGGCTATTTGCCGGCGGCAGAAGCGATCTCCCAGGCAGCTGTAGAGAATAGCTTTAAGATGATTGCTCTCAAAGGCTTGCTAGAGAGTCAGCTCAAGCAACGGTCGCCAATTTCTCTATCCCCTGAAGCCCAACGGGTCATGACCCTGATGGACAACCTGCTGTAGTCATTTGCTGCTGAATCTTTTTGAACATCTCTGTTAATTAATTTGTGACTCAACTACCGTGACTACATCTGCTGGTGCTTTAGAACTCATTCAATCAGTCGAGCAAGCGGATTCCCCCTCTCGTTTAGTTGCTGCAGTTCGAGCCTTAGCAGAGGCACGCTTAGAGGCGGGGATTCCAACGCTGATCACTGTTTTGGGCTATAACAACCCAGAAGCAGCCGTGGCAGCTGTTGAGGGGCTAGTCTATTTGGGTGAT
The DNA here is from genome assembly GCA_036703315.1 of Coleofasciculaceae cyanobacterium. GTDB lineage: Bacteria > Cyanobacteriota > Cyanobacteriia > Cyanobacteriales > Coleofasciculaceae > DATNPH01. The sequence continues at coordinate 7,784 of DATNPH010000255.1, forward strand.
GTTTCAGTAGCACCGCTACTGGAGCAACTTGATGATTATAACTACGGTGCTAGAGCTTATTCATTTCGAGCACTGGCAGCGATCGCCGATCCACGGGCATTAGATGTACTGCTGAGTGCGGCAGAAGCTGACTTTGCGCCGAGTGTTCGTCGTGCTGCGGCAAAAGGACTCGGTAATTTACGCTGGGTTCAATTGCCTGCCGAACAGCGTCAACTCGCCCAAGAGCGGGCACTGAAGACATTACTGTTGCTCTCTAACGATCCAGAGTGGGCAATCCGCTACGCCGCTGTTGTGGGTTTGCAAGGATTGGCAGCTTCTGAGCCAGCTGCCAATCCTGATTTGGTTGAGCAAGTCCTAGCGCGGTTTGCTCAAATAGCTCAAACAGATATAGACTTAGCGGTTCGAGGCCGAGTTTTGATGGCTCAAGAGCAACTAAGCGCTATCCACACACAGCTATCAGCACACAGCTATTAGCTGTATTTTTTCCATATCCCTAGTCAACAGGAGTAAGTGCGCATAATGCCTATTCCATTACTTGAAATTACACCGAAAACCCAGAATCAGCGAGTTCCAGGCTACGAAGTTGCCGATGAGGATGACCCCCAAATTTATCGGTTGACAGATGCAACCTCAGACTCTGCAATTGATGAGTTAATCTGGGCGGCTTATCGGCAAATCTTCGGCGAACATTTGATCTTAGAAAGTTATCGCCAATCCTACTTGGAATCTCAGCTGCGGAATCGAGGCATTTCCGTGGCAGATTTTATTCGGGCTTTGGGTAAGTCCGATATCTATCGAGGGTTGGTAGCAGACACCAACTCCAACTACCGCTTAGTTGATATCACTTTCAAACGGTTTCTCGGACGCGCCACTTATGGCAAAGATGAGCAAATTGCTTGGTCAATTGTGATTGCAACTAAGGGATTACATGGCTTTATCGATGCTGTTGTTGATGGCGACGAATACCGTCAGAACTTCGGCGACGACATCGTACCCTATCAACGCCGCCGTTTCAACGAGCGACCTTTTAACTTGGTTAACCCCCGCTACAGTGATTACTGGCGGGCTCGCCAAATTACTTTAGAAAGTCCCTCTTATAAAGTTCAAATCAGCGGACAGGCGGTTCAACGGGGAATTCGTGAAGCCATTCCCGACACCTTTCTGGCAATGGCTCGGAGTATTAGCCCCGGCGGGATGAACTATCAGCGGACGAGAGACAGAGCAATCTCTCAAGCTCTAAGTAAGCCGCTTCCCGACATGACTCGCAAAGCCGCTACGCCACAAGCTATGGTGGGTCGCAAAGAGGTTGCTCTACCCTACCGCTACCTTTACAAAACACCCACAACTTAATAACAGCCATTGGTCATTAGTCGATCAACCCTAGACAACTGACTAACAACTAGAAACTAACAACTAATCCATGTCAATACCTCTACTTGCATACAAACCTTCCTCGCAGAATCAGCGAGTCGCGGGTTACGAAGTGCCCAACGAAGACACCCCCAGGTTCTATCGTCTCGAAGAATGCATTGACAGTAGCGACGTCCAGGAATTAATCTGGTCAGCCTACCGTCAAGTCTTCAGCGAACACGAAACCCTCAGATCGTTTCGTCAGGTTAACCTGGAATCTCAACTAAAGAATCGTGCCATTAGTGTGCGGGAGTTCATCCGGGGTCTAGCGAAGACTGATGCATTTTACCGCTTGGTCGTTGAGACAAACTCAAACTATCGAATCGTCGAACTTTGCCTCAAACGCATTTTAGGTCGTGCTCCGTACAATAAAGACGAAGAAATCGCCTGGTCTATTAAGATTGCGACCAAGGGCATAGATGGCTTCATTGACGCTCTCATCGACAGCGAAGAGTATGAGACAAACTTTGGCGATACTACGGTGCCTTATCAGCGTCGTCGCTACAAAGACCGACCCTTTAACCTGGTGACGCCTCGCTACGGCGACTACTGGCGCGATAAGCAAGAAAGCGAGCGTTACAAGTGGGGCGCTGTCAGTAACTTCTTGGAGATGGCACGGTCGATCAATCCGCGACCAGTTAGCAATACTGTGACCGTTCAGACCGATAACATCAAAATTCCCGACATGACGCGGGAAGGAAACCTGCCAGGAGTACCCGTTTCGATTAATACAGCCGCGAGTTTTCCAGTCCGGTAGCGGCGTATAACTATCTAGACGCCGTATACCGGGAGCTTCAGATGCGGGACAATATGAATTGTCAACTACTTTAGAAGGGAGATTTTTAAATGGCACTGCCGTTGCTTGCCTACAGACCGACAACACAAAACCAACGGGTCAAAAGCTTTGGAAAGTCTGACCAGAATGAAGATACCCCCTACATTTATCGTCTGGAAGATACAAATTCTCCAGGTGAGCTGAAACAACTGGTTTGGGCAGCTTATCGCCAAGTGTTCAGCGAACATGAAACGCTGAGATTCAACCGCCAGATTACACTGGAAACCCGGCTGGCTAATGGCTCAATTACAGTCCGTGACTTCATCCGGGAACTCGCTAAGTCAGAGCGGTTTTACAGCTTGGTCGTTGCTGTAAATGATAACTATCGATTGGTAGAAATTTGTCTGAAGCGCTTATTAGGTCGTGAGCCATACAACCAGGATGAAAAGATTGCTTGGTCAATCAAGATTGGCACTCTAGGCTTCCATGGCTTTGTTGATGTCCTCCTTGACAGCGATGAGTACACCCAAGCATTTGGGGATACCATTGTGCCCTATCAGCGCAAACGGATGGAGGGTCGTCCCATTAACCTGGTGACTCCCCGCTACGGCGAAGACTATCGCGAAGTAGCTGGTACGGTTAAGACCGACTGGCGCTTTACCGTGGAGAAGTTCTACAGCCGCAAATACAAGGAACGGCAGCTGGCCGAAGGCGACCCTCGCAAGTTCCTCGACATAGCCGCCGCCGTCAATACCAAGCGCAACTACGCACAAAATCTCTCAGCATCTAGTATTGATTACCTGAGCAAAGTGCCTTACCGGGGCAAACGCTAAAGTCCTAATTTAGGATCGAAAACTAACTGGGTCTGGTTTGCGTTCATCAGATGCCTAATTCAGTGAATTGGGTATCTAATGAGCAGAAGCTAGACCCAGTCATCGTTATGGCGGTTTTCACTTGGAGGAGATACAAAAATCTCGGTTTTAGGACAAGGGAGACCCAGGGGGCAAGGGGACAAGGAAGAAGCCCATCCGGTTGCAAGAGTATTTAACTGAGAACTGTTATAGTTCATTGTTCAAAAAGGTTGATAGCGGATTGAGAAGAAAATACCGTTGTCTTGAAGACTATTGCCTTGATTGCTGATGGAAATGAGGGGAATTCCCCAGTCCAGGCGAGCAGAAAGGTAAGGGTCAAGCTGCCAGCGCAGTCCTAAACCGATGCTGGCGAGGGTATTGGGAGTGGGGATGCTACCGTTGCGATTCCAAACAGTGCCAATGTCAAAAAAAGGAGCCAGTTGGAGTGTGCCAATCCCGTCCGGATTGCGAATGAGCGGAAATCGCACTTCCAGTGACCCTAGAATCCCATTATCGGCAACTCGTTCATTTTGCCGATAGCCCCGCACGGTATCAATACCACCAATACTAAATTGTTCGATAGGTAAGAGTGAGTCAAGCGAGAATTGAGCACCAGTACGGGCGATTAAGATAGTCCCTCCACCTAAGGCTTGAACCCATTGAAACTGTCCCAACCAGCTGATAAAGCGCCCATCAATGCCTGTGTTATTAACGGTAGCGCCTAGGGCGTCTAATCCGAAACTAAACTGCGATCTCGCCGCTAAAACTCGGGTTGCAGAGCGATCAACCCACTCTTGAGTAAAACGAAGCGCTGTTACCTGAGATTTGCCGTTTTCTGGTCCTGGTGAAAAAGAATAGGGAATATCTCCTAGTAAAAATGTTTGGCTTTGGCGCAAGTCGGCAGATAACGAGAGGCCAAACTCACTCGTAGGAGTCTGAATAATGGGTTGGCGGAAACCAAGGGAAAAGGTATAAGAATCAGCGTTAATATCTAGGACTGAAAACGGTTCCTCAACAATTCGACTGCTACTATTGCCATAGCTGACACTCAGGGTGCCATCACGGGGATTGAGGGGAATTGCATAGCTGATGTTGTAGCTATTAATTCCTTCAGTAATGCCATAATCTGCACTAAAGCGATCGCCAAAACCCAGCAAATTATTATGACTAATTGCTGCTGTTCCCCGAATCTCACCCACACTCGGAGAATCCCGATTTTCCACCACTAAAGCGGCGGTTAACGGTTGTGCTTCTTTCAGATTCACCGTTAACACACTTAAGCCTGGTGCTGTTCCCGTTGATAGTTCTGCCTGCACATTACTGATCAGCGGATTGAGTTGCAACAGTTGTAACGCTTCTTCTAAGCGGCGAATATTAACGGGTGCTTTGGCAGCTAAGGCAAGGCGCGATCGCACATAACTGGTTCGCAAACGCCTTAATCCCTGAACATCAATCTTTTCTATCGCTCCTTCTACTACCTGAACTCTCACCACACCGTCTGTTAAATCTTGAGAAGGCAAAAACGCGCCAGAGGTAGTGTAGCCGTTATCTGTGTATAACTTGGTGATCGTAGTACGAATCGCCAACAGTTCTTCAAAAGTGGCGTCCTTACCAATCAAGGACGCCACTGCTGCTTCTAACTCTGTTGATGAAAAGACTGTACTTCCTAAAACGTCAATGCGTTTTACCTTGACTTTGACTCCCAATTCTGGTGATGGAGTTAGTGGTGCTTGGGGAGGTGGTGTGAGCGAGGGGGGTGGCGTGGGAGTCTCTGGCGGCGTTGCAGGCAGAGGCAAGCTGGGACGAGTGGGTTCTAGGATACCCGGCGGAATACCAAAATTAGTCTGAGCTAGCTGAAAAGAGTTTTGAGTAGTAGCTGCGTCCAAGATACCCTTGGGGAATTGATCAGAGGAATTTCCATCAGCCAAAGCCATAGAATTCCAACTTAGGCATAGCAAACCTGTCCCAATCAAAACCTGTTTAAAATGCATGGATTTACCAACGTAAAAGCCTTGAAAAGGATGAGCTTTAAATCCACATTCCAGGAAGTTCGTTCTCTGCTTCCCCACTCCCTTTTTTCTAAATTTACGGGCACTCTCAAGTTTCTCAATAAAATACAGTTATCATACCTTGGGTAGTTGACAGCAATGTTGCGAATTATAGGACGTTGGCTTCGTTTGAGTCTCTTACTCTTAGCCAGTACTTTTCTGTGCTTGGGATTTCACGCTTACTCAATTGAGAACGTTAATAAGTTAGCCGTGGCTGTAGAGACATCCTTGGTTGCCTCTTCCTCTCAAGAGCAGTTGGTACAGCAGGGAGTTGAACGCTATCAAGCGGGAAAATTTACTGAGGCGATCGCTCTGTGGCAACAAGCACTTCCACAAATTTCAGCCGTAAAAGATAGAGCAATTGTTCTGACTAATCTAGCACTGGCTTATCAGCAAATCGGTAAACTGGGTGACGCGATCGCTCAGTGGGAACAAGCGATTCAAATTTATCGCTCTCAAGGTGATCAGGCGACATACCAACCCCTAGCCAAGCTCTTAGTAGAACAAGCCCAGGCTTACAGTGATTTAGGACAGCAACGGCGAGCAATTCCCCTATTGCAATCAGCGATTGAAATCACACGTCAAAGCCAAGAGCAGCTGACTCAATCCGCCGCGCAGGGAGCCTTAGGTAATGCTCATTGGGCTTTAGGTAATTATGATCAGGCATTGGCAGCTCATCAGGAGAGCCTAAAAATTGCCCGTGAATTGAATAATGCCAGTTACATTGCCACAGCTCTGAATAATCTGGGAAATGTTTACGTTAGCAGAGCCACCCGTTATGCCTACCAAGCCAACTTAGCTGGCTTAGAGGGTGATCAAACAGAAGAAGCACGATTAAACCAAGTGCTCCTACAGGATAGAGCTGAAGCGAGAAAATCTTTTGAACAGAGTGTGCAAGCGGCTCAAGGAGTGGCGCAGCTAGAGGAAGTCAGAGGATTGATGAATTTGAATCGCTTGGTACTCACTCATCAGTTGTCAGTTGTCAATGGCAATTCACAAGAACAACGAACAACTGATAAAGGACAACTAACTCATAGTGAGCAGGATTTAATCCTCAGAAATTTTAACCGAGCTAGGGAGTTACTTCAGGCAGCACCAGATTCACGGGATAAAGCCTATGCCTTGATTAACCTGGCAGAACAAGTGTTGAACGTTGAAAAAAGATTGCAGGTTGAAACGTCGAAACAAAACCTTCACCCTCCAACCCTTTTAGAGCAAGCGCTGGCTGTTGCTAGAACGATTGGTGACGCTAGAGCAGAATCCTTTGCTCTGGGTAGCTTGGGGCAATCGCATCAGGCGGCAGGTGATTGGGGGCAAGCTATGGAGTTGACTCGCAAAGCTCAGTTTGCTGCTCAACAAGTCAATGCGCCCGATAGCCTGTATCGCTGGCAATGGCAGATAGGACGGATTCTGAAAGGGATTGGGGCAAAGGAACAGGCGATCGCAGCTTACGAACAAGCGATCGCTACTTTACAAACTATTCGAGGAGATCTTGTTGTTGCTAACAAAGATTTGCAACTTGACTTCCGTGAACAGGTAGAACCAGTTTACCGAGAATTGATAGCACTGTTGCTGGAATCTACATCAGAGCAATCGCACGAGCAGAAAAGTACAAAATCACAGAGGCAGAGAATTGTTAACTTAAGCCTTACCCAATTGTCGGTAGATAGCCCCTCACGCCGTGGAATTAATTCCACGGCTGATAGCTCAAGTCCATTTCAATGGACTAAAACCTTTATGAACTCAGGAGTTAGTCCTCTGAAGAGGACTTCAGCTGTTAGCCAGGGAATTAATTCCCTGGCGGATAAACACTCAGCTGCAAGATCTCAATTCAATGCAAACTCAGATAGCGCCGCCTCCCCGATAAGCAAGGTAATTAATACCCTGGAACTTCTCAAGCTGGCTGAGTTGCAGAACTTCTTCGGTGACGAGTGTGTGCAGGTAGCGCTTTCGCAGACTGGGAATGATACAGATTTAACTGATGCCAATATTGCAGTGGTTTACTCGGTTATTCTCGATAACCAAACCGAAATGATTTTGCGATCGCCTAATGGCTCAATGACAGCCTATCCGGTGGCGATGGGTAAGCAGGAGATCGAGAAAGAAATTGACCAGTTGCGCTATTTCTTGGAATTGCGGCAAACGGAACAGTATCTGCCCCAAGTGCAGAACGTTTACAATCTGCTGATTCGTCCCATGGAAGCAGATTTGGCAGCCATCAAGCCGAGTACTGTGGTGTTTATTCATGATGGGGTATTGCGGAAGGTGCCAATGGCGGCACTGCATGATGGTAAAGACTATTTAGTTCAGAAGTATGCGATCGCTACAACCCCCAGCCTCAGCCTTACCCCCCGCAAACCTCTAGAGAGGCGCAATCTAGAAGCCCTCAGTCTGGGCTTAACCGTCGAGAAACCACCTTTTGCTCCCCTGACGTATGTGCAAGCAGAAGTGAAAGCCGTGAAGCAGATTTTAGGGGGCACCAACCTGGTTGATAATGCGTTTACCCTCTCCAACTTGCAAGCGCAACTTCAAAAAAAGAGTTACCCCATCCTTCATATGGCAACTCACGGCAAGTTTGGTGTAGATGCTGAGAGTACGTTTTTAGTCGGATTCGACCAACGAATTAGTATTGAGCAGATTGATCGCCTCTTACGTTCGACGCACCGTAGGCAACCCGTAGAACTTCTAACCTTGAGCGCCTGTCAAACGGCTAGCGGGGACAACCGATCAGCCCTAGGTATTGCTGGTGTGGCTGTTCGGGCAGGAGTCGAGAGTGCCCTAGCAACCCTGTGGTACATCAACGACCAAGCCACAGTGCCGCTGATTGAGGAGTTTTACCGCCAATTGCGTCAATCCAACATGACCAAAGCCCAAGCCCTCAGAGCCGCGCAGATCAAAATGATTACTGACACGAACTACAATCATCCAGCCCTTTGGTCACCGTTTATTCTCATTGGCAATTGGCTTTAGCCAAAGCTAAGATGGCGGATTCTCTATCACTCCTCTCCAGAAATAGCACTACCATGAGCCTATTCATTCAAAACTCAACTGAAACAATTCCCCGCCTTGACGCACCGCAGCAGGCATCGCATCGCTTACCCAGAGCACTTTTATCAGTCAGTCGAGAGGAGTTTTACGGGCAGGATGAGAACCATCAACCTCTTCAGCTGACAGTGAGAGATGGAACGACGGGAGAGGAGGTTAAACTACCCGATGATCTAACAGGTTCTGTATTTTTTATTGCCACAGCAGGCTGTATTGCTTCACCCAAAGTTAGCAGCAATGCTAGCTCAGATAATCAAATTGAAGATGATGACTATGTCGTCTTGCCATCTAAGGATGGTTGGACTCCACTGCTCAACGGTGATGGCATGGTGTATCGTCTCGATTTCCAAGATGGGAAGGCACAGTTAACCACACGACTGGTCAAAACACCTTCCTATTATGCTGACAAAATCCTTCATGACAACCCAAAGAAATATCCGCACCTGACACCGTTCAGAAATTTCGGTATTGCACGATTAGCGTCTCAACTTGGCGCTTGCAACCAAGTGAATACTGCATTTCTTCCCCTGAAATTTCCTAAACAGAACCATCAACGTCTGCTAGCCACTTGGGATATGGGTCGTCCCTACGAAATTAATCCCTATTCACTCAAAGTGGTGGCTCCGGTTGGGTTGAACAAAGACTGGCATGAAATGTTGAAAATGCCTAAGCCCGTTCCCTTTCGGCTCGTCATGAATTCAGCCCATCCTGCCTTTGACTTTGACCAGGGTAAGATGTTTACTCTCAATGTCACGAAGTCACTCAATACTTTACTTTCAGTGTCGCGTTTATTCCCTAACGCTTTCAAAATAATCACGGCAAAGCTCCCTAAATATAGTATTTGGAGAAAGCTCCTCAGATTATTTACGCGACTATTAACTCCATTGGTTGAATTCTTTTTAGGACTATTAGAACTTTTGGGGCTAGGAGGTGATAGTGGAGTTTATCTAATTCGTTGGGATGAGAAAGGCGATATTTTGCGTTGGAAAGTGGTACTTCCCAGCGGTCGTCCTGTCAAGATTCGACAAACTACTCATCAGATTGGATTGACTAAAAACTATATCATCTTGGCAGATACAGCCTTCAAAATTGTGATAGGAAATGTCCTGCCAAGTTTACAAAACTTTATCCAAGACTATAAGGTTAAAGCATCAAGTAAGGGAGATTTCGAGGAAAAGATTTTATCCTGGTTACGCTTCCATAGACAATATTTAACGTTTCCTCTGCTGCCCTACACCAAGTTATATATAGTTAAGCGTAACCAACTCGACAAAGTAAAACCTGGAGACTCTGTTAAAGCATTGCCAGTTAAGCTCAAGAGAGAGATAGCGCACTTTCTAGTGGACTACGACGATAAGGACGGCAAAATTACACTACATGCGGCATTAAATTGTGCTACTGACTTTGCTGAATTTATCCGAAGTGATGATATCTCTGCTTATAAAGATGCTCAAGGGTATCGATCGCTCAAAGACGTAGCAGGAGTGTTCGTAGATGCAATGGCGGTTAATCGTCCAGCAATTTATCTGATTAATGGAGAATCGGGAAAAACGGAAAAAGAAGAGTTGCTGAGTCTAGACCAATCTCGCAAACATACTTGGGCTTTGGGATTATATGCTTACCGAGATGAGCAACCCACTCAGCAATTTGAAGATATTTACTGGAGCAGTTTTGGAGCTTGGAAAGACACCCTTCCAAAGTTCATTTATGACTTATATAACACCTATAAATACAATACTAAGCATGACTTAGAGGATGTTCTGCAAAGGACGAAACAAGGGGTTCCGGCAATGTTATCCAGAGTGCACATCGACCGGACAAAAGCAGAGGTTAACAAGCCGATGTTGAGCATTGCTGACTCTTTTGAATTTCCTCCAGGCGACTTCGCCAATTCTCCACAATTTATCCCTCGCGGCGAAAACGGTTCTACAGAAGGTTACCTTGTTTGCGTTGTGACTCATTCTGACCATTTTTTCTCAGCTCAAGGTAATGGCTCTGATACTGGCGAAAACTGGTCAAATAAAAACGAAATATGGATTTTTGATGCTAATGACCTGAGAAAAGGAGGAAAAGAACCTCTTTATAAACTTAGTCATTCCAAACTCAATTTTGGGTTTACTCTACACACCACATGGCTACCAACACTTAAATCTCAACCCGAGATTACTTATAATGTACGCGAGGATTTTGATTGGCTAGTATCTAAAGCGGCGAAATCCTATCCAGGGGAAATAGCACAAGAGATTCAGGCGTTGTTTAACGAGGTGTACGAACAAGTTGAGCGCGATCGCGATACGGTTGACTAATGGTGGATAATACCAATTGGTCTTAAAAATGACACAAATATTCAAGATAGTAGGTTGTAGCCTCCTTCCTACCACCTGCTACCTAATACCTAAAACCTAATCATTTCGCGATCGCGATAGCTAATCGCCTTCCAAAACAAAACCCCAGCTCTCATAGGAAGCTGGGGTAAAAATTGTCGTAGGAGAAATTTAATGTTTGAGCTTTCACTCTTGGAGTTGCTGTCAGTACCGTCGTTAGCTAACGGCAAGCGTTGTCAAAATTAGCAAGCCAACGAAGAGAGTTGCGATCGCACCTTGAAGAGCATAGCGACGCTGCTCCCATACGGCAGGATACTCTGCGTAGGAAATAACTGGATCTTTTGCGTAGTTGTTCAGGATGCCTTCTTCATTAACGGTGGTGTACATGTCGTTTCCCTCTGTTTCTCTCTTTTATTTGTTTCTTTATATAAATTAATGTAACAAGTTCCTTACCAGAAAGCAAGAGATATGTTATCTGCTCTGGTTTAGTCTCTGATAAGCTGCGCTTAACCTCAAGCCGAAAAGCTGACAACCCCTGACCCCCCTACCAGAGCGGCGCGCTCCATACAGGATGTTCTCAAAGCACAGAAATATACTGGAGCGGGACTATCAAGCCCGGAAACGACGTGATTCCACTTATTGGTATTGAGTCTGTACCTAGAAACCTGCTTGGGCTAAGTCACGAATCAACTCCGTTCTAGAGCGAAGATATGCGCTCACAGTGCTGGTTTCTTCACGGCTGAGCGGTTTCCTACTCTCAAGCCGATTGACCAACTGTTGCACCAGGTCTGTATCACTGAGCTTAAGAAGAGTACCGATCTGGACTTCTGCAATCACACTCCAGAGCTGACGTAGTGTTGAGGAGTTCATGGGGTTTACCTCACTTATGTCCCTATTTGAGGGAAGTTAATATTTTCTTTAGATTTTAGTGACCGATCCCAAGAAAATAAAGAAAATATAAAGAAAACTCAAATTAATTCGTTAAACCTGATAAAAATTAACATAAGTTTAAATAAGGGTCAGCAAGCTATAAAGACCCTAAACATAAATACACTTCGATAACACAACAAAAGCCCAGCCGTGAAAGCAGCTGGGCTTTTTGCTGGTTATACCAATTGGTCTTAAAAATGAAACAAATAGTCAAGGTAGTAGGATTGTAGCGTCCTTCCTACTACCTAACACATAAAACCTAATCACCGATAAGTATGATTCTCGTTTCCTCATAATATAGAATTTTGTAGAAAAATGCGGTAATATCTTCACGGGTCGATAAGATTACCGCATGAAACTATCTGATTACGCAAAATCTCAAGGGGTTAGCTATCGAACGGCTTGGAATTGGTG
>DATNPH010000266.1:0-1898 GCA_036703315.1 Coleofasciculaceae cyanobacterium
TCCTCCGGAGTACAACTTTCAAGCTTAGAACACCTCTTATGGCGTCAGGTCAAGAACCTCCACAACTACTGAAACAACGTCTGGTCTATCAAGGTCGCAAATTTAATTTTGAAGTTAACCATCTACGTCTGCCTAACAAATCAGAGGGAGACTGGGAATGCATTCGTCACCCAGGCGGTGCTCTAGCTGTACCAGTAACCCCAGAAGGCAAACTAGTGCTAGTGCGGCAGTATCGCTTTAGCGTTCAAGGGCGTATTTTGGAGTTCCCTGCTGGGACAGTAGAACGTCACGAAGAGCCTGCTGAGACAATCAAGCGAGAACTTGAAGAAGAAACCGGCTACCGCGCCAACACATGGCAAAAGTTGGGTGAATTTGCGGTTGCTCCTGGTTATTCTGATGAATTTATCTATGCTTTTCTGGCTCAGGATTTGGAAAAGCTAAAGGCACCCCCTAGCCAAGATGCTGACGAAGATATGGAAACTGTTTTGATGACCCCGCAGGAGTTAGAACAAGGCATTCTTGATGGTGAGCCTGTTGATTCCAAATCCATTTCCAGCTTTTTCTTGGCGCGTCCCTTCCTGAAATGAGGCAGAGATTCTCCAGCTCCACAACTGCTAACACGCTCTGATAAAATCGACGCGGAATCCTTAAAACTTCGATAAATCATATGTTGCTGGAGTTAGCAATTGGGGATGCTTACGGTGCGGGGTTTGAATACGCTGACCCAGAGTTTGTCGAGTTGTACAATGACTTGAGCAACTATCTCCAGCATCCCCGTCATCAGATCAGACCGGGTTGCTACACCGACGATACCCAGATGAGCATAGCCATTGCAGAAACTTTGGTTGCTCAAGAACCTTGGACGCCTGAAGTTCTAGCTAATCGGTTCGTCACAGCTTTTAAGCGAGATCAGCGAGAAGGTTATGCCAGCAGGTCTTACCAATATTTGCTACAAGTCCAGGATGGACACCAGTTTCTAGAGGGTATTAATTGGACAAGTGATAAAAGCGGTGCAGCGATGCGTGCTGCTCCCATCGGTGTTTTTCCAACCATTGAGAAAGTAATCGAGGCAGCAACCATTCAGGCAGCAATCACCCACAACACGCCCGATGGCATTAATGCCGCTAGGGCTGCTGCTCTGATGTCCCATTACTTTATTTACCAGTTGGGGTCAAAGAAGAAATTAGGGCAGTTCCTAGAAGCTCACGTATCCGGTGATTGGTCGCAGCCGTGGCAGGGAAAGGTGAAGTCAAAGGGCTGGATGAGCGTTAGAGCAGCCATTACCGCCGTAGTGCGAAATGATTCCTTGAGCGAACTTCTCAAAGATTGCATTGCATTTACCGGGGATGTGGATACAGTAGCGACGATCGCCTTAGCAGCAGCTTCATGCAGTGAGGAAACCACACAAGACATTCCCGCTCATCTCATCGAAAATTTAGAAAATGGTTCCTATGGGAGAGATTACCTCATCGACCTCGACCAGCAATTGATGAGTGTAGCAAAGAAATATCTAGCAAACCAATGAAGATAACCTTTTGCCTTGTAATACTCATATAGCCTCTTAGCCTCTAAGCTGACAGAAGCCACCTATCCAAAGCATTGATTGAATGTCTGACCTGATTCTGTTCTGGCATCGCCGCGATTTACGCATTTCAGATAATATTGGACTCGCCGCCGCTCGACGACAAAGCCAGAAAGTAGTGGGAGTATTCTGCCTTGATCCCAATATTCTGGAACGGGACGACGTGGCACCCGCGAGAGTGACTTACATGATCGGCTGTTTGGAGTCACTCAAAAAGCGCTATGCCCAGGCAGGTAGCCAGTTGTTGATTGTTCATGCCAATCCAACTAAAGCTATACCAACACTGGCATTAGCTCTTAATGCCAAGGCAGTTTTT
>DATNPH010000008.1:0-110339 GCA_036703315.1 Coleofasciculaceae cyanobacterium
TGTATAACTTTCAAACTATTAGTTTTTCTAGGTTCGGGGCGCTGGGGTCGCTTGGGCTTCCCTTGAGCGCATTTACCAATGTACATCCCCTACCCACAAGTGTCAACCCTTTCTCTAAAAAAAATTTTGACGCGCTAAAACCCAGTTATGACAAAGCATTTGCGCAACAATGTATTTTGGGCATGACTGAGTGGAGGAATCTGTGAATTTTCAGTTAGTGATTGTTACGCTACATCAGTTCTGGAGTGAGCGCGGTTGCCTAATTGCTCAACCCTATGATATTGAGAAAGGGGCAGGAACCAAGAATCCTCATACATTTTTAAGAGCAATTGGGCCTGAACCTTGGTCAGTTGCTTACGTTGAGCCTTGCCGACGACCAACAGATGGACGATACGGCGAAAATCCAAATCGCTTCCAACACTACTATCAGTATCAAGTTCTGATTAAACCTTCACCCGACAATATTCAGGGCATTTATCTGGATTCCTTGAGGGCTTTAGGAATTCATCCGGAAGATCACGATATTCGCTTTGTGGAGGATAACTGGGAAGACGCGACAGTAGGAGCTTGGGGAACTGGCTGGGAAGTCTGGCTAGACGGGATGGAAATTACCCAATTTACTTACTTTCAACAATGTGGTGGAATTGATTGTCGCCCCGTCTCAATTGAAATCACCTATGGTCTGGAGCGATTAACTATGTATCTTCAAAATGTAGATGCCTTCACCAAAATCCACTGGAATGACCGCCTGACCTATGGGGATGTTCATTTACAAGGAGAGGTTGAGCAGTGTGCCTATAACTTTGAGGCATCAAATCCAGATTTGTTATTTACGCTGTTTGGCTTGTACGAACGAGAAGCCGAGCAATTGCTTCAACGTGGGTTGGTTCTACCTAGTCTTGACTACATCTTGAAGTGTTCTCACACTTTTAATCTACTGGATGCGAGAGGCGTTATTTCAGTAACGGAGCGCACACGTTACATCGGCAGAATTCGCAACCTAGCTAAACAAGTTGCCCAACTCTATTTGCAACAGCGGGAAACTCTGGGGTTCCCACTATTACCGATTGCTGTTGATTGAGAACTTGCCAGTTCAACAAAATTCGGCAGGAGTTGCCACTGATGCACGTAGCGTCAAGTATGGGTAGTTGACTCAAAACTGGATAAGAGCAGCCACTAGATTGATTTTTGGAACTTCACTCTTGTAACTTAAGCTTGGTTAGATTGTTCAGAAGGATTGCTGCTGAGACAGCAGACCTGAGACATGAGAGGAGGGTTTAAAATCAATGGCAAATTTGAGCCAGCTATTAGAACCAATTGCCAGGCAATTTCGGAATTTAGGCATTCCTGAGCCAATTGTACATTGGGGACACCCATTGATGATGGCAATTGTAGTGTTCGTGATGGGTAGCTTTGTGGGGTTAGCCGGCTGGCGCGGACGGGTAGTAGCAGATTACAAAGCCGCTAGCAAAAGTCGATCTGACCACCGCAAGCTTGCACCGTGGATGTTTCTGTTCCTAGCAACGGGTTATACTGGCGGACTGTTGGCATTAGTCATGAAGCATCAGCCAATTCTGGAAAGTCCACACTTCTGGACAGGCTCAACCGTACTAGTTTTGTTAGCAGCTAATGGTGTTATTTCATTGACTGGCTTTGGGGGTAACAAAGCGGTGATGCGTACTGTTCATGCTTATTTAGGAAGCACGGCACTTTGTCTGCTGTTCCTTCATGCTGTACTGGGATTGAAGCTGGGTTTAGCAATCTGATGAATCCTGCTACTGGTGCTCTACTAAGTTTGGCTTTTATTCTTGGTCTACTGTCTACAGCCAGTCTAGGTTTACTGACTCGTGCCGTTCTGTGGAAAGTAGATTCTTTCGTTTTTCTGAGCGTAGCTATATTTGTCTTAGGAGTAGTCGCGGCGATCGCTGTACCTCGGTTCTGGCGAACTGGACCAAGAGCGAGATTATGGATAGCAGCTGGAATAGTTGCAGCCTTAGCGCCTATCTACTTTCAAATGCGGGTACCGCAACCCACCTCGAATGACATCAGCCAGTTTGTTCGATCAGCTAGTGGCACCGTGCAAGAGCAAGTCGTTACCGTTCAGGGCAAGGTTGAGAGTATTCCCCGCCTTACACGCTCCTCAAGAGGGCAATTTTGGTTAAAAGCTACTCAACTGAATGAGGTTGAAAGTATTAACAACACCGGTGCTACCAGTAAGGGAGTGACGGGTAAGTTATATGTGACGGTACCCCTACTTCAGGCGACTGGCCTTTATCCTGATCAAAATGTTGCCGTCACAGGCGTCTTATATAAACCTAAACCTACGTTAAATCCAGGAGCTTTTGACTTTGGGGCTTATTTAGCAAGAGAAGGTACTTTCGCGGGTTTCAGTGGGCGTCAAGTCACTGAGTCTGACACACAGCAAAAACATAAATGGGGATGGTGGGTATTGCGACAGCAAATAACCCGCTCTCAAGTGCGTTGGCTTGGTAGCCCGGCTGGACAGCTCCTCAGCTCAATGGTTTTGGGTAATCGAGCGGTAGATATACCTTATGATATCCGTGACCAGTTTGTTCGGGCAGGATTGGCACATACTTTAGCGGCTTCTGGGTTTCAAACGTCTTTGATTCTGGGCTTGGTAGTAGCGTTAACTAAGCGTTTTTCGGTAAAAACGCAGTTGGGTCTTGGAACTTTTGCCCTAGTGGTTTTTGTTTGCTTAACTGGATTGCAGCCCTCGGTAATGCGCGCAGCACTTATGGGCATTGGGGCGTTAGTTGCTCTTGTAACTCAAAGACAAGTAAAGCCATTGGGATCGCTTTTAGTAGCAGCCACCCTCTTGCTCTTATTTAATCCCCTTTGGATTTGGGATTTGGGATTTCAGTTGAGCTTTTTAGCCACACTGGGATTGCTAGTCACGGTACCCCCCTTATCAAAGCAATTGGACTGGCTGCCTCCAGCGATCACCTCATTGATCACAATTCCACTTGCTGCCTCACTATGGACATTACCCTTGCAACTGTATGTCTTTGGTATGGTGGCACCATACAGCCTCGCAGCAAATATTACTTCTGCTCCGTTAATTACCGTTATTAGTATTGGTGGCGTCATCAGTGCCCTAGCCGCATTAATCTCACCGATAGCAGGAAGCGCCATTGCCTTCGTGCTAAGTTATCCTACTCAGATATTGATGGCGCTGGTACGATTTTTCAATGAGTTGCCAGGAAGTGCAGTAGCACTTGGGACAATTTCCCTCATACAACTATTGCTACTATACGGGTTAATTTGGATAAGCTCTATTAGCGCTCGTGCGCGACGACGATGGTGGTTAGCAGCTCTGCTTGCTGTAGCTTTAGTGGCGCTACCTGTATGGAAAACAAAAACAGCACAGTTTCGAGTAACAGTATTAGCTACAGCTCAAGAACAAGTTTTGGTCATTCAAGACCATGCGCAAGTCGCATTAGTTAACAGTGGGGAAACTGATACAGTAAACTTCACAGTACTACCTTTTCTGCAGCAGCAGGGTGTTAATCAAATTGATTGGGCTGTGGCTCTCGATTCACAACCTCGCCTCAGAAATGGCTGGCTTCAGTTGTTAGCGGGTCTTCCAGTTAAGACATTTTACGATATTGCTGATTCACAACCTCCATTAGCGAATAACCAGACAAAGGATTCTACCGCCTCTTTTACGATCGCTAGTACGGTTCAATCGCAACGAGGGAACTACCAGCCGCTGTCAACAGGTCAATCAACCTCAGTTGGTTCTACAACAATTGAATTGATAAACGCTAAACCACCAATATTACGGTTGCAAATTCGTCAGCAGAGTTGGTTACTACTGGGAGAAATTAAGCCAGATGACCAAAAACAACTCTTAAAAACTGATCGTCTCCCACCTAGCCAAGTACTGTGGTGGTCTGGAGAGCTTTTAACCTCAGAATTATTAGAAGCAGTAAAACCTAAAGTCGCGATCGCTTCATCCAACACAGTAGACTCAGAAGCAGCGCAGCTACTGAGAAAACTCAAAATCCCGCTCTATTGGACTGGTCGGGATGGTGCGGTACAGTGGACACCTAATAGTGGTTTTGAAACAACCCTTGAGGCAATCAACAGTGACGCTTCATTACTGTAGTCTTAAACAAGACACAGGCAAAGACTATCTTGAGGAAACCCTTAAGGCGATAGTCCATAAATTTATTTGATGAAAAAATAAAAGCCTAATTTATCAAAATCTAAAAACAAACTACCTCTAATATTGATGAGGAACAAAACTGGCGTTGTTAGCATCAATACTACTAAGGCTAGTTTAATGCAATTCTCTTGTTAGAAATTAAACGGTTAGGTATTCTCTCAATACTAAAAGTTATTTTTGGAGAAATCAGTTATGCAAGATTCGGGCGAAAAGCTTCCCCTTAACCTATGTGCTACAATCAAATGTCTGTTTTTTGAATTTAAGCCTAATAGTGGTAGATGCACAAGATATAGAAATGCTTGTGAATGTCATTTAAATACTGTGGCTTCTTTTCAGTCTGATGGGTATTGGTTGTTTACATCTAATGAAAGCGAACTTCAACCGATTAAAAAGGCTAACGACCACTTTTTGGCTAAGGACAAGGCGAGCCAAAGACTATTAAAGGATTTATCTACAAAGACCTCTCAATCTCAAAGAGGCAATATGGAGAATAAGGTTTCCTCAATGAAGCAAGTGGGAATACCAACAGGCGGGTAATAAAGATAGTCTCGTTTGCTCAGTCTTTTGTCAGGGACAGAAGCCTATTAGAGAAGTTCGGAATTAGCGATTTAGAATGAAATCTCCAAATCGTCTTCCCCATCAAGGAAAATCGTTGATTAGTTATATGGAGAATAACCCATTGATTGATGGCTGATTAGAGACTGCGATTAGTCTTGCTGGTGAGCAAATTGGTAAGCACCAATGATGGAGAGCGCGATCGCAGCAGCAAGTAATATTGGTAGAGAGTACCAAGGAAACTCAGATAACGGTAGGTAAGCAGCCGCCCGGAGTCCAATACTGGTATAGGTTAGCGGCAGTAAATACACAATCACTTTTAGCACTACTGGTAGGGTTGATGGGTCAAAAAAAGTTGCTCCCAAAAACGACATAGGGACTATCAAAAAGTTGTTGTAAAGACCAACTCCTTCAAGGGACTTCACATTTAACCCGATAATCACCCCTAAACCAGCAAACACGGCACAATTGAGCACGAGCAATAGCAAAAACAAGGGGTTAAGAAAGCTCCAGATCTTACCCGTGAATAGAAGTGCTACTAAAATCACAGAACCTGAAGTCATCATCCCCCGCACAATTCCAGCAAGCATTCTGCCTAAAAACAACGCCAAGGGATGTATAGGCACCAGTAATGTTTCCTCAAATGTTTTA
The DNA here is from genome assembly GCA_036703315.1 of Coleofasciculaceae cyanobacterium. Taxonomy (GTDB): domain Bacteria; phylum Cyanobacteriota; class Cyanobacteriia; order Cyanobacteriales; family Coleofasciculaceae; genus DATNPH01. The sequence goes on from DATNPH010000008.1 coordinate 5,396, forward strand.
GTGTAGAGCCGTTCGCCGCAAATGGAAAAGGTTGTACCACTAAAGCAGATTGTCATCGACGACAGCGCTACCATTCCTGGCAAAATAAACTGCAAATAGTTGTCACCAGCCGCAGGTTTCATGGCAGCGTCTAGGGCACTCCCTAGCCCTAAACCAAATCCTAGAATGTAAATCAGCGGAGACACCAATCCAGCGGCGGCAATTTGTATAAGCCGTACTCGCAAGTCCAACCACTCTCCCCAGAAGACGGTAAGGCTGTCGGTGAGGAGGGTTTTCAACTGCAAGCTTTTGAAGGTTTTAATCGACGGAGGCACAGAAAGAGATTTCACGAGCTTAGGTTTAATCATGGAAGTATTTTTATTATTACTTAACATTTTCTATATCAGCTTTACCTAAGGCACTTCATTGAATAAAAAATTTCCCGTTATAACTTGTTAGGCTTTAACGGGAGAGTATCAAAATGTTAGAGTGGTGCTTAACTAGAAGGATTTAGTAATGAAATGATATTTCATCCGTCCCAGGGTAGTGATTACTCAAAGAGATTTATATGGGGACGGCTTCAAGATTGTTGTCAACTACCTTAAGGTAGGATTAATAGCTACAAAATTTTTCTACGCAGCGAACAAAGATTTCAACACCCATCCCTAAAGCTGTTTCATCAAAGTCAAATCGAGGATGATGATGGGGATAGGCTAAATTTTTAGTAGGGTTAGCAGAACCTAGAAAGAAATAGCAACCTGGCACCTTTTGAAGGAAAAATGCCATATCTTCACCACCCATAGTTTGGCATTCTGGCACAATTCCTGCTGGGGCTTCCACAACATCTAACGCTACTGAGCACACAAGTTCAGCCATCTTGGCATCATTAATTACTGGCGGATAAAGTGACTCATAATTTAGCTCATAACTTGCGCCGTGGCTCTGGCAAACACCACCAATCACTTGCTCAATTCGCTTACCAAAATAGCCTTCTAGCTTCGGGTTGAAATACCGAACTGTGCCACTCATGCGTGCTGTATCAGCTATTACATTGAGGGCTGTACCGGCATGAATTGTACCTACGGTAACAACGGCTGATTCAATGGGGTCAATATTGCGAGCTACGATAGTTTGTAAAGCATTGACAATTTGGGCACTCACGACAATTGAATCGACAGTTTGGTGGGGCATTGCACCGTGTCCACCTTTGCCCAAAATTGTGCAATGAAAACATTCTACCGCTGCCATTAAGGCACCACTTCGGACGCCAACTGTGCCAAGAGGGAGATTGTTCCACAGATGCAGACCAATAATGGCGTCTACGTCGGGATTTTTCAGGACGCCCTCTTCAACCATTGGCTTGGCACCCCCTGGCCCTTCTTCCGCAGGTTGGAAAATGATTTTTACAGTACCAGCAAAGTCTTCTCGGTGTTGGGTGAGATAGTAAGCAGTACCGAGTGCGATCGCGGTATGCCCATCATGACCACAAGCATGCATGACGCCATCGTGTTGTGAGCGGTAGGCTACATCGTTTGCCTCTTGAATGGGTAAGGCATCCATATCCGCCCGAATTGCCAGTACTGGGCCGGGGCGATCGCTGTTGATTGTTGCTACAATTCCTGTCTTGGCAATGCCAGTTTTATGCTCAATTCCCCATTCCTGCAAGTTTTGTGCAATCACTTGAGCCGTTAGCTGTTCTTTAAAAGCTAATTCCGGTCGCTGATGAAGATGCCTGCGCCACTCCACCAGTTGGGGCTGCAATGCTTGAATATCGGGTCTGATCTGAGCTAAGTTGACCGAATGGGGATTAGGAAAAGTAGAAACCATTTTTTTAATCTCTATAAAAAAATCAGGTTCAAAATCATAACAATATTTTGATTAAATCGGTAGGCTTATACTGGCTTTCGCTAGGACTACCGTAACCAAAGCTAGTAAATTTTTTCATTTTCAGTTCACTGCCTTTGTAATTCTCTTGGGCTGTTTTCTGCCACAAAATTAGGTCTTTTAGAATCAAATAGTCCTGCCTGTTTCGTTTTCCAGTACTCACTCAAAAAATGAATTTGTTTCAAGCCAACCATTAAATTTAAACCGGGGACAAAAATCCACCAGACGACAAGCGGTTCTTTCAATCCTTCTCGACGATAAAGTTCGTTGACAGTTCTGTACAGCCTAAACTGGACAATGTAAATCCAGGCAATACCCAGTAGGGAAAACCAACCAAACCATCCAGGAACGTCTGGGTCAAGTACCCATAAAGCCTGTGGTACGGCTACACCTAAAACAAAGGGAAGTAAGCACAGTGTACCTGACCATCCATAGCCGTTATAGCGTCGCAATTCTTCTTGGATAATCCACTTATACCAGCCGTAGTAGAGCATTAAGGTGGCAATCGAGAACAGCATGACTTGCCACAGAGGGCGGGGTTTGCCTAATGGCTGGTTAGACATAATTTGTGTTACTTTTACTTTAACTTCGTTTTATTTTTCTTTACAATATATTAACTTTAAAGAAAAAACTATACAATTCTGTGCAAAGCCTTGCGATCATTAATCGTCTCTCTCCAAAGCAGTAACAGAATTCAATCTACCCAAAGGCAGATTGACGCAGCAGCATAAAACCACTCCAATCTGTCTAGGGACTGATTAAGAATTTTTAAAGGGGACATGTCAGGCTTAGAAACTTAAGTAACTCTTTAGAGGAATTGCGCCCGCATAACTCCGACGCAAAAAATATAAACGATATGGTGACAGTGACTCGCTTCCACATGCAGCGCTATGGCGTTGCTGTATTAGCCGTTGTATTGGCGATGCTACTGATGCTGCTGCTAAACCCTTGGGTCACCATGGCACAATCTCCTTTTTTGATATTTTTTGGCGCAGTAGTGGTAAGCGCCTGGTATGGTGGCATGGGACCAGGACTGTTGACCACCTGTTTGTCAGCACTGTTGAGCAGTTATTTCTTTGTTTATCCAATTTATTCGCTGGATCTCGATCTGAGTGACAGTGTGCGGGTTAGCCTGTTCATGTTGGAGGGGACATTAATCAGTGCCCTATGTGAAGCCTTACGCACCACTAATCGACGGTTGGAGGTAAGCGTGCGGAAGCTACGGGTAAGCGAGGAGCGTTATCGCCGTCTCATTGATACCGCCTACGAAGGGATCTGGACGTTGGATGCACAGGGGTGGATAAACTACGTCAACCAGCGAATGACCGATATGCTCGGCTATAGCGTTCAGGAAATTCTGGAGCGTCCCGTTTTTGATTTTATGGATGAGGAGGGACGCATTGAAGTGAAGCGGAACCTGGAACGATGCAAGCAGGGGGTAAAAGAACAATACGATTGCCGCTTCCGTTGCAAAGATGGTTCTGAGCTCTGGACAATTGTCTCTAGTAATCCAATCATCGGTGAGACAGGCGAATTTCAGGGCGTGATCGCGATGATGAGCGATGTGAGCGATCGCAAACAAGCAGAAGAGGCATGGCAACAGAGCAAACAATGGTTTCGCCAAATGGCAGAAACTATCCAAGATGTTTTCTGGATATCAGACTCTAGGTCGCGCCAATTAATTTACGTCAGTCCCGCCTACGAGAAGATTTGGGGGCGCAGCTGTGAAAGTTTACAAGCAGATTGCAGCGAATGGATCAATGCAATTCATCCTCTTGATCGGGAGCGAGTGCAGACAGCTTTCTTCGAGAGCGTGTTCCAGGGAAAGTACGACGAAGAATATCGGATCGTGCGTCCGGACGGAACAATTCGTTGGATACGCGATCGCGGTGTTCCGATCACAGACGAGTCTGGAGAGATACACCAGGTTGCTGGTATTGCACAAGACATTACTGAGCGCAAGCAGGTAATTGAGATATTACAGGAGAGCGAAGAACGATTTCGCCAGATGGCAGATACAGCTCCTGTCTTAATCTGGATGTCTGGCACTGATCAGCTCTGCAATTACTTCAATAAACCCTGGCTAGACTTTACCGGACGGACAATGGAACAAGAATTCGGCAATGGTTGGGCACAAGGAGTCCATCCCAATGATTTCCAACGTTGTTTAGACACCTATGTGAATGCGTTTGATGCTCGTCAAGATTTTAGAATGGAGTATCGCCTCAGACGCTTTGATGGTGAGTACCGTTGGGTTTTAGATACAGGGGTTCCACGGTTTACACCAGAAGGTAGCTTTCTCGGCTATATCGGCTCGTCTATAGATATTAGCGATCGCAAGCAAGCCGAATTACAAATCCAACAACTCAACGAGAGCCTTGAACAACACGTCAAAGAGCGCACAGCCCAACTAGAAGAAGCCAACAGAGAACTCGAATCCTTCTCCTACTCTGTATCTCATGACTTGCGTGCCCCACTTCGCCATATTAGCGGTTTCGTAGACTTGCTCCACAAACGGGCGGCAGCAACTCTAGATGAAACCAGTCTGCGTTATTTGAAGACCATTGCCGAGACAACTAAACATGCAGGAACACTAATCGATAATTTGCTAACCTTTTCCCGAATGGAGCGCACCCAGATGCGCTACATGACCGTCAACATGAATCAATTGGTCGCAGAGGTGCAACGTGATATTGAGTTGGAAACCAATGGACGTGCTATTTATTGGCACATTGAGGAATTGCCTCAAGTACAAGGCGATCCTTCCCTGTTGCGCCAGGTGTTGAGCAATTTAATGGAAAATGCTCTCAAGTACACGCAGACACGCAGCTCATCTGAGATTGAACTCGGCTGCACAGAAAATAAGGACGAGTTCGTCTTCTTTGTGCGTGATAATGGCGTAGGATTCGATATGCGGTACGTACACAAACTATTTGGTGTGTTTCAACGCCTGCACAGTGAGCAACAATTTAAGGGCACTGGTATCGGACTAGCCAACGTCCGGCGGATTATCCATCGTCATGGAGGTCGAACCTGGGCAGAGAGTGTAATAGACGACGGTGCTACGTTCTATTTCTCCTTGCCAAAGACCGCACATCAAGAGTTGAAGGTTGAAAGTTGAGAAGGTTGGAAGTTGGCAATTTGAACACTTGCGAACCTTTAACTTGAAGGGGTAATAAATGTCTGACTTAAACCGAATTTTCCTAGTGGAGGACAGTGCAAACGATATCGAATTAATCATAGCTGCGCTGGCTGAAAATCGACTGGCAAATGAAGTCGTAGTGGTGCGTGATGGAGAGGAAGCCTTAGACTATCTCTATCAGCGGGGGATTTTCCGGTTGCGGAGAGAAGGTTACCCTGTCGTGGTGCTACTTGACCTGAAATTGCCCAAAGTGGATGGTCTAGAAGTGCTAGCACAAATTAAATCTGACCCGGAATTGAGAATCGTTCCTGTGGTAGTGCTAACCTCTTCTCGCGAGGAGCAAGACCTGATCAGAAGCTATAACTTAGGCAGCAAGGCTTATGTGGTGAAGCCGGTGGATTTCCATGAATTTGTTGACGCCATTAGGGAACTAGGACTTTTCTGGGCTGTGGTTAATCAGCCGCCACCCGGCTCTCTGCCCTCTCTACGCAATACTTAAGTAGGTCAAAAGTCAAAATTGTTTAACTCAATTGAACAAAGTGTCCTAACTGCTTACTTTATGCCCATTAAATGTACAACAGCTTATTACGTTAAAAGGTAAACGCTTGTGGAAAAACTGCGTATCCTTCTGCTCGAAGACAGTCTGCTAGATACAGAACTCATCCAGGTGAATCTGACCGATGGCGCTATAGACTGCGAATTAGTGCGAGTAGAGACACGCACTGACTTCCTGGCGGCACTAGAAAACGATGCTTTTGACCTGATTTTGTCAGATTACTCACTGCCTGCCTTCGACGGAATCTCGGCTTTGGAAACAGCGCAAGATATTTGCCCCCAAGTGCCGTTTATCTTCGTTTCCGCTACTCTGGGCGAGGAACTGGCAATTGAAACACTAAAAAGGGGTGCTACAGACTACGTGCTGAAACAGCGCTTAGAGCGGCTTAGTCCAGCCGTCAGGCGGGCGTTGCGGGAAGCGAAGGAACGTGTTAGGCGGGAGCGAGCTGAGTCAGAACTCCGAACGCTAGCATCGGAATTAGAAAGACGAGTAGAAGAACGAACGGCTGCATTAGCTAAAGCAAATGAGTCTTTAAAAAAGGAAATTACTGAGCGTCAACGGGTAGAGGAATCGTTGCGGCGAAGCGAGTCTACCCTCCGCAGCTACTTTGAACTTCCTTTAATGGGTATTGCTATTACTTCACCGGAGAAAGATTGGCTAGAAGTCAACAATGAGCTGTGTGACATTTTTGGGTATGACCGTGATGAGTTAATGCAAATAACTTGGGTGGATCTAACTTACCCAGAGGATTTGCAGGCTGATCTGGAGCAGTTTAAGCAAATTGTAGAGGGAAAGTCTGAAGGCTATTTGATGGACAAGCGGTTTATCCGCAAAGACGGTCAAGTGATTGACGCTAGTATCTCGGTTCGCTGTGTGCGTCTAGCTGATGGGTCGATTGATTACTTTGTGGCTCTGGTTCAGGATATCACCGATCGCAAACGGGCTGAGGAAGAAAGGACACAGTTGATTCGGGAGCAGACAGCTCGTCTGGAAGCTGTGGAGCAAGGACGAAAATCGGCATTCTTGGCGGAAGCTAGTACAGTCCTGAGTTCCTCTCTCGACTATGAAACGACTTTAGCGAGTGTAGCGAAATTGGCAGTACCTTTCATTGCTGACTGGTGCGCTGTTGACATTCTCGATGAAGACCAACTGATTCGTCGCGTTGCTATAGCCCATTTAGAACCGTCAAAAGTGGAAGTGGCGTGGGAGTTAAATCGGCGCTATCCAGAAAATATTGATGGCTTTAGAGGGCTACCGAAGGTTTTGCGTACTGGTGAGTCAGCGATCACTACCGAGATTACTGACTCCAACTTAATCGCTCTTGCCCAGGATGCCCAGCATCTCCACATGGTTCGTGAACTAGGGTTAAAGTCCTATATGATTGTGCCGTTGGTTGCCCGTGGGCGGACATTGGGTGCAATTACATTTGTCACCGCTGAGTCAGATCGCCGCTATAGTCCTGCCGACTTACCTCTTGTTGAAGATTTAGCTCGTCGCGCGGCCTTAGCTGTCGATAATGCATGCCTTTACCGTGAAACCCAAGCGGCGCAAGAGATTGCCGAACAGGCAGCTGAACGCAATGCCACCCTACAAGCCGTTACCGCTGCACTCAGTGAAACCCTTACCCAAGAGCAAGTCGCTCAAGTTGTTATCGAGCAAGGATTAGCTGCTTTGGAGGCAGGTGGAGGCTTAGTTGCACTACTAACTGACAACGGCAAAACGCTTGAGGTGGTGCAGGCGATCGGTTATTCGCAGGAAGTACTAGATACATATAGTCGTTTCCCACTGACAGCATCTTTGCCACTTGCCGATGCTGTGCGGACTCAGAAGCCTATTGTGATTGAATCGCGTCAAGTCTGGGCAGAGTCCTACCCTCACTTGTCCAATGAGCACGCTAGGACTCCTTACCATGCCTGGGCTTCTATTCCACTAATTGTCGAGGGACACACAGTGGGAGCGATGGGCTTGAGCTTTCCGAACGCTCGGAAGTTTAGCATGGATGATTATGCCTTAATGCTGGTTTTGGCGCATCAGTGTGCCCAGGCGATCGAACGTGCACGAGCTTACGCCGCCGAACGACAAGCACGGGCTGACGCGGAAGCGGCTAACCGCATTAAAGATGAATTCCTAGCAACCCTCTCCCATGAGTTGCGTACCCCTCTCAACGCCATGCTGGGATGGACTCAGTTACTGCGAACCCGCAAGTTCGATGAGGCAAAGATGGCTCGCGCTCTGGAAACTATTGATCGCAACACGAAGTCCCTAGCAGCCCTAATCGAGGACATACTCGATGTTTCACGCATTATGACGGGTAAGCTCCACCTTTCTACCCGTGTGTGTGAAATACTCTCAGTTATTGAAAGTGCGATCGAGGCTGTACGCCCTGTGGCTGAAGCCAAGACCATTCAAATTGAGTTCTTCCCTAATTCATCAACAGGAAAAGTCTGGGGAGATGTCAACCGTTTGCAGCAGGTAGTGTGGAATTTACTCTCTAACGCCATAAAGTTTACACCTAAAGGTGGGCGAGTCGAAATCAGACTGGATAAAGTTGACAGATTGGCAGATTCTCAAGAGTTGTTAGCGCAGCGCCGCAGCTTTAGTGAAGACTTAGCTCAGGTTGAAGGTTTAGAAACTAACCTGCAACCTGCAACCTTCGCGCAACCTTCTAAGTCCTATGCTCAAATTCAAGTGACCGACACAGGCAAGGGCATTGCTCCTGATTTTCTGCCCTATGTGTTTGAACGCTTTCGCCAAGAAAATAGCACTAGTACAAGATCACATGGCGGACTAGGACTGGGGCTGGCAATTGTTCGCTCTCTAGTGGAAATGCATAACGGCACTGTTCAAGCATTCAGTGAGGGCGAAGGACTGGGAGCAACGTTTACAGTGCTGCTACCCCTATTTGTCGAGACTAGAGACACGGAAGTAAACAGTAGAAACACGACCAACCACTCCCAACTCCCCACTCCTGATTCCCCACTCCATGGCTTGCGAATACTTATTGTTGATGATGAAGCCGACGCGAGAGATTTGCTGGCTACTATACTCGAACAAAGTGGAGCGCAAGTGACAGCAGTGGCTTCAGCTGATGAAGCCCTTACATCCCTCTCACAATTAAACGCTAATGTATTGGTCAGTGATATTGCAATGCCTAATGTTGATGGCTATACTCTCATTCGCCAAATACGGTCACTCGAAGCAGAGCGAGGAGAACATATTCCCGCTGTAGCTCTAACAGCTTATGCCAGAGAATCAGATCGCATCGCAGCTTTAGAGGCAGGTTTTCAAGTTCATTTATCCAAGCCTTTTGACCCAGAAGATTTAGTAAGCGTAGTGGCAAAACTTGCTAACTGCAAACAAAAAAGCCTAACGATTTAGCCTGTTAATAACGAATAACTAATGACTAGCTTTTCCTGAGGCTTGTGTGATCATTGCACGTATGGCTTGAGCGGTGGCTGGTGCGAGGAGGATGCCATTGCGATAGTGACCTGTGGCTAGCAGGACGTTACTGTAACCCGGTAGTTGACCAATAATCGGGGCAGGGCGTCCTTCAGGGCGAGGACGCTTGCCTGACCAAGTACGAACAATTGTCGCTTCTGCCAAAGCTGGGCAAAAAGCATTTGCCTCCTGTCTCACCTTCTCTAAATTCGTTGGTTCTGCCACTACCTCACCGACTGCATCAGCAAACTCAACCGTCGCACCCACCCAGTATTCCTTCTCGCTCACTGGCACAATATGGACATCGTCACCAGTAATTACTGGCTGAAAGTCAGGCTTACCTAAAGGATGTTCCAGCTGCAAGTGCAACGCTTGACCTAAGACGGGTCTTATATCAACAGGTTGCTCTAGTGAAGCGGTGAGCAGCGTTGAACCCAAACCTGATGCAACCACTAACCAATCAACATCCAACTGTTCAACGGTGGTGTGAATTTGCTTACAAACACGCTCACCAGAGGCATCTGAGTTTGTTGATGTAAGGCTTTCGACACCAACGCCGAAATTAAAGGTGACACCGTTAGACTCAGCAGCTATCACCAGAGCTTTAGTAAGGGCAGATGGATCAACCTGCCGATCTTGGGGAGAATAAATTGCACCGATAATCTTTTCAGTGCACAGTTGAGGGCAGTGAGACTGGACTTGAGCAACATCCCAGATTTCCAAGGGCCAACCTTGAGAGCGGCGAGTTTCTGCAAGCTGTTTCCAAGAGACTAAGTCTTCTTGTGTAAAACAGAGCATAACGATGCCGTTACGGTTGAAGGGAATTTGATGCTTGGTGAGCGCTTCTAATTCGGGAATTAGTACCTCGTAACGTTGCATACTGGCTTGCCGCAGTTGCCATGCTCTGCCCTTTACTTTTTTACTGATTGCGCCCATCAGGACGCCCAGTGCCGCGCCTGTAGCCCTCTGTGCTGGAGGATATCGGTCGAGGACAGTGATTTTTAGCCCACTGACTAAACTGAGTTCGTAGGCGATCGCTGCCCCGACAATACCACACCCAATAACGGCAACGTGAGTCATTTAGCTAGGTCAATCCTTTGGTTTAGGAACCCGCTGCAAAATCTGATCAAAGTCTTTCAATGCCGCTTGGTAGTTTTGTACTGCTACCTGATAGTTTCCTTTTGTAGACGCTATGTCAATGCTCTGTAGACGGCTGAACAAGTCTTTGGCTGCCTCACTCGCTGCCTTTTGCTCCTGAGGAAGGAGTTCACGAATCAGATAGTTAACACTCCGCCGTAGCTCTCCTAAAGGACCATGGATATACGTGCCAACATCTGTCCAGTTTCGATTTTGAATCTTGTCTTCGAGGATTGGCATCCTATCGCGCAGAGCGGTAACTGTGGAAGCAAGTTGCTGAATTTGCTCAATCTGTGCGCTAGTGTAGCTAGGCGGCGTCACGGCTTTGGGGCTACCGCAGCTAACTAACAATGTTGTCACCATTGCTAAAATCAAAGCCAGAATAGATCGGTAAGTTCTCATAGCTATTTGTCTCGTAACTAACCAGCTAATCAGCAAAAATACTGACTTTTGTAAGGAAATATAGCTCAAAATTCCCCCCTCCTACGTCTTACTCCCGTAAGATTTTTACTGGCTATTCTTTTGCCTTTTGGCTAAATGATTAGCCTTATGAGGGTAGAGAGTAAAGAAGAAATGAGGTACACAATCTTGAGAAGCGAGTAAGTTTACAAAGCTCGGCGTCGCAGAAAGGGAAGAAGAGATTCACTAACTTTTCCTGACCAATGCTCTTGAGGGTAATGCTTGCCTTCCTCCAATTTGACAAGTTCGACATTTTTTAGAGTACTAGCGAGCTGCTGTGCCTGAGTAAAGGGAAGCCAAGGGTCAATCATTCCCCAAACAAGCAGGGTTGGCTTTGTCCAGTTGGAAAAGCCCGCTTCAATCTCTGCCATTGACTGCTGCAATTGAAGATTTTTCACTGTCATCAGCAAACTTCGTCCCGCGTCAGAACTTTTGAGGAAGGGTCTACGGTAAACATCTAAATCTTTGTCAGAAATCCGGTAGCCGCTACCGCCTTCTAGTGTGCGGTCAACCAATAGTGGGTCTTGCGTCAACATATCGCCAATCAAAGGCAACCCTAACTGCTTAATCTTCCAAGGCAACTTGGCGTCAGATGACACTGGGGTATTAAGAATTGCCAGACGCTCAATCTGGTCGGGGTGACGCAGGGCATACTGAAGCCCTACAGAGCCAAGAAACCCCTGAACAACTAAATAAAACCGCTCGATTTCCAGCTGTTTGAGGAAATCTGTTAAGGCAGTAATGAATGCATCGGGTGTATAAGCAAAGTCCCTTCGGTCTGGCTTGGCAGATAAGCCAAATCCAATCCAGTCGGGTGCGATCGCTCTCAATCCTTTTTCAGCTAAATCTGGCATGATCTCAGACCAGCAATAACTCTGAGAAGGTAGACCATGAAGTAGCAGTACTGGCAGCTGGTCACTTCTGCCAATTGGGTTGGCTTCCCGATAAAACCATTTCAGCGACCCGACCTCTATTGATTGTTCTGTTATTGGCACTGTTATTTCCTACACCGTTTACCGTGGTTTGAGCTTACTGCCCTCTGTGACTTTGAGCAAGTTTCACTCCTCTAGTGCCCAATTATCAAGAAATGACAACAAAGCGCAAATCTTTCAAAAAATAAAAGCTGATTCGGCTTAATTTGTAATAAATAATTAAGTTGTAATACATAATTAAGCAGTTCTTTAACATCACTTAATTGTAGGAAATGTTGCATGAACGCAGCTGAACAAGCAAGAGGCTTAGAATTTACCACCAAAATCGCGGCTATTGTCAACCTGTTTAAGTCAGAGTTTCCTGATGCCAAGGCAGATCTCAAGCCTTGGAGCAATGATCCTGATACCCGTGAGTTAGTCGATCCGGATTCGATTGATATCGGCTTTCACTTCCCGGGCTGGAGTAGAAAATTTCAAAGCCGTAGCATCCTGGTACAAATCCGCTTATATGAAGACCCTTTGAGTGGCACCCGACGTGCCATTGGCATTGAAGCAGCAGGATTTGACTATCGTGGCAAAGCGTGGCGACTCTCTACGATTAACGATTGGCAGTTTGTGGGGGAGTCCAAACCAGCACCGGAAGTGGGGGAAAAGCTCAAGCACTTTTGCCGCGAGGTGCTTAGTATCTTCTGAATCCTGACGGGATGACAATCGGGCTAGAAGGCAGGCTGAATCAGCGCCATAGCTTTCAGACCTCGCTGAAAAAATAGCAGTTTATTGCGCTTGACTCTCATTAATTCAGTAACCAAATTTGACAAAAACTCCATACCAGCTACCTATAATTGCCCGTATGAACGCAACCAAAAACGGCTATGTTGCTGGGAAGAACGCCCTATTTCAGTCATGCGACTTACGTATTTTTGTTGTACGCTGAGCTTAATTTTTTGCCATGAGCAAGCGTACAAGTGTAAGCAATTGCTATCAGTAAGACTAGGTTGGTTAGTCTCTCCACAGAAGCCTTAGAGCCTTCCAGATCTGTAGCCGCCACTTATTACCTATGAGCAAGCCTCAATCCCACGCTTCGCGTGGTAGCTGACCCGGTTGTCGCCCCGTAGCCCTGTCAACGTGGCAGGTTTTAGGTGTTATACCAATTCACTAAATGACTGCTACAAATCACTTCCCCTGCTCCCTCTGCTCCCCCTGCCCTTCATCTGTAGTCAAACTTAAAGTGAAACGGTGTTAGGTGGTAGGTTTACAGGTATGCCTGACTCTTCCAGAATCTCCCCAAAACCCTAATCTTTCCAAGTCAACGCCATAGCTTTTCCCCTAAAACCTACCACCTACGAGCTAACACCAAGACACAGGGCTAGTTGTCGCCCCGTCAGCCTCATGCCGTAAGATGTCTGCCTTGGCTCCTGCGTGAGGTAAATGAATCTCCAACCGCTCCTGGAAACCCAAGCGGGTTGATTGAAGTCAAGCTAAGTAGGGCGGCACTGTCAGTCCACCCTGCTTCTTGAGTATCAGAAGTGCCATGTTGGTGCTGCACAAGTGTTCAATTGTCAACAATTCACCCACTTTGCCCTTTACTTTGAATCCAAGGATCACGAACCCTGCGATGCAACTCAACCAATTGAGTTTTCTACTCTTCATCCCGTTAATTCTGGGCACAACCCCATTCGGAACGATCGCACACGCGGCAACCCCTCGTCCTCTAACTCCGACTCAACAAACGACCGCCTCGCTCTGGCAAGAAATTCCGCTTCCTCAAAAAATTTCCTATCAGGGCGATCACTTGGCGCTGCGCCCCGATGGGCAGGTGGTGGCGGAGGGAGACAACCGAGCCATTCGACTCTGGAAGGTGGGAGAAGGAACCGCCCTTCGTACTGTTGCCAGCTTCCCTGAACTGTCCAGTGAATCCCAAGTTGGTGCGATCGCGTTTAGTCCTGACGGCAAGATCCTGGCTGCCAGTGTGTATCTACCAGAACAACAAACTTTCTTGATCAAACTTTGGGATGCTGAGTCGGGGCAGGAACTTCGCACCCTTCGCAGTCAGCTAATGCCGAAGGTGTCTGATCGCAATCCAGACGGCTCCCCGCGCTATCGCTCGGACTCTAACATAGTCTTCAGTCCCGATGGTAAGCGACTAGTCAGCGTGGTTGGCAATAACTCAATTGTGCAAGTATGGGATTGGGCATCGGGAAAAGTAACCCAAACGTTTGCCGGTGGTGATGGAACGGCGATCGCGTTCAGTCAGGACGGTCGATCACTGGGACGGGGTGGCGAATATGCAATTTATCTATGGGACTTGCAAAGTCGGCGGCTTATCCAACGCTTCAGCAGCAGCCATCCGTTGGGGAACTTCGTCTTTAATTCCGACAATACGTTGCTCTACAGCACGTCCAAGGCTGCACCTGGCAACACAGACCAGAGTATTCAAGTTTGGAACGTGAAGACTGGACAAACCACGCGGCGATTTGGCACTGGCAACTGGAGTAGCCAGATCAGCTTGAGTCCCGATGGCAAGACGGTGGCAATCGGTGGCCCTAGCAGCAGTTTGGCGTTTGTGGATCTGATGCAGCCGCAAGCTGTCACCCGAACTGATAATGTCTTTCCCAGCTGGAGTGGATTGATGGCATTCGATCGCACTGGATCGATCTTTGTGATGGCAAACAGTTCTGAAGTGAGACTCTGGCAACACCGCCCTAATTCAACTCGATAGAAACGATGCAATTCAATCAATGAGTCATGATCGTCCTTCTGTCCCTAGTGAGCAGTTTTGCCGTGCTAGAAGTTGTTCTTCCTTAATATTCACTCGATCAATCACCTCTAAGCGGCTTTGATGGTAATTGGTTTAACCCCTTCAACAGCTGATGTCACCTGACCAATAACACAGCTATGGGTATAGCCTAAAGTCTTGAGTAAGGTTATACAATTTGCAGCTTGGTCAGCTGGAATTGTGGTTAAAAGGCCTCCAGAGGTTTGGGGGTCGAATAGTAAGGGATACTTAGACCGAAGGACGCTGCCACGTCCCACTGTTACTCCTGGCGTCGCTACCGCTGACGCTCGTAGACTCGCTAACGCGTCGCTAACGCTAACGCGATCGCTAAGGCACAATTCAGGAAGACTACTAATAAAACGAGATGCTCGTAAATTCTGCGGCTGGAGAGAACTCGTAATTCCCATTTGCAATGTATCAATTGCCCCTTCCAAAACTGGAATTGCTTCTAAATCTAATTCAACGGCGACTCCTGAGGCTTGAATCATTTCGAGTAAGTGCCCTAGCAGCCCAAATCCAGTAATATCCGTGCAGGCAGTCGCTCCATGTGCGAGAAACACCTTGGCTGCGGCTTGGTTGGAGAGTAACATCGACTCAATAGCCTGGTCAATCCATCGGCCTTTTGCCTTGTAGCGCATGTCAGCTGCAAATAGAGTACCAGTTCCTAAAGCTTTGGTGAGAATCAGGACTTGACCAGGTTTCATGCCACCTTTTCGCAGCAGTTGGTCAGGATGAACCAAACCATTGCAAGATAAGCCAAACGCTAATTCGGCTCCTTCTGTTGTATGACCCCCAACAAGGGGAGTCTGCGCTTGCTGTAGAACTTTCATCGCACCAGAAAGCAACTGGTAAAGAGTTTCCTCAACTATGTCTTCGTTGGCATAGGGAATCGTTACCACGGCTAAGGCACTCTGTGGTGTTGCGCCCATAGCGAAAATATCGCTTAGGCAGTGATTGGTGCTAATTTGACCAAAGATAAACGGGTCATTGATTAAGGTACGGAAGTAATCGATAGTATGTACCATCAGTTGCCCTACTGGAACCTGAACTACAGCTGCATCATCCGGTGTTTCAAGACCAATAAGAATATCGTTTCGTTCAGCTGGGTGATGTTCAATTTGCAGTCGTTGCAAGACTCGTTCTAGCGTTGTACTAGCAACTTTAGAACCACATCCAGCACAACGCATCGGATTTTGGATTTTAGGTCGCTCGTTGGTAAGCCCAAACGCTCGCGCTGGATTTCGGATTGTTTGGATTGATAGTTGCTGAGTCTCAAGGGCAAGTTGCTCAGACTCCGGATTCATTTTTGGCAAGTTACTGAAACGGTGCATGAACTTGCGATCAATGTAATCTTTCCAACGCCATAGGAGTGGAGATTGCCAACCTAATGCTCCCCAAGAGGCGATAGCTTCTTGATCACCAGTACCAATTAAGCTTAAGTAAAGCTTCTGTGGCTTGTAGGTTTGGAGCGGTTTTTCTAGTAAGATTCGCCGTAAATTTTGAAAAAGTGGCTTTCCCTGACGAACAGCAAATACCCCAGCTTTGGGACGGGGATGATTAATCATTGTGGCGATGTCACCAACGGCAAAGATGTGAGGATGAGAGATAGATTGCAAGGTGTCGCTTACTAGGACAAAGCCTTCTGAGTCTGTCTTCAAGCCGGATTGCTGAATCCATGGCGAGGCAGAGGCTTGAGTTACCCAAAAGACATAATCACATTCCACCACTAGCCCCGACTCACAGATAACTTTGTCGGGTAAAACCTCACACACGCTTTGTGAGCAATACACCCCAATTCCACGTTCAAGCAAAATTTCTTGTAAACGTCTGCTTACCCAGTGGTTATAAGTAGGTAATAGTTCAGCACCTCGATGGATTAAATTAATTTTGAGATTATCTATTGATTGTTCGGCATTTTTAAACACATGATGCAAGCGACTTTGCATATTCATTGCCAGTTCAACACCACCTGCACCACCACCGACAATTGCTAAACTAATTGATTTTTTTGGGTTGTGGGTAACTACCTCCAGTAAATTGTTCCATGCTTTCAAAAACTCCGGTACAGGTTTAGCGGGAATCGCATAGTCTTCTGCCCCCTGTATAGAAAGTTTTGCGGAAGTGCTACCAATATCAATAGATAAATAGTCAAAACTTACAGGCGGATGGTTGGCGCAAATCACCTTACTGTTTTCTAAGTCCAGACCAATTGCTGAGTCAAGGTATAACTGAGTCTGAGCGAACCCTGCAAGGCGTCGCAAGTCGATATGACATTCATCGAAATTGTAGAATCCGGCAACGTGACCGGGTAACATGCCGGAATAGGGCGTGTGAGATGTATCTGTAATCAGCGTCAGGCGAACTCCCGGCAGAGGTTTCATACCGAACATTCTCAAGGCGATCGCATGGGTATGACCACCGCCAACTAGCACTAAGTCCTTTACAATCGGATGGATTGCCTGTTGCATCTGGTAAAGCCAGTTCTGTTGTGTCTGAAATTATGGTAATTGCCAAGACAAGCAATCGACTGATTGAAAGATTACGCTAAACTACGCCTTGTTCTTCTCAGCATGCGAGTATCCCGATGATCGACCTTTATACCTTCACAACCCCCAACGGGCGCAAGGCTTCTATCATGTTGGAGGAAGTCGAGCTTCCCTACAATGTCCATAAGATTGACATTACAAAAAATGAGCAATTCACGCCTGAATTCGTAGCAATCAATCCCAATAGCAAAATTCCTGCGATCGTTGATCAAGATACTGGTATCACAGTTTTCGAGTCAGGTGCTATCCTCATTTATTTAGCTAAGAAAACAGGTAAATTTTTACCGACTAATGACAAAGAGCATTTTCAAGTATTGTCTTGGCTCATGTTGCAGATGGGCAGTGTTGGACCCATGTTAGGGCAGTTGAACCACTTTAAGAAATTTGCCCCAGAAAAGATTCCTTATGCAATAGAGCGTTATCAGAAGGAGACACTACGGCTTTACAGTGTTTTAGACACACAATTAGCAGAGCGAGAATTCCTTTGTGGTGATTACTCGATCGCTGATATTGCCACTTATCCTTGGATTGCGATTTACGAATGGCAGGGGCTAACGCTAGACTCTCACCCAAATCTCAGGCGTTGGGTGGAGACTTTGCAGCAGCGTCCAGCAGTAGAACGTGGGATGGCAGTACCTGCTTAGAAGGCGTCCCCAAAAGTTCATCTTTTGTAATATTGTTCAGCTTTATTCGCCCTGTTTTCTTAACGAGCAACTAACAACTAACGACTAGGATGGAGGCAAGTTATCCCTATGGCAACTGATTAAAGTTGTCTTGCAACGCTTGGATTGTCTGAAATGCCCCGATTTTGTCGTCGTCTGTGTCGCTTCAGTTTTCTATTCCTGGCTGGATTTGTTCTCTGCCTTAGCTTGAGTGTTTTGCCAATTAGACAAACAGCTGTAGCCGCTCAGTCAAATTCAGCGGATCAGGTTGTTCGTGCTGGGATTGAGCACTATAAAGCCGGCAAATTCAACGAAGCGATCGCACTCTGGCAACACATACTCCCACAAATTACAGAGGCTAAAGATCGGGCAGCGGTTCACAACAACTTGGCGCTGGCTTATCGCCAAATCGGACAACTAGGGGAAGCGACACAAGAGTGGGAGCAAGCCATCCAGATTTACCAGCGTCAAGACAATCAGACAGCACGTAGCCAGTTACCAAAGCTACTGACAGAGCAAGCACAAGCTTACAATGACCTGGGACAAAATCGACGAGCGATTAAACTATTGCAGTCGGCGCTAGAACTCACGAGGCGAAACCCAGACTCGCGAACCCAGGCAGCAACGTTGGGAGCATTGGGTAATGCTTATTGGGCTGTGGGTAACTACGAACAGGCACTAGACGTTCAGCAGGCGAGTTTAAAAATTGCTCGTCAGCTAAATCCAGACTATATTGCAACATCCCTGAATAATTTAGGCAATCTCTACATCAGCCGCTATGAACGATATCGCTATCAGGCAAATACGGCTCATATTGCAGGCGATGAGGCAGAAAAGGCTCGGCTAACTCAGTTGGCAGAACAAGAGATGGCTACTGCTCGCTCGGCATTTGAAGAAAGCTTGCGGGAGACTCAGGCAGTGGGCGGCATAACCCACGTCAAAGCGTTACTAAATCTCAATCGTCTACTAGAACAACTACCCTCGCCTGACTGGAGTACGATCGCGAAAAACCGCGAACAGTCATTGGCACTAATCGAAACTCTACCAGACTCACGGGATAAAGCCTATGTCTTAATCAACCTGGCACAAAGTTTTAGGCGTCAGGCGTCAGCACAAAACAGTTCCTTAGACGCTCCTCTGCTGTTAAAAAAGGCAGTCAGCGTTACGAGAAACATAGGGGATCGGCGGGCGGAATCCTTTGCTTTAGGTAGCTTAGGGCAAATTTACCAATCAGATGGTCAATCCTCTGCCGCGATGGAGTTAACGCAACAAGCGCAATTAGCGGCAGGGCAAGCTAATGCGGCTGATAGTGCCTACCGCTGGCAGTGGCAAGCTGGGCGATTGTTGAAGATAGCTGGGAAGACTAAAGATGCGATCGCATCTTATGAACAAGCGATTACTACCCTGCAAAGCATTCGCAGTAATCTGGTTACAGTCAACACAGAGTTACAATTTGACTTCCGTGACTCAGTAGAACCCGTCTATCGAGAGCTGATGCAACTATTGCTAGAACCATCGGGGGTTAGTAGTCAACAGCAACAAGAAACAAACTTAACTAAGGTTATCGATACTCTAGAATTGCTCAAGTTGGCAGAACTGCAAAACTACTTTGGCAACGAGTGTGTAGAAGTTGCCCAGGCAGATGCGAAAAGCGAGGCGAGTCAGCTGGATGCCAATGCCGCAATTATTTACTCAGTCATTCTCAATGACCAAACACAAATGATTCTGCGCTTGCCGAATGGTCAATTAACTAGCTATGCCGTTTCTCTAAATCAGGAGCAAATGCAGCAAGAAATTGACCAGTTGCGCAAGTTTTTGGAAAAACGTTCAACGGACGAGTATTTACTACCTGCCCAAAAAATCTACAACGCCCTGATTCGTCCCTTGGAAGCAGACTTAGCAGCCGCCAAGGTTAAGACGCTGATTTTTATCCAAGATGCAGTACTCCGTCAAGTGCCAATGGCAGCATTGCATGATGGTCAACAGTTTTTGATTGGGAAGTATGCGATCGCTACAACTCCTAGTCTCAGCCTTACCACTCATACGACTGCTCCGGAGCACTATTCGGGTGCGTTGATTATGGGCTTAACTTTAGAGCGTCCACCCTTTGACGCCCTAACGAATGTCCGAGCTGAAGTGGCTGGGGTTCAAAAGATTCTAGGCGGCACCGAGCTTCTGGATCGCGATTTTACTCTGGCAACTCTGCAAAAGCAGTTGCAAAACAAAAGTTACCCAGTTGTTCACATTGCAACTCATGGCAAATTTGGAGTAGATGCCGCGAGTACTTTTTTGTTAACCTTCGACTCACGCATTACTCTTGAGCAAATTGATGAAATCTTGCGTGAAGCGAAGCTGTCCCGACAACAGTTGCGACGAAGCCAACAACCAGTGGAACTGCTAACATTGAGTGCTTGTCAAACGGCAGTTGGTGACAATCGAGCGGCGCTGGGAATTGCGGGTGTAGCCGTTCGCGCAGGTGTCAGGAGTGCCCTCGCCAGCTTATGGCACATCAACGATGAAGCGACAGTGCCATTGATAGAAGAGTTTTACACTCAGCTGGAACAACCAAATGTTACTAAAGCCGAGGCACTACAAAAAGCTCAGTTGAAGATGATTACTAATTTAGAATACTCTCACCCAGCTGTTTGGTCGCCTTTTATCTTGATTGGCAATTGGCTTTAGCTAAGCTCCTGAAGTGTCACACTACTTGCGCGTAGGGAATAGGTAATAGGGAATGGGAAGACTATTTTACAGAGAAGCGACGTTGAAAGCCCACGTCTTTTAAGCGTGGGATGAAAACGAGCAACCGTACCCTTCGGGAACGCTAACGCGAACAGGTGGCGGAATAAATTCCGCCTATAAATGATACAATAAATACCAATAAGGAGGTGATTATATTGTTCGGTTGTCAGCCAGTTTTGATTCATACAGACGAAGATACTCAAGCCATTATTGAGTACATGTGTAGCGAATCCAACAAGGTATTTAACTGCGCGGTCTACTATGCTCGTCAAGTCTATTTTAAGGCGCGTCGTTATATCAAAAAAGCCGAACTAGACGAAGAGTTAAAAACGAACAGGCACTTCCAAGCCATGCATTCTCAAGCTGCTCAACAGACTTGTCACAGTGTCTTTGAGGGATTTAAGTCATTTAAGGCACTCAACAAGTTGTTTAACCAAGGGAAGTTAGTAGATAAGCCTAGGCTGCCAAAGTATCGTAAAGCTGGGTTAAATGTTGTTAGCTATCCCAAGCAAGCCCTGAAATTAATGGAGGGACAGATTCGCCTTCCCTTAGGAACTAAGGTTAAAGCTTGGTTTGGAATTGATTCATTCAATATTCCTATGCCAGGTAACTTAGATTTTAAACAGATTCGGGAATTGCGGATACTTCCCAGAAATCAGTTTTTCTACGCTGAATTTGTCTATAAATTAAGTTCTGTAGAAGCAAGCCTTAATCCTAATAACGCTTTGGGAATCGACCCTGGAATGGACAACTGGGTGACTTGTGTTTCTACGGTTGGAACTAGTTTTATCATTGATGGTAAACACGTTAAATCCTTGAATCGTTGGTACAACAAAAGAGCCTCCACGATTAAAGAGGGCAAACCTCAAGGATTTTGGTCTAAAAAACTAGCGCAACTCACGGAGAAAAGAAACTGTCAGATGCGCGATAGCGAAGCGTTAGCGAGTCTTCGAGCGTCTGCTGTTAATAAGGCAGCAAGATTAGTGATTAACCACTGCCTTAATAACGATATTGGAACAGTTGTTTTTGGGTGGAATCAAGGTCATAAACAAGAATCCAATTTGGGTTCTAAAAATAACCAGAAATGGGTGCAGGTGCCAACAGCTCGACTCAAAGATAGAATTTCTCAATTGTGTGAGCAATATGGAGTTCGGTTTGTAGAAACCGAGGAGAGTTATACCTCTTCATCTTCGTTTATTGATGGCGATTATCTTCCAAAATACGGTGAAAAACCCGACAACTGGAAACCATCAGGAAAGCGAGTGAAACGCGGTTTATATAGAACTGCCCTCAATTGGTACATCAACGCAGATTGCAACGGTGCATCAAACATATTGAGGAAAGTAGCGACGATACTTGGATTAAATCTGAGCGGAGTTGGTAGGGTGTCTTTGACAGCACCCCAAAGAATTTTTCTTTGGTCAGCTAAGAGGAAAAAGTGTAGTGACGTGGTTTTAACCCGTCACGAAACATCCGCTTAGAATCCGTCGTCTTTTAAGCGACGGAGTGTCAAGCAGTTTATGTAAGATTAATTACCCATTACCAATAAACCGTTAGCGCTAGCTCTATTCGAGTCTTGCCTGCGGCACGCTGCGCTTTCCTCTTCGTCTTGTGCCAGTTGAGGGTGCCCAATATCGGTATCAATGTTGTGCTAATTGCGATCGCCTAATTTGAGCTTGTTCAACCACCCATTGCATCGCCTGTAAATATTGGGCACCACCAAGTTCTCCTACATTGTGATGTCCTGCCTCTGGTACCAAAAGCAGTTGTTTAGGTTCTGGCGTAGCATCAAATAGCGCTTGGCTCATGTGAGCTGGAATTAATCGATCAGCGGTACCGTGAATAAATAGGACAGGCATAGAGAGCGATCGCACCTTGTTTAGGGAGTCAAATCGCTGGTTCAAGATTAAATCTACGGGGAACACCCCGAAGTGACGATAGAGATGCCCTACCATTGCCCGCATCGATGTGAATGAGCCTTCTACCGCCAATCCGCCGAGTTCTGGGTGCTGAAGTCCAAGGTTGATCGCGATCGCTCCCCCCAAGGAATGACCGTAAACAAAAATCTGCTCAGGTGGGATTTTCCTATCTTGAGTCAAATAATTCCAGGCGGCTTCTACATCCTCGTAGACACTCGACTCAGTGGGAAACTTGCCTGGGCTGCGACCGTAACCCCGATAGTCGATCATCAGAGTAGAGAATCCCAACGAGTGCAACCAAAACGGTCGTTTCACTTCGTCTCCAATAGTGGAACCATTACCATGGAGAAATAGCCAAACTGGTGCCTCTGGTGCAGGGGCAGGTATCCACCAACCGTGAATGTAACTTGTCTTACCTACCGCTGTCGAGACGGGCAGACAGACATCCTGATAAGCCAGATTAAATGCTATGGGTGTCGTTCTCAGTACAATCGGAGGGTAAAAAATGAAGTACTTTTGTCGAAGGAAGAGGAATAGACAAGCGGCGATATAGGCGATCGCAGCTACTGCTCCAAACCAGAGAAGGAACCTCAACAAGAGTGGTAGAAAAACTTCAATCACAGCTCTAATCAAGAATTATTTGTAAAGCTTCTTATACTTCAGGGGTTAGCGCCAACGTCGATACACCCAGCTACTGCTTTTAGCTGGTAGCTAAACTTCTCAAAGATAACAGTTGTTAGCCATTTACAGACTGATGTGCTAAATTCAGGGGCTGCCGGACGAGGAGGAACCCGCTGCGCTAAGAGACTAATAAGCGTCTTAAATATTATATTTTTGAGTTTTGACTTTCGAGACACAGTCTCGGTGATATCGTACATGATTATCGAAAAGCATATAAGAAGGATTGCAATGCCAGAGGTTCGGTTCGATAAATTCTATCGTTATGATGACTTAACTCGAATCCTGCTCAGCTTAGCTGAGGAAACTCCTCAGCTTGTAAGTATAGAAAGTATCGGTAAGAGCTATGAAGGTCGTGACATTTGGCTGTTGAGGGTCACCTGCTTCGCCACAGGTTCAGATCAGGACAAGCCTGCTCTCTGGGTTGATGGCAACATCCACGCTACTGAACTCGCACCATCAAGTGTCTGCCTATACCTCCTGCAAACACTAGTCACAGGCTACGAAACTCATCCCGATATTACCCGTTGTCTAGATACCCGCGCCTTCTACATCTGCCCCCGTGTGAATCCTGATGGTGCAGAATTAGCGTTAGCTGATCAGCCGAAATTTATTCGCTCTAGCACTCGCCCCTATCCTTATGATGGGGAACGCGACGATGGATTAGTAATGGAAGACATCGATGGCGATGGTCGTATCTTGATGATGCGAATTCCTGATGCTAATGGTTCCTGGAAAATCTGCCCCCAAGAACCACGTCTATTGGTACAGCGTGAACCTACAGAAACAGGTGGTCAGTATTACCGCCTACTACCAGAAGGACAGATAGAGAATTACGATGGAGTCCTCATCGACATTCCGCGCCCCAAGGAAGGGCTGGACTTGAATCGCAACTTTCCCTTTTTGTGGCGCTCCGAACCTGAACAGATAGGTGCTGGTTCCTACCCAACATCTGAACCTGAAGTGCGATCGCTTGTCCAATTTATTACCAACCATCCCAACATTACCGGAGCGATCGCCTTTCATACCTTTAGTGGTGTTCTATTACGCCCCTACAGCCATGTCAGTGATGAGGAATTACCCGTCAATGACCTGCGCACCTACCAGCGCCTCGGTGCGAAGGGTACTGAATTGACTGGGTATCCCGCTATCTCTGTGTTTCATGAGTTCCGCTATGACCCCAAAGAAATTGTCACCGGCACCTTCGATGACTGGGCTTATGAACATCAGGGTATATTTGGCTGGACGGTAGAAGTCTGGAGCCCTCAGCGCCAAGCTGGAATTACTGAATACAAATACATCGACTGGTACCGAGAACACCCGGTGGAAGATGACCTCAAGCTGCTGCGTTGGAGCGACGAAAAACTGGGAGGTAAAGGCTACGTTGATTGGTATCCCTTTGAACATCCTCAACTGGGTCATATCGAACTAGGCGGTTGGGATACGATGTATGCGTGGTCAAATCCACCCTCAGAGTTTCTAGAAAAGGAGATTGCCCGATTCCCCGACTGGTTAGTCTGGCACCTATTAATCTCTCCCTGCCTGGAAATTTACGAAGCTAGTGTCCGCGACTTGGGTGATCACACCTATCGAGTGCGACTGGTAGTTCATAATACAGGCTGGCTACCCACCTACGTCACCCAAAAAGCTTTAGACAAAAAACTGGTGCGCGGCTGTTTCTGTGAAATCGAGTTGCCTGAGGGGGCAACCCTAGAGACGGGTAAGCGATGTGAAGAGTTGGGACAATTAGAGGGACGTGCCTACAAATCTTCTGCTCCTACCAGACGGCAGAGTGACCCCACCCAAGATCGAGCAAAGGTGGAATGGGTGATTTGTGCGCCTCAAGGTGGAACAGTTAAACTCTTGGCTCGTCATGAGCGTGCAGGAGTTGCCCGCACTGAAGTGGCGTTAACGTGATGTCAGAGCAGGTTCCGGGAGTTCGCCAACAGCCTCCGCTTTAGCTCAACTCAACCTATTCCGGTTAAAGTATGCAGGTTATTTAATTTGCATTTCTTACTCAGACTCACCGATAAGTGTAAATGCTGCCCAATTCTTAGGGTTAGGGTGTTGTTTCAGGGTTGTCAGCATCGCCTGACGCAGCGCTTGGGCTTTGTCGGGGTTCTTTTGCAGATTTTGATAAAAATCGGTCATCAATGAGGCTGTGGGGGCGTCTGGTACTGCCCAGAGGGATACGAGAACACTGGGTACACCTGCTGATATTAAGGAACGAGATAAGCCGATAATGCCGTCGCCTGTGATTCTGCCTCTGCCAGTATTACAGGCACTCAGGACGACTAATTCGGCATTTAATTTTAGGTCTAGGATTTCTTCTGCGGTGAGTAAACCATTAACTTTGCCTACTTCTTCTTTATAGGATGAGTCAGGTGCAAGCGCGATCGCACTTCCCAATCCTCGCACGTCATCGAGTAACCCGTGAGTTGCCAGATGAATGATTCGGGCTTTGGGCATTAGCTGTTTAATCGCTGATTTGGTGGCTTGGTTTCCGATGAGAGGTTTGGTTTTGAGGAGGGGTGCGATCGCGTTGGCTTCCTGTTCGGAACCTGGTAAGCTCGGCAGGGGTTGCGCGGGTTGCCCTGGCTCTGGTGGCACGCTGGGCATGGTAGGATTCCCGACAACGATCGCATCATTCCCCTGTAGGGGCGCAAGGTCTTGCGCTCCTACACGTTGGCGTTGTTCGCGGGTGAGTTGCAGTACCTGAATCGAAGGGGCAGTGAGGATGGTATGTTTTTCAATCAGGTATTTGCCGTCTTTGTCTTTGAGAGCAGGGAAGGGAGCGAGGAACAGCTGACCTTGAGGGATGAAGACGACATGGGCGTTAGGGTCAGTCGGCAGTAGGTCACTAATGGGTTCAATTAGCAGTTTATGCAGTTGCTGTAGTTGTTCGGTAAGGCTTGCTTCCTGCTTTTGTACTGCTCCTGGTCTGGGAACAATGCCAACAATTGGGAGATTTCTCACACCGATCAAGTCACGGCTGGTGAAAACTAGGTCTGCAAGTGTTGTATCTTGTTTCTGCCACAGGGGTTTGAGGTCAGATGAGCGAAAGGTGATTTCACCTGTGGGTTTGATGACCCAAATATAGAGTTCTGAATCGTGAGTTTCTTCTTTACCCTTAACCTTGAAGTCGTCATAAATAATCGAATATTCAACAAGCGTGGCATTTTGCTGTTTGGCGATTTGTTGCAGGCGCTCGATAGTGGGTGGAGCGATGGGGGAGTTGGCAGAGTCATTTGTAGTAGCATTGCGCCTAGCTAATAGCTCTACAAACGCCCTGGCACGTCCCCGTTCCGCAATTTCTAGAGCAGGTAACGGTTGATTTTGCGCGATGAGGACTTTTTGTAAAATGCGGTAGGTGCGAGCTTGTTCCTCAAAGATTGAAACTTTGTAGGCATCATTCTCGCCCAATCTCCCTCGTTGAAATTCCCATACATTGATTCCAGTACGGAGGATTTTTTCGGCTTCTGGAAGATTGCCAGATTTGTGGAGAGCAAGTCCCAGATTGTTCAAAGCTAACCCCTCCCCGTCCTTGTCGCCAATTTCCTGTGTGATGGCTAAACGCTGCTGGTGGTACTCAATCGCTTTGGTGTAATCTCCCAGAGAATCGTAAGCAAGTCCCAGATTGCCCAGAGATTGCCCCTCACTATTACGGTCTTTGATTTCCCGTGCGATGGCTAATGTCTGCTGATGGTAGTCTATCGCTTTGGTGTAATCTCCCAGAGAATCGTAAGCAATTCCCAGATTGCCGAGAGATTGCCCCTCGCCTTTGCGGTCTTTGATTTCCCGTGCGAGCGCTAAACTCTGCTGGTGGTAATCAATCGCTTTGGTGTAATCTCCTAAAGAATAGTAAGCAAGTCCCAGATTGCCCAGAGCATTCCCCTCACCATTACGATCTTTGATTTCCCGTGCGATCGCTAAACGCTGCTGCTGGTAGTCAATCGCTTTGGTGTAATCTCCCAAAGAATAGTAAGCAAGTCCCAGATTGCCCAGAGATTGCCCCTCGCCTTTGCGGTCTTTGATTTCCCGTGCGATCGCTAAACTCTGCTGGTGGTACTCAATCGCTTTGGTGTAATCTCCCAGAGAATCGTAAGCAAGTCCCAGATTGCCCAGAGATTGCCCCTCGCCTAAACGGTCTTTGATTTCCCGTGCGATGGCTAAACGCTCCTGGTGGTACTCAATCGCTTTGGTGTAATCTCCCAAAGAATCGTAAGCAATTCCCAGATTTCCTAGAGCATTCCCCTCACCATTACGATCTTTGATTTCCCGTGCGATCGCTAAACTCTGCTGGTAGTACTCAATTGCTTTGCTATAGTCATCCAGGGAATAGTAAGCCCATCCCAGGTTGTTCAGATCCGTTACCTGCCAATCTCGCTTTTCCAGAGAGCGCGAAATTAACAAAGCTTGCTGATGGTACTCTATTGCTTTAGCGTAGTCCGACAGGGACTCGTAAGCCTGAGCGAGATTGGTGAGACTTCTTCCCTCTCCCTGGCGATCGTTTATTTCCCTTCTAATGGCTAAACTCTGCTGGTGGTACTCAATCGCTTTGGTATAGTCTCTCAGGGAAGAGTAAGCATTTCCCAGATTGGTCAGATCCGTGGCTTGCCAATCTCGCTTTTCCAGAGAGCGCGAAATTAACAAAGCCTGCTGATGGTATTCTATCGCTTTGGCATAATCTTCTAGAGACTCGTAAGCCTGAGCGAGATTGGTGAGACTTTTTCCCTCTCCCTGGCGATCGTTTATTTTCCTTCTAATGGCTAAACTCTGCTGATGGTACTCAATTGCTTTGGTATAGTCTCTCAGGGAAGAGTAAGCATTTCCCAGATTGGTCAGATCCGTTGCTTGCCAATCTCGCTTTTCCAGAGAACGGGAAATTAACAAAGCTTGCTGATGGTACTCTATTGCTTTGGCATAATCTTCTAGAGACTCGTAAGCCTGAGCGAGATTGGTGAGACTCCTTCCCTCTCCCTGGCGATCGTTTATTTCCCTTCTAATGGCTAAACTTTGCTGGTGGTACTCAATCGCTTTGGTATAGTCTCTCAGGGAAGAGTAAGCATTTCCCAGACTTTCCAGAGATTGCCCCTCACCATTACGATCTTTGATTTCTCGGTAGATAATCAGTGCCTGTTGAAAAGACTGTAATGCCGCCTCAACTTGACCAGTTTGAGCCTGTTGAATACCTTGTTCATTCAGTCGATCGGCTTCCGCTTTTCGGGTATCTGGGGTTTGAGCCAACACCTGGGAATGTTGGATATTAGATTTTGGATTTTGGATTAATTGAAAATTGTCGATCGCCAGGGTAGCAAGGACGGTGAGCAGGGCGATAAGTCCGATTCTTTGGGGGCGCATATTCGCCTTTGGGAGGTAGCAGGTCAATAAGATTGTATTTCTGACCCTGGAGAGGTTATGCAAAGACTTGACGGCTACTTTTCGGAGATACCGTTGCCGCCGTAAGGGTACGGGTAAAATTATGGTAAGACTGTACGCCATAGGTGTCGCACTGTGCCAAGAATTATCCTCGCTTCTTGCACCATTATCAATGACGCTCATAACCCGCCCGGAGTTTAAACTCCGGGCTAATAGCTCAAGTCCACTCAAGTGGACTAAAACTCTTATCCAGTCGTCTTTAGACGACTTTCGCTGTGAGCCAGGGGTTTAAACCCCTGGCGGGTTATTGCGACTGGTGCAAGATCTCGAATAACCTTGACACCCTAAATCACTTCAAACGAAATAGACAACGCCGCCATCTCAGCCGTATTCACCTCTCGACCGACTGCCGCAAGACCTCTTTCCCCACTCAAGTCATCCAGCAAATTACCAATCACATCAACAGAGTCTTCAGAATGCTGTGCATCACGGCCTAGAACCACTGGCCCATTCGCCAGCTTCAACTCCTCTGCTAGGGATTGCAAATTTTTGAGAGATTTCTTTAGCGGCGAAACACTAGCCACAACCAGCACTTCCGCAATTCCTTTCGCTTGCGCGACTAGCTGAAACTCGTCTTGATTGGGATTAGGAATCAGGAGAGTTTGCCCCGCATCCAATCGAGTGACATCATCCGAACCCCGCCACTTATGAGGAAACAGAACGGTAAGTCCTCTTGTCGGGTCAACAGACAGAATCGACAGATAGAGAGGACGAGACTCCTCATTTGTGACCCGAAACTGAAACGGCGTCCCCAGATTTAACCGTTGGGAAAGCCCTGCTGCTCTCTCTCTCGTGGTGCCGCTACGAGGAGTGAACGCCTCGGCAATCATGTCTTTGCCAGCTTCTGGAAGCATTGAGACTGCCAGCTTCAACCGGGAGGAGTTCGCATTCAGCGTCATTTTGATCAGGCGGACTGCCAGGAGAGATTTGAGTTTTGCCTGTAGACGGCTGATGGCTTTTGTTACCGTCTCCCCTGGTTCGCCAAACGAGTCGGGAATTAGTTCATCTCGTCCTGGGGAAAATAAGCCGATGCTGCCTTCAGCTGGGAGAGTCTGGGCTTGGGCTTCTTGACTGAGAAAACTATTTCCTCGGGATTGAAGATTGTGGCTAGACGAACGAGTCCTGCCTAGGCGGAATGGCAGAATATCACAGGTTGTGAAACCTGGACAGGCAGGTTTTTTTTGTGTAGATGTGGTTTCAATCGCCCGGTTGATTGAGCTACTAGCTTTACCATCTGCCGCCGTAACTCGACTCAACAGGTAATGCACCTCCCCCGAATACGGAACAGGCACCGCCTCAACGCGATTAATTGCTTGCAAAGCCTGCTTGGCGCTATTAATCTCCCCTCCCAACGAAAGGTCAAGACCAATGCGAAGCTTCAAATCACTGGGAACAGACCGTGTAGCTTCCTGCAATAACGCCCCGGGTGCCGCCGTTCCCTCCAGTGTGGCTTCTCCTACCAAGCCTTTGCGCGATGTCAAGCTTACCTTTCCTGAACCGCGCTGATTGCCACCAACGATCGCAAATACTGCACCCTTATCAAACGCTTCCAGACTTTCCCGATCTAATCCACCTAACCACAACTTTGCTGTATTACCTGTTACCTCGGTAATCACTGCTTCAGCAGCTGAAATTTGTTTATCAATAAAATAAATCGGTTTTCTTTCATACCCACTTTGAGGTTTGATGTCAGCCAGGGGGACTTGACTAGAGAACGGTTTTATGTCACGAGTGATGTTGGCGATCGCATTCCCAACCTGCCCTGTTTGCTGCCAGAGATACTGCGTCATCAAGTAGGTAAACGCTCCAGCATAAAAACCATTAAACGCCGTATCAGCTGCTATTTGGTCGGGCTGCGCTGAAGCAATGACAACTCCTTTGGCAACTCCTGCCCGACGCTGTTTAATAAACTCTTGGGGCGACATATTCAACCGTGACAGTAATTGCTCTTGATACGCCTTTTCCGCAGGAGATATCTCAAGTTGACTGCCGCCATCGCGAGAACGAATCCGAAAGTTTCCCCTAGTGCCGCCGCCAGAGAAACAACTATCCAAAATAACTGTGAGATTTTCACTTTGCACGGCTGACATCAACAGGAACAGAGTGTGTCCCGTGATATCTGGCACAATACCGCCTTGTTGAGGGAATCCGGGAGGTAATTGAGCATCAACCGGAACAAACGTGCTGTTGAGTCCATCGGGTTGATCTTTATCCGGATCAGCAACGCGGGAACCATGCCCAGAGTAATGAAACACTACAACATCCCCCGGCTTGGCTTGCTTAATTAGATACTCATCAAAAGCACCCAAAATGCCTTGGCGAGTTGCTTGTGCATCAGTCAGCGTATGAATATCGTTACGATTAAAGCCAAAGCGGTGAATTAGGAGCTGACGCTGCAATTCCACATCCGTGACACATCCCTGCAAAGTGGTAAGTTGACCGCGAGCTTGATATTTATTGATACCGACTAGCAGGGCGACTTTGCGAGGTGTAGTCTGAGCTAAAACCTTTCCGTAGCGATCAGCCTGTTGTTGAATATCCGTAGGGGCATATGACCATACGTCCCTAAAACTCAAGGTTGCCAGAGTAGACCCAGCAAATTGCAAGAATTGACGACGTTTAATGCGAGACATCATACACCTCTTAGCTCAAGCTCCATTGAGGAAGCAATACTACTTCAGTGTCTGTCTGTTGGTTCAATTGTTGCAGCAAATGTTTTCTATTATCTTGAGCGTCAGTATTATCGGGGTTGATTCGCAAGACTTCTTCAAAAGACTTGAGGGCTTCTTCATGGCGATTTAACTGCCACAATGCTAAGCCTCGGTTGTACCAAGCTGCCTCACTTTTGGGATTAAGGCGAGTGACTCGATCAAACGCTCCAAAGGCTTCTTGATATCGCTTTGATTTCCCTGCAACTAGACCCCGATGGAACCAAGCATCCTCATCGTCAGGAGTAAGGCGGATTACTTTATCGTAGGAGGCGATCGCGTCTTCGTACCGTTCCAACCGCTCTAAGGTAACACCTCGGTTGTACCAAGCCCAAGTGGATTTAGGGTTGAGTGCAATGGCTCGATCATAAGAAGCCAGTGCTTCATCAGGCTTACCTAAATCATCTAAGGCATTGCCGCGAGCCACCCAAGAATCATCGTTATTGGGATTAATGTTAATGGCTCGCTCAAACGAAGCGATCGCGTCTTCATACTGCTTCAAGCTATAGAGTACATTGCCTCGGTTTTGCCAAGCGCTTTCGCTATTGGAATTAAGCTCAACTGCACGATCATAGGCTTCTAGTGCTTGCGCATAGTTTTCCTTCGCTAGTAGCGACTTACCCAAGTTAAACCAGTAGTCAAAATTGCCAGATTTGCCCTTAGCTGATACTTCAGCCGGAACTTGTACAGCCGCACTACGAATCTCGTCCCTTTCTGGGGTTTGAGCTAATACCTGAGAATTTTGGATTTTAAATTTTGAATTTTGGATTAGTTGAACGTTGTCAAGCGTTAGGGTAGTAACAATAGTGAGAAGGGCTACAAGTCCAATTCTTTGGGGTTGCATAAGAATCCTCGATTAACGTTCAGAGATAAGGCTTGCTCTTTTAAAGAGATATCTCTGAACGTTGAGAACTTATGCACTTAATGCGACTACTACTTAGCGAGCTTGAGCAGAATTTTGCACCACTAGGTTGTAACAGATTTCCCCAGCCGTAGCTTTGACCTTTTTATTCAGTCCTGGCGATGGATTTTGCACACTATAGATTTCCTGCAAGACATCTGACCAAAGCTGCTTTTGAGCAAAGTATTCAGCTCGTTGCACAGCAATTTCTTCAGGCGTCGCTCCTTTACCTTTCAGTTCTTCTTCCAGCTTTGTCAAGTCTGCTTTGATGCGATCGCGCTGTTGAGCATCCAAGACTTTAAATTCAAACGAATGTTCTTTATTGGTCTGATCCAAGACTACCCAGTTGTAAGTTTGACCCGACTGGAGTGGTTTCTCCCCGCCATACATTACCCTGAAAGTCCTTCCTGAGAATTCCTCATCCCACAACGCCTGCTTGCTACCTGGTAAACGCACCTCAATTTTTTTGATTAGTGGCAGTCCCCGCCAAACAAATAGGGGGCGATCGCTCCAGACTTCTGTATTGCTGCCGATGGTTCTAGGAGTCAGCGCACAAACACCGCCACCGCCGCGTCCCGTTGCGGGTCCGCCAGCTCCAGCAGTAGGCCCATTATCCTTGGGCGGAGTTTGCTGATTAAAAAAATTCCCAAAGATTGTCGCCCAAGACTGAGGGGGATTGATTTGTGCAACAGCACTCTGCATTGATTGAGTTGGCAATCCAGAGACAATCGTTGCTGAAACGAGCAAAGTAGATAGTACCCAGTTGAATTTATGCATGATCTTTTTTCTGTAATTGATTTAGCAAAATGTAAGTCCAAAACGTTGCAACGGGTAGAACGAAGGGCAACAGCACTGCCGATGTGATATAGAACTGTAAGCCAACTAGTCCATAAATCACTGTGCCGCTTGCCATTGCCAACACCCATTTGCCTCTTCCAGAAGATAAAAGCAGTAGTGTATGTTTTCCATTTCTGTGTTTTGTTTCAGTTTTTACGTTCTCTAATGCGATCACTGCCCCTTTTCCCAACAATGCGGCTACCACAATCATCCATAGATCGGGAATTGGGACGACAAACCGCTGATTTAGGAAATGGTGGATGAGGTAAGCGTGGATTTCACCGCCAGGGAGCTTCTCACGCTCATCGGGTGGATTCTGTTGAGAGCGCCAGTAACCTGTAGCAGGGGGTAACCGAAAATTATCTTCACCTTGGGCATTGATACCAGCCTCGCTATGACCTCCTGGTGCAATTATCACCACAGGCTGCTGATGCGGGTCGAGTTTTAGAGACTCTGTTGGACTCTCCAGCAACTTCCAAGCTGGAAGGCGTTTATAGACTTGCTGGGGTGGAATTGAGAAGTCAATAATGGGGTGCAGCCACATTTGACGATACGGATAAAAGAAGTTAGTTAGGGGATGTAAGCGAGATGATGGAGAAAATAGGTCTTTATAATCGGAGCCAGTAATATCGTTGACATGAGCTTTCAGTTGAGCAATCCAAGGAACTGGAGATTGCAATTGAGGTTGAGCCAATTGTTTATGCTCAGAGTTAAGCCAGTAAGACAATGACAGCAGGTAAGAAAAGGGCAAACTTTGGTCTTCTGACGACCATCTGGGCACCAGCGTGGCGTATAAAACCCGGTCTCTAAAAAAGACTTGGACATCGCCTTGTAAGCTCCAATTGGGGTGAGCCAATTCGGGCATGGGTCCCAGCCAGTCTCCATCATGGCGCATGGTAGCAAGTACAAACCCGGTTCCCTTTTGTACTGAGGCGCGAAGGGATTGAGCAAGTTTTTGGTCTTGAGTTTTGTCTTGGTGAGGGCGATCCAGAAGATAATCGATACCAATCACTTTGGCATTCACGGCTGAAAGCTTGTCAACCAACTGCGCTATATAAGTGCGATTTATAGGTACAGCCGGGTAAGGCATTTTTGCCTTTCGGATCGATTGCTCGTCAACTTGCACTAGAAGTACGGGAGGCTCTTTTATCTTTTGCACTTGGTGCGTTAGCTGGCGATAGCGTGCTTGGACTAACACGCGTTGCTCTAATAACTCTTGCTGTACTGAGGGCTGCCAGCTAACGATTGCTAAAGCCGCCAATCCGATCGCTTCGCGTTTTGTGGGTAGCCAACACTTGAGCCGATCCGTGAGTTTAGACCGTTGGAGGCGAAACGGTGGTGCATCAGGATGCCGGAACAGTGAAGGAATTAGGTAAGCACTCGGATAAGTGAGTTGCTTCTCCAACTTGAGATACTGACAAGCCGCCAGCAGTGACTCATGAACATCTTGGTACTCTGCTAGACGCTTAAGAAACCGCACCAGAAACTCTTCGGCAACACGATTGTGAATCGGTTCCCGCATCACCGCCACTTGACTCAACCCCAGGTTAATCAAAGCGTTAGCCAGGCTCAAACCATTGCAGGAATTAAATAGAGCAAATCGCAATCCCCGTTTTATAGCTATCTTGATGGGCTGTGTGATTTCGCTTAAGTTCAGGGAGATATTGGGCGCGATCGCTAATTCTCCCCCAGTTAGACAGGTTTCATTACTATGACCGGCAAAAAATAATACATCCCAGCCCTGCTCATCCGTAATAGTATTGACAATTTCTGACTTTAATGATTCTGTGTTCTTTTCAGGTTGCCAGCCAATAAACTGAACGTCTGCAATTGAGGAAAGTGATTGCACCGCCTCTCTATCCGCATGGAAGTTCAACCCGGTTTCATCTCCTAAAATTGCCAAAATCCGCACTCGACTCCGGCGACTTTTGGGAGTCACGGGGGCATCCTGAATATTCACGGGTGTGCGGACAAACCGAATCTTGCCTGTAGTGGCAAACTCTGTACCAATTTCCCACGCTTCCCACGGCAACCGTGCCAGATCTAAAGGATTGCAAGCTAGGAACACCTCGATAACTGGAGAACCCCCTGTTTGTGCCTCTCCCCCTATTCCCTTATCCCAATCCCTAGCCGCTTGAGCAATGCGAGAGCGAATTTCATACAACTCACCCTGGCGCAGCCATTGATGAAATTCATACAATAGCTTGGCTTCTGCCTGCACCAATTTAGCGTGCCAATTAATCGGTGGTGGAGCAATACTACCGGCTGCTGCCACTCGACCCCGTAACGCTGTGTTATAAAAACTGAGATAAATAGAATTCCACTCCTTGTACAGGGTACTCAGAGTTTCTGGATAGGGAAGCGTGACGTTCAGTTGCTGCCCTCGCCCTCGCCCCCATGACAGCTCAAATAGACAAGCTTGTCCGACTTGCTGAACTTTGAGGTAAAAAACAGAATTATCCTGGGTCATGGCTTTCTGTAGAGAGCGATCGTATCAAGTCTGTAGATATTATTGTGTACTTCCCTGCCATTACCCCTGATTTCAGTCTTTAGGAAGTTTACACAGAGGAAGTATATATCTAATGATGACCCTGATCACTAGCAATCACAACGTTCATAAGAGAGTAGGGTAACAGGTATCAAGGAAAGCAGCACAGTAGTAGTGGCAAGACTGAGATATCTGAGACGGGGATGCATTTGCAAGTCCTCCAGTAACTAAGAAAGCAAATTGCTCACTCATTTATCTATATCTCTGAGTCTTATAGAACTTATGCAAAAATTTTCGCGATGCAAAACAAGATGGCATTTGAGTATGACATCGCTATAACCCACATTCCGCACTAGTCAAGTGTCACACTACTTGTGCAAGGGGAATCGGAAGAATATTCTACGTATTCATTAAAGTAATTCCAGATAGCTTCTTCACTCGGACTATTGCCGAAAGTCTTGATAATTTCTAAAGCTTGCTGGTAGCATGTCTGCCCCTGAGTATGCAGATTGAGATGATCATAAACAGGTATTAAGTGCTGGAGTAATCTCTCGCTATTGCCAGGATCATGGAGAAGCGCCACATTACTAGCTGTATGATTGAGCACTTGCCAAATTCCCAAAGCCTTTAGGTGATAGCACAAAGCCAGAGGATAGTTGCCCAGCTTGTAGTAAACTGCCCCTATGTAATCAAGGATTCTAGCTTCGCTATTAGGGAATTCACCAACTACCCGCCGAATTTCCAAAGCTTGTTGATAAAACTCCAGAGCCTGCAAATCCTGGTTAAGCTTGACATAAGTGGTGCCAATACTCTCAAGAGTGGTTGCCTCACCGTTGCGATTATGGATTTTGCGGCAAATGGCTAATGCTTGCTCAAACAAGGCAAGTGCCGGACGAGGTCGTCCTAGCAATAAATAAGCTTCCCCAATATTATGAAGAACAGCACCTTCACACTCAGGCGAATTGCCTAAGTCTTGGAAAAGCTTAAGTGCTTGGTAGCAGCAAGAGAGTGCCTGCTCTGACTGACCTAAATTGTTGTAAATTTCCCCAAGCGAATTAAAGATTCTGGCGATGCTAAGCTTGTCACCCGTGTCTCTGAGGATTGCTAGCGCTTGTAAATAAACCTTCAACGCTTTGTAGTTCTGTCCAGTTTGGCGATAAGCCGCCCCCATGTAGTTGAGAATGATACCAGCGCTTGTCCGATTCCCGATCGCTTTAGCAATTTGTAGCGCTTGCTCAAGGCATTTAATCCCCCAGGCGTATTCTCCTAATTTGCAGTGAATTAACCCGATGCGCTTGAGAATGACGACTTGGCTAATACGGTCATTCTTGGCTTGAGCTTTTGCTAAGGCTTGTTGGAAGGCTTTTAAGACAGATTGCAACTGACTTTGGCGATCGCGTTTGTGAGGCATAGTACGATAGCCGCCAAGTGGGTCGCGGTATTCTTCGTCCTTTTCATACATCTGCTCTAATACCGCTTCAGTTTTGTGGTGAAGAACACATTGCATAATGAACGCTCCCTCAAGAGATTAGAGTTTGTTTGCTCTGGTTAGCTATATCTCTCACCTCCTAGGAGGATATGCAGGGGTTAGTTGTCTTAATCCTTAATCCAGAATTTTGGTGAAGATAGAGAGCTTGCCTACCCAAGATTCGACGTAGCTGTAATACTAATCGCCCTGTTCTTCACGATTTACGCAAGAATTCCAATGATTTTTATTGAAAATCGGTGCTACCCATCAAATAACCACCCGAGATTAATACCCTATCGCTATACTCTGTTGCGCTACGTCAGCAATGCTAGAAGAATCTCTACCCACAACGGCAGCGGAGAGCTTAATGCTCTAGATTAAAGCTGAAGGGAGGTAATGTCTGTTGGATACCAGGCGCTAAGCTGATTGTCACGAGAAACTTTTCATCCAAGCTACCGATAACACTGGTGAAGAAATAGGAAGACTTGTCATCTCCATCCAAGGTTCGTTCAACCAAAATGCCTGTGTGATCGCTAACCCGTAATTTAAGACCACGAGGCAAACTGGTATCTAAAGGTGCGCCCAGAATCAGCATCAATGTCCATTCTGGCACTGAGCCAGATAATAGAGGCCAAGTGAGAGCGTACAGCCGTAAGGGAATCCCCGCTAGTAGCACATCACGATAGGCTCCCCGTGCTTGGGGTGAAATTTCCACATCGCTTTGAGCAAGTTGCTGGACGATCACCTTTAATTCTTCTGCTGGCGATCGCATCTGCTGCCGCAAAGCACTCTCTAGGGTTAAGCTTGGCAGCAGTACCCACGATACTTCCTGTGCTAAGTCATCTAGCTCATTCCACAACCAGCGTCCCACATTCACAGCTGGCTGCGTCAACAATTGCAGCATGTCTGTCAGATGATTTCGTAACGAGGCGATAGATGCTACCGCGTCCCACTGCACACTTGCGTTCGTTTCTTCAGCTTGTCTTTGTACTTGATACACCCAGTTAATTAATTCTGGAGTGCTAAGCACGGCGATTCCCTGTTCCCAGGTCAAAACTTGCCACAACTGACGATCTGCTGACTGTAATTGAGGCAACAGTACTTCCAGTTGCGATCGCATCCGAGATAGCTGCATCCGGCGATTGCTCAAGTTCACTGGTAAAGGAATTGCCGTTGGTTCCAGGCAACGTAGATAAAGCAGCAAGCGATCGGGATCAACCTCAAAAAAGTCCAAAGGCAGCTGATAAGTCCAGTCTTCCTCAGCTTGTAAATTCGCCCCTCGATTAACCAGCTGTTCATGAGACAGGAAACCTTGAACCGTAGCGATCGAGAGTTCTTCTTGAACCTCCACTAGCACATAGAAATGAGGAATAAATTCTGGTAAATCTACAACAGCTCTTGGGAAGGTAACTTCTTCATCTGTGAAGCTACCAGTGGTAATGAGGCATACTTTGAACTCATTAACTTTCAAATTGCAAACCGCATTAATCGCATTGGCAGTAGGTGAGTCTAAGACTGAACAGCGCTCATCGATAGTTAAGTCTGTCGCTCTTGATCCAAGCCATTCCTTAAAGCCATGCAGTGCCAGAACGTTGAGGTAAGTCTGCCACTGCCGTTCTTCATTGGGAATGGTTGAGCTGATTTCTATAGCTTGCTCTATAACCTCAGGTGGGAGGTCAATGGTTTCTAATGGCAAAACATCAAAGTCAAGCTCTATTTGGGTGGTAGGATTTGAGAAATTAGTCATAGCTGGTTCTCTTGGTATCAATGTAGCGGCAGAGTCTCTGGGCAAATAAGCTGCTTGTGATCTGATTTCTGGCTGTCGTCGCTGTACTAGCTTCCGTTGCGGCCTCCTCGATCACCTTTGTAATTTGTTCTTCTAGTGCTTCTTCTATCTGGTGGTTGAGACTTTGGAGGCGTTCTGGGTTCGTGTAAGCTTTTGCTTGGTTAAACACGCACTCTCGTAAGCGTACTAACAACTGCTGTTGGATATCGGCACGCAAGGCCTTAAGTTTAAGCAGGCGGGTGACTTGAAACTGAGCTTGCAAATTCACTAGCTGGGCAATTTCTGTCATGGACTTTCCTTGACAGTGAAATAGTTGCAAGGCGGTGACAAATTTTTGGGCTTTCTGGGGGTCTTTTCGCCCTAACTTGGTCACTTGCTCCTCGGTTACTTGGGTGATCGCCTGGTCTAAGCAAGTTACAAATTGTTCACGGTAAGAGTTCAAAAATTCGGTTTGCTCGTCGGTGGTGTACCGATCATCGACAAAGTCACGAAATGAGATACTCTCAGCTGAAGCCCCAGTAGCACCATTAGCAGGAGTATCGATAGATTCTGTTGGTAGAGCGCCACCTCGAGCATGAATTCGGTACTCTCGCAGGCGGGACGCCACTTCTTGTAATTGTGCCATCAGAGTTTCGGGAGAAAGCATCTGAGAGGTTTGGGTTGACAAGCTCATGCCAATTTGGCGTAGTTGTTCAGTCGTCGGTGGTGGACACTGTCCTCTGATTCCTGCTTGACGTTGCTTAAGGCGCTGAGCGCGATAGACAGCGTGGTAGATTTCCAACAGCCGCGTGGCTTGCTGGATTTCTGGGAGCGTCAGTTGGTGAAACTGGGAAAAGACTCGCTGAAGTTGCTTAGAACTGGTGTCATTGAGAATTGCCCAGTCGCTTACCAGATAAACCCCATGTTCTAGCAAAAAAGCATTGAGTTCTTTGTGATGCTTTACCCGTCGAGTTGTCCAGGTTGCTAAATTGCTCTGCTCTGGGTTAAAGCTTTGCAAGATATCGTGTGGCAGCGATTGATAAGGAGTCTCTACCGGGTTGCCTTTGTCTTTAGTGAGTCGCCTACCATCGTCATCTAACACAAAGGGTAATAAATCGCTGCAACTAAAGCCATGGTCAGCACCAAATTGTACTTCCAACTGCTGGCAAACTTGTTCGATTTGCCGGGAAATAAAGCATTTTAGACAACGTTCTGCTAAAGAACGCATATCTAGGCTAGCTGTCTTCATCCAGTGCCAAAGTTGACGCTGGATCAAGGTATCCGGTACTTCGCTGTGAGCCATGAGCTCTGGAAACGAGGATAGGAAAAACTCCTTAGCTGGGATGATTTCCTCGATTCTGCGTCTTCCAGCCGCATCAATTCTTACAAGCATCCAGTATCTCGATGCAGCACTCATTGCGATTTTATCTGGGGAAGCAATCATCTAAATATCACCGCTGAGCTAATGTAGTGTATCTATCTAAGGAAAGGCAGGAATTGCCACAACTGGCGTTGAAAGACTTGTTTGCAACCGCAAAGCCTGATGCGGTATAGTCTTTGTAGCGAAGCGTGACCCCTAATCCTGCAATTCCTTTCATTGTTTCACCTCCCATGGTCGAGATTGGCTTGAAGGATAGAAGAACCTTTCACTGCTATCTGTCTCTGGGCAAGCTGACCTTATGCAGTTGCGGTAGAGAATTATTTAGAAAAATGCTGGAGAGCTAGAATTTTCCTGCATAAGCTCCAGGGCAACAGACAGATAAGTCTGTAAGATGAGCAGTTGGAGCTAGCAATTATGAAGCGACTTGTCTCTAGTATTTTCCTAACGGGGTGCCTGTGGGCGATCGCAAATCTGTCAACTTACCCGCAACGCTACCAATCCGTGGCACAAGTTAGCCATTCAAAATTCAAGCTTCAAAATGCTCTAACCCTATGGCATCGAGGCTCTACCCTGCTCCCCACTCCCCACTCCCTATCTTCAAGCCAGACGCCCATGAACGCGAGTACACGAAAGTTACACTAAAAATCTCTCTTCCCCACTCACTACTCCCTATCTTCAAGCCAGAGAATTCCAGAAAAACGTAATCTTAAAGCGCTTGCTTTTTTGATAAAGTCGTTCAAGGTTAAGCGTTGAGCGAGAAGAGAAGTATGACACCCCTACAAATTGTCGTCATTATTGGGCTTGCAATAGTGTTGTTTAAGTTTGCCGCCTCCCTGTTTGGCTACAGCAATATACCCATATTGAATAATGTGGTTACAGTAATCCTTAGTATTTTTGTAACGTTTGAAATTATTAAGCTAGTGCAAGCCATTGCCATCGCCGTGAGTTGACACTCCCCGTGGAATTGAGTCAAAGGATTCTCCAATCTATGACTTAATCACTGTCTTAGGAACTTCCAAAGAAAAATCGTCCAATATCTTTTGTAGAACGGGTGTCTCGCCTGCGCCTGACAAGCAAGATGCCTATCCTACAGTGGATAATTTGTTTTTTGGAGTTCCTTCGGTGAGCGATCGCTCCCAGAATCTCTCGATGACTTTTGCAAGGATGTCGAACCATGCCGCCATCCTTGCAGTTTCACAACTAACGAACCTGTTTTATTAGACCTTTGTGCCGACACAACTAATATCCATTTCCCAGTCCCCTGCTTTGCATGAGTTGCCGTAGAGGGATAATCCTCTACCAAGGAGACACACTCTTGAATGGGTTGACGAGGTAGTGCTCCAGGATCGCGGTATATTCGGTAGTTCTTCAGTTCAGAACATTCGGAAAGCCTGTGGAAGCAATCGAAAGCAGTGGTGATGAAGGGTTGCAGACATTT
This sequence comes from Coleofasciculaceae cyanobacterium, assembly GCA_036703315.1. GTDB lineage: Bacteria > Cyanobacteriota > Cyanobacteriia > Cyanobacteriales > Coleofasciculaceae > DATNPH01. Next base: position 46,671 of record DATNPH010000008.1, read on the forward strand.
TTCATTCATTTTAAATTCACACGAATTAATCTTTACTTTGACTCCAAGATTGCATCCCTACCTTCAATATGCATAAAGCGGCTTTGAGGATTCAAGGAAACTGAGTGAAGATTGAGTAAAGCGATCGCCTTTCAACCAAGCTGCTTAACTATTTATAATTTATACGCTACTTGTACGTTATACGAACACGAACATAGACAGTAACCTTCAATACTAAAAACGCAAGCCAAGTAATTTTAGTCAAAGGGTGCCAAAAATGAATATTCCAGAGGCTCTTCAACCTTATGTAGTTCTTTTTCAAGTTCTTGATGGTTACGGACAAATTTGGTCTCCATGTGGACAATTTCTAGGTCTGCTTTCAAGTGTCCAGAATAACCCAAACTCAATCATTAATCCCTATGGCTCATATGGGAGTCCTCATTCACCTACTAGCATCCAAAATCCACAAGGCTTATATGGCACCTCAGAAGGAATTTACAGCCCTTACAACCCAAACTCTGTAAATCCACCGGTCATTTTTTATCAAGGTCATCCATTGCTATTGCTGACAAGGAATCTCAACATCTTTACCAATGACTTGACTATTGTAGATCCAGATTTAATGTTAACTATTTACGAAGAACTCTCCAACTCTAAGCCTGCTCCAATTGCTAAGCGATGGGAAACACTCAGGTTAGCGTTGGATCATATTGCCAATGCAATCCAAAACTCGGAAATGTCTTTTAACTACTTATTCTGTTGATGTAAGCTTAAACTCTAAACTGTAATTCAGTTGAGGGTGTCCAATGTCGGTTATAAAGAATTTTGCATCTCGGCAAAGCGATCGCGCAGCAAATTGTGGATGAACCGATAGCATCCACCCACTTGCTTGATGAACCGACGCTCGGCTGCATAATTAAGGAAACGGGCATAATTCCAGGGAATCGCTCCAGTCCACCACAAAATCAGGCGCAGCACAAAATGCTGAATGCAAGCTAAACCACCGAAACCGATACCAAGAAACAGTGCAAGGCCAAGCCCAGAATTTAGTACCCTAAATAGTTCAACAGGCTGTCCAGTCGCTACCCTTAACAAGGCATAAAGTAGCATACCAGCCGGGAAGCTAATCAAACTAATCGTTATCGTATTCTTGGCTGATTTTCTAATGCCCTGATTGGGCTTATTTATTGTATCAATTTTATCTTCATCCAGCTTCACAACTAAACCAATAATTATCCCACCCAAAAATCCAAAAACTAACCAAAACATCAGCTCATTAATCATCCAAAAAGTTGCCCCAAAAACTAACCAGACAATTAGCCCAATAGTTAAGGCAAAAACCAATCCAATAATGACCTCCTCTTTGGATTTATCCCCATAAAAAATTGAGGCTTCAGCAGATTCTATTTTGTTCTTGAAAATACTGTACGCTATACCACAAATAATTCCGAGAATAATTCCATCAACTAAATTACTAAGCAGTCCACCAATTAGTCCACCCGTTAATCCAATAATTAATCCAATAATCAATTGATATAGTAGCTTTTGTCTAATTGTTTTCAACAAAGATGGCTGTATTTTTTCAATCCTAAATTCAGTCTGATTCCCCTCTTTTAGAGTTTTAGCTAGCCATATTAACCAGTGTTTGACCTTCTTTGGTTTGTAGCGTTGATGATTATGAGGTTGCTCTAAGCGGAGTTTGATGTAGGCATCAAATAGATCTTGACAACATTTTCCCTGATAATCCTGGCATTCCTTTGGGTCACTAAAGCTTCTCTCTACTTGCCTCCATTCATCTGAATAAGCTACGGCTACTGGCATGAGAGTCAATAGTAACGGAATCTTTGCTAAGGCTAGTAGTCCCTCTGTGTCATTCTTGATTATTTGCCAAAGAGGTTCACATTCTAATTGTTGTAAATAAGTTTCAATCTGCTCCTCTTTTAGCGATTGCAGAACAATCGATCCTCGCAGTTTCTCTAAGATTGCCTCACCTTCAATGTATTCATCCTGACGAGAGCAGATGACAATAAACGATTGACCAGAACTTATTTTTAGAAAATCATTAATCTTCTGGATACACAATTGTTGCTGGGTCAATTCCAACTCATCTAGACCATCCAGTAGCGGCAACAGCTGACCTGTTTTAATCCACTTACGGGTTATTGCCTTGGGAATATTGTGGCGGAATTTAAGGTCAGCAGCTAGCCACTTAGCAAAGGATGCTGACACATTCCGCTTTGCTAAGCCTGGTTTATCACTGTTCCAGTCGGAAAGTTCAAACAAAACTGGAATTGGCTGTTCGGTATGGTGTTGAGCGCGTTGAATCAAATCCCTTGCAAGCTCTAGCAGTGTTGTTGTTTTGCCTGATCCAGGCGCACCTAGAATTAGCAATTTTCCTGCTATGTCATCTCGCTCAAAGACTTCAATAAGTTTCTCAGTGGAGTCCAACTGAGTCTTTGAGCCTCCAAAAATTTCCAGCGATCGCTCAGGTTGCAGCCATTGTTTTGGGGACGTTGGGTTAAAGTGTGCTGTTTGCTCTAGTTCCACTTGGTCTTTCCCATGCAGCTGCATCAACTCCTGATAATACAGAGAGTCATCTAGTCGCACGTTTACCTCAGTCTCCATCATTTTCAGCAATGTCCGCCGCGATCGCCGTGAAATTGGCTCTGGGAGGTTGATGAATGGCAGGAGCGATAGTAGCTGCATGTGTTTAGGAATTGACATAAATGGGAGCTAAGCTCCTGTAGATGACTCTTACCCTGGAGTCAGGTGATTCTTAGAATGCTAATGTAGGAATGCTAATGTAGCGAGACTACACCGGATTGGGCAGTACATCAATGTTGAGCGATCGCACTAAGAAAGCCCACTCATCCGCAAGTTCCTCAATAATCTTAGATGTTGGCTTCCCAGCACCATGTCCTGCCTTAGTCTCAATTCTAATTAGTACAGGTTTCTCACCCGCATGAGCAGATTGCAAAGCCGCAGCAAACTTGAAACTATGAGCAGGTACGACTCGATCATCATGATCAGCTGTTGTAATCATCGTTGCTGGGTAAGCTGTTCCAGGTTTCAGGTTATGCAAAGGTGAGTAGGTGTATAAAGCCTTAAACTCCTCTGGGTTATCAGGAGAACCGTAATCCGAACACCAAGCCCAACCAATCGTAAACTTATGGAAGCGCAGCATATCCATCACACCTACGGCTGGTAGTGCTGCACCAAATAACTCCGGACGCTGAATCATGCAGGCACCGACTAACAAGCCGCCATTACTACCACCTGCGATCGCTAATTTTTCCGGTCGAGTGTACTTATTACTAATCAGCCACTCAGCCGCCGCAATGAAATCATCAAAAACATTTTGCTTGTTCAGCTTCGTTCCTGCTTCGTGCCATTCCTCACCATACTCACCACCACCTCGCAAATTGGCTACTGCATAGACACCTCCCATCTCCATCCATACCAATCTGCTCACAGAGAAACTGGGTGTAAGAGAGACATTGAAACCACCGTAGCCATAGAGGTAAGTTGGGTTATTCTCGTCTAAGTGCAATCCCTTTTTATGGGTTATAAACATCGGTACCTGAGTACCATCTTTGCTCTTGTAAAAGACTTGCTTCGTCTCATAGTTATTCGGATTAAAGTCAACTTTAGGTTGCCGGAAGAGCGTACTTTCTCCGCTTACCATGTCATAGCGATAGATGGTTGCCGGTGTCGTGAAGCTGGTGAAGGAATAGAACGTTTCTGTATCGTAACGCTTGCCATCAAAACCACCAGCTGAACCAATTCCCGGTAACTCTACTTCTCGAACAAACGAACCATTGAGGTCAAAAATCTTGATGGATGAGCGAGCATCTTTCAAGTAATCGGCAACAAACTGGTTATTGAGCAAGCCGACACTTTCGAGGGTTTCAGCCGCTTGGGGAATGACTTCTTGCCAATTCTCCCGTGCTGGGTTGTTGATATCGATCGCAATAACGCGACCACGAGTAGCCTCTAAATCAGTGCGGAACCAGAAGATTGAACCATCATTATCAATAAAGCTATAGTTAGCCTCAAATTCACTAATTAGTTCCACCACTGGCGAATCTGGCGTCTGCAAGTCTTTGTAAAAAACTAGGTTCTTCGGTTCAGTCCCTCGATCAACAGAAATAATTAAGTAGCGACCATCCTCTGTTACACCAGCGCCGAACATCCATTCTTTCTCATCGGGACGATGATAAACCAAGATATCCTCTGACTGCGGCGTCCCCAGCTTGTGATAGTACAGCTTTTGGTAATAGTTAATATCTTCTAATTTAGTAGCTTCGTTCGGTTCGTCGTAGCGGCAGTAGAAAAATCCTTGACCATCATGAGTCCAAGACGCACCAGAAAACTTCACCCATTTAAGATGATCGGGAATGTTTGATGCCGTTTCGACATCAAGTACCTTCCACTCTTTCCAGTCTGAACCCGATGTAGATAGACCATAAGCCATTAATTTGCCATCTTCACTAATGGCTAGACCAGACAGAGCGACAGTGCCATCTTCTGACAGAGTGTTAGGGTCAAGCAAGACTTTTGGCTCATCGTCGAGGGAGGTTAAGGTATAGAGAACGCTTTGGTTTTGAAGACCATCGTTTTTGAAATAGAAGTAGCGGTTCCCTTCTTTAAAAGGAATTCCGTATCTCTCGTAATTCCACAGCTGAGTTAATCGTTGTTTAATCGGCTCCCGTGCTGGTATCTCACCAAGATAACCAAAAGTGACTTTGTTTTGCTCCTCCACCCAAGCTTTTGTTTCGTCTGAGTCAGGGTCTTCCAGCCATCGATAAGGATCAGCTACCTTAGTACCATGGTAGTCATCAACTTGGTCAGCTTTCTGGCTGAATGGGTAGGCTAGAGGTTGGTCGGGATTTGACATGGCGTGGGCTTCTAGGCAACTTTTTCAATTTAACACCTGCCTACTGAACCTAGATCTCTTCCACTTTCCTGAGACAACAATCAAGGATTTCACGCCCAGAAAAATTATCGAACATAAGTTCTATCTTAGTAGGCCCGTTAGCGTCGATACAAAGGATTTTAACAATTACTATATCTCAAGGATGATATCTTTAGAGAAAATTTTTTTACATTTGAGGAAATAAATTTTATGTAGACAACAAGAAACACAAACAGCAATCTCCTAGTTTATTGAACTGGGAGCTTCTCCCTTATGTTCTATCGCCTAAGTTGGAGAATCTTATCTTAAATTCTGTGCCCCGATTTTGAGAAATTTCTATGTGGACTCCAAGCTGTTTAACCAGAATATTGACTAACTGCATTCCTAGAGATTTTGCATAAAATAAATTTTGAGGGTCTTGTAGTTTCATTCCATCATTCCCAACAACCAGAGTAAATAGATGAGCTTGTTCCTCGCTAGACTCCAGGCTAACTGAGTTGAGTTCAACCCAAATTGAACCTTTAGTAGTCACAGGAAACCCGTGTTTTAAAGCATTTGAAACCAATTCATTAATAATTAACCCACAAGGGATTACTCTATCAAGATTCAAGAAAATCTCATCAACTGTAAGTTGTAAGGTAATGTTGTTAGGATTGATGGCGTAGGTTTGAAGTAAGTAACTTGTTAGGATTTCGATATAGTCAGCTAAATTGATTTTGGCTAAGTTTTCCGATTGATATAGCTTTTCGTGGATGATTGCCATGGACTTGACGCGATTTCGGCTTTCCCGAAAAGCCTCTAAAGCCATTGGATCTTGAATTTGTTGAGATTGCAGGTCAAGCAAACTGGAGATTACTTGCAAATTGTTTTTGACCCGATGGTGAACTTCCTTGAGTAGCGCTTCTTTTTCCTGCAATGATGCCTTAAGTTGCTCCTCTGCTCGTTTGCGATCGCTAATATCCACAGCAGTGCCCGTTGTCCCCAGAACGTTACCCGTATCATCGCGGAGCCTGATCATATTGCACCTTACCCAGAATGGCGTTCTATCCTTATGCAAACACTCCGCTTCATACTGAAAAACAGATTGACCGGCTAGGATACGCTGTAATATTCCCGTGTCTTTTTGTGCCTGTTCTAAAGTTACTAACTCGCTGCAGTGCCGCCCAATCATTTCTTCGGGTTCATACCCACACATTTGCCGAACGGCTTGATTGACAAACGTCAACCGTCCTTCAGTATTTATTGACCAAATCACACCCTGAGATGTCTCAACAAGGCTGCGATACTTCTGTTCACTCTCCCTGAGTGCAGCTTCTGTCAGTTTGCGCTCAGTAATATCCTCAGCAATTCCAGCCGTGCGATACAGCCTTCCTTGAGCATCGTAAACTGGGAAGGCACGGTCATTTATCCATCGCACTGAGCCATCCGGCTTTACAATCCGATAGACCTCTTCAATAAACTCACCCTGATTAAGTCGTTCATACATAGTGGCTACATAAGTACGGTCTTCTGGATAAATCGTATCCATCCAGTTTCGAGAATTTTCATACAAGGGCTGTGACGAACGACCCCAAATTTTTTCGTAGGCAGGACTGATATAGAGGGTTTTTTGTTCATCCACTGAGAACACCCAGAAAACTGCATCAATGTTTTCTGCCAACTGGCGGAACTGCTCCTGGCTCTCTCGCAAGGCTGCTTCTGTCTGCTTGAAGTCGGTCACGTCACGGGCAACACCCAAAATCGATTCAACGGAGCCATCTAGAGCAAATTCCGGCACGAGACGAGATTGGTAGTTTCTCGTCGTCCCGTCCGGTGTTAGGAAATCAAAATCAACAGTACGCTCTTGCGCTGTGATAAAAACCTGCCGTAAATTTTCCTGCCAATAGTTATACAGGTCTTCTGGCATCCCCAAATCTCGATGGGTTTTGCCGATGAAGGCTTGGGAAGATAGTCCTGTGACTGATTCTATCGCTGCGTTCACATACAAGTGACGCAGCTGTTTGTCAATTCGGGAAATAATATCTGGCGAATTTTCAGCCAGTGCTCTAAATTCCTGTTCTCGTTGGTACAGCGCCTCCTCTGCCTGCTTGCGCTCAGTGATATCGGTGGAGATGCTACAAACAGCATAGAGAGCGCCAGATGAATCATAAAGAGGAAACTTAGTTGTGATGAACGTGTGTAGCTCATCTGCCTTTGGGAGAACTTCCTCCAAGTTCAAGGGCGTTGCAGCTTCTAGTACTGCCTGGTCACTAGCTCGGAAAATATCTGCAATTTCTCGCGGCCAGATGTCGTAGTCGGTCTTGCCAATCATCTGCTCTCCACGCAAGCTGAGCGCACCTTCGCAGCAACAACGATTCACCAGAATGTACCGCCCTTGCAAATCCTTTACATAGATATTGGTCGGGGTAGTATCCAAAATTGCTTGCAAGAGTTGTTGACTTTCTCGCAGTGCCTTCTCTGTCTGCTTGAAGTCCGTCACGTCACGGGAAACACCTAATATCGATTCAACGGAGCCATCTAGAGCAAATTCCGGCACAACACGAGATTGATAGTATCTCCTTGTCCCGTCCGGTGTTAGGAAATCAAATTCAAAAGTACACTCTTGTCCTGTGGTAAAAACTTGTTGGAAATTTTCTTCCCAGTAGGTGCATAAAGCCTGTGACATCCCTAACTCTCGATTGGTTTTGCCGATGAAGGATTGAGGGGGTAGTCCTGTAGCTTTTTCTACCGCTGTGTTGATGTACAAGTGACGCAGTTGTCTGTCAAACCGGGCTATGATGTCAGGCGAATTTTCAGCCAGCGCCCTAAATTCCTGTTCTCGTTGGTATACTGTTGCTTCTGTCTGTTTGTGCTCAGTAATGTCTCGGAAATAAACTGACAGCCCGTTTCTAGCTGGATAGATCTGGACATCAAACCAATTATTCAGCGGTAAGCACAATTCCTCCAAGCGGACGCTAATCTTCTCTCGCATCGCCCTATGGTACTCATGGTCAAAAGTTGTGCCAACGGCTTCTGGATAGACATCCCACATATTTTGACCCAATAGCTCATCCCGTGTTTTCTGCATCAATCGCTGGGCTTGCGAGTTTACATAGGTAAAACGCCAATCGAGATCGATGGCAAAGAAAGCATCCGTGATGCTCTCCAGGATGTTTGTCGCTTGTTGATATAACTCTTGCTGTGCGGCTTGCTCAGTTTGCTGTCGCGCCGTTCGTTCGGTTTCTACTGCCCTAGCAAGTTCTGCTAACTCTGTCTTACAAGCTTGTAGCTGTTGTTCTAGGTCAGCGTTGGTATTTTGCTGCATGGTCGTTGTGCGATCGCGGACGTTCCTAACTTGTTAATCCGTTCGACTCTAATGCCACCCCAACTCGATAATCTTCTAGCGAAAGAGGAGTAATCTTGAGAGTTGAAATTCAAAGTCATAACGACTATGATTTGATAGTAAGGATTTGGAACTGAGGTTGCAACTCGCAACATGGTAGATATAAGAGAGATTCCTTTATCGCAAATTCGCCGTCCCCTGCCACGAACAAATGACTCAAATAAGGTAGCGGCTCTAATGGAGTCCATTAAACAAGAGGGGCTGCGGGAACCCATCGACGTGCTGGAAGTAGATGGACAGTACTACGGTTTCTCGGGTTGCCACAGGTTTGAGGCTCACCAGCGCCTTGGCAAAGAAACAATCCGTTGCCGAGTTCGCAAAGCGCCTCGCTCGGTTTTACAGAGGCACTTGGCTTAGTTACTTCATACATCTTGTCCTGCACCACATCCATCCAAAGAATGATTGGCAACGAATTCGTACTTGCCTAACATCAAGAGGCGTGAAAGCCACGTCTCAATGAAAAATTACTTTTTTAAATTAGGAGACAACCATGCAAACTCAAGACAAAAACCTAGCCGTAGATATCGGTATTTCAGAAGATAGCCGCCAAGAGATCGCTCAAGGACTTTCTCGTGTATTAGCAGATACTTATTCGCTGTATCTGAAAACTCACTACTTCCACTGGAATGTCACGGGTTCGCTGTTTAATTCTCTGCATTTAATGTTTGAGCAACAATACACAGAGTTAGCCATAGCTGTTGATGATATTGCCGAACGAATCAGATCACTGGGCGTTTTTGCCCCTGGTTCTTATAGCCAGTTTGCAGAATTAACCTCAATTCCAGAAACACGCGATGTTCCTTCGGCAGAGGAAATGGTTCGCTTACTTGTAGAAGGCAATGAAGCTGTAGCAAAGACAGCTCGTTCTGTATTTCCTGCTGCTGAAAAAGGCAACGACGAATCTACTGCTGATTTGTTAACGGATCGGCTGCGTGTCCATGAAAAGACAGCATGGATGTTGCGGAGCATTATTAACGCACAATAAACTACACGGCATCTAAGCTAATGCGATGTGCAACTTTTCAGGTGGTTCTCCCTTTTTAAGGGGGCTAGGCGGGATCTTGGGTTGCTAGCTTAGAGTTTTGATCCCCTAACCTCCTCATCCTCACAAAAGCTCCAGTCGCTCGGGCTTAGAAAGGAGGGCTAAGCAAAAGTCGTACATTGCGTAAGCTACGGAAATGTAAACTTTTGTTTTTAGTTAGGAGTCATTAGCTAAGAACTAATGACTCCTAACCAATGGCTAAGGACAAAAAAAATGCCTTTTTCTGTACAGAAAGATTACACTCAGCTGTTGCAACCATTAATGCAACGCCTGGGTTTTTCTAGTTACAAACAACTCAGTCGAAGTGCGGGGATTTCAGAAAAGCAGTTGAGACGTTTGCGTAGTGGGGAGATATCCCAACTGCGAGTAGAGACTTTGTTAAAGCTTTCTCAAGCCTTGCAGATGTCGGTTAGTGAATTGCTAACAACCTTTTCGTCAGATTCTACCCTCCTGACTTCTCCAGTTGACGAGGGGGAAGCCCTTTCATTAGAAGCATTGAGACAAGAGTATCAACGGCTACAACAGCAACTGGAAAACCAGCGAGAGACTCTAATGCAGGAGTTTCAGCAGTCGAGTTTACAAGTGCTGGAATCCTGGCTGGTACAATGGCCTACCGCTGCTTATGCCGCACAACAAAATCAGCAGTTACCAGCAGCAAGACTGTTACCCTTGGTTCGACCAGTAGAGCAGTTACTGCAAGAATGGGGAGTAGAAGCGATCGCCTCCGTTGGATCAGAACTTCCCTATGACCCCCAATCGCATCAACTCATGGAGGGGACAGCCCAGCCTGGAGACTTAGTAAAAGTCCGTTATACAGGCTATCGCCTCCAAGGTAAACTCCTATACCGTGCTAAAGTTAGCCCGACTAGCAATGCTAACAAAGTCTGATTTTTTCTAATTCTGTACCCTCAAGGCTTAGTCCTATCGACTGAGTCGATGCTCTCTCATTTGATTGATGCTACTTTTGTGTAGATTTGTTGCACTAGATAGAGTGACAAATTGCGGAGAACACAAAATTATGCGTCCGTTAAATATAGGTTTATCAGAAGAGCAGCGCCAAGGCGTAATTGATTTGTTGAATCACGACATCTCAGATGCGTATCTGCTGTTGATCAAAACGAAAAAGTACCACTGGGATGTTGTTGGACCCCAATTCCGCTCCCTGCATCAACTATGGGAAGAACACTATACAGCGTTGACGGAAACCATTGATGCTATTGCAGAGCGGGTTCGTGCCTTGGGTGGTTATCCAGTCGGTACAGCTGAAGGCTTTTTGAAATACGCTTCTATCAAAGAAGATGCGGGTTCTCTTCCCAACGCTTATGGAATGGTAGAAAACCTAGTAGCAGATCATGAGCAAGTTATCCGCAATCTGCGCCAACACGTCGATCAGTGTGGTGAACAATTCCACGACCAAGGTACCGCTGATTTCCTCACCGGACTTATGGAAGGGCATGAGCAAATGGCTTGGATGCTGCGTTCCTTCATCGAAGGGGAATCAATTCAGCCAGACGGTAGGCTATCGGCAGAAGGTCTTAAGGTTCCCGTTGAAATGAAGTAAGTAATACCATTTGGGTAAATATCCGTCACAACTCAACTGTTAGCAGTTAGCGTTTATCGGTATGTGACACTTATAAACCGAAATGGTATAAATTAGAGTGCTTAGGAGGTGGGAGTTTTTCCACCTCCTTTTGTGTAGGGCAATCGCCTCATACAGCCAAGGCACTAAAAAGTAGTTCCGTTGACGTTCTTCCTATGCCTAAAGGGTATGGCTCTGAGACAATAGTGGACTACGTAGCTCTTACTGAAACAGGAGTTTTACAATGCGGTTACAACGATTCATGGGGTTGGTAATGACTAGTTTGAGTATCGCAATTTTTGCGATCGCAGGATACACTCAACCCAGTAAGCTTGATGCCAATACCCAATCCAGCCAACCGATTGCTCAAACCGAGCAACCTGCACCTACTACTCAACCTCAAGAACGTCCAGCTGATGTACCTTATGTACCAACGCCGAACGAAGTTGTAATCGAAATGCTCAAACTCGCCAATGTGACGGGTGACGATATTCTCTATGACCTCGGCAGTGGGGATGGACGTATTCCGATTACAGCCGCACAAAAATTTGGCACTCGTGGTATTGGCGTAGAAATTAATCCGAAGCTCGTCGAGGAAAGTAGAGCAAACGCTGAAAAAGCTGGTGTAGCTGACCGTGTCAAGTTCTTACAACAAGACCTTTTCAAGACTGACCTGAGTGATGCCACAGTAGTGACGCTCTTTCTAATGTCTCACGTCAACCTGAAGCTCCGACCCAAGCTTATCGGGGAACTCAAACCGGGTACTCGCATTGTCTCACATACCTTTCACTTAGGAGAATGGAAACCTGAGCGTGTGGTGCAGGTGCAGGAACTCAATTCAACTCGTGCCGCCACGCTTTACTACTGGGTTGTTCCTAAGAGTATCCCACCAAATTTGCAGTAATTGGTAATTGGTAATGGGATTGAAAAGAAGCTATTAGTCATTGACCATTAGCCATTAGTAAGCAACCCAGATTTATTTGTAGTTCATACAGACGAGAAAGGATCTATCCATCGGAGAATTTCTCGTTTGAGTTCATTTAAGTCGCGATAAACTTCTTGCTTCATCCACTGACCAAAAGCGTCAATTGGAGTAAATACTGAACCGGATTTCCAGCTGACATCTTGCCCCAGAGGTGTAAGATGATTGCCTCGTAGCGTCTGAACAGCGATCATTTCGGGGAAGCGTTCTTGCAAAACTGGGGTCAAGCTAGTGGTTTGGTCAATATCGTCGTTAGTGAATTTAATTAATAAATTGCGGCGGACAGTGTAGTGCTGAGCAATTAGCGCATTGGTTTCTAGTGGTGATGGCGTAAACTCAACGTTGAATGCCGGACTGATGTTGATCTGCTCAACAAAGGGAATAGCACGCATCGCTGGATAATTATTAAAAGAAATCAGGATATTACCAGCGCGTTCTATCGGGAAGAGGCTGCCGATGAGCAAATGCAGCTTGCAACCCATACTGTGCCCTACACCATATATAGGTATATAGCGTTTGGTTAAAACGGATCTTGCCTGTAAGCGCTCTACAGTAGTCTCGAAGCGGTTGAGTACTTCTCTGGCGATCGCCGTATGATTCAGGGTATTTACAAACGGCGTCGCAATAACTGCATACCCCTGACGCGCCATTTGTTCAAGTAACCACCGATAGGTTACCTGAGGTGCCGTCGCCACAAAAGCCCCACCGAGGAAGTGTACGATGCCAGTAGTACGCGGCGGAATTAAAACCCAGTTACTAGATACTTCTTGCCAGTCCATTCAGAGATTGCGTAGTGAATAATTTAATTTTAAAAATTCGTTTTGAGTGGGAGAGGGCGATCATATATTAACTCGCTGTCTGCCTTGAAAAGAGCAGGGGGAGCAGGGGGAGAGGAGTTTTCATTTCTTTGTTGTGAGCAATCGCTCATAGTGCCTAACTTGAAAATACCCAGTAGTCAGTGGTGAGGGGTGAGTGGAGAAGAGAGATTTTCATTCTTCATTGTGTATAAAACTTATAGGCGTCTACCTTGCTGTTTCCCAAAAATGGCAACTCGCTGCTCCCACTGCTGCCAATAACTCTGCATTGCTTCTAAATCAAACCAGAACACCTCAGCAGACATACCTGGAATTGCCACAACAATTACAGCATGTTCCAGGCTTATCCCGTAGGCTTGATAAGAGTGATTAACAGCACTAGAGTAAGCAGCCATTTGCAGCGGATAATCGTAAAGTCGATCTACTGAACCTTTAGGCTTGTCTGCGGTTTTCCACTCACACAGGCAGGAAACCCCCCTGAAGTTAGCAACGCAGTCTACTATTCCGGCATAGCCCAAGTCATAGTTGAAAACCGTGCCTTCCACTAGCCTAATAGTATCGATATCTTGCAAGACTGGCTCTATACTCTCCCAGTAAGGAAGGATAGCATCAGGACAAGGAGAATCTTTCCCCTCTAGGTAGCGCTGAATTTGCTTATGGGTTCCCGTACCGCGACGGGAAGCTGCTCCCGAAATTTGGTTGGCTTCAGCTACTCCAACTCGCTGCCGCCAATTGAACAACCTCTCTCTATCCTCTTGTGGCTTAGTCGCGTTGAGAATGGTTGTAACACTTGGGAGTTTAGTTCCCCGGCTATCAACATAATATTGTTTCCCGTTCTCCCGAACTTGTTTAGCGCTATGACGAGGAAGTAGTAAAGTATCGGATGGCATTGACTTGTATCTTTCCTACAGCACTTGCTGTGGTAGTTGGCATTGCGGCTTTTATGGCGTCGCAAACCAATGAGTAAGAGAAAATCCTGTAAAGACGGTAAAGTAGTTCAGCTGTTTTCAGGACATTTTTGGGATTGCCTGGGGACAAACGTAAGATTAAATCTTGAAGTCAGCACAACTTATTGCTTAGGTGAGCAGATTATTTTTGCTGCCACCCGAAAAAAAACCAGAAGACGACGGAATTATTTAATCAAGAGGCAGTGCGACTGTATGAATTGAGCAGGCCTGGGCAGATTCTTAAATTATACGCTCATTTCACTCAAGAATAATCGCCTCTAGAGTGAGGACTGATTTTGTTTAGATATTGTTCGGTGTGTAGCCAAATTTAATACCTCAACCCGCTCCTACAATAAGATGTGTTTTGATGTGAAACCCTAGGCTTTGAAGAAAGCGCTAAGGTTTAGTAAAAGTAGCAAAGTACAAGAGGTAGCAATGGTAGCTGCTAAAGTTATCTCAAATAAATCCAAACACATCTCTTTAGAAGACTGGATGGAAAATCCCCCTGTTGGCACAGAATGGGTGGATGGAAAACTGGTTGACAAACATGCAATAGATTGGGTGGATGAGGAAGCCGTTGAGAGAAGTGGGATGACGCTCAAGCATAGTCGGATTCAGGGGAATCTCTACTTTTACTGGAGAAGTTACATGAATTCCAGTGGACAAGGAGGAGAAATTTATACAGAAGCTCCCTGTCGCACCAACAAGCAAGGTCGTTCTCCTGATGTTGCCTATCTCCCACCAGAACTAGTTGCACAATATGGGGATGCTAAAGTATTGCCTCAAAGTTTTCCGCTGAGTGCAGAGATTGTTTCACCTACGGATTTTGCTGAAGATGTTATTGCTAAAGCTCAAGAATATTTGGAGTCTGGGGGTGAAGAAGTCTGGCTAGTTTTTCCTGAAAGTCGTTGGATTATTGTGATTACTCAAAATCAGAGATTTGTGTTTATTTCTGGTGAAGTTGTTAGCACTCAAACTGTATTACTAGGTTTCAGTGTAGCCGTTGATGAATTATTAGCTTGAATAGTCTAGGAAGAATCAAGTCAAAAATTTTTCAGACTTCATCCTTAAAGAGCTGTCGCTGCGTCTGCTATGCTGCTAGCGCACGCAAAGCGATAGCGGTAGCGACGTAAGGAGCGTTTGCGCAGCAGGACGCTAACACAATTCATACTTTTATTGATATCCCGCCGCTTGAAGCGAGAACAGTCGAGCATAACGTCCTCCAAGTTGCAATAACTCCTCGTGACTCCCTTGCTCAATGATTTTTCCGCCTGTCATGACCACAATTTTGTCAGCCATTCGCACCGTAGAGAAGCGGTGGGAAATTAAAACAACCATCTGATTCTGAGTAATGGTACGAAAGTGGTCAAAGATGCGCACCTCTGCCTCCGCATCCATTGCTGCTGTTGGTTCATCAAGTACCAGGATATCTGCACCCGAACGCATAAACGCTCGCGATAGGGCAATTTTCTGCCATTGACCACCCGAAAGTTCTTGTCCTCCCTTGAACCATCGACCCAACTGAGTGCCGAAGCCTTCCGGCATTACCTCAATGAAAGGTCGAGCCATGCCTTTCTCGGCAGCCACTTCCCAGCGTGCTTCGTCTTCCAAGTATTCCACATCTCCTACGCCCACATTTTCACCAACTGTGAACTGGTAGCGGACAAAGTCTTGGAATATCACGCCAATTCGTCTGCGTAGCACCTCAATGTCCCACTCCCGCAAATCTAGACCATCTAGGAGGATGCGCCCTGAATCGGGTATGTAGAGCCTAGTCAAGAGCTTAATCAGGGTGGTCTTGCCAGAACCATTTTCACCCACGATCGCTAATTTTTCTCCCGGTTTCAGGTGGAGAGAGACGCCGTTCAAGGCAGGTTTAGGACTTCCTGGATAGGTGAAAGACACCTTCTCGAAGCGCATTCCATCCCCTGGAATCAAACCCCTAGTCGCTTTACCGATCTGCTTCGGAACCTCTTGCTCTAGAAACTCGTAGAGGTTAGAGAGATACAGATTATCCTCATACATCCCGCCAATCGAAGTTAGCGCGCCGGTGAAGGTGGACTGCCCTTGCCGGAAAACTATCAGGTACATCGTCATGTCCCCTAAGGAAATGCGACCGAAGATAGTTTCCACCACAATCCAGGCATAGGCAGCGTAGAATGTGGCAGTACTGAGCAAGCCCAGCAAGTAGCCCCAAAATCCTCGGCGAATGGTGAGGTCACGATCTTCGTCGTAGAGTCGATTAAAGATACTGCGGTAGCGTTGCAGCATCGTTGACCCAAGCTGATAAAGTTGAACCTCCTTGGCGTAGTCTTCTCTAGCAATCAAGGTTTCTAAATAATGCTGCTGTCTGGTTTCTGGCGATCGCCAACGGAACAAACGAAACGCTTCCCCAGCAAAGCGAGTCTCGGCAATAAAAGGAGGAATTGCTGCAATCACCAGTATCGCTACAGCCAAGATTGAAAATTTCAGCAGTAGAGCGCCATAAGTTATCAACGAAAGGGCAGATTGAATTAGTCCAAACGTGCGCGTTACCAAGGAAAGAGGACGCATTGAGGCTTCGTGCCGCGCCTGATTCATCTTGTCATAAAACTCTGAGTCCTCGAAGTGGGTGAGGTCTAGTGTCAGCGCTTTCTCCAGAATCAAGACATTGACCCGTTGACCCAATAGTACCCGCAGCAGTGACTGGCAAACACTAAGACCTCGTTGACTGGCTGCTAGCAACATGACCGCGATCGCCTCTAGCCCAACATACCCCAAAGCCGTCCAGCGATGGGCGTCTATGCCTGACTGAGAAGCTAAAACGACGCTATCAACAATCAACTTACCGATATAAGCGATCGCTGCTGGTAACAAACCTGCCACCAGAGTCAGAATTGCCAGCATAATCGTTAAGGTGTGGCTGGTCGTCCATACTAATCCCAACGCTCGTCCACTGTACCGAAACACCGAAAGAGACTGACGCAGTTCCCGCGCCGGAAATCTCAACCTCAGAAAGTTGCGTTTTTTTTCTCTGCTCATGTTATTGGTATAACAAATCAATACTTATGGCAGAGCCAAGCAGTTTTTCAGGGCAAAATCACCTCTAGCCCAGACCAACGTTCGCCCATTACCCCAGCAAGCGCTCGTAATCCCCACTCCTCGCACCGACGATGACCGACGGCAATCACACCAATCCCAGTTTCGAGTAAGGCTACCTCAGCGGGTTGTCTCAACTGTCCGGTGATGTAAACATCTGCGCCCCGCAATGCTGCTTCACGTACCAAGTCATCTGTCATAGCACCGACTACGGCAACTCGTGAGACGCGATCGCAACTATTCGGATTAGCTTGGTCTTGTCCCCCAAACACTTCATCAATACAAATACGATACATAGCAAAGCTCTGGGGTGGAATTTCACCAATCATCCCAATCGGTCGTCCTTCCTTGTGACCTAATACCTCCAAAGCTTCCATCCCCAATACTTCAGCCAATCGGAAATTGAAACCAAGCGTCAGACGCTCGTCAAACGCTAAATGATACGAGACTATGCCGACATCAGGTTCTAGTTGCTCTGGTTGAAGCTTCCAAGGTCGATGCAAGAATAGAGCATCTATTTGTCTATCGCTTGCCCATGTACTGAGTTCTGTCCACGGTTCCAACGCTAACCCAATCCGACTTATGGAGCGCGTTGAGTGCCGATATATCCCCCCTTGGTCATCTCCAAAGCGATGAACGGCGAAATATTGATTTAAAAATTGTGCTAGCTCGTCTAAAGACAGCATGGTTGCTTGAAAACCACTACGAGTATTCTGGCAAATTATCGATTAATAATTACTGACAAAAAAAAAGATTGTTGCGGAAATTGAGTACTATCACAGTATTGGAGATTGAAGGCACTAACCAGAAGAACTCGCGTGATCATTCCAGAGTCAGTCACGTTTGAAGAAGCGATCACTCTCACCCAGTCGTTGCTGTCCCAAATAGCAACGGGTGAACTCTCTCAGCAAGCAGCTGGTGATGCGATCGCTCAATTAGTCAAAACTGAAAATGGTGCCAGAGGTTTTTTTGTCACCTACCTAACTTCTGAGGGAACTTTAGCCGATAATCCCTCCCCAGAAGTGATCCAGGCACTACAGTCATCACCCGATACCGTGGCAGAACTTTTGGTGAAAAACTTAGCCATGTCATCGGCAATGGCAGTTACTCATCGTCGCAACGGAGACGAACAGAATGCTCAAGGGTCTAACCGAGTGCGATCGCGTACTACCCATTTGATAGAACAAGTCGAACTACCTCAGATACGTAAACTAGCGCTAGCCTTACGGGAAAGCGCAGTCACAGGAGCAGGCACCTACAAAACATTTCTCCATACCTGGGGTTACGATGCCGAGCAACGACAGGTCATCTGTCAAGCACTAGATCGAGTAATTCCTGAAATGGAATCAAATCCCAATCCTGACTAATGACTAATGACCAATGACTAAACTACATGATTAAAATTCTTCACCTGTCTGATATCCACATGGGAAGTGGCTTTTCCCATGGGCGGATCAACCCAACCACGGGTTTGAATACACGACTAGAAGATTTTGTCAATACTCTGTCTAAATGCCTTGACCGTGCAATATCTGAACCTGTAGATTTGGTTCTCTTCGGGGGTGATGCTTTTCCAGACGCTACACCGCCGCCTTATGTTCAGGAAGCCTTTGCGACTCAGTTCCGCCGCCTTGTAGATGCCGGAATTCCTACCGTTTTGCTTGTAGGCAACCACGACCAGCATTCACAAGGTCAAGGAGGTGCTAGTCTATGCATTTACCGTACTTTAGGGGTGCCGGGTTTCCTAGTAGGTGACTCTATTAACACTCACCGTATCCAAACCCGTAGCGGTCCTGTGCAGGTGATTACCCTGCCTTGGCTGACTCGCTCCACCCTACTGACTCGCCCAGAAACGGAAGGTCTGGCGCTGGCTGAGGTCAATGAGTTGCTGACTCAGCGCCTTGACCCAGTATTAGAAGCTGAAATTCGGCGTCTTGACCCAGACGTGCCGAGTGTCCTCTTAGCTCACTTAATGGCAGACCGCGCCAATTTGGGAGCCGAACGCTTCCTGGCAGTAGGTAAGGGCTTCACAATTCCCCTGTCAATGCTGACGCGATCGTGCTTTGATTATGTAGCGCTAGGGCACGTCCACCGACACCAAAATCTCAACAAATCTAATGATCCGCCTGTGATTTACCCTGGCAGCATCGAACGGGTAGATTTCAGTGAAGAAAAGGAAGATAAGGGTTATGTGCTGATTGAATTGGAAAAAGGTCGCGTTCAGTGGGAATTTTGTCCCTTACCAGTACGAACATTCCGCACGATTGAGGTGGATGTGTCGGATGCGGCTAACCCACAAGACGCCTTAATAAAAGCAATTGCCAAAAAGGATATCAAAGATGCTGTTGTAAGGCTCATTTACAAGTTGCGTTCCGAGCAGCTGGACTTAATCGACAATGGTGTTGTACACCAATCCTTGAGTGACGCCCACAACTACACGATTCGCCCAGAATTAGTCAGTCAGTTAGCTCGACCTCGGTTGCCAGAACTTGGCGTCGGCAGCAGCATTAACCCCATGGATGCTTTGAAAACTTACCTGGACAACCGGGAAGACCTTCACGACATCTCAGCTGAAATGCTCGAAGCCGCACAACAGTTACTATCTGGGCATGGCAACAGCTGGTTAAGCTTAGTTGAGTCTGAGGAGGTTGCTCAGGTAGGTTCTGATAAAGACAGCCAGCAGCTGGAAAACCATGCTGATTCACAGCTGCGGCTGCTTTAGAGTTTCCTCGTGAATCCATCTCTACAAGACAAAGATGGTTGTAGAGATGGCGAAATTACGAAACAGAGCTTTAGACTTTAGGGTGATTTTGTAGTCTTAGGTGACGCAGCTCCAGCGGGTGACTTCGCAGGGGAACCGGTAAGTCCGGCGGGTGACTTGTCAGGGGAAGCGGAAGTTCCACCAGCAGGTGACCTGTCAGGGGAAGCGGAAGTTCCACCAGCAGGAGTAGAAGTACCTGCGGGAGTGTCCGTAGGAGAAGTAGTTCCTGCAGGTGTGTCTGAAGGAGTACTAGTTCCTCCGCCTGCATCATTACTGGCAGGTTGGCAGCCTGATAGAGCAGTCACGACGCCCACTAGAAGTAAAACGATAAGTTTTGATCTCACTGTCAACATCCTCACAATCTATAATCTATTGAATTTGGGGTTCTTCCTATCCTTACAGGAAAAGTGAGCTTTTTGTCACTCCTTGGAAAAGGACTTCTGGCGTATTTTCTACTATGAAGTGAGATGTCGCAATACCCTTGTCTGAATTGCCTTAGATTTTGGCAAATAGTGGTGTGCTGTCAACCCTACGCTAAGCTAGGTACCTCAACGGCAGCAATACTTAGGCGGGTACATCTCACTCTCGCAGACTACCCTATTACCTACCGAGACAAATTACATCTGTCCGGATTTTTTCTGTAGGTGTATTCGCTAAGTCAGGATGCTGCAATCCGATTAGGGTGATAAGGCTGACGCCATAATTCTCTAACAGCTCTAGCTGGCTAAGCGTCAAGCACAGCTTTTAATCGAGCCAGATCTAGATCAATGTGTATCAAAAGACATTACCATAACCTAATATTTCAGGGTTACAAGGGTTGCCCGTTATGTTCGCGTGCGTTCTGCCCTCTGCCTTGCCTTCAAGCAACGTTTCGCTGGAAAAATTAACAGTCGCAAATTTAGCAACAAGCTGCAAGCCTATGGAGTCGCCCAAGATTTTGACCTGGCACAATAGAACTTAATTTATGAGCCAGGGGATTGAGTCCTTGGCGGGTAATGTTCCTGATGCAAGATTTCGCAATGGCAACTATCTTTGAAACCCAGCGTCTTATCGTCCGTGACTGGATACCTGATGAGGATGCATCCGCAGCCTTTGAAATTTACAGCGATCCTGAAGTTACTCGCTTTCTTGGCAATGGGGAGACTCAGCAGAGTGTTGAGACACAGTGCCAGAGTCTTCAACGACTGCGTGATCGCTATGCCCAGTTCAACAATGGTACTGGATACTGGGCGATCGTGGACAAGGAGAGAGGAAAGATAGTCGGTTCTGTCACTGTTAAGCAACTACCTGACAATGAGGGTCAGCCAACATCAGATTATGAGGTAGGTTGGCACTTGCGGCAGGAGTCTTGGGGTAAGGGCTACGCGACAGAGGCAGGACACGCTGCCGTCGAGTATGCATTCAGTGTCCTAAAGCTACCTGTGCTGTATGCTGTGGTCAAGCCTGCTAATCAAGCATCAATTCGCGTCACGCAGCGTCTTGGGATGACACCAATAGGACGCACGAACAAGTATTACGGTGCTGAACTCGAACTGTTCAAGTTAGATGCACAGCAATGGCGCGATCGCTTAATTTGAAAATAGGGAGTGGGGAAGAAAGGTTTTATTGTTCGTTGTGTACTTAACGTTTATGGGAATCTAACTTAAAAGTCCAGCAAATCATCCTTGTCAAAAACGCCTGTATCCTGGTCAAAAAGCTTAATTTCAGCGGAAGTAGTAAACCTAACGGGTTGTAAATGACGAAGATCAAGGGGTTCTTTATCATTGATACTCGCCAAAACCGATGGGGATTACCTAGAGTTATCTAATAAGGGTAAAAAAGAACTAGCAAAGAGTGCCGCTTGGGTGCGATCGCGTAGATTCAGACGGCTGAGAATACTGGTAATGTGATTCTTGACGGTTCTCTCCGAAATGTAGAGCGATTCAGCAATTTCTCGATTGCTAGCACCCGAGGCAATTAAACACAGAACGTCTCGTTCTCTAGGGGTAAGTTTAGCCAATTCAGGCGGTAGACTGGCTGGCTTTTCTGGCGCTGAAGCTGGGAAATTAGAAATAACTTTCTCAAATAATCCTGGACCAAGCTGAGTGTATCCTTTATGAACCGCCCGAATCGCTTGGGCTAATTCTTCTGAAGGTGTATCTTTCAACAAATAGCCCATTGCCCCAAATCGCATGGCTTGGGAGACGTATTCATCGTCATCAAATGTCGTTAGCACCAAAACTTTAGTAGCACTAAAGCGCTGGCAGATTAACCGTGTAGCCGCCACTCCATCCATAACTGGCATACGAACATCCATTAACACCACATCCGGCTGTAGTGCTTCTACTTGCTCAATCGCACGTTGACCATTTTCGGCATCTCCGAGTATCTCTAAGTCTGGTTTTGAATCCAGTAAACTTTTTAATCCCTGACGAATAATAATCTGATCATCTACCAGCAACACGCGAATCATAGCGATAGTCTCGACAACGGGATATAAGCCATAATCCGGCAACCAGCCCCTAGTTCACTGACAATGTTAAATTGACCTCCTAGCGCAACTGTTCGTTCTCGCATGCTCTGGAGTCCAAAGCCTGTGGTATTTTCCTCCTCATTGAAGCCTCTACCATTGTCCTCAACAAGCAGGGAAAGGTCTTCAGGGTTTCCCTGCAAGTGAATTCTGACCTGAGTTGCCGCACCATGCTTAGAAATATTAGTCAGTGCTTCCTGAACAATACGATAGATTGCCGTCTTTACCTTAGAAGATAAGGGTAAAGGAAGGCTAATCATACAAGTCGGCTCAATACCCGTCGTCTGCTGAAAGTCCTTAACTAAAAAAGCGATCGCATCTTCTAAGGATTGCCCCTGAAGCGGGTCACAACGAAGTGCACATACAGATTGACGCACGGCTTGCAGTGCCTCTGAGCCGAGTCTTTTAGCTTCTACTAGAAACGCTTGGGCTTTATCTGCATTAGATTGCAAAAACATCGCTACGTTTTCTAGCTGAATACTTTGAGCTGTCAAAGAGTGCCCCAAGGAGTCATGGATTTCACGAGCAATCCGGTTCCGCTCTTGAAGTGTTGCTTGGTCTTCAATTCGTCGAGCATATTGTCGCAGTTTATCATTGGCGATCGCAAGCTTCTGCCGACTTTGCCGTTCTGCCAGCAAAGCATTAACTAATAGCAATACAAACACTAACACTAGACCAAATAGTAAGGTGGTATGTAACGCTAAGTTCAAAACAAATCCTCTGACTTGGTCTTCACTGATTGCTAGTTTAAATGTAATTTTTTGTGGTGATACTGGAATAGCTCTTGGAGCTGAGCCTGAAAAGGGTACAGGCAAATTTGGTGGTAAAGCCGATCCCGAAACAAAATGAATATTCCGAACTGGCAAAAACCAAGTAAGTAGGAATGATATAAACGCTATCCCAGTAACAATCAAGCGTCCCGTTAACTCGAAGATTAGACAACTACGGATTACTAAAATCAGTAGGAGTGAAGGAAAAAAGTAAACACCTTTACTTCCTACAACTACTGCTAAAACAACCAGACCGAATCCAAAGCTTGTGTAAAGAATTCTAGACAAGAGTCTACCATTGGGAAGGCGCAAACCCATCACCCCAAAAGCAGCAATACTCAATATAGTTATCAGTGAAGAGACATGGTCTAAAGTGGCAGATGAAAGGGCTAGGGAATCTGGTGGGGGTGGAACGTCAGCAAGAGGAAATTCAATGAGAGTAGTTATTCCCAGCAGAATCCATTCTAGGTAAAGTAGGAGACGAAACGGGTGTGTTTGGAATTGAAATAGACGGTTCACCGCAGTAGCAAGCTGTCGAAATTTTGTTTTAGCTTACTCCTACTGTAGGGCACAAGACTCTACAGGTATCAGAGTCTAGACTCCTAATATTTAAAGAGGTTGAGTAGGACTAAAGTACCAGATCTGGTGGGTACTTTAGCCGCAAGTGAATTTAGGATGTTTGATCCATGTCATTGCCTCTTGCTAACTCCTACGATTGGGACATCAAACAAACAACAGGTTTATCGTTCTAAATTCACATCGACCCTCATGAAAATTAAATTCACCTCAGGAATACTCAATGTAATTGGTTTGACAGCCGTGTTGGTTAGTACAAGTGCTTTTAGTTTGACTTCTAACCGCGTCCACGCTGAACAACCCGATTCATCTGAACCAACTTTAATACTCAACAAGCCAGTGCCTAGTACCTCAGCTCAACAATTTCCTGAACTAGCAGGCATTGAGTTAACATCCCAACAGCAGAAGCAAATCTGGCAGATCCGGCGGGAGATGCAACCTGAATTCGAAGCGATTCTCCCACGCCCTGAGTTGACGCCTGAGCAACAGGAGCAGATAAACTCTGGCAAACCGATTCGTGTTGCTCTCCCTTTCCCTACCTCTGAACAGCAGACAAAACTGCGGGAAGTTATGCAGGTTTATCAGCAGAAAATTGAAGCAATTTTGACTCCCGATCAACAGCAGCAATTCCGCCAGAATGACAAAAAAGATGTGCTCTTCTTTGAGCGAAAACGCGATAACTAATAGGTCGTTCAAGATTTAGTTTATTGCTTAAGCCTCTTAGCTGGTGAGGTTTAAGCCAGTAAGCGAAAGGTATGCTTGTAATCCCACTAGTATTGATTACTCTACCAATGACTGACACCTAAAAATCGACTAACCAATTTTCGAAAAAGCCAATAATTCCCGTAATTCCCGACACATCCGCAGGTCAACAGTCAATGTGATCTATCAGTCGATTGTACGTCCCGTAGTCATTCGGTAAGTGTCAATTCCCCCTCACGCCATGAGGGGGTTTTTGTTGTTTGCTCACTTTTAAGCTCTACTTGCCGAAGTAAATCGCTAGGGCGTGAGGAATCCATCGATCAAGCGATCCACCACGGATCTTTTTGACCCCGTCCACAATCAGAGAAGTACTCCATCCACCGTCCAATTGTGCAATCTTGTCAGGGCTGAACGCTTTGATCCCCTTATCCGCTTCATCCCACGTCGAGTCGATACTGGTAAAAATTAGGAGTGTCTTGTACCTGCCAGGGCTGACTTTGTCGCGCAGTCCAATCCATGTGCGCCCATCGCGTACTGTTGGTACAATTTTGCGCGTCCCGTCGTAAACGCCAATTACATCAGGTTGTTTGGGGTCATTGAACGTGGACTTTGAATAGGGTTCAATAGCTGCCGAGGTTTGGTTAAAAGAAAAAGTCGCTACATCCGGTTTTATCTTGCTCGGCACACCCAAACTAATCACTTTTCCCTGCCTCTTCAAACCTAGTGTTAGCTCTGTGGATATGGGAAATCCGTTTTGGAAATAGGTTCCGTTGACCACCACCTTGAGTTTGCGACTTGCTGTGTTACTTCCTAGAGCACCATTCCAGAAGTCTAGGAGTGGATATCTAGGAAGTAAGGAGTTACACATACTAATCATTGTGGCTTGTTCGAGATTGACGATGGTCACGAAATCAGGGGACTTATAGGAATAATTCTTCTGATACACTTCCATTCCGGGCCCGAAAGAAATCTTTTTGAAACCACTTGGAATAGTTAACGCCTTGCCAGCCTGTGTCGGGGGAGTCTGTGCAAGGGGTGGAGGAGCAACTCCTTGGGCTGCGAAGCTCACGATAGCGACAATATCCACTGCAAAGACTGCAATGGCACAGATAATTCTTTTATTGAGGTTCATGCGCTTGATTTCCTATAGATACACCAATTAAAGCCATAGTATATTTCTACTCCCTAAGACGTATTGACAGGGAGGAACTTTATCAAAGTTTTACTCTAGTGAGGTAAGAGCTAGCACCAGAATGGGGCTGTGAGTAGCAAACGCTGGAAAATCGGTTAAAGACATTGAGCGGTTGCACTAGTCAGTCAGTTAGAGCATTAGACCTGAGCAATGACCGTCTAGAAAATGTACCGTGCTACTTGAGTAACGATGAGCCCTGGCAGAATTTTGAGAAAGAACTGAGTAGACACCGACTGCAAGTGTATGACTTAAAAGCCGATACCGGGCACTTAGTGGAAGATGGAAAACGTTTCTAGGATGCTTCAACTACGATCGATGTGCTTATCCCAATGGTCTATTGGTCATTTGAAACTTTGCACAGGAGCAATCAGCGTAGGCGTTTTTGATGATTGTCATTATCACCTCCTGATTGAACAACTGGCTGGCATCGCGCCCTGGTATTTTTGCCAAATTGGGATGGACTCTATCCTAAGTTGCTGTGTGACGTAGTACCTCAACCGAAAGCGACTGTGAAAGAAGCCTCCCATTTTTGGGATTACGCTTCAAACGTCCACTCTTGACTACCAATCCTAATTACATTGCCCGGAGTGAGCCAGAAGGGTTGATTGAGACCAAGCCGCTGTCCGCCAACAAACGTGCCATTGGAACTGCTTAGATCACTTAGCTGATAGCGGACTGTACCTTGAGGGTCAGTGAATTTAACAATTAAGGCATGGTTGCGCGAACACAGTGGATCGTCAAGGACGAGGGTACTGGTGGGTTCACGTCCAATGGTAAAGGGCGTCACTGACAAAAAGACGATCGCACCAGTGGCTTGGTGTACCAGACGCGCGATCGCATTTCCCTGAGAATCCTCAGCAAGCACTGTTGGGGCAAGGGGGGGTCGATCTTGCCTAGTCGGTAGACTAGCTTGAACAGGTGATTGCCCTTCCATCGCAACAGTCGTGGCTTCCAGAGTTGCACCGAGGGCAGGATCACTGGAGTTAGGGTCACGACCAGAGATAATGTTTACCTGATGTACAGATGGTGGTGGAACCTCCGGACGACCCGCCTTAGCAATGTGCATTTGAAGCGTTGCTTCGTGTTCTGCTTCCTGTCGGGCGCTCATGCCCTCGACTTGACGAATGATCCCGCGAGTCTGAGGAAAGCTGATGTCGCTGACTCGCACATCCTCTAGGGCAAAGCCCAAAGCATAGGAAACTTCCGCATGATCAAGGATGTACTGTCGGATATGTACTCGTCCCTGAGTCGTCAACTGTTCGACACTCAGCTGACCCACTGCAACCGCCAGACTATCTTTGACCGCACTAGTTAGAGCAGCTATTGGGTCAGATATTTCGAGGGCAACGCGCTTCGCGTCAACAACCTGGTACATCACATTGAGGGAGGCATTAATCAAATATTGGTCGCGAGATAAAAAGTCTCCCTGAGACACAATCTCTAAGTTCCGAACCTTAGTGTCTACCAGAATCAGTTGGCATTGTTCCAACAAGGGTAAGGCAAAGCTGAAATGACGCCCTGGAATCAATGTCCGCACCAGCCGACCATTTTTGACAAATAGACCCGTATAGCCTGCTCCGATGAAGTCCATACTCCACCCGACCCAGCGTTCTGGAGTTATTGTTTGGATGAGAGGGGAAGAGTTGCCAGACATCAGACTGTATCCAGAGGATTGACTTACTCTAGCCGCTAAACCTACTGGTCGTAGCGGGAGATTCTTGAAATCGCTCTCAAGATTTCCTGTCTCACAGGCTCTTAATGCGTATTACTGCTATGTCCATTGTCTCAATTTTTTGGCTTTGATGCCAGTTACTACCGTTATTCATCTCCCGTTCATTGTGATAAATAGAACCAAAGCCTAGGACGTAAAAAAGGACAGTAGGGAAGGGTACGCCTTTGGGACAGCGCAATTTCATCCCTGAGTTTGACCACTAATGTGCCTTTAGACGGGCGTTACTTGCTTAAACTACACAATACTTTAGAAAAGTATACAATTTAAGAAAATAAACTTACACGCATGCAAGCTCTTCTTCCTACAAAGAGGCTAGTTCATACATTAATTGACCCCCTATTAGGAATCCTGATTGCTGGACTCGTAATAATCTTATGGGTAACTACTCTCCTATTCTTTTTTTCTATTAATGTTGCTCAGATTCCTTGGCTTTGGACAATATCTGCTGTTCTTCTAAGAACCTTTCTGCATACAGGCATATTTATTACAGCTCATGATGCCATGCATGGAACCGTCTTTCCACAAAATCACAGAATTAACGATTTTATTGGTTCCCTGGCATCACGGATGTATGTACTTTTGCCCTACAAAACACTTTTAGAAAAGCACAGGCTACATCACCGCTATCCTGCAACTGAAAATGATCCAGACTTTTGTGGACAAGGGCAGAAAAACCCCTTTGTCTGGTATATAAAGTTCATGAAAGGATACTTGGAGGGCAAACAAAGCTGGGTTTTGCTCATCGGCATGAGTATTATATTTTATGGACTGCTGTTAGGGCTAAATATCCCGATTAGTAATCTCATACTGTTCTGGCTTTTACCACTGTTACTTAGCTCAATTCAGCTATTCTATTTTGGAGTTTTCTTACCTCATCGGCGACCCTCTGGAGGTTACAGAAATCGTCATCGTGCCCAAAGTAGTTACTACTCTATAGTTGGGTCATTTATTGCCTGTTATCACTTTGGTTACCACTGGGAGCATCATGAATATCCTTATCTTCCTTGGTACAAGTTGCCGTCCGTCGTAACAAAGCTAGAGGCTTAAGCTATATTGCAACATCTCGATGTGTTTGATTTTCTCCTTTTTAATTGGATTTACCATCGCTGCCAAAGTACTCACGATAGCTACAAATCTTGTTTCCACGAACATCGAAGGAAACAGCTATTCGGTTTTTGTAGGGTTCTCCCCTAAGAAATCCCTCGTCCCGGAACTCGAAAACAACAGTAGTCTCGTTGCTGGTGACACGATCTAACGTGGCTGAAAGCCCTTGGTTGAAAGCTTCTGATACATATTGGAAAAATGCGATCGCTCGATCTTTCCCGACATTCAAGCCATGGTAGGGACCAACTGGAAACCAGAAGGTAAAGTCTTCGGTAAGCATATCCACAAAGGGTTGCCATTCGCCTGTTGCTAAACCATGAGTAAAGTGCCTGAATGCTTGATGGGCAATTTCCAATGTGTTATGCTCCCCTTCTGTCATGATGACTCTCTCCTCAGCACGGCATTTTATAAGGATACTGTTATGCTTATCGTTTTCATTCACCCGTAAAAGGGAATGAGATTGCTGCTATAAAACTCAGCAGACTTTACCAAATCCTCCTCCCCCAGGGGTTTCTATAACAAAAACATCCCCAGGCTTCATCTCTACTGTTGCTGTGCTATCTAAATTCTCTTGGGTTCCATTGTGACGTTGTATCCAGTTGCGTCCTACAAGTCCTGTTTCCCCTCCATTTAATCCAAAGGGAGGAACAAACCGATGGTTGGAGAGAATATTAGCTGTCATGGGTTCATTAAACCGGATGCGGCGAATAACTCCATTGCCGCCAGCATGTTTTCCTTTGCCCCCGCTATCAGGACGAAGACTAAAGCTTTCTACCAGTACGGGATAACGAGATTCTAAGACTTCTGGATCGGTCAAGCGGGAGTTAGTCATGTGGGAATGGACACCATCAGTCCCATCGAAATCAATCCCCGCCCCAGAGCCACCACAGATGGTTTCATAATATTGATATCGCTCATTACCAAAGGTAAAGTTATTCATGGTTCCCTGAGAAGCCGCCATGACACCCAAAGCCCCATATAAAGCATCGACAACGGCTTGAGAAGTCTCTACATTACCCGCTACGACTGCTGCTGGATAGCTTGGGTTAAGCATACAGCCAGAAGGGATAATAATTTCTAGAGGGTTAAGACACCCAGCATTGAGGGGAATATTATCATCAACCAGAGTCCGGAAGACATATAAGACTGCGGCTTGAGTTACGGCTTTGGGTGCATTGAAGTTACTATTTAGTTGCTCAGAAGTCCCTGTAAAGTCAATGGTAGCACTACGATTTTCTCGGTCAATGGTCACTTTAACTTGAATTCGTGCTCCGTTATCCATCTCATAAATAAACTCTCCATCTTTAAGAAGATTGATAGCCCGTCTGACTGACTCCTCAGCATTGTCTTGCACAAATTTCATGTAAGCTTGGACTGTCTCAAGCCCATATTGGGAAACCATTTTACGGAGTTCTTGAACTCCCCGTTCATTGGCGGCAATTTGTGCCTTGAAATCAGCTAGATTTTGGTCAGGGTTACGGGCAGGATAGGAATTATTTAAGAGTAACTCTCGTACTGGAATTTCCCGAAAATATCCCTGTTCAACCAAGAGAAAATTATCAAAGAGAATTCCTTCCTCTTCTACTGTGGTACTGTGGGGAGGCATTGAACCGGGAGTAATTCCACCGATATCGGCTTGGTGGCCGCGAGAAGCAACATAGAAAATAATTTGTTTTCCGTCTGAGTCAAAAACAGGAGTAATCGCCGTCACATCAGGAAGATGCGTTCCCCCATTGTAGGGATTGTTGGATAGATACACATTTCCTGGTTTTAGAGTGTCGCCTTTATCATTAATTAAACTTCGGACACTTTCACTCATTGAGCCTAAATGTACGGGAATGTGCGGAGCATTAGCGACTAATAATCCAGAGGCATCAAAAATAGCACAGGAGAAATCAAGCCTCTCTTTGATATTTACCGATGCTGCTGTGTTTTGAAGAACAATTCCCATTTGTTCTGCATTAAATTGATAGAGATTTTTGAAGATTTCTAAGCGGACGGGGTCGGGTTGAGATGTTGCGTACATTTTTGGCTCCTATTTGTTTAGATATGTTAGCTTTTCTCCCTATCTAGCCATTTTTAAATGGCTTGGCTAAAAGGTTTTTAATAATATGCGGGACAAGCGCGGGGCCTGGTAGAAAGACAATACCCAACTGTTGCATTAATCCCAGTGCGTCACCTTGTCCCCAATGCTCCACAATTTTACCGTTCTCAACGCGATCAATGTGCATGATTGATAACTTGATTTGCTTACCTGTTGGGGGAAGACCTTGAAATTCACCTAAATGTGTAGCTGTGAACGTCCCCCAAGTAACGACTTTATCGCCTTCAACAATCACTTCATCAAATGTGTGTTGACCATTGATAAAGGCTAAATAGAACGCCATACCAAACTTTTTAAAACCTTCGCCATCGAGGGGTTCAGGGATACCAGCCATATGAGCGACAAAATTAGGTGCGAGAAGTGCTAATGCTTGGTCAATCTTTCGATAATCGAAACCTTTGTAAAACTGGAGGACGATGGCTTTATTTTGCTGAGTTGACATTGATTGGCTACTTCTTTTTTCAATAAGATTCAAGCGAATTGTAAAATCAGAGCGTAATCGCGCATTTACATACGTTGTAAGATTAGGTGATTACGTTCAGTTAACCTCGCTTCCCAGTTAGGTTCAACTACAATCGTGCTAATTTTTTCTACGACGATCGCAGGTCCAATAACACTATCTTCGGGTTGTAAATATTCCCGTCGATAAACAGGAGTATCATGCCACTGGTCAGCAGTAAACATCCGTACTGTCTCAACAGGTATGGGGGGTTCATCTATAGGACGGGTACGAGTAATTAAGGGTTCTTCAGGAGTATTCATCTTCTGAATGACTTCCACTGATGCGGATTCAACAATTAAAGTTTTATCTAATTGAATGAAACCATAACGAGATTTGTGTTCAACCTCAAATTTTTGTCGCATCAATGCCATATCCGAGGTAAAATCAATGCTCAAGGTAGAATTAGTCCCTTCATATTTTAAATTCACTTTTCGGACGACTTCCTCTTCACTGCTTCCTTCATAGTCGCTTAGTTCACTTCTAGCTTGGGTTTCTAAAGACTCCATTAACTGCACCAGTTGAGGGATTAATTCTTGGATTAGAGGTTGTTCTACTGCCCCAACTCTTGTTGCCCGGACATCAGCTAATCCCATTCCATAAGCAGAGAGAACTCCAGCATAAGGGTGGAGAAATATCGTTTTCATCCCCAGAGTATCGGCAATTAAACAAGCAACTTGCCCTCCTGCCCCTCCAAAACAACAGAGGGCATATTGGGTGACATCATACCCCCGTTGCAGGCTGATCTTTTTAATTGCGTTTGCCATATTTTCCACAGCGATCGCGATAAATCCAGCTGCTACTTGTTCGGGGGTTCCAGTGTTTCCTGTGACTGCTTCAATGTTTTGGGCTAATTGTGTAAATTTCTGAATGACAATATCTTTATCTAAAGGCAAATTGCCATCTAATCCAAAGACAGAGGGAAAATATTGGGGGTGAATTTTTCCTAACATGACATTAGCATCAGTAACTGCTAAGGGGCCGCCACGACGATAGCAAGCGGGTCCAGGATTTGAACCGGCAGATTCAGGTCCCACGCGATAACTAGAACCATCAAAAAATAGAATTGAACCGCCTCCAGCGGCAATAGTATTAATCGCTAATACCGGGACTCGCATCCGCGCCCCAGCAATCTCCGAATCGAGTTGTCGTTCATACTCTCCTTTAAAGTGGGCAACATCTGTACTTGTCCCTCCCATATCAAAGGTAATAACTAACTCGAAACCCGCTCTCTTACTAGTTTGTACTGCGCCGACAATGCCCCCAGCAGGCCCACTCAAGATACTATCTTTTCCTTGAAATTGTTGGGCTGCGACTAAACCCCCGTCAGACTTCATGAACATTAATTTAACTTCGGGTAACTGACTGGCTACTTGGTTGACATAGCGACGAAGAATAGGAGTTAAATAAGCATCTACTACGGTTGTATCCCCTCGGCTGACTAATTTCATTAAAGGACTAACTTGATGGGATACGGAGATTTGCGTAAAGCCGATTGTTAAAGCGAGTTGGGCAACTTGTTGTTCGTGCTTGGGATAGCGATAGCTGTGCATAAAAACAATGGCACAACTACGAATCCCTGTGTTGTAAACGGCTTGTAAGTCATTTTTGACTTGTTCAATATTTATAGGAGTTAATTCTTGACCCTGAGCATCATAGCGTTCCGAAACCTCAATCACCTGTTCATAAAGCATGGTTGGCAAAATGATATGGCGTGCAAAGATGTTAGGACGGTTTTGGTAGCCAATCAAGAGAGCATCTTTGAACCCTTTGGTAATGAGAAGTGCAACGCGATCGCCTTTCCTTTCCAATAGGGCATTTGTTGCTACTGTTGTTCCCATTTTTACCACTTCTACTGCTTCAGTAGGAATGGGTTCTTTGCCGGAAATCCCCATAATATCTCGAATGCCTTGGATGGCTGCATCTTGATACTGTTCGGGATTTTCTGAAAGTAATTTATAGACGATAACCCATTGCCCTTTAGGAAGGGGAACGATTAAAAAACGTTCGGGATGTCTTGAAAGCCTGTCTGCGATCGCCTGCTCGTTAGTAACAGCAACAAGGTCGGTAAATGTACCACCTCGGTCAGCAAAAACTTTTAACATTACTCAATTTCCTCTGGGGGTCTAGAGGTAGAATAACAAGAAGATTTATAGTATTTCTACTTCAGGTGTGGAATAGTTTTACGACAGGTGTGAATTCTTAGAAAAGAAGAAGCCCGCTTGCCACAGGCGAGTCCTAATTGTAATAAAAGCAAGCAAGGAGACAAGATGTTATTCTAGGTGCACGCTAGGGGGCTTCCACGTTTTTTGTTAGGGCGCAGAAATGAGGATGCTGTATGAAGGGAGAAAGAATCTTAGGTGTTCATACGACAAGTGGAAATTTGGTGCCCCTCGCCAGCACACCTCCGAGTTTGTCCAGTGCCAAAACTAGCTGGAATGGGATTACGCTGGAATTGCATCATTTACCACCATCTGAGTCTCCAGAACTTTGTTTGCAACAACATAGCATCAGTATTCAGCTAGCTAATCCATTTCAAATCGACTGGCGCGTTGCAGGTGGAAAGTTGCATACCTCCTATGTCAGGAAAGGTGATGTTGGTATTATTGTGAAAGGAACTCCTACTCAAGCCCGTTGGTACAAAGATATTAAATTTATCATACTGTCTCTCGATGACAACCTACTCAACATAATTGCGGAGGAGATAGTTAATAATGATAGTTGGGAAATTTGTTCTAAACGTGGCATACGCGATTCACAAATTTTGCATCTGGGAATGGCTCTCAAAGTTGAAGTGGAAGCGGGATGTCCATCTGGTAAAACCTATGGGGAATCAATCGCTACTGCCCTGTCCGCCCATCTTCTCAAACATTATTCTGTAGCAGGGCGATTAATTCCAGAATCAGATATTCATCTTTCCAATCGACAATTACAGTTAGTAATTAATTATATTAACGATAACCTTGCCCAGGAATTAAGTTTATCAGAATTATCTACTTTGGTACAAATGAGTACCTATTCTTTCTGTCGTTGGTTTAAGAGTATTATGGTTTTTTCTCCCCATCAATACATTATTTACTGTCGGATTGAAAAGGCAAAATTCCTTCTCAGTCACACTCGATTGCCGATAGTTGAAATTGCTCTTGATGTTGGTTGTTCTAGCCAAAGCAACTTTACGGCTCTGTTTCGCAAGCAAATTGGAATGACACCTAAAGCATATAGAGAAAAATTTTAACTTTTGGCAATTGCAAGATTTTAATAGTTTGAGTGCAAGTTTTCAGAAGACAGATAAAAAAGCAGTCACTTATGCTTGAGTCATGAAAGAGCGCGAAGTTCCCAAAATAGTTGCATCCTAAACCTCTGATGAACAACCAATTTAAATTAAATGACTACAAGCAGCAGATAGCGGATATGTACAGCCACCGAAGTCATAATTACGATGAAAGCGAATGGCATACTCGGATTACTCATCGTCTTGTTGAGTTTGCACAGATCGGTTCTGGACAACAGGTTTTGGACATTGCAACTGGGACGGGTCACATTGCGATTGAAGTGGCTCAAATCGTTGGGTCTTCTGGTCGGGTCGTTGGCGTGGATATTTCAACTGGAATGCTCGACCAAGCTAGGTGCAAAGTTGAAGCATTAAATCTTAGCAATGTTGAACTGATTCTTGCAGATGCGGAAGCACTTTCATTCCCAGCCAACAGTTTTGACCGAATTTTGTGCGCGAATTCCTTTCCTTGGATAGCAGATATGGAAGCTGCATTACGTCAATGGATGCGATTGCTCAAACCTGGTGGGCTAATTGGCATTCATACGCCTGCGGAGACAGCGTATGTAGTGGAGGTTGTTTTGCGGGAGCTGTTTGAAAAGTATGGGGTAATGCTTGCGTCTAGCAAGCCAGCCGGTACGGTTGAAAAGTGTCACAACCTGCTGGAAAGAGCTGGCTTTGAAGCCATTGAAATTCAGAGTGAGCAGTACGGTGGTAGCTATATTAGCTTAGAGCAGGCGAAACAACAGTGGACTGGAAACTCCTATCCAGGATTTGTGCAATTCTCTAACCGCCAGTCGCCGCTTTCATCCGAACAACTCGAACAAGTCAAGGCTGAATTTTATGCACAATTGGAAGCATTAGCGACAGAGCTAGGAATTTGGAATGATGGCACTCAATTTTTTGTGGTAGGTCGTAAATCAGCAGATAGCATCTCGTAGCGGAGTGTGAGATGGATATACGCATTCGTCCAGCTTGCTTGGAAGACATACCTGCGATCGCAACCCTGATTCCAGAATCGGCTCGGACTCTGCAAGCAGATTATTACACCCCACAACAGATTGAAGGAGCCTTGGGAACAGTCTTCGGTGTCGATAGCCAACTCATTCATGATGGAACTTATTTCGTCGCCGAGATCATAGATCAAATCGTCGGTTGCGGCGGGTGGAGCAAGCGAAACACGCTTTATGGAGGTGATGGTGGCAAAGATACTGGGGAAGACATTTTGCTCAACCCCAACGTCGAATCAGCGAGAATTCGCGCTTTCTTCATTCACCCTGCATGGGCACGTCGAGGAATCGGTAGCCGAATCATGCAACAATGCGAGGCAGCAGCTTGCAATGCCGGATTCAAGACAATTGAAATTGTTGCGACGTTGGCTGGTGAACCGCTGTATGCAGCGTTCAGCTATACCGTAACCCAACGATTCGAGATACTCCTTCCCAACGGGGAAGTTCTTCCTGTTGTTCGGATGTCCAAGCGTTTCGCTGATACCAAGACTATTGGTTAAATATTCCACTTCCATTTTTGCTGTTGTGCATTCCATCTTACAGCTACGATTTCTGCTGGAGGATTGATGCGATCGCCCCTTTCATCGAATTCAATGATTCCGGTGACTCCCTTCACCTGTTTTCGCTGTTCTTTGAAATATTGATTCATATGTATAAGTAAAGATTGACTATCTTTGCAATGATATTTTTCTAAAATTCTCAGAATTATTAATGCTGAGTCGAAAGCTGTTGCACTACGCCATGTTAAGTTTTCTTCTCCCCATAACTGAGTCCCCATTTGACAAAAACGCTCTTGCATAAAATTGTCGCTATTGCACCCGTTTTCCTTACTATTCCAATGCCAAGGAATACAAGCTATGATTTGGCACTCCGAATGATTGATTAAATTATACTGACTTTGCTCATCGATCCAATGTAAAACATTCTCTTGGTAAAACGTGGCTGAACCAGCTATTAAACAGTTGTTTAGATTTAATCGGCTAATCAGTCCAGCGTTATTGAGAGAATTAGGTTCAATTCCTCCGTCGGGAATTATGATAATAATATCAACGCCATCTTGTTTGATATCTTCCAAATAAGCTTGAATTTGATAATAGTTTTCACTGATATAACTACATTCTTGTAGAAAAACAAACTGTTCTTTACTTTGCTCTAGATATTTTTTTAGGGTGCTTCTGTAGGAAGTGCTGTAAGTACTATTGTTGTTATAGATAATAGCGACTTTCTTTTTGCTTTGCTTTGAAAACTTTTCCGTCAAATAATCAGCTAATCGTTTGGCATTAACACTATCTTGAGTAGTCAGTCTAAAAAAAGATAAGCTTTCACCCCCAGATAAATGGGAAAGTTCATTGGATGTACTACTAGAGTTGACTAAAATTAACCCATTTTTCGAGTAGAAGTGCAGTGCTTTTTTGGTCATTTCGCTTGAGTAGTGACCGAGAATAGCAATAACGTTTAATTGTGGTGCTAAATTAGCTAAATTTTCCGCTGTTTGGTTGTATGGACTATATAAATTATTGAGGTCATTAACAATTAGAATTTGCAAAGCTATTTGACTATCTGCATTATTTAGAGTAGAGAATATATTAGGTCTAATATCATCCAAGTTTATCTCTTTTTCTAGAGAAGCTTTATCAAAGATTGGCAGATTTACTTGTAATTGAATTTGGGCAATTCCTCGCAAAATTTCAGCAGCAACATGACCCCGATTATGATAAAAAGGAACAACCACAGCAAGGGTATAAATTTCAATCTTTTTATCTTGTAAAAGGGTTCGTTTATATTCAATCAAACAGTTGTTAATATAAATTAAAACTTCTGGATTACCTATGCCATAAATCTTTACTTCTTTTTTCCAAGCCCAAAGGAAGCACTTCAAGGCTTGATAGTAAAGTCCTTGCTGATAAAATTGTGTTCCTTCAATCTGAAATTGAACAATCTCTTGATTAGGGGGATAAAGAAAAATTTGTCTTCCAAAACTTCCTTGAAAGTTATCATTGTTTAATTGAGGGGCAGGATTCAACTTATAATTATTATTTGGATGAAGTAAGAGATTAAGAATTATCACCCAGTTGCCAGCTATCTGCTCTTGGTCAACTTGCATTAGCTCTGCTATTCGAGGATAGATATAATTACTCAACCTATCTCTAATATTTTGCCCAGGTAAATTGACTCGATTAGCTATGTGTTGTCGAGAGTATCCCAGCAGAGATTGACAAATAATTCCCTTATCAAGTTCACTGAGTTGCTTTTTATTGGAAAGAGTATCTAACTTTTGAAAGAAAAGGTCAATATTAATACCTAGCTGTTCTATAACCTGCTGACAATTTTGACACATCGTAATAGCTCATCATCTTTTATCAAAATGATAATCTGATTGTCAGTCTAGGTTATCCTATAGGTGTGGAAATAATTTCTACAGATATCGCTGCAAGTTATAAAAGAAGGAATAAAATATATCTGTGGAAGCGACTCAAGATTAGCGATATTCCAGCCAGGAGTGAGTTTTGATTATGGGTTGGTTATCGAACAGTTTTCAAGCTCTCAGTCTTGGACGTAAATAAGTCGGTAAAAATGCTTAGTACCGTGCGATCGCGCACTCGAATATTGGCGCTGATCGACATTCCTGATTGCAAGGATACCTTCCTCTCGTTAATTACCAGTGACTGCTGCTTCAATCTAATTTTGGCAGGAAAACTATAGAACGGACGAACTTGTTCAGGTGGCAGCGCATCAGAACCAATCCAGACTACTTCCCCTTTCACATCACCAAATTCACTAAACGGAAACGAGTCAATCCGGACATCAACTGGCATGCCTTCTTTCACAAAACCAATATCTTTGTTACTGAGAAAAACTTTAGCAACAAGACCATCAGCCGGAACAATTTTAAGAATCGGCTCACTTGTATTAGCAACGAAGCCAGGAGATGAAGGTTTCAAGTCAAAGACTGTTCCCGCGTCAGGAGCCCGTAGCTCTTGATATCTTAGATTGAGCTTGGTTTGACTAAACTGGCTATCCATTTCAGCAAGCTTTTTCTCATTTTCTACAATATATTTATTCAGCTGAGTATCAATTTCAGATATTTTTTTATCATTATCAGCCAGCCGGGTGGTTAAATCTTTTTGAGAGAGAGCAACAGTATTCCTTAACTGTTGTTTAGCTTGTGAAATTTTTAATTTTAGGCGTCCTTGTTCCTGAATAAGCTCGTCAACTTCGGCTTGGCGTGTTTTTACCTCCTGCTGCTGCTTAAGATACTGGATATTGGGAATGCCTCCCTCTTTCGCTAAAATCTCTATCTTGTTAAGAATTCCCTGCTCAACTTCAAACCTACTCTTCCCATTAGCAAGTTGAACCGAGTTTTGGTCAAGTTGTTTCTCTAGTTGTCCAACTTCTAACTCATTGCTAGCGATACGAGAGTTGAGTTCTGCGGTGGCAAATTGTAAACGCGCCCGTTGTTCAGGGCTGAGATTAGTACCCAGGGAGTCACCACTCAGTTGAGTTCGATACAGCTGATTTTCTGCTACCAGAGCTTTTCGGCTTTCAGCGAGAGAGGCAATTTCTTTTGGCAGTTGCAGTTGTATAGCTGTAAGTTCTGCGACTGACGAAGCAGTGGGGTTGTTGATTACTGAGCGATAAAATTGGTTTTCTTTAATTAACGTGGCGCGAATTTTTTCGAGGGAAGACAATTGAGCTTGAGCAGCTGTAGAATCTAGTCGGAGTAGCAAATCACCTTTGTTAACGCGCTGTCCATCCTTGACAAGAATTTCTTTAACAACTCCGCTAATGGGAGCTTGGACATCCTTAACAGCGCCTTGTGGTTCCAGCTTACCTTGGGCGGGGACGGCTTGCTCAATTTTGGCTACGCTAGCCCAAATCACCCCGAAGGTTGTCACGCCGACAATTGTCCAGAGGATAGCCCGTGACCAATTGTGGGATTGTCGCAGAATGACAGGCTGGTCAAATTTGCCGTTACTATTTGAGTTGCTGCCATTACCATTTGAGTTACTGTTAGTGTGAACCTTGTGTTCACCTATATTCACGTCAGTCAGCTGGGTTGTAATAATTTGTTGGTTTAACTTAGACCCGTTGCGTTGGTTCATTAGGTGGTAGGTGTTAGGTGGTAGGTGTTAGGTGTTAGCTGGTAGGTGTTAGCTGGTAGGTGTAGCTGGTAGGTGTAGCTGGTAGGTGGTAGGTGTTAGATTTGAAGGCTTTACAAGGAGTCCAGAAACCTAATTTTTCCCCTAAAATATAAAACCTAAAGTTGCGCTTCTTGTTGCCGATAGAGGCAGTAATAGCGACCTTTTTGGGTCATTAATTCTTCATGGGTGCCTTGTTCTACAATTGCTCCTTTATCCATCATCAAAATGATGTCAGCATTGCGAATTGTGGTGAGGCGATGGGTAATGAAAAAGACGGTGCGCCCTTGATAAGCTTGAGCCAGATTTAAACATACCTGCCGCTCAGCATCATAGTCCAAGGCACTGGTGGCTTCATCTAAAATCAGCATCCCAGGTGATTGCAAAACTGTTCGCGCGATCGCAATTCGCTGCCGCTGTCCCCCCGATAACGCTGAACCCCGCTCCCCGACACGAGTGTTGTAGCCGCTAGGCAAACCCATAATAAACTCGTGGGCGACAGCAACCTTTGCCGCCTCGATGATTTCCTCAGAACTGGCATCAGGATTCGTCAGGGCGATATTCTCCTGCACCGTCCCATCAAATAGGAGTGTTTCCTGAGGAACAATGCCAATTTGACGCCGCAAGGAATACAGTTCTACCTTGCTGATATCGTAGCCATCAACCAGAATGCGGCCAGAGTTCGGCTCATACAGTCGGGGCAATAATTTTGTTAGGGTACTTTTACCAGAGCCACTTTGACCCACAATGCCGACAAAAGAGCCTGCTGGGATATCTACACTGACATTACTCAACTGAAGTGGGCCACTAGCGGCAAAGCGAAACGAGACATTTTCATACTTCACCGTCCCCTGAACTGGAGGAAGAGAAATATTATGACGGTCTTGTTCATCAGCTTCTTGTGGCGAATCTACGATATCACTGAGACGTTCTAGAGATAGCGCCGTACTTTGAAAGTTTTGCCAAATTTGGGCTAACCGTAGTAACGGTCCTGTGACGTAGCCAGCAATCATGCGGAAGGCAATTAACTGCCCCAACGTTAATTTCTGATCCAATACCAGGTAGGCTCCCACCCAAAGTACCAGTAAGGCAGACAGCTTGTTTAAGAAATTGCTGGTCGAACTGGCGGCGGTGGAGGTCAGAACATTTTTAAATCCGTCGCTGACATAACGAGCATAGCGCTCTTGCCATTGCCAACGCGATCGCAATTCAATATTCTGGGCTTTAACCGTGGAAATCCCTGATAACACCTCCACTAAATAGGACTGTGTTTCCGCCTGACGTTCCGCCTTAGCGCGTAGCTGTCGCCGCACAATGGGGGAAACGAGAACCGTGAGCAACACAAATAAAGGAATTACTGCCAACGTCACCAGTGTCAACAGCCAACTGTAGATAAACATGACCACGATGTAGACGACGGAAAAAACCGCATCTAACACCACCGTCAACGCTGTGCCGGTGAGAAACTGACGGATATTTTCTAGCTCATTGACGCGAGTGGCTAATTCTCCAACCGGTCGTCGTTCAAAATAGTGCAACGGCAGGCGTAACAAGTGGTCGATAATTTCCGAACCTAAAGCTAGGTCAATGCGGTTCGTCGTATCGACAAACAAGTAAGTGCGTAAGCTTGTCAACAGCGCTTCAAAAACTGCGACACCTACCAGTAAAATTCCTAAGACGTGCAGAGTGTCAATACTGTTCTGTACGATCACCTTGTCGATGATCACCTGAAGCATCAAGGGATTCGCCAGACCAAACAATTGCACAAAAAAGGAAGCGATTAAAACTTCCACTAAGACCTTGCGGTAGCGAATGATAGAAGGGATAAACCACGAGAGTCCAAACCGCTCTTTAGGGGTGTCTTTCGTTGGCTTGAGCAGTAGTACCTGCCCGTCTTCACCCCAGTTTTTTAGGAACTTTGCAGGTTTGAGGCGCTTGAGTCCACTTTCTGGTGCAGCTAGTACCAGTTCCCGTTCGCTGCTTTCG
Organism: Coleofasciculaceae cyanobacterium; assembly: GCA_036703315.1. Taxonomy (GTDB): domain Bacteria; phylum Cyanobacteriota; class Cyanobacteriia; order Cyanobacteriales; family Coleofasciculaceae; genus DATNPH01. The sequence goes on from DATNPH010000008.1 coordinate 87,745, forward strand.
TAGAGGATGGCGAAGCTGTCTTGCCAAGAGAGCATTACTGGGGTTGGTAGGCGGCTGACGGCAACAGCAGGTACATTGACCAGTTGAGCGTTTAATCCCATCATGTCTGCGATCGCACCACAATGTTGCAGGGAGAGGCTGCCATTCTTGGACTGCTGGTTGGCAATGACGCGGCGTACCGTATCTCGGCGGAAGGGCATACCCCAATGCTGAGAGAGCATTTGGAAGCATGCCAAAGTTGCATCAACTGCACCTCTACCCCGAACAAAAGGATAATTCTGCTTGGTTGCTGGCTCTTGTTGAGTGGAGCTTGTCGCCGATTGCTCTGGAGCGTAAGGAATCTCTACTGTATCAGGTGTATCAGGAGTGGTGGCAGATGATTCTGATGTAGGCGTTAACGTTGCAGGGGAGAGCAACTCAGCCGGAATTCCAACCAGGCGAGTGAAACCCGAACCTTTGACCTCAAGATTTGCAACCGTTTCCGAGTGGAGACAAGTTCCCACGGGTAAGTTAGCTGACGCTCCCCCACTGACAAACCATACCCGATCGCTGTCGAGTCGGCTGGACATCTGACCGCCACGCGGCACATTACAGATTAGGGTATTTGACCAAGCCTGAAGGGCGAGTTCTTTGAGATCACGTTCTCCATCTGCTCGTCGCTCCAGTTCTGCACCCAAGAGGTCGAAAATTTCCACTACGCTACAACGCGATCGGAAAGCTCCCGAAACGGCTGATTCGGAGTTCAACAGAGTAAAGAAGTTAGTCGCTTTGAGAATAAGACAAACGGCTTCAGTAGACGCGATCGCTGTTTCACAAGGTACTCCCCTCAGCAACCCAACCCAGCCAATAATTTCTCCCGGTTGCAGCAACTTTAGCGTTACTGGTGCCGGACGGCTGGGTTCATAACCCAGGAGACGAGCTTGCCCCTGAAAGAGAATGGCAACGTGAGCGGGCAGTTGCTCCCGTACAACAATCGCCTGACCCATGCGATAGCGCAGCAACTGGCACTGGGATGCAAGTTTTGCTAGTGCCGTTGATGACAACTGCTCAAAAGGATAGATACCAGCCAGAAACTCTTGAATCGTCGTCGTATAGGTCATTAAAGCTCACCTGAAACTAGAGGATGAAACTATGCAAAATCGTTCTAACCGAGTGCTATTTTCATCCTTTGGTTGTGGGCAATTGCCCATGGGGTCTATCTTCAAAGGGCAAGAGAGCACAGGAGTTTTCCGCGCAGGGGAGAACCCTTCATGCTTGTGTTGTGCATAAAGCTTAGGTTGTCTTTGGCAGAAGCCAACTTTTGCTATGTAGCTTACGCACTTATCGCCCTAAGAAAAGCCATTGATATAAAAAGTTATTGAGTCAAAGAGCGATTAGCGTTTAGAGCTGATCTATAAAGTAAAAGTAAAGATACTACTCAAGTAGTGCCCCAATCCCTATCAAGCGGTAATGCTGCCTGAAACTCAATAGATGACGAGAAAACCTTATAAAAGTGACCTAGCTGATACTTATTAGCTGATAACTCAACCCCTGATTCCCTGAGTCTCGCTGGGAATATGCTGCCATCGTTGACCTATGGGAGGTAGTCAACAGCATCTTGTACCGTTGTGCGAACTGGTTGTTTGTGGGAAATGCTACCTGATGACTGACCACCTACTCGACAGTATATCATTCCTGTTTGAGATGCCAAGTTTCGATTCAACAATTGTAAGTTAAGATTCAAAACTTAAAAATTTAGTGTGAATCAAAATAGCTCACGAGCTAATTTTCAACCGCTAACTGCTGCTTGAGTTGCTCAGAAACCCAGGTACTAAAACATTCATTCAATAGTCGCTGGCGCATAGCAGCATCTAGCTGGGCAGGGATAAACTTCTCTAGGCGTACAATCACAAGCCATTCTCCTAGGCGGATCGGCGGACAAAGTTGCCCCGGTTGACTTGAACGAAGCAGTTGTGCAACTGTCGCGTGAGGCGTACTCAGCTCAACTGGACCAATTATTCCACTAGTCTGAGCCTCTGGTCCTTGGGAATACTCCCGTGCTAGATCAGCAAAAGACTGCTCTCCTTCCTGAATCCGGAAATAAAGTTCTTGGGCAATTCCTGGATCTTGAGTCCGAATTAGGGAGTAAATCACCCGATCTAACTGTCCCTTGCGAGTCAGGAAATAAGATTCAAGTTTGTGACCCCAATTGGCTTGTTTAAATTTTTCGATCAACAGCCCCCTCGTCGCTAAAGCGTCTAGTTGCTCTGAAGTCATTCTATGACGTGCTGCCCAAGCGAGTTTTGCTGTCTCGTCGGTGATCTGATTTTGCTCAAAGAACTGCCCTAAGGCTTTGGCTTTCTCCTCTGGTGTACAGGTTATTGGGGCAATAGCCCGATCAACTATGATTTCACGCAGCAACGGTGTCAACAGTTGGTAGCCAGTAAGTAGGGGAAGAATTTCCTCAGGTGTAATTTCGCGATCGCCAACTCGTAAAACGGCATTCATACCAGAAAAACTCTCTTGAGGGGCACGGCATTTTTTCTAGGAAAATCCTACTAAGCTTATAACCTAGTAGGAGCAATAGTTCTAGAGATCGATCCAGAAATGGGAATAATGTTATAGAATGAAGCTGCTATTGGACAGAGAGGGAGTTCGGAAACTGGGGAGATAGGGAGAGGCTTGCAATATTCACCCAATCACCCCAACGTGCTTCGCAGACATACTACTCACTTTTCCGATTACTGAATCGAGCCTCTAGCCAAGCTTTTCTGCTCTAGACTAAGGTGAATGAAGAACTGGTGATGCTGTCAGCTTGCACCCAGCTCAAGGTTGCCAGGAGGTCGTCGCCAACACCAATCTGGGTGAAGAATTCATCACCGTTGGTTCCCTGAGTGATGGATAGCTGCTCAAAGGTCAGCCCATCAGTTAACCCAAGTAAATCTTGACCGACTCCGAAGTTGATAACAGTAGTAGAGCCTTCGCCTGTAGTAAGAGCAAACAGGTCACTGCCGCTACCGCTATACACTGTGTTGTCGCCGATACCGCCGTAAATGATGTTGTCACCCTCACTTGCGTAGACGAGGTCATCGCCTCCACCTGCATTGATGATGTCGTCACCAGCACCAGCGTAAATTTCATCATTGCCTGAGCCAGCTGTGATGGTATTGTTACCTTCACTAGCGTAAATTAGGTTGTTGCCTTCGCCTGCCTCAATGATGTCGTCGCCAGCACTGCCGTAGATAGTGTCATCGCCGTCACCGCCGAAAAGCTGATTGTTGCCTTCACTGGCGAAGACAGTCTCGTCACTCGTTTCACCGAAGGAGGTATCTTCGCTAGTGTCACCGAAGGAGATATCTTCGCTAGTGTCACCGAAGGAGATATCTTCACTCGTTTCACCGAAGGAGATATCTTCGCTAGTGTCACCGAAGGAGATATCTTCGCTAGTGTCACCGAAGGAAGTGTCATCACCGCCAGCTACTGGCTGATTACCGTTAAAGCTCAGCAGGCTTCCCGATTGTGCATCTAGCTTGGCTACCCAACCATCAAAAGACCCAGCATTGAGCGCCCCAAGAGAGCCCTGAGTATCTCCTGCGACGTAGAGGTTACCAAGGTTGTCAGCGGTAATACTTACCGCGTCATCGCGATCTGGGGTTCCAAACTGTGTAATCCACTGCTGATTGCCACTGGTGTCAAAACTAGCTGCCCAGGCATCAAAAGACCCAGCATTAGTTCCGCCCAAGTCACCAGTGGTATATCCTGTCAGGAAGATATTGTCATTCGCGTCGATAAATAGGCTACGGGCTTCATCATCAGCAGCCGTGCCAAACTGTTGAATCCACTGTAGGGTGCCTTGACTGTCAAACTTAGTTAAGTAGGCATCATAAGACCCAGCATTTCCGTTTCCTCCCAAATCACCCAGGGTCCATCCTGTAGTGTAAACAAAGCCCTGACTGTCGGTGGCAGTAGCCCACGACCATTCATAATCTGGAGTCCCGTACTGTGCAATCCACTGCACTGCACCTGTAGCATTGTCATACTTGGCTAGCCAGTTATCATAAAGTCCCTGATTGGGTCCTCCCAGATCGCCACCTGTCCATCCTGTAGCGTAAACGCTGCCATCATTGCCGACAGTAACGCCATAAGATTCGTCAAAATTCGTAAACCCGCCGGATGTTCCAACTTCCGTGATCCACTGCTGGTTGCCATTGGTGTCAAACTTGATGACGTAGGCATCGTCTGGATTCTCGAAAGAGGGTTTGACGTCAGGTCCCGATATGAACACATCACCAGTGTTGGCGTCAACAGCGAGGTCAAAGGTAGGGAACTGGACATTTTGCCCAACCTGTTGAGACCACAACTGGTTGCCATTGCTGTCATACTTAGCAACGAAGGCATCATACTGTTGTGATTGCATCGGGCCGAACAAAGAGCTATCGGTAAGTCCCGACACGTAGAAGTTACCTTGATTGTCGGTACGCACACCAAAGATCTCTTCATAGCCCGAAGTGCCAAGCTGTAGGGAGAACAATTGATTGCCTTCGGTGTCATACTTAGTCACGAAGCCATCATAACCCCCGACATTTGGTGCTCCTATGGAGGCAGTGGTTCCTCCCGCTACATAGACATTGCCTTCAGGATCTGCGGCTACAGCACGAGCGGCGTCAAAACCCAAAGTTCCTAATTGCTGAACCTCTGGTACTACGGGGCCGGGTGGTGGGGTGGTACCTCTAAATTGGAAATAGTCAGCGTCTAGGCTCAAATCAGAAACCCCAAACACAACGCCAACGACGTCAGGTCCGGTTGCGGTTTGGAAAAGTATCGCTGATCCAAATCCAACATCTGCCACTTGGTAGTCGTTTGCACTGCCGTGTAGCTGAATGGTATCCAGCTCAGTGTTGAAATCAAGAATTACACCAAGGTCGTTCAAACCCTGGTTAGCATAGTAGGGTGCTTCCCAATCACCAAGAATAAATGTGTCGTTCCACTGACGAAAAGCGGGGTCGTCTATTGTCAAATCGCCGACAAAAATATCAATTTGTGGTTGAGGAGGATTAGGATTAGGAAAAGCTGGAACAGGTTGATAACCAACAAGGTGTTCGTTTCCAGTGCGACCCAGAATGATTTGACTGGGTCTGAGACCTGCGGCGAGGTCACTGCCAGGATTGAATATTGCTAGTGAGAATAATTCGCCTTCCATTTTCTTGATCTCCTTTAAGGAAAAATTGACACTAAAAGCTGTTCCAAGTTGTCTTGGGTTTGCATCACTCTGCTTTCAAGGTGCATATGGCTGTAGGAATGCATAGTACGTTCCATTAACAGCGCAATAGCAAGAGAACTGCGTAGATGCTTGTCTTAAAAATTACACAAATCTTAAGTGGGATTGCTTAGCGTAGAAATCTTGTAAGCTCCTGTGCTTCGCTTTCTGAATGCATCTTGGCATCAGGCTTACGGAGGTGTCCATGCTTTTTAGGTATCTTCATTGAAAATACATACTGAACAATTGCCTACGGTTAGTGAAAATACCTAGATGAATCGGCTGTAGTAGCGATGACACATAAGTTTTACGAATAACACTTACGGTAGATGTGCTTTTTTATTTATAAAGGCTTTATATAAATGAAAGCTTTGTATAATTTCCACTTATAAAAGAAAAGCAGTAGCGCATTTAGAGAGATATTTAGGACATTGACGCCAATCCCTATGAATATTCATAGTTCTGTGGTGAGGCGGGTTGAAACTAGAATCTTCGTGTGAGGCTTGGCAATTGCGCTCTGTTTGCGATGCTTTATGAACAAGTCCCGCTTTTCACTGACTAACTAGTGAGTAAAAACGCGATTGGGCAGAACATACCTGGCTCAGGAATGGGCGGTCAGGAACCAGTGGCAGTAGCTATTGGGGAACAAGCGGCGCTCCGAGAGGTAGCTATAACAGCGTTTATACTTACTTATAGGGGCAAAATCTTGTTGCTCGACGCTGCCAGCATTGCTGTGAAGAGCGAAAGCGTCTCCCTGACATTATTGTAATAAGCTAATTTTCGTTGCTTCTAGGCTTTAAACAGAGTGGTTTTGCCTCTAATTAAAACCTGTACAATGACGCTCATACGTATATCCTATCCTTGGAATATTTATACTTGGAAGAGCAGCACAAGCCTGATTTGCAACATACCCATTAGACATCTTTCCATAAGCCCAAAAGTATCCTTTTCCATCAGCTTTGAACATTCCATGTATGGGTTGACTACCCTTTACTAGGTCTCGTTCTCTTATAAAGAGATAGGTGTCATCTGGAATATAAGCCTTAGTCCAAGTTGCATGACATTTTTCTGAATATATTTTTTGAACTATTATTTTTCGCGCTTGCCAAGAATCTTGCCAACGATAAACAGTTTTACGTAGTTGAGTAACAACGCGTGCATCAGAATTACAGTTATACTTTACTGGATCTTTATCATTACAACTAGCGCCATCACAGTATTGATTAGCTGCTAACCCCTTCCCGATAAATCCAAAATCAAAACCAACAGTTAATGCCACTATAATTCCAATTGAGCCAAAATTTATAAGTTTCATTTTTCCTGATTTAGTTACTTATCTGGTTTTCTACTAGGGAAAATGTCAGCGAGTCTTTACAGCCAGCTTGTCATTAACTTCAGTAGGCTCCCGCATCTTACCGAAACCACATTGTTTGAAGTCTAACACTTCCACATTCTTACTAGCTAAACACTTACAGGTTTGCTTGAACTGTATCCTTATAAGTCTGGGTTGCTCCCATTCTTTCGAGTAGATGCTCTCCAACACGCAAAGCATTTGCCATAATTGTTAGTGATGGATTGACAGCAGCACTAGATGGGAAAAAGCTACCGTCAACAATGTAAAGGTTATCAACATCATGCGTGCGGCAATTGAGATCGAGCACTGAAGTTTTGGGGCCTTCACCAAGACAGCAGGTACCACACTGATGTCCAACTGCTTCCAAAGACATCTTTTTAGAGAGATAAAATGAAAATGCCCCAATCTGATTGCGTCGCTCAATTGACTTTAACACTTCAATCCAGCATTTTATTAACCGATTAAATGCTTCAATATTGTTATTTGTATAGTCGATAATGATTTTCTCCCCTCGGAGACGTATGCGATTGTTTGGATTTGGCAAGTCCTCAGTCATAAGTAACCAAGTAATAGAATGTTTTGCTATGACATCGCATATAGTTCTAGGTATAAAAGGTGGTGCATAAGCAGCGATTCTATCTTTATTGACATTACCGAGTAATTGCACGCTTCCCATTGGGTAAGGAAAATTTTTTTCTCCCCAATATAAATCATTGATAGCGAGTGTCTTTTGAAAAATTGTAGAATTCAGTCGTGTTGTTAAAGACATGACCACACCAAGCTTATGTGCCATATAATTGCGCCCTACAAGATTAGAACTATTGGCTAATCCAGTTGGGTGTCGGTCATTGGCGGATTTGAGCAACAATACTGCTGAATTGATTGCGCCACAAGCGACAACAATAATATCTCCAGAAAACATCTGACGCTTGCCTGCGATTTCTGCTTCAACTCCAGTGACTTCGCAACCTGATGGACTTGTACGTAGACGCAAAACTTTTGCTTCGGTCATTAACGTAAGATTTGCATAAGCCATTGCTGGACGTACACCGTTAATGTCAGCATCGGCTTTGCCATTGATGAAACAAGGGAAGCCATCACAAGTATCACAACGAATACAAGCACTTAAAAAAGGATTGACTTCATTTAGCTTGATCGCAAGCGGTTGATGAAATGGATGGAAGCCTTTGTCCTTTAAGGCATAGGAAATTTCTTTAACGCAGGGTTCGTGGCTGACTGGTGGAAAGGGATAGTCCTCATTGCTCGGCGGTTCAGTAGGATCGAGACCTCGCTTACCATGTACTTCGTAGAGTCTTTCAGCCTGGGCATAATAGGGAGCAAAGTCCCAATACTTCAACGGCCATTCGGGAGAGATGCCTCCTTTGTGAATGACTTTTTCAAAATCCTGTTCGCGAAATCTAAATAACGCACTTCCGTAAAATTTGGTGTTACCACCAACGTAATAGTGTGTTATTGGATGGACTGGTGTATCGTCTTTGTCGTACCACACCTCACGAGTACGATAGCGTTCTTTTTGAAGGACTTGCTTAGAATCCCAATTCGCTTTTTCTCTAGGTAGGAAACAACCTCGCTCTAGAACCAAAATTTTCTTCCCACTTAGTGCTAGTCGATTAGCCAGAGTTCCTCCACCCGCCCCTGTGCCGATGATGATGACATCGTAATGACCCTCAGCCATTTTTTTCTGCGTTTTTTGAATTAGAAAAACTTATTCCAATAACATTAATTTGCACTGTTTAAACCGCTAGCCTCTGCCGAAAAAGTAGACAGTAGACATGACTACTTAAATCTAGGCTTTTGTCATGGAAAAGACTTTTATACAGTAGGGGCAGAAAATTAAATTATCAAGATTATTTTAGTGTTTTCATTAAATCTTTAAACAAGGGCTCTTCTCCTTTACACTAACTTTTTATCATTATTTTGTTGCTAATTTATGTTGCTATCGATCAACCCTAAAACTGTCGCAAGTCAACACTCTCGTTGACAGTATTAATCGTTTTTTCGTAGCTAATTGAGCGTAAGTGTTTGAGGACTAACATCCGGACTATCACCTCGACTGGCGTCGAGTTTCTTCCCTTGTGAGTCGTCTGTGGATAACGCTGTGATAAGTCAGCTTTTATTAACTCCAACAGCTTTTCATCCGACAGCAGCTTATCAATTGCTGCCAACTCCTCGTCGAGTCGCCCAATAAAATGAACGATAGCGCCAAAATCCGGGTCAGTATCATATCGAATCCGCAACACCTGAGGTCGCCTGAGTGAGAGGGGTGAGTAATTTCTTCCTACCTCAATCACTGTAAGGCTTTCGAGTTTTGCACCGGGAACTAGTCTAAACCCCTGTTTTTACTCGACTAGGGAAAATATCAATTCACCTTCCGCAGCGAGCTGACCATTCACTTCAGTACGCCCCTGCATTTTACCGAAACGACGCCGTTTGACGCATAGCAGTTCTACTGTCATCACTAGCTGATCGCCAGGTACCACTTGGCGGCGGAACCGGACTTTATCAATACCTGCAAATACAAACAGTCTGCCGTCCGACTCTAGCATTTGGGTTAGCACCACGCCGCCAACTTGTGCCATCGCTTCCACAATTAGTACCCCTGGCATGATTGGTCGCCCTGGAAAATGACCTTGAAAATGGGGTTCGTTGAAGGAGACATTTTTAATTCCAACGGCTCGTTCCCCTGGCACATATTCAATAATCCGGTCTACCAGTAAAAAGGGGTAGCGGTGGGGCAAGAGTTTCTGAATTTCTTCAACTGAGAGAATCGTCTTGGTTGTTTCCAAAACAACAGAATTTAGTTGATGATTCTCAGAATTAGGAGCAGTAGAATTAGGTGAATTAACGTCGAGTAGAGTTGACATACGTATAGTGGTTAGTGACTAGTGGTTAGTAGGGGAAGAAAGATTTTTTGCTTTACCTCTCAAATTTTTTAAAGACTAGGGTTACATTGTGACCACCAAAACCAAAGGAATTAGAAAGAGCAACGTCCACCGGTTGAGTTCGGCAAACATTCGGCACGTAATCTAGATCGCAGGCTGGATCGGGATTTTCCAGATTGATTGTTGGTGGAATTGCATCTGTAGCTGTTGCCATTACCGTTGCAATTGCCTCGATTCCTCCAGAACCGCCTAAAAGATGACCTGTCATGGATTTCGTGGAACTGATGGCGACTTGAGACGCATACTGCCCTAAAGCTTCTTTGATAGCCATAGTTTCGGTGACATCGTTGGCAGGTGTACTGGTGCCATGAGCATTGATGTAGCTGACTTGGTTGGGAAACACACCAGCATCTTTGAGTGCTAGTTGCATTGCTCTGGCGGCACCTTTACCTCCAGGTACGGGAGCCGTCATATGATAGGCATCACAGGTCATACTGTAACCAACGATTTCTGCGTAGATGCGGGCTTGACGTGAGAGAGCATGTTCTAGCTCTTCTAGGAGTAAAATTCCAGCGCCTTCCCCCATGACAAACCCATCGCGATCGCGGTCAAACGGACGAGAGGCAAGAGTGGGTTCAGCGTTGCGAGTGGACAACGCTCTAGCCGCTGCAAATCCAGCGATCGATAAAGGAGTAACAGCCGCTTCCGTGCCACCGCAGATCATGGCTTGGGCGTAACCCTGTTGAATTAAACGAAAGGCTTCTCCCACAGCATTGGAACCCGACGCACAGGCAGTAACCGTACAGGAATTTGGTCCCTTGGCTCCTGTGTGAATTGCCGTTAGTCCAGCCGCCATGTTGGCAATCATCATCGGAATCATAAAAGGACTACAGCGATTGGGGCCGCGAGTCAGGTAGATCTCCTGTTGGTCTTCCATCACCTTAATGCCACCAACGCCAGAACCAATCAGAACACCAACTTGCTCAGCGTTGAGTTCATTAATCTCAAGTCCGGCATCCGCAACCGCTTGCTGACTCGCACAAACCGCAAATTGAGCAAAGCGATCCATCCGCTTGGCTTCCTTGCGATTGATATAATCACAGGGGTCAAAATCCTTAACTTCTCCTGCAATTTGACAATCCAAGCCAGAGGCATCAAATAAAGTAATCGCTCCAATACCACTGCGCCCCCCAAGAAGTCCCTGCCAGTATTGGGTTAGTGTGTTTCCTAGTGGGGTAATGGCTCCCAAACCTGTGACTACCACTCGCTTTAATTCAAAGGACATTAGTCTAACCTCCAGTCGGTGGGGTTTGTTGTGCTTTAACTACTGGTCTATTGAGCGATCGGGCAGCAACTAGTAATTGGGAAAAGGAACACCGCCTCAGAAGATGAGATCCTATGCAAGCTGCCACCCTCTGAAAGTGAAAAACTGTTCGCGAACCGATGGTTTTGCTGCCGGATAGAGCTACCTCCAGGTGCTTCGCGCTGCGTGACTCAAAATGAAGCAAATTTATCTAAAGGGATAGATATTAAAGGTCAATTATTACCACCTCCTCACCTGCGTTGTTAATTGAGAACGTTCAATGATTTTGTCCAAAATATCAACAACTTCAAACACGGCTTTATTATTAATAGATGCGGCTTTAGCCCGATATCGAGCTAAGTTTTCAGGCTGGATTAGTTCCGTAACAGCCTTGTCAATATTCCGAAAACTACGAAGTACAATACCAACCTCATTCTCCACGAGCCACTCAGCGTTGTATCGTTCCTGTACCAACGTTGAGGCATTGCACTCTGTAATGACTGGCAACTTCATTGTCAAAGCCTCGCTGATACTTCCAGGACCAGGTTTGCCAATGAAGAAATCCGACAGATGCATGTAGTAAGGGATTTCACTGGTAAACGTTTCAACGAACTTCGGCAAACGACTATGACTACGGCGCAGCGTGCTTGCTAGTTTTTCGTTGCGTCCACAGATGAAAATGAGTTGTAGGTTCAGTGGCGATCGCTCCAGACATTTAGCAATCTCCAGCATCACCGTTGATCCATAGCCACCAAACATAACTAAGCCAGTCGGCAAATCTGGATCTAGAGCTAAGCGCTGTCTCTCGATTCGGCGATCAATAGTAATGGGTTCGTAGAACCGAGGATTTATGACTACTCCTGAGAGGGGGAAGATGCGTTCTTCTGGATAACCCAGCGATCGCGCTTGTTCAACGGCTCGTTCGCTGGGACAGAGTAAGAATTGTTCCTGTGGTTCTATCCAATAGCGATAGATAGGAGGACAATCCGCAAAATCTATAAAAAGAGTCACAAATGGCGTTCCAGGTATTGCTTTTTGTATGCTTTCCCAGAGCATCCGGTTAAGGAACGGAACAGTGGAAACTACTAGGTCAGGCTGATGTTCGTGCCAGTATCTTTCAAGAAAACGTACCCCTGCCGCATGATTGCGGCGAACGTTTAACTTTGACAGAAAAAGATATAGCGGATCGAGGATTGTCCAGCCTTTTTTTAGCATGAAATTGTAGATGCTAATTCCATGTCTGAAAAACACATCCATCGACTTGAGCAGTCCGGTTTCATAGATGTTTACCAGCCGGGGATGTAAGGAAGGCTGCTTTTCGAGCACTTGATACAAAGCATTGGCAGTACTGCGATGTCCTCCACCTGCATTAAAGTAAATTAAATCTACTTTTTTCACTTGATGACCTGCTCAAATTTAAGGATGGTATGCTATGAGCCAAGTAGTCCTTGGGATTTCTAGGGATTTCATCTTAAGAGCATCCCAAGCCTTTATTTCAAGTTCCTTTTAGAGCCATTGCTAGGCTTTTAGGGGCATCCACGAAACCACTACGAATGAAGTAGGAGAAATAGGTTTCTAGCAATTTAGAGTCTAGAGGAGGACAGACGATGGCGGTACCTGCCAGTGCATTAAGCGTTTCCTCACAGCCAATTTCAGGTCTTCTTCCTTGCTCATTCAGCTCGATATAGGTCAGTTGTTGTTCAGACCACTTATGACGGAAGAAAGGCAAAAGAGGATATAAAGGATTTTCCTGAGAATTACTTAGCTGAATTTGCCAATCTTCATAAGAAACCTTTTCAATTGGATAGCCCATTGAGCAGATAAAATCAACAAGTTGACTCCAATGAAGCAGTTGGGGATTTTGAAGGTGGAACGTCTTTCCTCGTGACTCTTTCTGTGTAGACAGATAGACGATCGCTTGGCTGTTATAGTCAACGGGAGACAGATCCAACATTAAGTCTAGGTCTGCCATGATACTACCCATCTGGATACAGCCTTTAATCATGCGGCAGAGAAAGCCATCGGTATTCCAAAGACCAGTTTGACTATGACCCGACACTAAGGGTGGTCTGTAGATAGTAACCGGAAGTCCTCGATCGCCTGCAATCTGAACTAACTTTTCTGATACCCATTTACTCTGAGAGTAGCCAAGGTGAATGCCCTCACTATGCTCGACTCGATCAGATTCCGTCACTGTCTTGCCGTAATAAGCCGATGACTCAAAAACAGCAACACTAGATATGTGATGGACAGGCTTAACTTTGGTTTGACAGGCTAATCTCAGGATTTCTTGGGTTCCCAGAACATTGATTGGCTTGAATCTGGAGTAGGGATAGATGTAATTGAGTAAAGCTCCATTGTGATAGATGGTATCGATTTCACTCGCCATCTTTTCAAACTGTTCCGCTGAAAGACCCAAGCGGGGCTGACCTAAATCGCCCAGAACTGGGATAATTCTAGAACTGAACTGTTCATTCCAAAGGTCATAGGTTTCCAGATTCTTTTGGAGCCTTATCTTCCCTGACTCAAGATCGGGAGAACGTACTAAGCAGTAAATGTCAGCTTGAGTCTGTTCAAGGAGGTCATGGAGTAAAAATGCACCCAAAAAGCCAGTTGCACCAGTCAGCAGAATTGAAGCGGCTTCCGCTTGCTCAATGTAGGCGGTGTCAGGACGAATTGAATCGTCTAAGACAGCTTCATCATTTAGATTCAAGACAGTCTCTTTAATATCTAAAGTTGAAACATCCGGCATCAGTTGCTTGAGCAATAGTCCGGCGAGATTGGTAATATTGGAAGCTTGTAGAAGCTCTAGGAAAGATACTTCCAATTGGAATTTAGTCCGCATCAAGCTGACTAGCTCCATCGCCATTAATGAATCCATGCCCATGTCAAAAAGACCTTGCTCCACATTGGGCAATTGAGATAGACTAAGCCCCAGTACCTTGGCGACTTCACGTTGCAGGTAAGTAATAAAGAAGGAGTGGCGATCGCTTGCGGGAGTCTCCTCCAATCGTTGTAAAAGCTCCTGCCGTTGTGCTGATACTTGCTCGACTTCTTCCTGTGGGTTTACCTCACCAAGCAATTGTGAAAGCAAAGGCAGTTGTTTAGCTAAGCCGAGTTGCTGCTTAAACACCGACAACTCAAACGGTAGAACACCAATCTGCGCCAGAGTCTGTCCCAGAACTTGCTCTAGCACCTGCAACCCTTGCTCTGGATCAATAGTATTCATTCCTTGGGCAGATAAGCGAGCCTGTTGACGGCTACTCAGGCTGGCTGCCATCCCAGAATCACCCCACGGACCCCAGTTGATGCTCACTCCTGGCAGTCCTAGGGAGAGACGATGATGCGCTAAGGCATCCATGAAGGCATTGGCGGCGGCATAATTTCCTTGACCGGGTGAACCCAGCAACGAGGCGGCTGAGGAAAATACCACAAAGAAATCTAGTGGCAGCTTCTTGGTCAAGACATGTAGATTCCAAGCCCCTTTTACCTTCGGCTCCATCACTCGCGTGAAGCGCTCCCAGTTTTGTTGCAGCAGGATGCCGTCGTCAAGCACACCAGCGGTATGAATAATCCCTCGCAGAGGTGGCATTGATGCGGCGATCGCCTCTAGCACCCACACCATGTCCCCTTGATTCGACACATCTGCCTGAGCAACTACAATCTTGGCTCCTGCCTGCTCCAATTGGGTTATGGTTTCTTGCGCCTGACTTGAAGCTCCACGACGCCCAGTTAGCACCAATTGTCGGGCACCCTGTTGCACCATCCACTGGGCAATTCTCAACCCCAAGGCTCCCAAACCCCCAGTAACTAGGTAGGTGCCATCTGCTCGGAATGAAACACGTTTGGATTCTGGGAGTTGCTTGCGCACAAGGCGGGCGACATAACGCTGCCCATTTCGGAAAGCGACATGGTCTTCCCCTTGTGAAGCCTCAATCTCAGATAACAGCTGCGTTGATTCATCCTCCGTTGCCTCTGGGGTTAAATCGAGCATTCCTCCCCACAATTCGGGATGTTCTAGAGCAATCACTCTGCCCAGTCCCCATAAAGGAGCTTGAGCCACTGCCGGAAGCGAAGAACCAACTGGCACCGCACCCCGCGTCACTAACCACAACCGGGGTAAGGCTGACTTATTGTGCTTGATTAGACCTTGCAGTAAATTCACTACACTACCAACACCCAGAGTCTGAGCTTGTTCTAGAGAGGGAATTGTCAACTCATTTGCCAAACCTGCCTGTAAACTCCATAGGTGGACGACTCTTTGTAAAGGGCGATCGCTAGTTCCTACCTCTTGGAATAAACGCTCAAAGTCTGCTGGACTAGACGGGTTGATGCTCCAAGTTCCGGCTTCTTTAGTCTGATAGGTGTCGCCAGCATAGACCAAAATACAATTGTGACCGTGATCGCGCAAAACTTTGGCTAGGGTTTGTCCTACACCCCCCACATCAGCCAAAATCAGCCAACTACCAAGCTTAGAAGTCAAAATTGACTCTGTACCCTTTTGACTTTCCCTTGGCTGCCACTCTACTTCATAAAGCCAATCTTTGATGGATGCTGCTGATAGTTGCTGTTGATTTTGCTTAACTAATAGTTCCAGCAGCTTAGGCAGTAATTTCAACTCCTCGTCTGAGAGTTGTCCTGTCGTTTCTAACTGCTGGACTAGTTTTTGACTATCCCCCTGGCTTAGCAGATTAAGGATAGAGGGCTGGACTTTTTCTTGGGATAAGTTTCCTGCTTGTGGATGCCCATTTTCAGCGCACTCCGCCCAATAGCGTTGTCGTTGAAATGGATACGTCGGCAGTTGCAGACGGCGACGTGGATAATCCCGGTCTAAGCCAGACCAGTCCACTGGCACGCCGCACACATACAATATCCCTAAACTTTGAAAAAGTTGTTGGCAATCCTCTCGCCCTTGATGCAAGCTGGGGAGCCACTGTAGGGGCACACGACCGCTCACCCCTACTTCTGGCAAGCAGTAGCGACCCATCCCCAACAAGATCGGCTTCGGTCCAATCTCCAGAAATACTTCATAACCCTGCTGATGAAGGGTTTCCATACCCGCCGCAAATTTCACGGCTTGCCGCACATGACGGCACCAATACTCAGGGGTTGCTATCTCAGCTGTGGCGAGTTCCCCGGTGACATTAGAAATTAACTTGATTTTTGGCGAGGAATATGTTATCGCTGCGGCGACGCGCTCAAAAGCCTCCAGCATGGGCTCCATCAGGGGGGAGTGGAAAGCATGGGAGACTGTCAATTTCTTCGCCTTAATACCTTCAGCTTTCAAGGCAGCGATCGCGTCCTGAACTGCCTCACGTTTCCCAGAAATCACGATACTCTGTGGACCGTTGATAGCAGCAATTGAAACGTCTTGAGCATACGGTTCAATGGCGGCGGCGACTTGCGCTTCACTGGCAAACACTGCCACCATCTCACCATCTTGAGGCAGAGCCTGCATTAAACGCGCCCGTTCGGCAATCAATTTCAGACCATCTTCAAGGCTGAATACCCCAGCAATACAGGCGGCGGTATATTCACCCACACTATGGCCCATGACGATGGCAGGCTCTATACCCCAGGATTTCCATAACTGAAACAGGGCATATTCTAGGGCAAATAAAGCCGGTTGAGTGTAAGCGGTTTCATCTAGGGGAGAACTCGTTCCTGATTCGGGATATAGAACCTCAAGCAGAGGCTGTTCTAGATAGGAACGCAGAATTTTATCGCAGCGATCGAGGGCTTCGCGGAAGATAGGCTGGGTTTTGTAGAGTTGGCGTCCCATGCCTACGTACTGAGAACCTTGACCCGTGAATAAAAATGCTATCTTCGGGCGCTTCTTGCTAGTTACCTGACCACTCACCAGTCCAGCCGTTTCTTTTCCAGTCGCGAAAGCTTCTAGCCGTTCGCGTAACTGCTCGTTAGATCCAGCAACGACAGCAAGACGGTGATCAAAATGTGATCGCCCTGTATTGGCAGTAAAGCAAACATCCGCCAGGGATGCCTCAGGATGAGTGGCTAAGAAATCTACATAACGTTGTGCCAATTCCCCCAGAGCTTTCTCATTTTTTGTGGAAAGGGTCAGAAGATGCTCCAGGCGATCGATTGTCATGGGATCTTGCCGTGTTGGAGAGCCTGTACTCTCACCTCTCCCTTTTTTTTCCTCTCCCTCCTCACTAAAGCTCCGGCTCTCCATCTCCCCAGAGGGTGCTTCTTCCAGAATTGCATGGCAATTGGTGCCACCGAAGCCAAACCCGCTTATCCCGGCTAAGCGGTGCTCCGTCCCAGGAGACCAAGGCTGGCGCTCGGTAGGAATGGCAAAGGTTGTCCCGTCCAAAGAAATATAAGGATTTAACTCTTTTAGGTGCAGATGGGGTGGGATTTCCTTATGTTGCAACGAAAGTGCCACCTTGATCACACTAGCCATTCCGGAAGCCGCTTCCAAATGACCGATATTGGTCTTGACCGAGCCAAGCCAACAGGGCTGGTCTGGCTTACGATCCTGCATCAGCACAGCTTTCAGGGATTTAAATTCGATGGGGTCTCCCAAAGAGGTACCTGTGCCGTGAGCTTCAACATAGCTAATCTGTGCGGGTGTCACTCCAGCATTTTCCAAGGCTTGACGGATGACCGCTTGCTGAGAGGGACCATTGGGCGCTGTGAGTCCATTGCTAAGACCGTCTTGGTTAATGGCTGTACCTTTGACGATCGCTAAAATATTATCCTTATCCTTGAGGGCATCCGAGAGGCGCTTGAGGACGATGACACCACATCCTTCCCCTCGGACATAACCATCTGCACTGGCATCAAAGGTCTTACAGCGACCATCAGACGCCATCATCCGAGCGTGAGAGTAAGTGATGAACGGCTCCGGAGACAGCATCAGACTGGCTCCACCGACCAGGCACATATTGGACTCCCCCTGGAGCAAACTCCGGCAAGCAAAATGCAACGCTACCAGAGACGAGGAGCATGCCGTTTCGACCAGTACACTTGGTCCACGCAGATTCAGAATGTACGATAGGCGATTGGCAGCAATGGAGAGGGTGTTGCCAGTGCCATCGTAGGCATTTACGCGACTGATATCCTTGGCTAGCAACCTGCAATAATCATAGTTGCCGATACCCATGAAAACCCCGGTTTGACTGCCACTCAGCTGTTCGGGTGCGAGTCCGGCGTTTTCTATAGCTTCCCAGGCAACCTCCAAGACTAGCCTTTGCTGGGGGTCCATTCGTTCCACCTCACGGGGGGAAATCCCGAAGAAGCTGGGATCAAATTGATCGACCTGCTCTAAAAAGCCACCCCAACGGGTGCTCATTTTTCCGGGTTTACCAGGCTCCGGGTCATAGAAGGCGTCAATATCCCACCGCTGTTTTGGCACCTCGGCGATCGCATCTACACCGTTACGCAAAAGTTGCCAGAAAGATTCAGGGTCTTTGGCTCCAGGAAAACGACAACCAATGCCAATAATTGCTATGGGTTCCACTTCAACACCTTCAACTTTAAGTACTTCTGAGGTATTTTTCGTTGCGACTAGCTAGTTCCTGTGGGCGACGGTTTTGGAAAACTGCTCAAAAGTGCTTCTCAGGAAGAGATAGAGGAGCCTGTAGCAGCTTTGAAACGAGAGAATAAATCAGCTAAGCAGGCTTTTTAGCCTTATCTGCTGTAGTAACCTTGACATTCCAGACTAAGCCAGCAAATTCAAGCAGGCGGATCACCCAGGCACCCAAGTCAATTTGCCACCACTCCAGCCCAACAATTGCTGAGTTTGGGAAAGCATGATGGTTGTTATGCCAGGACTGCCCCCAGGTAAATATAGCTAGCCACATATTGTTCATGCTGTGGTCATCACAATCAAAGGGTCGGTTGCCATAGACATGACAGATTGAGTTGGTACTCCCAATAAATTGATGTCCCAGGAAGACTCGCACTAATCCTCCCCACATGAATCCCTCAAATGCTCCCATCCATGTCCATGTTAGAAGCCCACCTAGGACAGCAGGGATGACAAGACCCAGGATTACCCAAAGTTGTTGCAGCTGATTGATCTTGGCAATAACAGGGTCTCGAAACACGTCTTTGGCAAAGAGCATAGAATTTGTGACTTCGCCTTCTAAAGTCCAGCCTATGTGAGCGTGCCATAACCCACGAACCCGACCGCGAATTCCGTCCCCATGTAGATGAGGCGAATGCGGATCGCCAGCTAAGTCGGTGTACTGGTGGTGGCGTCGATGATTTGCGACCCAGTAGATGACGCCGCCTTGAGCTGCCATGCACCCAAGGATAGCGAGGATGACTCGGACGGCAGTAGTGGTTCGGAAAGCATGGTGCGAAAAGTGCCGATGAAAACCTACTTCAATACCCAGTGTGGTCAAAGCGTACATACTGACCAATAGACCTACTGCCACTGAACTAATCCCTGATTGCCAAAGTAAACCAATTGCGATTACCGAGGCTATAAAAGGAATTGAGGCTGTGACAAAGCTCAATCGTCTATATATACCTTGTAGGTAATCATTTGCAATCGTCATGCTCTGCCTCTGACGTGAACCTGTAATAAGCTCGGCTTGTGTTGTACTATCTGACGACTTCAACACTGACTTATCCTCGGATATCGTGATTCTGGTTCATTGGCGGTTGCAATTTGGTTGATAGTTTCTGTAATCAGGTATTTTTCGTGGCGACTAGCTAATTACTCTGGGCAACGCTCTTAGAAAACTGCCCAAAAGCTTTGATGTTATTTTGGATAGCCTTTTCCATTGAGCCTCCTGAAGCCATAACGTTCATGTCGCGGTTGACAGCCCATAGATAATCGATAGGTCCGAGAAGCCGACGCATATCTGACAGGAGTCGTTCGTGGTACTTGAGAGTCAGATGGAAGCCATCGTGTTCCTGACACAAGCACTTCTCCAACCACTCCAGGGCTTCTTGGGAAGACATATTAAATACAGGCGACTGTAGCAGTCTGTAAAACGAGAGCATGAACGTATCATCACTTCGGAATATGGCAGGTATTCCACCAGAAAGACCACTCAAAGCGACAGTTTGCGACTTGTAGATTGTCAGATTCGCTAAGAATTTTTCGTAGGCTGTTGGTTTTGGAAAGTCCTTGTACAGGTCTTGAGCGATCAGCTGGGACGTTGTCGTGTGAAACGCTTCATCCAAGAGATGGTAATGAGAAACCGCTACTGGGGCTGGGATAAACTCGCCTTTGTTTTCTAATTCCCTGTAATAGTGGGAGTAGCGGTATTCGTAATTCTTGATCAGCATATTCGCCATGAAGCGTGTAACGTAGAACAGGCACGCTAAGAAAGGCGAACTCCCACAGTTCAAGGTGAAGAACTGTAGCACAGGCCGAGGTCCTAATTGCCCCAATAAACCGGTTGTTTGAGCTGGGATTGACTCGCCTTTGTGTTCCAACTCCCTCAAATACGTGGAATAGCAGTGTGCTTGGTTCTTTAGCAGCACCTTATTGGTGATGAAGCGCAAGGCGGAGTCCTGAAATGCTGCTAAAGGCGAACTTTGCAAGTTAAAGCTGAAGAGTGGCGATCGCACTTTAGAGGCTACTCCTCTATTCAACTTACCCTGAATCGAAGCATTAAATCCTGTTTGACCTAGCAAAGCCCTTTTGGTTTTATACCCCATCATGTGGAAAGCATGAATGTGGTGCCGTTCCTGTTCGGTTTCAAGATCTAGCTCTTGGCAGAGCGTTTCGTAATCCCTAAAGGCTCCAAAAACGCCAGCCGTTACCTGATTGTAAAGTACGGCATTGGCTTCGGTAGCAGCCGTTTGGTTATATTGTGTAGCCCAATAAAGGTGATTGAGAGCAATCTTTTGTGAGGGAGAAGCTTCTGCGTAGAGTGGGGTGCCATAAAGCAGTGAAAGCTCTGGTTCACTCCAATAATGATTGCTGTTGATACTGTAGTTGAAGTTCTTGTCTAATTCTTCTATTTTCTCTGTGAAATCAGACTCCGTATTACGCCGATAGTTGATTTCTGTTATCTTGATATGCTTTTTTACCTTATCCTCAGATAGAGTTGAAGATTGGTTGTTCAGAGCCGGTGCTTTGATGGTATCTACCATGACATTTTCCTGAAACTGTAGAGTGCAAATGTTGATTTCTCTTTCACTACAGGCGTTCACACCTTGACTTTGAATTCCTCAGCTAAATGCTTAGCCAAAGCCTGAATAGTTGGGTAATCGTAAAGAAGGGTTGGATCGATTTTTTGTCCCACCCAATCTTCTAGGTCACCCGTCATACCAACTGCCGCCGATGAATCTAATCCATAGTGGTCGAAGGGAATCGTGACATCGACTTCATCTACGTCAATTTCCAGCAGTTGAGCCAGGTAGGAGACTATCCACGCTTGAATTTCTACGGCTGACGGTGGCTGATTGGGTGCCTGCCTTTGAGCATCAGCTTTACTACTTCCCAAAACTGTAGGCATTGTGACTTGAAGATTCTGAGTTTCCATGGTTTAACCCTTCACAGTTTCAATTACTGCTTATTCGTGATTCTTGGTTGTACTTATAGCTGATGAGCAGCTACCCTAAATCTGATCGATTTAGCCGATGCTTACACTTCAGAACAACTATTTGGATTTTCAAGATTTTTCGTACCTTTTGGTCACAGTGTATGAGCCTGCCTTCACTCTTTAACCAATGACCAAACATACAGAGGCTAGCTTTTTTTACTCGCCTGACGGTGCCTTAGCCCAAAATTATATTAAGCTAACGATTTTTGTTTCTAGAGTCTGCCTTACAAGAATCTTATAAGATGCCAGATGCCGTTACAATGAACAATTTTTTGATTAGACTAACAATTCTTTCGATCTTATTTGTAGTGTATTAGCCGTGCTGCACGTTTCGCCAGACTTAGGGAGTTGTCCTGAAACGTTGGCGAACTGGTGGAATACATAAATGACCCCATGGTGATAACCCACCTTAGCTCTAATCTGCCCTAAACAATGTACAGGCCACTTTATAAAGATAGTCTTAGCCAATTTGTGTACAATTATGTCATTATGTTGTGACGATAAGACTTATAGAGCAATTAGGGCAGGAATAGCGGAGCGCTCTACTTGTGTACTCAATCAATCTAAGCTGGACGAGCGAGGGGAGATATAAGGTAGTGTTCGCAACAGATAGTATAAAGTCTGACTTTTTGTACCCAATCCGCTCAAGAAAACCCATTTTTTGCCAACACTGTTCCCTCCCTTGTCTTCCTTGTCCCCTTCTTAGGGAATAAGGGGGTTATTAAAACGGATTTGGTATTAGACCTTCTCCCGCACACCGATAAAATTTAGCCGTAACCCCCTCTGGGGGATATCGTAGTATTGATGATTCTGAGGAAGCCCAGCCAGCAGTATGCCTAGTGTGGCCATTGACCAAATCAGTATTGGCAGCAACCGACGTCCTTTAAAGGACAAAAAAGTTGCTGAGTTAATGGAATCAATTCAGGCTAATGGCTTGTTAAACCCTGTCACATTAGATCAGAAGCTGAACTTGATTGCAGGACTTCACCGTCTTACAGCCTACAAGCTGCTTGGGTTTGACCAGATTGAGTGCAAGATCGTTACTTATAAAGATGCTGAACAGGCTCGTTTAGCAGAGATTGACGAAAATCTGATTCGCAGTGAGCTAGATGCTCTAGAGCGTGCTGAACTTTGGTTGGAGCGCGATCAAATTCTGAAACGATTGGGGCTAAGGGCAAAGCCAGGGGACAACCAATATAGCCAGAAAGGTAAGGAAATGGTTTCACCACCTCCAAAGACTACTTTGGAGTTAGCCAAAGAAGCTGGA
>DATNPH010000019.1:0-22587 GCA_036703315.1 Coleofasciculaceae cyanobacterium
TGTATAACTTTCAAACTATTAGTTTTTCTAGGTTCGGGGCGCTGGGGTCGCTTGGGCTTCCCTTGAGCGCATTTACCAATGTACATCCCCTACCCACAAGTGTCAACCCTTTCTCTAAAAAAAATTTTGACGCGCTAAAACAAAGTTCTTAGTTGAATTCTATTGGCACAGACATGTCTAAGCTAAGGTTAATCTCTAGATGTATCTAGATGTAAAGAAGACCCTAGGAGAACGACGATTGTGAGCATGAGCGCTGTTTTACCCCCTGTGGTAGTGTTGGATCCGCTCTTGCACAGCTGGTTGCTAGAAGATATTGGTCGAGGCGATCGCACAACTGGAAGCTTAATAAGAGAAGTCAGATTCGGGCGTGCAGATTGGATCGCCAAGCAAACCGGAGTAATTGCAGGATTACCAATAGCGGCTCGTGTATTCCAGTTATTGAACGATTCTCGATACCAAAGTCCAACTTCCAGCATTAGCTTTACCCGACTCGTTGCAGAGGGTGAATTTTCTTATCCAGGGCAAGTAGTCGCTCAGGTTCACGCTCCTCTTGATGCACTACTGATGGGTGAGCGAGTGGCGCTGAATTTAGCCATGCGTCTCAGTGGAATTGCCACGCTTACCTCTAACTATGTTGAGAAAATTGCTGATTTACCAGCGCGACTGGTAGATACTCGAAAAACGACTCCCGGTTTGAGAGTCTTGGAAAAGTATGCATCCCAGGTAGGAGGAGCCATTAACCACCGCATGGGATTAGATGATGCTGTGATGATTAAGGATAATCACATTGTTGCGGCTGGTGGTATTGCTCAAGCGATCGCTCAAATCCGAGAAAAGATACCCTATCCTCTGACCATTGAGGTTGAAACAAGCTCTCTCACCGAAGTCGAAGCTGCCCTAAAGCACGGTGCTGATATCATCATGCTGGATAACATGTCGCTTGATTTAATGAGTCAAGCCGTGCAGCTCATTCGTCGCACCAATCATCAGGTCAAGATTGAGGCATCCGGCAACATTACTCTGGAAACGATTCGTGCCGTTGCGGAAACAGGCGTTGATTTTATTTCTAGTAGTGCCCCAGTGACTCGTTCTACCTGGTTAGATCTGAGTATGAATATAGATAACAGCTCGATTAAATAGATCTAAAGTGAGTCTCCTAATGTATTTCTTGGCAGAACTGAACTATTAAGTAATCTTAAGAGGGCAGGAGCCAGGAACAGAACTTATTGCCAAAAGGTTTTCCGGCAAAAGTCGTAAGACAGAGAAACTGGTTCAACGCGACAAGTTATGTTAAAAGAACATCTCTGCTCAACGGCAAGGAAAGCAATGCTGGTTGAGAATCTTTGACATCGCACTATGAACTCTCTAATTGAACAGCTAACAAGCAAATTTACTCAAGCATTAACTACAGCCTTTGGTTCAGACTTGGTGGGGATAGATCCAATGGTGGTACCTGCCAGCAATCCTAAATTTGGTGACTATCAATCTAATGTTGCTTTGTCTTTGAGTAAAAAGTTAGGACAGCCACCACGAGTGATCGCAGAGAAAATTGTTCAGCATCTTAATATCAGTGATATTTGCCAAACACCAAGCATTGCTGGTCCGGGCTTTATCAATCTTGCTCTGAAACCGACTTATTTGGAAGAACAGCTAAATTTTATTCAGGCAGACTCCCGCTTAGGAGTACAACCAAGCAAAGAACTACAGCGGGTGATTGTAGATTTCTCCAGTCCCAATATTGCTAAAGAGATGCACGTTGGTCATCTGCGCTCTACGATTATTGGAGATTCCATTGCCCGTATTTTGGAATTTCGGGGTCATGACGTTCTGCGGCTGAACCATGTGGGCGATTGGGGGACTCAATTTGGGATGTTGATTGCCTATCTTCGGGAAGTTTACCCAGAAGCATTAACAACGTCCGACGCTTTAGACTTAGGAGATTTAGTTGCTTTTTATCGACAAGCGAAACAGCGGTTTGATAGGGATGAGGCATTCCAAGAAACGGCTCGGCAAGAAGTGGTAAAACTGCAAGCGGGAGTGGAAGATACTCGACAAGCATGGCAACTGCTGTGTGACCAATCGCGGCGTGAATTTCAGGTTATCTATGACTTACTTGATGTTGAGCTGATAGAACGAGGTGAATCGTTCTATAACCCTTTATTGCCAGATGTGGTGGAAGATCTTGAGCAGTCAGGCTTATTAGTGGAAGATGCAGGTGCTCAGTGTGTCTTTCTAGAAGGATTTACCAACAAAGATGGTAATCCTCTGCCGTTGATTGTGAAAAAGTCTGATGGAGGTTACAACTACGCTACAACTGATTTGGCAGCACTACGTTATCGGATTGAGCAAGACGGGGCACAAGAGATTATTTACGTGACTGATGCTGGTCAGGCTGCCCATTTTACTCAAGTATTTCAGGTAGCACGGCGAGCAAACTGGATTCCTGAGGGCGTCAAGTTAGTACATGTCCCCTTTGGTCTGGTACTGGGGGAAGATGGAAAGAAGCTGAAGACACGTTCTGGAGATACAGTGCGTTTACGGGACTTGCTTAATGAAGCGATCGCACGCGCGGAGGCTGACCTCGAAGCTAGGCTCAAGGAAGAAGGTCGCCAGGAAACTGAAGAGTTTAAAACTCGCGTTGCCAAAGTAGTTGGCATTAGTGCGGTTAAGTATGCCGACTTAAGCCAGAACCGTACTAGCAATTACGTCTTCAGCTTTGACAAGATGCTGGCTCTTCAAGGGAATACAGCACCTTACATGCTTTATGCCTACGTCCGAGTTCAAGGGATTAGCCGCAAAGGCAACATTGATTTTGAGAAATTGGGAGCAGATGCCAAAATTCTATTGCAGCACGAGATGGAGTTGGCATTAGCTAAACATTTATTACAGCTGAGTGAGGTTCTTAAAGAGGTTGAGCAAGATTTGTTGCCTAATCGACTTTGTCAGTATTTGTTTGAACTTAGCCAAAAATTTAATCAGTTTTACGATCAGTGCCCTGTGCTGCAAGCAGAAGAACCCCTACGAACATCGCGCTTAAGGCTATGTGATCTGACAGCTCGTACATTGAAGCTGGGATTATCCTTATTGGGGATTTCTGTACTAGAACGAATGTAAATGATGACGCAAGAGTCTACTACTTGGTCACTGCTATTCTTGTTGGGGACAAGCACTGGGTTAGTATCAGGGATTTTTGGTGTGGGCGGTGGTTTGCTAATTGTTCCTGCACTCACTCTCTGGAACATTCCTTTAGCCCAGGCGACAGCAACTAGTTTAGTGGCAGTCTTGTTAAGTGCTGTCTCAGGGACTATGCGGAACTGGTGGGCGGGTCAGCTGAATCTAAGAGCTGCTCTACAGTTAGCTTTATTCGGAATTCCTGCTGCTCAGGTGGGTGCTTGGTTAGGCTCACACCTTCCCGAAACCTGGTTAGCTCACAGTTTTGCGGCTTTGTTGTTGGCAACCATTTTTCTGCTCAATCTTCAGCAAAAAGCAGTGCAGAGATTAACCCTAGAGCAAGAGCAATGCGATAGTGCCTCGAGAGGACAGCCTATAGCCAGAATTGGGTTAATTGCTGGAGTAATATCGGGCTTATTTGGTATAGGCGGCGGTATTATCATGGTGCCACTGCAAATGCTCCTGATCGCGCAACCCATCCAAGTTGCTGTGACCAATAGCTTGGGTGCAATGGTGGCGATCGCGGCTTCTGGTTTATCGCAACATGCTTGGAAAGGTGACGTTTTGTGGCAATCAGGTTTATGTTTGGGATTGGGAGGGGTTTTAGGTGCCCAAGTGGGAACTAGACTGCTGCCAGTCTTACCTGAAAAATTAATTAATAGGTTGTTCAGGCTACTGTTGTTGTTTCTAGCTCTCTATATGGCTGGGCGTTCCTTTTGGGTTACATTTAGCTGATTTCCAGAGCCAGTAAAATTACTAAATGAGCTATTGATTCTGGACGATTCTCTGCTGATACTCCTGCTCGGTCATCATGTCTTGAATACCTTCCACTCGGTCTAAAAACACGATGCCGTCAAGGTGGTCATACTCATGCTGAAATATCCTAGCCACAAAATCTGTTAATTCTTGTCGATGCAGTTGACCGTCCTGACTGATGTACTCAACTTCAACAGCCTGATACCTGGGGACTAACCCTCGAATTCCAGGGATGCTTAGACAGCCTTCCCAGCCTTTAACCATCTCAGTCGAGTGAGCAATGATTCGAGGATTAATCATAGCCGTTGGTTCCATCTCTGGCGCATTGGGATACCTGGGACTGGGACGAGACGCTACGATAAACAAGCGATACGATTCGGATACTTGAGGGGAAGCGATCCCAACACCATTTGATACCCCTGCCGTGGCAATGAGGTTGTCAATCAGTTGTTGGATATGCTCATCTTGAACGTTATCAACTAGCTGCGCTTGCTGCCGCAAGATTGGGTTACCTAACTGAGCAATTTCTAGTAATTCAGTCATGATGGAGTGGTATTACAGGTAGCGATCGCAATCGTTTGTAGATGTATACAGAATTCTGTGTTTGTGTAAGTAAAAATATGCTACACAATAAACCGATTTCTTGGAGAAGGCAGGTGAGGTCGTTAATCCTTGGCTCATCCAGGCAAATAACTAAATTTGTAGATAGCTAGATAGATAATACTATTCTGCGAAAATAGGCTTCTGACTTGCTTGGATTCTGAAGGGGGATCATGCGGATAAACAATTCACAGCACAGTTATATTGTCAAGGTCAATGGGTCAAGTGCTTGAAAAGCACACCTCTGTAGAGGAGAAAATGTCAGATTACGCTAGAGGAAAGCCCGTGGAAACTTCCCCAGAACAGCTCTGGATTCAGGTATTGGAGCGTTTACAGCTACAACTAAGCCGACCGACCTTTGAAACCTGGATTAAGACAGCCAGCGCTGAGCAGCTGGAAAATAACTGCTTGGTTATTCGTACTCCCAATCCCTTTGCCAGAAATTGGTTACAGAAGTACTACATCAAAACAATTGCTGAGGTTGTGCAGGATATCTTGGGTCAGTCGGTAGAAATTCAACTCATAGTCACGAGCGGAGATGACGGCTCTCCAAATGGAGAGACAGATGTTTCATGGTCACTACCAGTAGTCACAAGTGCTTCAGAAACTACATCTATTCACCAGCCTAGACCGTCTGAGTTAAACCCAAAGTACATTTTCTCTCGCTTTGTGGTCGGCTCAAACAACCGTATGGCTCATGCTGCCTCTCTAGCGGTAGCAGAATCTCCGGGGCGTGAATTTAACCCTTTATTTCTGTGTGGTGGTGTTGGTTTAGGCAAAACTCACTTAATGCAGGCGATCGCGCATTTTCGTTTAGACAATTGCCCTGATTCTAAAATCTTTTACGTTTCCACAGAACAGTTTACCAATGACCTAATTGCGGCAATTCGTAAAGACAGTATGCAGAGCTTCCGCGAACATTATCGAGCAGCCGATGTGATATTGGTAGACGACATTCAGTTTATTGAAGGCAAGGAGTATACCCAAGAAGAGTTTTTCTATACGTTTAATACCTTGCATGAAGCAGGTAAACAAGTCGTCTTGGCATCAGATCGTCCTCCTAACCAAATTCCCCGCTTGCAAGAACGCCTGTGTTCTCGCTTCTCTATGGGGTTGATTGCAGATATTCAGGCACCTGATCTGGAAACACGGATGGCAATTTTACAAAAAAAGGCAGAGTACGAGAATATTCGTCTGCCGAGAGCCGTGATTGAATACATTGCCACTAGCTACACATCAAATATTCGAGAATTAGAGGGGGCTTTGATTCGAGCTGTCGCTTATATTTCAATTTCGGGTCTGCCAATGACTGTCGAGAACATTGCACCGATTTTGAATCCACCGACTCAGAAGGTTCAGGCTTCTCCAGAAACGATTCTGATGGCTATCGCAGACGCCTTCAATGTCTCGGTTGAGGACTTGAAAAGTAACTCTCGTCGGCGGGAAATCAGCTGGTCTAGGCAAATCGGCATGTATTTAATGCGGCAGCATACGGCTCTGAGTTTACCCAGAATTGGTGAAGAGTTTGGTGGTAAAGACCATACGACAGTGATGTATAGTTGCGATAAAATTGCCCAGTTACGGGAAAATGATGCTGCGTTGGATCATACACTGCGTCAATTGAGCGATCGCATCAATCTTAGTAGCAGAACCCAAAACTAAACTTGAAATCCTCATGGACGAGCAAAACCTGATCCCTACAATGCAGCTATGTCACTCACTTTAATACTCTTTAATCAAGAGTTTAAGGAATTATCAAGACGTTTATTGCCTGCGGAAGTGTTTATGGAAAAATCGTGGAAACTTTAGTGAATTTAATAAACGTTTCTATTGAGTATAAATACTTTATGGAAAAATTATTGTGTTTTTCCACAGATTTTCCACAGGTTGAAAATCTGTAACCCTTTTTCATCAATAAGTTTGCACAGCTTTTCCACATTTTCCACAACCTCAACGACCAACTACTATTATTTATTTGAACTGCTATGAAACTGGTTTGCACTCAAAGTGACCTTAATACTAACCTCTCACTGGTTAGTCGTGCGGTTCCATCTCGCCCCACCCATCCTGTACTGGGTAATGTTTTATTATTCGCAGATAAAGAAACTCAGCAGGTACGTCTAACTGCTTTTGATCTGACACTTGGCATTCAGACAAGCTTCGCAGCTCAAGTAGAGGTAGGTGGGGAAATTACTATACCGGCTAAACTTCTCAACGATATTGTCTCCCGTCTAGCGGAAGGAGAAATTACTCTGGAGGAGAAAGAGACGGAAGCCACAACCGAAGAGTCGGGCGATCGCATAATTGTCACGTTGACTTCAGCTTCAGGGCGTTACCAAGTGCGAGGAATGAATTCCAGCGAGTTTCCAGAACTCCCACAAGTTGAACAAGGGGTTGCAATCCACCTTCCGGTAGAAGCCTTGGTAGAAGGGTTAAAGGGTTCTTTATTTGCCACTAGCTCTGATGAAACCAAGCAGGTGCTTACAGGTGTTCACCTGACAGTGCAGCCAGATGGACTGGAATTTGCTGCTACAGATGGTCATAGATTAGCAGTTGTACAGACTACAAACCAAAACAATACTGATAGCGCCACAGTAGAAACATCAGCAGCAGAGGATCAGACAGAACCAGGCACTAGCGTTGGCTCAGCACCATCAAAACTGGCAGCAGTAGCAATAGCAGGAGTGTCAAATACCTCTGAGCTAGAGCTTACATTGCCAGCTAGAGCGTTACGAGAGCTAGAACGAATGCTGGGTACGCGCCAATCTACGGACACTGTTACGCTTCACTTTGAGCAGGGTCAAATTGTCTTTCAAGTAGGAGATCAGACGCTCGAAGACTCGCTACCGCTTCGCTATCGTGTAACTAGCCGTACCCTGGAAGGGCAGTATCCAGCTTACCGTCAGTTAATTCCGCACCAGTTTCAGCGCCAGATCACTATTGATCGGCGTCAACTGCTCAGTGCAGTAGAACGAATTGCTGTATTGGCTGACCAGAAAAACAATATTGTCAAGTTCAGTATTGACAGCATTAATCAGCAACTTTCCCTATCTGTAGAAGCCCAAGATATCGGTAGTGGGCAGGAATCGTTACCAGCTGAGATATCTGGTGAAAGCATAGACATCGCCTTTAATGTCAAGTATCTAATAGATGGATTAAAAGCGCTTTCTACCTCTGATATTCAGATGCAGATGAACACTGCCAACAGCCCCGTGATTCTGACGCCTCTAGGGGGATTGAAGATGACTTACTTAATCATGCCTGTGCAATTAAGAGGGTGAGGCTTCATGAGCTGAGTTTGCTTTGACGTTAGTCAAGAATCGCTACAGTTTCATCCTGATGAAGTGCTGATAGAAAGAAAAACTTAAATAGGAAAAACTTCTCTTGACCTTGCCAGTTTTTATGTACAAAGCGGGTTTAGGTTTTTGTGTTCAAAATTAGGCTCCTATCATTGCTGACAAAGACAGGACTTACGCAAATCTAGCCTTCAGGCACTACCAATAGCCTGATGGTGGGCATAGCCCGCCATACTAGCGCGTCCAACCTAAAAATGTGGGTAATCCAACTTCAGAAAAGCTGAGTTCAATTGATACATTAATTAGATGTTCAAGGGTTTGATAGTGAGTTTTACGTAAGTCGTGAAAACATCCTTTTGCTTTTAAAGATTAATAGAGATAGGAGTATAGAATTTAAAAAATGCGGAGAATTGATAAAATTGCTCAATTTCTCTTTATGATACTTGTTGCTGCCATAGTGATATATTTACCAACTTTGCTATCCCCTAATCCATTTGTTTTTATAGAATTTGGAGTGAATAAAGTTGCACAGTTACTCACCGTACCATTGCTTATCTCTCTGTTAATGGAGCGCTCTTTAGAAGTTTTTATAACCACTTGGCGGGGACCGCGTGCCGAGGAATTAGATATTGAAGTTCAGAGACACGAGCTTAGAATTTCTGAACTTAGGAACAACATAGAATATCGGCAAAAACAAAGTGAAATAACATCTGCAACAGTCAGTGAAAATGTAGTAATTAGAACGGAATCAAGCGGAGCGTCAACTACATTAACCAGAGAATCTCTACAAGAGCAGAAGGAGTTAATTGAGCAATTAAATGCAGAAATTGATGCGTTAAAAAAAGATGATGCAAACCGCTCCAAGTATAAATCTAATACAAGACGAATAGCCCTATGGTCAGCTTTAAGCCTCGGTGTTCTAATTAGTGCTGTAGGTGTTCGAGCTATCGAACCACTTATTGTTTTAAATCAACCTGATTTGTCTAGTAGTCAAGTAACCAGTAGTCAATTAATTATTTTTCGATGGCTAGATGTATTTTTGACAGGAGGCTTAATTGCAGGAGGTAGTGAGGGAATTCATAAGATTACACAGCCTATTACCGACTTTTTGGAAGCTACTTCTAAAACCATCAAAGATAAGCCATAAGCCTAGATGATTAGATTACTATTACCAAAAAGCTAGCAATATTAAGGTTTGGTAATTAGTTTTTAGAGCAAGTACTAATGAGCTGGTGGTGAGTTGGTTCCTCCACGCCCTTTACCCAAGAAGAGCAGCAGGGGCAATGAGCAAAGGAATGCTATGCCAACCACTCGAAAAATATCTTCAAAAGACAGGATGGCAGATTGCATATTAATGGTTCGATCTATCACGGCAAGTGCTTGCTGCTGAGCTGTCATCGCATCCATTCCCTGGCTTTGAAAAGCTCCTTTGAGCAAGTTAAGGCGATCGCTAGTTGCCGAATTATAAAGGCTGACTGATTCACTTAGCATAGCTCGGTGAAAAGCTTCGCGTTGAGCTAAGAGCGTTGTGAGTACGGCAATGCCAATGCTACCGCCCAACTGGCGGGTAAGGTTGTAGAAACCAGAACCTGCTGCTACATCCTGCTTAGGTAGTGGTCCAAGGGTTGCTAGACTTAGGGGTAAGAACATCATTACTGTACCGACTCCACGCCATACCAGGGGCAAAAATAGAGCATCTGTACCAGTGTCTGGATTGATCTGCGCTAGATCAAACATGACTAGCGTCGTTATTACGCCACCACCGGCAATCAGCAGCCGAGCATCTAACTTGCTAGTTACTTTACCCATTACAAGCATCATCACGGCGGATGCTAGCGCTCCAGGAAAAAGCAGCATCCCTGTTTGCATAGCCGTGAAATGAAGGACACTCTGAGCGAAAATCGGTACCGCGAACAGCGCTCCATACAACCCCATTCCTAGAATCCCAGAGTAGAGACTCCCTGCTGCCAAGGAACGGTGACGCAGTACACGCAGATCTACAGCAGGATTGGAGGTTTTCAGTTCGCGCCAGATGAAAAGTACTAGTCCAATGACAGCAGTGCTCGCTAAGATAATGATGAAAACAGAGGAAAACCAATCCTCTTTCTCTCCTTCTTCCAACAAGGTTTGCAAGCTACCGATAGAAACAGTTAAAAGAGCAATTCCCCACCAATCAACTGTCCGGCTTTTTAGCTTGCTAGTGGCTCTATCTGGGGGCAAAAACAGCACAGCCATTGCCACAGCTAATATCCCGAAGGGAATGTTGATAAAGAAAATCCAGCGCCAACCTAGGGTATCGGTTAAGTAGCCTCCAAGGGTGGGACCGATCGCTGGCCCTGCAATCACACCGACACCAAAAACGGCTTGGGCAATGCCTTGCTCTTCCGGGGGAAACGTTTGAAACAGAATTGTCTGACCCTTAGCCAGTAATCCACCACCAGCTAACCCTTGCAGAATGCGTGAAATAATTAGCATCGGCAGATTTGCTGCTAGCCCGCACAGAATTGATGCTAGGGTAAAGCCGACAAGTGAGAAGATAAAGTATTTTTTGCTACCAAAGTAGTCTCCTAACCAAGCCGTTAAGGGAATAAGTACGACGTTGGCGATCGCATACCCTGTTACAACCCAACCAATCTCGCTGAGCGTTGCCCCCAGGTTTCCTTGCATATCGGTGAGGGCAACATTGACAATACTGGTATCAATGACTTCGAGAATTGCCCCCAAGGAAGCTGTAAGCGCGATCGCCCACTTTTGCCTCCCCTGGCTAATGGTACGAACTGAGCCAGCAGCAGAGGGTTTACGAGTTCCTGTCATAGCGCTGAGTTGGAATCTAGTGTATGAGGGTGAACAGGACTAATGCCGCGTACAAAGATATCAACGCAACTTTCGATGTAGAGTTGACAGCCATACCCAAGCGCTGGCTTGGCAGCCGTGCGGCGTAGCATGCCGCCTAACAACATGCTTTTAAAGAGATCCACAGCTGGCTCAATTGCCACATCCTCGTGCACTGCTCCGCGCTTTTGACTGTTGCGTAGATAGGTAATTAGTTTTTCGCGCAGTGGCTGGGCGGCCTCTTGGAGAACCCGACGGTATGCCTCAGGATGTCGATGTGCTTCTCCAATGAACGTTCGAATTAAGGCTTCATGCTCCTCAAGCATGTGGTTATAGAGGTGAGCATAGTGTGTCAGGTCGATGTGTAAGTTCTGAGTCCACTCATCTTGAGCAGTAAGCTCTTCAGACTGTAGAGCCGTAGCTTGTTGGACAACAGCACCTAGCAGTTGCTCCTTGCTTGAAAAGTGGCGAAATAGAGTCACCTCGTTTACCCCAGCAACGCGAGCAATTTCACGAGTAGTGGCTCCCTGTAAACCCGCTTGAGCAAAAACGTTAGTAGCTGCCTTCAAGATACGGGCACGGGTTTGTGCAGGCGAACGAACTGATTTGCTCATGTTCTGTATGTAAGTGGGCACTTACATACAGAATAACTTAGATTCCGCCGAGTGTAAGCAACTACTTGCATTTTTAATCAGGCTCAGGCAATGCTTTTAAGCAGTTGTGTATTTAATGGGTATACAGTAAACAGCTAGCCCGTTTACTGTATACCTATTAAACATGTTGAATTACTAAGTGCAGGCTGGGAAAAATAAGTAACCAGCTTACAAGCGGTTGAACACCTTATGCTTAAAGGACTTTTGATCGCGTCGGGTGCCGGAACCTCTTCCGGCACAGGAGACGCACCCCGTTCCCAGAAGGAATTTTGACTTTTGACTTCCAAGGGAGCGGCACTAAGTAGGTAATTTGGGCGTCCGAGGTGAACGGGAGCGAAGAGGACTCAGGAGACGGTTCAATTGGCGCAACTGCTCAGCTGTACCCATGCAGATTAGCAAATCTCCCGGAAGTAAGATAGTTTCCCCAGTTGGTCCAGCGATGAGAGTGCCATCAGCGCGGCGAATAGCCAGAACTAAAGCACCAGTTTGCGATCGCAGTCGGGCTTCCCTTAGGGTTTGCCCCACAGTAGTGCTGGTTTGAGGCTCGAGCAAGAACTCTTCCAAATAAAAAGAGCGATCATTTCCTGTGAGAATGCCATCCATAAAATCTAGCACTTGGGGTCTAAGGGCAGCCGCCGCCATGCGCCTGCCACCCGTAATGTAGGGAGAAACCACTGCATCTGCACCGGCTCGTTGCAATTTTTTCAACGCTTCTTCTGTACTAGCACGGGCGATCGCACGAATTTGTGGATTAAGGGTTTTCGCTGAAAGCACCGTATAGAGGTTTTCGGCGTCAGAAGGCAGCGCCGCCACCAGACAAATCGCCCGCTCAATCCCTACATTCAGCAGCGTATCATCCATCGTCGCATCACCTTGCACAGCGATATATCCCAACTCCTGCGCTGCTAGCACCTGGTCAATCTGGGAGTCTACTGTTACAAAGGGAATCCCCTCAGCTTTAAATTCCAGGGCAATTTGACCCCCTGTGCGTCCGAATCCACATAGAATGTAGTGCTCCGTTAAGGTATCTATCAAGCGCTGCCGTTGCCTCAGTCGAATTCCTTCTTGAAAGTAGCCTTGAATTAAGGCTTCTGTAAACCGATTAACGATGTAACCAATGGTGATGACACCCATCAAAATCAGGGTGATCGTAAATAGCCGACCGCGAGTGCCTAGCGGATTCGTTTCTCCATAGCCAACCGTTGCCAGAGTGATCACAGTCATATACACTGCATCTGACCATGACCATCTCTCCACTAGCCTATACCATAAAGTACCGATTAATGCAATACCAAGGAGAGTGATAGCCCCAGCAATTAGCTCTTGGCGAAGGCGTTGATATTTTTGCTCAAGCGTTGAATACACTGCCTATTTTCACTTTTCTAGAGATGGGTGAGAGAAGTCTTGAGAATGCACAATCGCGCAATAGCTTCTGGAGCACTGAGCCAGTAAGCACAACTAGGGGTACGGGTTAATGCTCAGGAGGAAGTTGATATGAGTTTTTATCTTAGCCGCCGAGTGCGATTTCACCTCAGTATTAGTCGTCACTTGTTGTTTCTATTGACAACTGACGACTAATGCTGATCAAGCGATGGTTCCGCCCATGTCTAGAGGAGCGATTCATTATTCACGCATATCGATTCTTGAAAGAATGGGGCAGATGAGGGAAATAGCTTCTGTATCTTCCCTACTTTCCTTACCTCCCTAATTTGTCTGATTACTGAATTGGTGTTCTAGAAGGAGAGAAGCCTCCCGGCTTTTTTTATAAAGGTGAAATCTACCCTCTCAAGGAACTGTATAGAGCTAGAGCGGGGAGAATGCCAAGTGGTGATTTGTTTGAGTTAATGGGTGACAATCCGGTAGAAAGCTTACCAGATAACAGATTGGAGTAGTTTGTAGGCGAAAAAGTCGGGAGATAAAGAATTAAACTACAAATTTCTCCCCAGCTCCGCTTGCTGAGTAGCACCGATACGAGGAATTACAGATAAACACTAAAACTATAAAATTATGCTCAGGCAGCCTTATAGGTACTGTTGTGCCTTAAGCAAAGATAGGGAATCCAGCTCTTTCTAAGCGGTAATAGGCTGCTCCAGAGTTTTTTAATTTAAATCTTACTAAACTTGTAACCCCTCTTAACCTTCGGTATAAGAGGGGAATTTTGGCTGATTTTGCTCAAGGCAAGAACTAGCAATAGTCGCCAATTGAGATAGGAAGGCATTAATGCAGCTCCTCTTCCCAAGGCTTATGTCTTATTTCGTTCGTCTATAAACCAGGAGTCTCTTCCTTTTCCACCTTCGGTACAATGTCAGGACGCTCTTTATTTTCCCAACCTACAGGGCGCTTCGAGTTATACCAGGCAATTGAGCCGATTGTTACAGCAGCAATGAAACCAACAACATACACCAGAGTAAAAGAAACTGGAAAATGAGGTGCTGCTTCTACTCCTATTTCCATGAATAAATACATGCTTGTAAACTCCTTATCGTATTTGTAGGTATCCTATCAAAACTCACAGGAGCGTCTATCACTCCGGAGTTTGATCTCAGTACAATTTCCTACTCTCAAAATTAAGTCTAATTACTCAGACTTTGGAGCTGGTGCCTCTGGAGGCGGTGCTGCGGGAGCTGGTTCTGGAGCTACAGGTTCGGACTCTTTTCTAGAGACTGGGGGAGCTGGAGGAGCTGCTGCCGGAGCCGGTTCAAACTTCTGTTCCACTGGAGCTGGAGCCGCAGCGGGTTGAGGTGCCTCTGGAGCAGGCTGATAGCTTTGTCGCCTGGATGTTGACTCTCTAGGAGCGGAGTTACTATAGCCTGAGTCGCGGGGAGCCGTAGCTTCGACAGGCTCTCGTGAACGGGAACGCCGTTTGGGGGGATCAGGTTGACTATAACTCTCTCTACTGGTTTCAGCTTGACTATTACTATAGCTCGTGCTTTCTGATGGGCTATCACTGTAGTAACTGCGCCGACGCCGAGGACGGTATTCGGTGTAGGTTTCTTGTGAAGCGCTATTAGTGTTATAGTCACGGCGAGAATAACTACCAGAGTCACTACTATAGTCTCTTCTAGATTCCCGGCTATAGTCTCTTCTAGAAGTACTTTCAGACTGCTCGCTATAGTCCTGGCTGGAATCTCTTCTAGATTCCTGGCTATAGTCTTTTCTAGAAGTACTCTCAGAGCTACTTTCAGATTGATCAGACTTCTTGTCCACAGCCCATTTGGGTTTAATCGGTTGAGCTTTAATGATGCCCTTGCGATCTTCTAGTTTGCTAGGGCGCTCAGGGAACTTCTCAACCTCCAAGTTTTTTGCCACCTTGACCATGAACTGATGCCAGGTATAGGCAGCTGTGCCACTTGCGCCCGATGTCGGTTTATTGTCGTCATTGCCTAGCCAGACACCCGTTACTAGCTGGGGAATGTAGCCAATAAACCACAAGTCCCGAGCTTCGTCAGAGGTACCCGTTTTACCTGCAACGGGTCGATTATCGAGCTGAGCTGCACGACCAGTACCATCATTGACAACGTTCCGTAGCATCCAGGTCATGATCGCAGAGGTTTCTTCGTCCAATGCCCGATCGCCCTTCACGTCCGCCTCGTAAATTACCTTACCTTGCTGGTTAATAATTCGGCGAATGCCGTGAGGTTTGTTATGAACTCCTTTGGTTGCTAAGGTGCCATAGGCACTGGTCAGCTCTAGTAGATTCACCTCAGATGCCCCTAGTGCCATAGAGTAGGTGGGAATCAGGGGTGATTCAATGCCCATTTTTTTAGCAATTTCAATGGTGGGATCCCATCCAACATCAATTAATGCTTTGACAGCAACAACGTTGACCGAGTAGGTGAGCGCGTCTAGTATGTTGATCCAGCCCCGGAATTTATCACCATAGTTTTTGGGTGTGTAACCAGCTACGGTATAAGGGGCGTCCAGATAGCCTCGATAGGGAGAAAAACCTGCCGCGATCGCGGTGGTATAGAGGAACGTCTTAAAGGTAGATCCGGGCTGACGCTGAGCCTGAGTGACTCGGTTAAATTGTTGATTGTAAAAATCTTTTCCCCCGACCATTGCCTTGATCTGACCATTACGCGGGTCGATCGCTACCATTGCCGCTTGCTCAAACCTTTCATAGCGACCCTCATTTTCAACGGTATCCTTGACGGCTTCTTCAGCAGCGGCTTGCCAATCTAAATTTAAACTGGTTTCAACGATCAATCCTTTGCGCGCCAGCACATCTTTAGAGACATACTTAGGCAATTCCTGTTGAATGTACTCCGTAAAGTAGTTAGCTTTTCGGTCAAGTCGCTTGGGATTATTTTTTTTGGTGGTTATAGGCGTTGCGATCGCTTCCTGGGCTTGTGCCGCCGTAATATAGCCACTATCTTGCATCCGTTGTATGACTATATCGCGGCGCTCTTTCGCCACTTTTGGATTGACTAACGGGGAGTAGTCAGTCGGGGCTGAAGGCAATCCTGCCAGCACCGCTATTTCTGGCAGGGTTAGCTGATTCACACTCTTGCTAAAGTAAACCCATGCCGCATCGGCAACTCCGTAGGCTCCTGACCCCAGGTAGACCAGGTTCAAGTAACGCTCCAGGATTTTATTTTTTGGAACATCCTGCTCAATCTTTTGAGCCATCCGCATTTCTTTGAGCTTGCGCCCGAACGAGCGTTCCTGATCAAAGTAGACAATCCGCGCTAGCTGCTGAGTGATAGTACTACCGCCTTCTACGACATTCCCAGCCTGTAGGTTAGAAAGAGCGGCACGAACAATACCCTGGTAATCGACACCATGATGTTGTTCAAAGCGTCGATCTTCTGTAGCGAGGAAAGCGTTAATTAAGGGTTTAGGGATTTCCTCTATCTTGAGTGTCTCATGGGTTGCTGGTCCAATTTGCTGGATGATTGTATTGTCTGCGGCTTTAATCGTGATTGTGTCATCTCGAACAAAGGTCAAGACATCCTTCGTTGAACTAGGAGTGCTCTTCTCCAGCTCCATCCAGCCCCATCCGAGAGCGATCGCACCGCCACTAACGCCCAATCCCAGCCAGAACCAGTAACGACGATGCAGCTGTCTAGGTCCTGTAAACTGCTCTATTACAGTACCCGAAACGTGCTTCAGCCCATTGAGCGTAAGCGTTGCTCCTTGTCGGCACCGCGTCAGTAGTAAATTTCGTGATTTTGGTTTATCTTTTTCATTTTGCTGAACATTACCGTCAGAGGCGGCTTCCGGTTCTGATTCCGTTGACGCGTCCGACTTCAAATGACTTACTAAGTTTTCTTTATGCTTTGGGATGAACTTTGACACTTTAACTCCTCAGTTACACCACAAGCCACCACAACTTCTTGCTTATTTTAGGGCTTGGGATCAAAATCTGTGCTAAGTAGCGAGCTTATTTTTGATGTAAGGTTGAATCCGGATGCCCTGGAAGTAGCAGCCTTATTCAGGCTCAAAGCTTTCCAAAAATTTAATCTCTAGGTGTGCAAGTCACTAAAGATGGGTAGTTTCTTAACTTGGGGTGGCTTTCCTCCAGCCAAGAGATTCTTCATCAGGTAAATGCTCTTTAGATTATGGCTGGAGAAAGCGTACCCTGTTTTCTTGTAATATGCAAAACTCAATTTCTCTCAATCAGCCAAAACCCTACGCTGTATAACTAAGAACCAGTGAGAATTTATATTGTTTATATCAATGAACACAGAATTTATCGACATTTTGGGGTGGATTGCAGGAATACTGACCACGATCGCTTTTTTTCCTCAACTGCTTAAAACGTGGACTAGCAAGTCTGCTAAAGATGTTTCTTTAGGGATGATGGTTATCTTTTGTACGGGTGTTTTCTTGTGGCTGGCGTATGGGCTTGCGATTGGAAAGCTGCCTGTTATCGTATGCAACGCCATAACCCTGATTCTGGCGTTACTGATTGTAATTCTTAAAATTAGATATAAGTGAGACTATTCTTGTTACACTCACACTACACTTGTGACCTCTGCTCTATTTGCATCCGAACGCCTTCTGTTTACACCAGCAACCCCTGACGCTGGTTCGATTCCAACTATTTTTGCTTTTCCCAATGAATACAGCGTAGGGATTACGAGCTTGGGCTATCAGGTAGTATGGGCAGCTTTGGCATCGCGCGCTGACCTCCAAGTCAGCCGATTGTTCACAGATTGCCATGAACCATTGCCGGGACAGCCGGAATTACTAGGCTACTCTCTATCATGGGAACTAGATTATGTCAACATACTATCGTTACTGGAATTTCTAAAACTTCCAGTGAGATCAGCTGAACGCTCCAATCAGCATCCTATTGTCTTTGGGGGGGGTCCGGTACTGACAGCTAACCCAGAACCCTTTGCTGACTTTTTTGATGTGATTTTGCTGGGGGATGGGGAAATCCTGCTAGGTGATTTCATTGACGCTTACAAAGAAGTCCGCCATGCTGACCGAAAGACTCAACTGCGGCGTTTAGCACAGGTGCCAGGGGTATATGTTCCCAGTCTGTACGAGGTAACTTATCATGACTCAACGGGTGCGATCGCGCCAAGCGCACCAGCAGGGCTGATCGCATCAATTCAGCCAGTAGATGCCCAAATTCCTGCACAGGTAGAAAAGCAGACATATCGGGGTAATACCCTGTCTGCCTCAACAGTGGTAACACAGAAAGCCGCTTGGGAAAATATCTACATGGTGGAAGTGGTACGCAGTTGTCCAGAAATGTGCCGTTTCTGTCTGGCAAGTTATCTAACGCTGCCGTTTCGGACACCCAGTGCTATGGGTTCGTTGATTCCAGCAATTGAGCGAGGGTTGGCGGTAACGAACCGCATCGGTTTACTGGGAGCGTCTGTGACGCAACATCCAGAGTTTGAAGTCTTGCTCGATTACCTCTCTCAGCCAAAGTATGAGGATGTGCGATTAAGTATCGCCTCAGTGCGAACGAACACAGTGACGCAGAAGCTAGCCGAGACTTTAGCAAAACGAGGCACCAACTCAATTACGATCGCGGTTGAAAGTGGTTCGGAACGGTTGCGGCAGATTATTAATAAAAAGCTGACAAACGAAGAAATTATCCAGGCAGCAATCAATGCGAAGGCGGGTGGCTTAAAGAATCTCAAACTCTACGGGATGGTTGGTGTTCCAGGTGAGAAGATGTCAGACGTTGAACAGACAGTAGCGATGATGAAAGACATCAAGAAAGCTGCTCCGGGTTTGCGCTTGACATTGGGTTGCAGTACGTTTGTCCCGAAAGCGCATACACCGTTTCAGTGGTTCGGGGTGAATCCTGAAGCAGAGAAGCGGCTGAAGTTTTTGCAGAAGCATCTTAAACCGCAAGGCATGGAGTTTCGACCAGAAAGCTACAATTGGTCTGTGATTCAGGCATTGATATCGAGAGGCGATCGACGTTTATCCCACCTCTTAGAACTAACACGGCATTATGGTGACTCTCTTGGCAGTTATCGCCGTGCCTTTAAAGAGTTGAAAGGGCAGTTGCCGGGGTTGGATTTCTACGTTCATGCCGACTGGTCAACAGACCTAGTATTGCCTTGGAGTCACTTGCAAGGACCACTCCCCCAAGCCACATTACTCAAGCATCGGGAGTCCGCAATCTCTCAGTTTGAGCTACCTGAGGTTGTTAGTGTAGGATGACCCAAAGCATGAATCCCATCGATCTACTTCCTGCTCCCTTCCCCGACTACACCCAACTGCCAGAGTCGGATGGAACCTTAGCCGAATTAGGGTAACTTCACCATCTCTCGCACGTTACCACGTACACCACCTACACCTTGAGCAAACTGGCAGTCTTGCTTATGGACGAGCATCGGCATTCCGCATTTCGGTGCCATGACGATTACTCCAACGCGATCAACCTTAACCTGTGGAAGAAATTGCAAGCGATAACGTTGCAGGAGCATTGCTAGCACAATCTTGATCTCCATCATCGCAAAGCGTGCACCAATGCAGGTCCGCGACCCAGCGCTGAAAGGATTGTACTCAAACATCGTTGGTTCGATACTTTCCCAGCGCTGCGGGTTAAATGCCTCCGGTTCAGGATACAGTTCGGGCATATGGTGAGTTTGGTAAATACTGACGAATACCTCCGTTCCTTCAGGTAAGGCATATCCACCGAGTTCAGTTGGTTGCGAGGTGACGCGCCCGTTCCAAGGGACTGGTGGCAAAACGCGCATACTCTCTTTGATGACTCGTTCTAACAGGCGCAAGTGTTGCAATTGTTCTACTATCGGTGCTTCACCCTGTAGTACACTGTCTAGTTCGTCGAGCAGGTGGGCAGCTACTTCTGGGTGTTGCGAGAGGAGGAACAACGTCCAAGCCAAGGCATTGGCGCTAGTCTCGTGTCCAGCCGCAAAGAGTACACCCGTATGTCCAAGCAGTTCATCCTCGCTCAGCTCAATGCCACTCTCAGGATCACGCGCTTGGATAAGCAGTGATAAAATATCTTTGTCATCACTGCCAGATGCCCGTTTGCGCATAATGATTGCACGCATCTCGTCGTCAAGTTGGGCGATGAGCGTAAGCAGGCGGTGGTAGGGTAGTCCTGGTAAGTCAAAGGGTAAAAGAGCGATCGCAGGTTTCCCCATAAGACTTAAGGTGTCCTGTAAGAGTCTCCCAATACTGCCGCCGCTTTCACCGATATCGCAGCCAAACAATGTCTTGGTTGCTATTCGCATGGTAAGCCGTCGCATTACCTCAGCAATATCGCAAACTTCGCCAACTTGCATTTGATCCAGCACAGATTGTGTAATGCCAACCATATCGTCACGGTAAGACTCAATGCGCTGTTTGTGAAAGGCAGGCAT
The DNA here is from genome assembly GCA_036703315.1 of Coleofasciculaceae cyanobacterium. GTDB lineage: Bacteria > Cyanobacteriota > Cyanobacteriia > Cyanobacteriales > Coleofasciculaceae > DATNPH01. Next base: position 20,113 of record DATNPH010000019.1, read on the forward strand.
CATAAGTTGGCGATGTTGTCGATGCTGCTCACTATTGACGCCAAATAACCCTACGACGAAATGCTTCAACGGTTCAGTACGTGCAGAGAGGTTCCGCTTGCTGTACAACCGTCCTGATAAGGGATGCTTGTGATAAACCTCGTGCTGGGTTGCAACTTGGCGAACCAGTTCTGGACCATAGGCGAACACAGTACCAGGACAATTTGGGAGCGATGAGTAGAGATTTGTACCCCCGCCTCTTGTTAAAGAGACAATTGAACCATAGGTTTGAAAGAGGTGACGGGTGTAGCCAATTGAGTCTTTTCCAAAGCGAAAGGCATGGGCAGCGCTACCGAGGATTGGTACGGGAGTTGGGCCAGGAACAGTCAGTTCAGGATTATTGGCGGTCAAAGTTATCGTCATCGTTATCTCCTTCACTGATGACATCAAAGCAGAGATGTACTTTCTTACCTTAATGTCGGCTCTTATGCTCCCGCTATAACCGAAGAGGATTTATCGAGGCGTAGCCGAGTAGCCCCGATGGTTTAGCGGAGAGATGAATGGCGACCAGCTAACAATTGAGCGACAGCGAATCCTTAATCCCAATCAATCGTAAGTGCGATGATTTCGCAATATGAACTGAGAACCAAGAATTCTTGGGAATCCCCCGCTATACCTCGTAGTGGTTAGCGGTGGGAGGATGTCAAGCTTCCCTTGTAGTGAAACAAGGGATTACTGTCAATGCGATCGCACCAGCATTGATTAAAACCGAGATGATAACTGGCAATCGCCAAGTGCATCCAGAATTTATATCTATAGAATGCTTTGGTACTGTGGAAGAGGTGGCGCTTGTTGCTCTGATGCTGGCGCGTAATGGCTATATTACTAGGCTATCAATGTTAACCGGGGTTGGTAGATGAGTTAGAAACGCCTGTTGAACCGAGCTAGCGTAGAAACAGAATCAGGAGTTTAAAAGTTTGAAATATCAATATTCACCGAATTGGCAAGCTTTAGTCGGCGGAATTTTAGCAGTAGCAATCATTCTCCTCAGCTTTAGTTCTTTTGTGATCATCAACCCAGGTCAGGCAGGAGTAATCAGTATCTTGGGTAAAGCCAGAGATGGGTCATTACTGGAGGGCATTCATCTCAAACCGCCCCTGATTTCAACCGTAGACGTGTATGATGTGACGGTGCAAAAGTTTGAAGTACCGGCGCAGAGTTCCACTAAAGATCTTCAAGATTTATCAGCTAGCTTTGCTATCAACTTCCGCCTCGATCCAACACAGGTGGTTGAGATCAGAAGGAAACAAGGAACGTTACAGAATATCGTGTCTAAAATTATTGCACCCCAGACTCAGGAATCCTTTAAAATCGCCGCCGCGAGGAGAACTGTTGAAGAAGCGATTACTAAAAGGAGTGAACTGAAGCAAGACTTCGATGTGGCTTTAGGTGAACGCTTAGACAAGTACGGAATCATTGTGCTAGATACTAGCGTTGTTGACCTGGCGTTCTCTCCAGAGTTCTCTAAGGCAGTTGAGGAGAAACAAATCGCTGAACAACGAGCGCAAAGAGCCGTCTATGTAGCGCAGGAAGCTGAGCAAGAAGCCCAGGCAGACATCAATCGCGCCAAGGGGAGGGCAGAGGCTCAAAGACTTTTGGCTGAAACTTTGCGAGCACAAGGAGGTCAGCTTGTTCTCCAGAAGGAAGCGATCGAGGCTTGGAGACAGGGAGGTGCCCAGATGCCAAAAGTTCTCGTCATGGGCAGTGACTCTAAGAGTAGTGTCCCATTCCTCTTCAATATGGGCAATCTTCAGGAGGAACCTGACCATCAGTAACTGATTTTGGCGATTACAAATTCAGAAGACGCGATCGCTCTCTTCTCTCTTCTCCCCCCTTTTTAAGGGGGGCTGGGGGGATCTAACCTCACAATGCGATCGCATAATAATCCAACGGCGTTTTCCCCGCACCCTGACCCCAACGTGCATCGGGTTTCCACGCCCCATTGAGTTCTTCGCGGCGGCGGGTGTAGACGGTGAGTTGGTTGTCTGCAATTTTCAGCAGGTTGTACTGGAGGGGATAACCGGGCACCCATTCGCGGACAGGTGCACCAAAGGTTCCGGCACAAATCCGGTCTAATTTTCGCCCGTTGGTACTCATGTCGTAGCGGAAGAGGCTGGTTTCAGCTTTGTGGATGTGTCCGTGCAGGAAGAAGCGGAAACCATTGACGGCTAGCTGTTCTAGGAAACCTTGGTCGGTGATGCGATCTTCCCAAGCACTATCGAGGGGATGGTGCCAAACGGCGATTTTCAGGGAATTTTTGTAGTCTGGGTTGCGGCGAATTTGGGTGAGGGCGTTGCTGAGGGCATTTGTGTTGATGCTGGCGCGGGTTTTGTAGTGGTGGTCGAGTTGCCAAGCGGAGTTTAGCCCTAAGATTAGCAGGTTTTGCTCTGGTAGGTGGTCTAGGGTGGCTTGCTGGTCGTAGTCGAGGGGATAGGG
>DATNPH010000021.1:0-9637 GCA_036703315.1 Coleofasciculaceae cyanobacterium
GAACCGCCAGGGGAAACGGGAGTAGACCGAATTGAAGTCAATTTTGAGGTGAATGAGCAACGGGTTTTGCTGGCAACGGTGAAGGATTTGCTGACTGGACGGGTGTTAGTGGAGAAGGGAGCGATCACTAAACTCCAGTAATACGCCGACGCTGACTCATCCAGACGAAGTTTCTAGCCTGATTATCGAATTCCTCAGTTGTTGCCAAATACACGCAAAAGCTGATGGATGAGCAAGCGAAGCAGTTTGAGGTACAAACTGAAATGTTTACGAAACTTGGGGTTGCAAATTCACGGCAGCGATCACTCTACTTTTATTCGACGCTTCAAGGCATCATGCTGATGTTTTCGACTTATCCTCAAAGCTTTCCGCTCGATGCGGTGAAAGCCCAAGTGATCGCGGAGTTTTGCAAGGAGGTCGATACGCGTCGTTGTCTAGGGGGTTTAAGAAGATTGACAAGAAGGTGTTGCAGGAGGTAGCCAGGGAGTATTCATGACTCTGACAGATGAGATTCAACCTTGGCTGTTTCCGGTTGAGCCGTTGGAGGGGGAAAGTTTCAGTCACTTTTTGGGCAGGTTTAGGCGACGGAATCATTTGGCTCCCAGTGCGTTAGGACAATTGGCGGGGATTGGGGCGCTGGTGGCGCGATGGGAGAGGTTTCACCTCAATCCGTTTCCGAGTGGGAAGGAGTTGGAAGGGTTGGCGAAGGTTGTGGGGGTTGAGGAACAGAGGTTGCGGGAAATGTTGCCACCGCAGGGAGTGGGGATGAAGTGCGATCCGATTCGGCTGTGTGGGGCGTGTTATGCCGAGTCGCCTTGTCATCGGATGGTGTGGCAGTTTAAGTCAACGGTAGGGTGTGAGACGCATCGGTTGAGGTTGGTGTCGAAGTGTCCCAAGTGTGGGGCGAGGTTTAAGATTCCGGCGTTGTGGGAGGATGGGGGGTGTCAGCGGTGTTTTATATCGTTTGCTCAGATGGCGGAGTATCAAAAAGCTTTTTAGTTAACTTGCTGCTAGTTGTTTGAAACATAACTGTATAAACTATGTATTTTTCTTAATTAACGGCACAGCTCACGGACGCAATAACATTTGCAACGCAACCGACCTGACCACAATACGTTCCGGTACAGCGAAGTGCTAGTCCGCTGGGCAGGATACGCTTTGAGTAACACTACATAATGCTAATCATTGCTTGCTGCTCTCTCAGCCTCTACTTCCTCGATTCCTAACTCTTTTCTAAGGCTTAAATATTTCCGACCATCTGAAGTAACAGTCACGTACTTCCGCAGGTCAGCTTTTTGATTTGACTTCAAGTCGTTAATTAAATCAGAAATACTTGCTCTTTTGTATAGGAATCTAACTGCAACTAAATGCCTAATCTCCTCTTCAAATGATTTGATATAACCACCAAACTTAACTATATGCTCACTATCATTATCTTCGGCATCTCTCAAACCTCGAATATGTTTAAACTCATGCCGATCAATTATACCTTTGAGAGCGAAATTTAGAGCAGTTTCTTGGGCTTGACTAAGTTGTTTAATTTCCTCCTGTTGCTTTTCTTGTTTTTCTTGTAAACTCCTAAATTTGGCTTGAATTTTTGTGCCGTCAAGCGAAAAGTCTTCTAATTTCTCAAGTAAGCCAGAGTTGAATATAAATATAAGGGTAAAAAACAATATGTCTGTATTATTAATTCTGTTTATTTTCGTGGTTGATGGTGCAAAGATAGCAACTATTAGATAGAACAAACCCAGAATTGAGAGAATTTTCGATATCCACCAAGTAAACTTTCTTCTGGATTCCTCTCTGGTTTTAAAAAAATCTTCTAATTCTTCAACTCTCTTTTTCAAAGCCTTGTTTTCTTCCGCCAACTTAACTTGCTGATAATCTGATTCTATTGTCATAACATCACTTTAAATAATAAGATTATTTCGTAAGTGTTGATTCCTACGTTCTAGTCGAATACGGATTCGCCCAAACCAGAGCGCAACTTAGCATGAGCGAACCCGGTAAAGCACATGATTAATCGTCGAAACCAGCAGGATCGATTTCTCCAAGGGGGCAACCTGCCGGAACTGTTTTACCAGCCTGTAGGAGACTTCCAATCAGAGTGTTGGGCTGAATGTTACCTTTAAGGTTAACCTGTAGCTCTACCACCATATTGTTTCGAGCTTCGTCAATATCTTTTTGACACTGAACTTGAACCTTGCTTCCCGCTCCATCATTGAACGCTTTATCAAACTGATTTCGGATTTCGTTAGAGGAGAGGGAATTACCAATATTTCTAACGAACAGATCGCGGACTGGGGAGTTATTCACTTGGTCTAACAAAGCGATCGACTCTTGGAAATATTCGTCCGGTGTCTCGCTGTAGCAAGTTCCATGTTTGTACCATTCATGGAGATGCAAATCCGAAGCAAATCCAGGCATTTTAACGGCTAGTTCATTGCGCGTTGTCGCAGATAAGGTGATTGGTGGCAACTTTGACCATTGCTTATCTTTGTCAAGACGTATGATATTGTCACTAACATTGCAATAGATATTTTGCCTCGGCTGGGGAAATAAACCGTGTAGAACTAAGTTTGTGGCATCAAACCGTTCTTCTGTTTGGCTCTCACATTCGGGCTTACTTGGCTTGGTTTCACAAAAGGATGGTTGCCAGCTAAGGGCAAGTAAATAATCCTGATTGACTGGAGCAGAAGAACCTAAAAGTTGCCCACACTGTACAGACACCCAGCGCTCTGATGGCTCAGCGTCCTCGATCCTAAGCAAGTAATGGGATGCGTTGTCTCGGTTTTTACCAATGACTGCATAGGTTTCTTCGGGAGTCAGTCGAATATTTCCTGGGTTGGTTCCGCTTCTAATTGACTGTACGGCTTCGCAAGCTTCCCCAGCAACAAATTGATCGTTGAGTGTGATCAATGCGTATGCTGGTCTAGACCACAAAGTTAAACAGAAACATAGAGAAATTGCAAGCAAAAAACATTTTTTCAGCGTTGACATTGATATTTCCTTCTTGTTAACGATAGCTGTCTATACAGCGCAGTATCTTCTCCTTCAATACATATAATTTTGGTTCCGGAAAGTTGAACTCATAGTAGGAAAATTGCAACTTCTCTGGACATAACTAATCCTTTTGCCAAGAGGATGGGTGTTGCGATCGCGAAATAGGTGCGGAGGCGATCGCCACTGAACTACCCTACGCTGATTCACTGAGCATAAGGTAGTTCATGCCTATCTGATGTTAAAGGAGCTAGAGCGTCCGCTAACACCGGAGGTTTTATTAGAAACGAATGGCTTCGTAGGAAGTAATCGGTATTAGGCGAGATGTACTTTCGGGACGCTCCATTGGGTCAAATTCACTCAGCCCAAAGGATAAACCTGTCAAATCCTCGATCTCCTGAATTGGTACTTGGTGAGTTCTGACTCGCCTGTCATCAGAAAATGCTTCAATACGTTGAATAAGTTTTTCCTGGCTGAGCAGATAAGCTGTGGCGGAAAGTTTACCCTCTTTGACCATGACCAAAACTTTCCAAAACTGCCGAGGTAACTTCACCTCAAGATACTCCCGGTCATCATTGCGGAAGACAGGACCCGTGAACACGGATACACGAAACCTTTCTGCGATCGCATTGTCTAGAATGTAGTTTTCCAGTCCTAGCCAGGTAGCATTATTCTGGTTAAAATCTTTATGCTGCGGGCTACAGTTCGTGTAGTGGAATGTATCGATATTGGCAGCTTCGGCGACAGAACCCCAAACAGGATCTAAACGGCGCACCAGATGTCCGCGATCAAGGTCATTATTTTTATAAAGTGAATTGTCGGTTTGTTCATCTGCCCCAATTCGAGGGTCAGCAATCCAATTATCGCTGCGACCAAGCCGAATCACATTCGTTCCGTCGATATTAACGGCGGTGTAGAACGCCATCTTCCGCACCTTGTTCATCACGATGCTGAAGTGGTGATACGGCAAGACGTATTCATCCATTCCTCGCCCTGCTATGCGATTGATGGCACAATCACGTTTCATCTCGTCTGTCAATTCCGGCAGGGGAACGCGCTTACCGTTGCTTCCTAGAAAGTTTGGCTCGTAGCCTTTGCGATCGCTGTAGTTCGTAACGGGTCTAGTTCTCTCAAATTCGAGGTAGTTAGCTGCATCTTCATGTAGAGAAACCTCTGAAGCTTCACCAACACCGCCAAGCTGAATAGTAATTGTTAGCGGAACGTTCAAGCGAATTGCTCCGGTATCAGCAGCAACCTCGACCTCTACTTGGTTCGCACTAGGGGTTCGTCTTAGAGGCGAGTTCTTAACAGACTTGCCGTAAGTTGGCTCACTACTACTTGAATTAGCTCTTTTACCGTAGGTCAAATGATTTCCTGTTAAATTAGTAACGTCCGAAGACATAGGTGACTCCTTTAATTGGTGAACAGAGGATGATAAATCGGATGAGCTTGTATCAAACATTCCTCGGATTAAGGAATGGTTACTATAGGCAGCTTGAAGAGATGCAACAATGCGGCTGACTCGGATGCCCTCATTCGCAATCCATTTGATTTTGCTCTCGTTGATCGGTCCTTCGTAAGGCTTACCATCCAGTGTTAGATAGTTTCCATTGGTGTCTTTTTCAGGTACTCCTGAATGATGCAAAGCAACCACCTGCCAAACATCGTTAAAAACTGGTGAACCCGACGAACCTGGCGCTGTATCTGTTCGATACCAGAGCGTATGAGTATCAATTTTGAGCAGTTGGTTTTCGCGTAGCGCGATTTGCTTATCTCCTCCGCTTGGATGCTGAATAATCGTGAGATATTCACCTGGAGACACTTTTCCGATTTGAGGATTGAGAGTCAGCCAGCCAAAGTCCGCTAACGGTTTGCCGCTCTGTCGAGCCGTCCGTGCAACAGCAACCACCGCAAAGTCAAGCTCCTCATCGGCAAAAAAGAAGGTATCGGGCTGTAAAGCGAAAAACTCAGATCCTATCCAAGTTCCATCTTTATTTTGCTGATAATTGAACTCAACATCACTTAGTTGAGCCTCATCAGAACTGGCGAAAACGTGATGATTTGTTAGCAATAGGCGAGGCGAAATCAGAAACCCAGTCGCATAATCTAACAAATTGCCTGACTGAAAATCCCGTTTATGGATGCGCCCAACTGCGCGTGCCGCATCCATCCCTTTTTCCAGGTAATTAACAGGCATCAAGTCGTTCCAAGCAAGAATTCGCTCTAAAGTATTCAGACCTTGCGATTCGGCAACCGCTAAACGAATTTTTACTCGCTCCGTTGACTCGTTATTGATCGGCTTTCTGTGGTCAAGCTGCTCGCTGAGTTCTTTGGGATCGAAGGTCAGGCGTCGCTCACTACTAGCTATTAGGTTTTTAGAAACAAGCACAAAAATCTCCTCAGCTTTCCTGACTGGAAACTCTGTATCAGAAAATTGAATGAATTTACTAACCAAATCCTCTGGTATGTTTTGAACACACCATTTCTTTCTATGCACCTTGATAAGCGTGGTTAATAAATTCTTATTCCATTTCAATCCACGCTATTTCGGGAATACATTACATTTGCTAAAAAAAATAATTCTTTCTTAACAAATTGGAAGATTAGGCTATCTAACCGACGAAAGCTTGGCTCCTTGCACCCTTCAGGGCAGCGCCAAAGGCAATCACTGAAAAGTGTTTCAGACTCTTCTTGCACTATTTTTCAGCTATCTCAACTTGATCTGTAGATGTAAGCCGTTTTTGTATCAGACTCCGGATCTACCCAAGATGTTAGTTTTTGCAGGACTTGGAACACTTCATAAGCCCGATGAGCCATCTTTCTGGTATAGTCTTCGTTTTCATCTCCATACTTGAAGCTGAACTCGACTGCTACTGGCTGCTTTTCATCACCCTTGTTGTCGTACCAAACAATCAAAGCACATTCAGAATCTAGTCTTGGTTCCTTTCTAATCTGAAAGTTTGCTCCTTTAATGACTAATTCATGGGCAGTAATTCCTACCGTTTTTATCTCCTTGTCTTCGGTGTAACCAATTAGCTTATCTTGTAGATCTGGATATAACTGTGCCGCATCTTGCAGTTTAATTAAGTTCTTATCAAAGGAGATTTTTTGTGTAGTTGAGAAGCTGTACAAGATTAAGAATGGAGATTTAGTGTCTGCTTTAACGTCCTCCTCAAACTTCGTTTTTCCTCTAGCCGCCTCGCCAGCATTCATGTTGCGGTCTTGAGAAATGTAACGGTCTGGATGGCGAAATTTAAGAGTAATTTCCTTTTTGTCTTTGCCAATCTCGTATCTCTCACGCAATATATAGTGGTTGCTATGTAGCAGATTTTCGTCGGTATCGTAGAATTTAATGATTCGCTGGTCTGCAATCTCTTGCAAATCACCATCTACATCGAGGACAATATTATTGATGGCTTGCGTAAATCCATGCCAAAATGCACTTGCAACTCTCAATACCTGCTGCTCATCACCAGTAAACAACTCTTTTCGGAGCATAAGCTTATATTCACGAGAGATGACTTTCATTAGTCCTCATTGGTATAGGATTGCTCTATCTACATCTTTCCTCCAGTAAAATCCGGAGAAGCTTCGTACAACCTTCACAATGAGTGAAGAAACAAGCATTTAAGGAAGTGCGGTCAAAAGATGCGGAGAGTAATGAGTAGAACCGTGTAAGGCGCGATCGCTTGTTAGCAGAAGAATGAAGCGGAACTAGAAAAGGGACAGACAAGGTGGCATGACATGAGGTGCGATCACGCCCTTCAGCAGTCTCTAAAATTAGCTCTATTCCCCCTCATCGGATGAATTCTGCCGCTCCAGCGCGGGGTCAAAGATGATCGCAAACCTTGCACTTGGCAGCAGTCGGCGTAGGATTCGCAGATGTTCTATGCTGCTTCGCACCATGCTTCGCAAACGGCATCATTGCGGCGACGACAACGAGCAACAACCTGTCGCTGCATATTGGGAAGTAATTTGACGATGCACCAAGGGCTTAAGCGTTCGAGGTAGGTCATGACTTCCTCCTAGTCGTTTTTGCAGGTTGTTGGGTTAAGGCACGTTGAATGATGTTCGAGAGGGTATCGCCAGAGGCATCGTTATCCTGCGGGTGAAGCACCCAAGCGCTGATAGGAGCAGGTTGATAGGTCAACAAGTAGAATTTGTCATCGGTGACGTAAACAGCCCAGGCAGCTTGTTTGGGTTGCTTGCGGATGCGGTAGCCACGTCGTTTGAGTGCTGTTCGGATAACTGCTATTTCTTCGGCGATACGCCGTCCTGAAGCTCTCCGGGCATACAATCCGCCAACGTTGGCTTTGAATGTTCTCAAGGTTTCAATGTCGCTCTAAACAACTAAAGCCACCCTACAGAGAGGATGGCTGGCGAAAGAAGGTCAAAAGGACATTTACATTAAGTGAAAGTTCGGATGCCTATGGGTTGTGCTTGGGAAAACACAGCAGGTTTAATAGGTCTTCAGGTATGTCCTCGTAATGCTCTAAGAGAAAATCCATCAGGGCGAGATGTCGCAAATCTGCTGGTCTGGGACGGCGGTAGTTGCCACCTCTTTTAAACCAGCGTCGGACGGTAGACATGGAACGATCGCAGATAAAGGCGATCGCTTCGTGATTCACTTGCCATTTGGCATAGAACTGCTGCGGTGTCATGCCGAGGGAGCAGTAGCCGTAAAGGTCAATTAGGGTTTGTTCTCGTTCGGTTAGGGGACGGGGTTTCATGCAGCGTCCTCCACTCTTTCGAGGTCGTCCTCCCAAGCAATATCGGCAACAGTCCAAGGGGAACTGGGGGAGAGTTTATTGAGCCAGATAAGGTAGCACCACATCCAAGCGCAGTAGTGAGGAGCAAAGCTGTAGAATCTGCCGATCTGCGCTTCGCAGCAGCGCTTCGCTATCGCAATTCCCCAGTCTGCCTTATCACCATCAGGAATCCAGCGCAGTTTGTCGCCGTACAAGTAGCGGGGGGTTTGAACGTCGGGGAAGTTGGCTGGCAGGTCAATGGATGGGGGCGGAAATACCAGATGAACTAAGCTGGGGGGTATATCGGTGCTGCCGTGACGTAGGGCGTTTAAGTATCCGGCGATCGCTTTTCCTTTGAGGTTGGCGGTTAATTCTCGGATGAGGATGGCGGCTAGGCTTTCGAGTTCGGGTTGGGTGAGGTTCATCCACGCCGCATCGAAATCAGCATCGGAGTAGGTTTTTAGGCGGGTGAGTAGGTTGGCGATCGCAAAATCCTCTAAGGCTTGCTGATAGCCGTTCTGGTAGGTGTCAGCACTAACAGCAGAAGTTAGGCTGTACGCACATTTGCTGTTCGAGTGATTTGACATACGATTGAAGTTGCTCCTATTCAAAGTGGGAGTCAATGCCAGACCCGGTGCCGTCCAAAGCTGTGGGGCTGGCATTTAAATTCAAGAGTATATACGTATTTTCTAAAAGTCAATACATGAAAAGCATTAGTTAATGTGTATTTTCTATACAAATACCATTAAAAGAAATACGTAAAAGTTCAGATGCTAACATGACTTGCAGAAAATGCGTGTGAACTCAGAGCTGATATGCCGAAAGGTAAAAAACGGATGAGGGGGGAACCCGTCTATCACGATGAACTAAAGCAAAGACTTAATCTGACTGTTACGCCTACGGGTGCGCGTGGACTTGAAGAAATCGCGCAAGAGTTAGGACTGAAGTCTAAAAGTGAGTTAGTCGATCAGATTGGGCGTAGGATTTTTCTTGTTTCTCCCAATCCAGCAATCAAGCAGGATACAGAGGAGCCAGCAGATTAGCGATCGCATTCCTTCTACCAAGCGCGATCGCATCCAACAATTACAGCAGCAAATTGAGGCGTGGCAAGTGTTGCTGGAGAAGTTGGGAGGGAATGAATGAGCGATCGCATCCGTTCATCCTCCGAGGTGTGATCGCATCCAGCAATTGCAGCAGCAGATTGAGGCGTGGCAAGCGTTGCTGGAAAAGTTGGGAGGGAATGAATGAGCGATCGCACCACCAGTCGTATTTATTCGCCTTCCTGTTGTTCTAAAATCGCTTCAATATCCCGTGCGGCGTGGAGAATTCGCACAATTTTAATATAGTCATCAACAGACAAATAAAAAATCAGATGCTTTTCAAATCCTTTAACTGACCACTTCCGCAAATCTTCTAAACGGGGATTAGTTACTGGATAAGGGCGACCCATCCCTGACATTTGGGCTAATTTAGCAAACGTCTGACGTACTGCGTCAAAAAATCGCAAGGCTACATCAGAGTTATTCGGGGCAATGTAAGCAAAGTGTTCGTCTATATCTTGGCTTGCCCTTGGCGTGATGACAATGCGCTTGGTCATTCTTGTGTCTGTTGAAGTCCTTGCATTAACTGAGTGCGTTTTTGCTCCCACCACCCATTGGTTACTTCTATCGGTTCGCCACTATCCAATCCTTCCAGTAATAGTGCCTCAACCCGTGCAGCTTTGGCTTGTTCTTGGAGAATCAGGTGCAGGATGTATTCCGACGCATTGCTATAACCTCCCAATTCGACTTGTTGCTCGACAAATGATTGAATGGTCTCAGGAAGCGAAATATTGAGCGTGGTCATAACTCTTCTACCGATTCCGGTTGTCTTTAGTAAACTTGTTTAAC
>DATNPH010000047.1:0-32573 GCA_036703315.1 Coleofasciculaceae cyanobacterium
GCTGCCGCAATGGTAGTGATGCAGCGCGGACTTGCAGCCGCAGGATATGCGGTCAAGCTGCTTGGCGAGGGGTTAAGCACTGGCTCCCCATTGACCCAAGAATCCCACGGTTTTAGCTAAGCGTAACCGTGGGAGTGTCAATTACTTGCATAAAGTAGCCGCATGATGGCGAATATGGTCTTCGATAAAGGTGGCGATAAAGTAGTAACTGTGGTTATAGCCTTCTTGGAAGCGCAAAGTTAGCGGCTGACCAGCTTTTTCACATGCCTGCTCAAATATCTTAGGAAGCAAGTGCTCTTCTAAATAAGGGTCAGCTGTGCCTTGATCTATGAGAATCGGACGATTAGACGCAGCCGTTAGTACCAGCTCGCTGGCATCGTAGGCAAGCCAGGTTTGTTGATCAGACCCAAGGTAATTAGTGAAGGCTTTGTGAACCCACGGGCAATGCATGGGCGCAGCAATAGGTGCAAAGGCTGAAATGGATTTGTATTGCTCAGGGTTTCTCAGGGCACAAACCAGCGCTCCATGACCACCCATCGAATGACCACTGATACCCTGCCGTTCAGGTTTTATTGGAAAATGTTCAGCAATTAAAGCAGGCAACTCGTGGACAACGTAGCTATACATCCGGTAGTGGGATGCCCAAGGCTCGATAGTGGCATCAACGTAGAAGCTAGCGCCACTCCCAAAATCCCAATCATCATCCTCACCGGGAATGCCCGTGTGTCGAGGGCTAGTATCTGGTGCAACGATCATCAATCCATACTTAGCGGCAAATTGCTGTGCCCCCGCCTTCAGCATGAAGTTTTCTTCAGTCGAGGTTAAACCAGCAAGGAAATAGAGAACCGGAACTCGTTCTACCTTTGCTTGGGGCGGTTGGTAGACAGCAAATCTCATTTCACCGTTACAAGTCTGAGATTGATGAGTATAAAAGCCGACTGTCCCGCCAAAGCAGAGATTTTCGGAGATGAGGTTGGGAGCTGTGGACATGAGCGTAGTTCCTAGCGATTAACTGTAGGAGTGGGTTGTCCAGTTTCCTATCTTCTCACGAGCTTGTAGGTTTCAGGCTCCTTGTCGGAATTTAGTTAACGGAAAGATGGTTATGGTATTGGCAAAAACTGGCATAAAAATGTTTCAGTCCGCTTGCGGGGATTTAGTTAGCGGAAAGCTCTGTTAAGCTCGAATTGGTTTTCAGTATTCTATGTTTCAGTCCCCTTGTGGGGATTTAGTTAGCGGAAAGCGGGCACTACTCAGCAATCATTTCAGTTGTGATTACTAGATTTTCCTTTTTGACTTCATAACTTGCTACCGTATCAACAGGCGATCGCACTTCAATAATATTGCTATAAAGTGCTTCTTCTCCGGCAAAACTCTTTGCCGAAATAGATTAGCAAGTATGATTCAGCGTTGTAGAGAGCAGTTAAGTAGTACAGCGTTGTATTACGCGTATTACTAAGACTATAACACAGCAGCCGCCACTCTAAAATGTAATTATTTGCAACCTAAATCCTACTTTTCATGGAAGAGTATCGATATTGACAAGAAGTTAGAGAAAGGCAAAATGGGAACGCTTTATGTAGTAGGGACACCGATTGGTAACTTGGAGGATATGACCTTCCGAGCTGTAAGAATTTTGCAATCGGTGGATGTGATTGCGGCAGAAGACACACGGCACACAGGCAAGCTATTACAGCATTTTGAAATTAAAACGCCTCAATTGAGTTATCACGAACACAATCGCAACCAGCGTCTACCAGAATTGTTGAGTCAGCTAAGTGAGGGAAAAGTGATCGCGTTAGTTACCGATGCTGGAATGCCGGGAATTTCTGACCCTGGCTATGAGTTGGTTAAAGCTTGCATTGAGGCAGGCATACAGGTAGTGCCAATACCGGGTGCCACGGCTGGAATTACAGCTTTGAGTGCGGCGGGACTGCCAACAGACCGATTTGTGTTTGAAGGATTTTTACCCGAAAAAGGTCAAGAACGCCAAAAGCGTTTAGAATCTCTGCAAGCCGAACGCAGAACTTTGATTTTTTACGAGTCTCCTCACAATCTGCGTGTCACTTTGCAAAACTTGGCAGACTCTTTGGGAAATGACCGTAGGATTGTACTTGCACGGGAATTAACAAAATTACACGAAGAGTTTTGGCGGGGAACAATTGGCGAGGCGATCACGCACTATACTCAGGTTGATCCTAGGGGAGAGTTTACCCTGGTTGTTGCGGGTGTTGAGTTAGAAGAGAGACTCGTGCTATCAGATGAGCAGTTGAAAGATGAGCTACAACAGATGATGGATCAGGGAGTATCGCGATCGCAAGCTAGTCGGCAACTAGCTCAGCTAACTAAACTTCCTCGGCGTCGGCTTTACGAGCTAGCCCTTACGCTGCCAGGTTATTTGTCAACTGCAACGGAGGAACAATAGATCCGCTTTTTCGCTTTCCTCTCAGCACTAAAGTGACTGAATTTCCAGCCTCGGAGGTGTCCTAATGAAATCTCGATGGTTCCTTGCAGGTTTACTAATTGTACTGACGGGCTGTAATTCATCGCCTACTTCAGAAACATCGACTTCCTCATCAAGTCCGGTAGCGTCCACACCAACTGAGACATCTTCAATTCCAACCCTAAGCCCTTCAAACCCAGCAAATTTTACACCGGCTGAGGTATCTCCATCTTCAAAACCAACTGCCTCAATCCCAGGGGATTCCAAACCCGCCGAGGTTTCTCAACCATCAAGCCCAACTATCTCAAAGCAACTTTCTCCCCCTACCTCAGCAGATTTTATGATTTCTGCTAATGGCATTGGCTCTGCCAGAGTGGGGATGAGTGTGGGGCAACTGAAACAATTGCTAGGTGGAACGGCTGAATTTCAGGTGAAGTCACCGTTTATTGTTGATTTTGATGCGATCGCTATCAGACAGTCTGGAGAAGACCAATATTACATCCTCTACCCTGCTGGCTCACGTTTAGCTGATTCCGATGTTATTGAAGCCTTAGTGACCAATAATCCTAACTATAGAACTGCACAAGGAGTTGGTCCCGGAACACCCCTCAAACAAGCCGAGGCTGTCTATGGAGATGCCACCCTGTCTTACAACCTGGTGAACGAGTCGAGGGAATACGCGAAATTTGGCAAACAACCCACTGCTACGATTCGCTTTCGCCTTGGAGCCGCTAACGATGGTAGTTTAGCAGGGATTTATCCTTCACAAAAGGGTGAATTCAATCAGACGAAGGACTATAAGAAAACCGCCGCTATTAACTTAGTTGAAGTTTATTGTGGACAGAACTGCCCTTTGCCCTCGCTAAAGTGATTGATTCCTCTTGTTTCTAGCCATTTTGATAATCAATGGCTCCCAAAGCTTGTAGAGCAGCGATCGCCAAATCACATATCTATTCTTAATATGTAACTTTTGTCAAGTCCTAGTTTTGAAGTTTGAAGTGTTATCACCTAACCCTCTTTGAACACCTCACTCGAAAACATGTCAGTTAAGGTGCGCAGATAGGGTAAAAAGGTTGCCATCTCGTCGGGAGACAAGCGATCGTGCATATCCCAGCCTAGAATCTTTAGCATGTCTTGCACCAGTCTCCAGCTCACGCGCAGGCGAGGATATAACAGTACACACAGAGGAAAGAGTTCTCGTTGCACCGAGCGGATATCGTCTTCCAGAACGCACAGGCACAGATAAACCTGAAACATTTCAACATCGCGGATGCTAGCGGTTAGAACCTTGGGGTCACACAGAAAGCCGCTGTAGCTCGCATAACTGGGGTGTTGACGGCAGATTTGTTTACAAACAGAGATGGCAATTTTGGTGCTGATGGGTAGAAGATGCTGCACGGCAGCTAGAGCGGGAGAATCATAAGGATGATTGCCTGCTGCTTCGTAGGCTGCCTGTAGGGGCATATACATGTGGTCATCCATCACCTTTAAGTAAGGTGTCCACAGCTTCTGCTCTGAAGGCAAGAGCCACTCTAGTAACTTTTGACCCGTGTAGTGGAATTGCATGCTGACGAACCCAATGGCACGGCGGTCAACACTGGTATATTTTTGCCGTACTCGCCCAAAGTCTTTCCCAACAATTACTGACAAGCGTCGTGGAGTTGAGCGCTGTGCATAGGCATCGAGTACTTTCTGGAATAAAAAGCGAGTATCTGCGGCAATCTCCATCGGATTGATCAACTCGGGGTTGATGCCGTGGCGTCGAATCTCTTCCGAGAGCAATGTTTCCGTCAGAGACCAAGCTTGGGCGCTAGCCAAGTTCAGGTTTTGCATCAGCTTCTCGACTGTGCGCTCTCGACCCTGTTTAGAAGTAATTTCTTTTAGATTGTTGGCATCTTTAGCTGGCGGCTGCTGCTCATCCCCTGTAACGGAAGCAAAGTATTTTCGTGCCCATAGAACGGCAAGAGACTGAACGTTTGATGCTGTCGTAGCGGGCTGTGCGATCGTACTGAAGGATTTAGAGGTAGAGGCTAGAGAAGAACGGTCACCAAATCTAGACCTAGAGGCTGAAACTTCAGGAGGCTGATCTCCAGTTGCGGCAGATGCTAATGATTGACTCATAAACAAAATCCCAATAAAAACCCATTTCCCGCCTGGAGATTGGGAGGAAAGCGGGGCGGGCTGTCGCTTCCCATAGACAAATTAGTGTTAGTTTTTTTAGGGGTATATCGCTATACACCCCTACACTTAGGAACTAAGCAAAACCTGTATAGGCATTCCTTCCCTAGAAGAGGGAATAGATGAAGATTAGAGAAGCCTCCTCAAGTTACGTTGCCCTAGCGCCAGACTAACGTCTCGCTATTGCCTTGCCACGAAAGAAGCCGCTAATACCACCCTGATTTACCACGCTCAGGTCGTTCAATTCCCTACTCTTCGAGAAGCCTTTTGGACTAAATCCGTCTTCTAAACTTTAGGTCAGGTAGTCTCTGCTAAGAGGTTTTGTGTTCTTTGCAGTTATTGTCTGCTAGGCTTCTCTAGCGAGAAGCTACCCAGGAGGCGTCTCCACAAGCACTTTTGCTTTAAAAAGAAGGGGTTTGACTTGTTCGACTCTGTTTGTTAATGAAGTATGCCGTGTTTATTCAGTTTTTGTAACTTAAAAGACAAGATTGTTAACGTTTATTAAAAATTGTGAAAATTTCTCATGATCATTTTGGGCTACTTAACTGCAATTGTACTTATCTCTACACCAAGATTATACAGAGGTTATAACGAGCGGTGAACTTTAACGCGCCCATTGCTGCAAGATATAGGCGTAGTATTGCTCTGTGTTGACCTGATCCATAGCTCTCATCTTTCTGCCACCGGTTTCTAATTTAGTTCGCCCCTGGCTTGTGCCGGAGGTCACAATCACGGTTTCCCAGTCGCGCAGTTGATAAAATTCTGGATGAGCAAGATAGGCTGTAGCGAGAACGTCCCAAAAAAAATAATCTTGCGGGATGACCAAGGCATAACACTGTCCAGCAAAATCAGAGATAGGGTAGTGGCGTTGTTTCCCCAACTTGTAGACAAAGTCTGATGTCACTGGCACAGTATTTGTGATGTCTAAGGGACACACCACAATTGGAATCGAGGAGTGCCATACGCGATTAGCTCCAATTGGATCCCAATAGGCATTCCATTCCGCTGAACCATCCTGTCCTGCTTCTAGACTTTTTTCTACGTTTCCGGGTACGTTGAGTGCTCCTCCCATCCAAACGATTTCTTTGATTTTTGTTTCAATTTCCGGTGCTAGGTCGAGGGCAGCAGCGACTGTCGTTAACGGTCCAGTTACTAGCAGTGTTACTGGCTGCTCAGCAGCTAAAAGCGATCGCACCATAAACTCTTGCCCCGTTTCTTCCAACAAAGGCGTTTGAATCACCTCCCGTTCATTGAGAATCGGAAGGTGATCGACAATAAATGAATCGCGACGGTAGAGAGTTGGGAACGGATTTATTCCCCGTACCGTACTCTGTGCAACTGGAATATCTGAACGCCCCATCACATCTAAAATTTTGCGTGTAGCGCTGACAGCTGGCTGAATATAGCAATCAGCTGGGGTAACGATGATACCAAGAGGCTGGATATGCTCCATCGTCATCAGCAGTACAGTGGCGAGATAGTCATCAACGCCACCATCGTGATCCATTAGCACCAGCTGTTTAGACATAGATGTCTACCTGAATTCAGTTGAGCATCAGATATTTTACTTGGCTTTATCAAGACTTAATGATGTTTTTTATCGGGAATTATCCTAATTTATTATAAAGTGACCATATTTACATCAAATAATTTAGCTAGCGGCTGACGATACTGATGTTGAGATTGAGCATTAGGGATTCAGGCAAGATTTTTCGAGCCAGCTATTTCCACTCTTCCTCAGTCCCAAAAGGCTCCTGATAAATGCAAGTTTGGCTTGTAAGTATTAGTAGACTTCCTGCGTGAATCGAAACTTGCCCCCCTAACCCCCACATTTGGAGGGAACTTATGATGAGCTTCCCCCAGAATTGGGGACGGGAGGGGGCGATAAATTATTCAGGCAGGAGGTCTCTAGTGTATTTCTGCAAAAGGGAGATACATCGATTCGTAGCTCTATAGACGGGTACAAGTTTTTTGTCTTATGAGTCCCTTTTTTTCAGGTTTTTTATTTGGCTTTACTCTTGGCTTATTGGTAACCGTAGTTATTGCTGTAATTATTGGTGTACTTGCCGTTTTGTCATTAACAATGGATGCATCTGATTTGCCAACGAGTGCTTCTAAATAGCCATTTATCTCAGAAGCAGGGTTTTGATTGTCGGACAATTAGCATTGTCTTGATACTCTCCTCATCTATTGAGTAATCTCCAAAGAATTGACTGTATGGCATTTGAGTAAGCGGTAAACGAGTGAAAGTATCGAGTGCTAGGATTTTCTTGCAGAGAGCTAGCACTGCTTAGCTTGCCGTAGGCGATCGCTGCCCTTGGCTACTATGATCTTATAAACCATAGATGATTAATACAGGTACTTCTCGATACAAGACAATTGCGGTACTCTCTTGGCTTCGCTAACTATCTACTAGGGAACGCTACAAGAGTGCATCAGTAAAGGTACTATGGCAGAAAATCCTAAGCAGCCTAGAGAATACGATGCTGTCCTCGGTGGTGAAGTTTCAGCCGCTGCTGATAGTGCTGTTTTAGGAGGGCTGGAAGGAGTTAAGCATCAATTGGCAAGCGCAGTTGTTTACCAAAAGGTTGCGGCTCTCTACCAGGCGATAAAGTATGGGACAGCGGGATTGGATTTGGTTATTCAGGCTCTAGAGGACAAGTCAGAGCAGGTACAGCAAGCCGCTGAAAACTTGCTCCTTCAGAAACGATCTGAGCCGAGAGTAAAACAGGCGTTACAAAACCACAAGCCTTATCTCTTATTTGAGTGCCTTTACACCCTCTCCGGGCATCGTCCGGGCATGTGTGCCATTGCCATCAGCCCAGATGG
Organism: Coleofasciculaceae cyanobacterium; assembly: GCA_036703315.1. Lineage (GTDB taxonomy): Bacteria > Cyanobacteriota > Cyanobacteriia > Cyanobacteriales > Coleofasciculaceae > DATNPH01. The sequence continues at coordinate 7,448 of DATNPH010000047.1, forward strand.
TCAGACTTTCGCCAGTTGCAGTGGTGCCTACGTAATTAAACTTTGGAATTTGCATACGGGAGAACTGCTGCGCACCCTTGAGGAGAGTTCAGGTTCAGTTGCTTGCTCTTATTGCTCCGTCGCCTTTAGCCCGGATGGACAGAAGCTCGCTGCTACCGTTGAAGATGGAACAATCAAGCTGTGGGATTTGCACACTGAGGAACTACTTGGCAAACTTGGAGAGGCTGGAGATGGTTCAGACACAATTACCTGTGTCGCCTTTAGTGCCGATGGACAAACTCTCGTTAGTGGCAGCTGGAAGCACACCATCAACGTGTGGAACCTACGTACAGGAGAAGTGAGAAGCAACCTTCCTGGGGACAGAGGAACGATTATGTCCCTTGCCATCAGTACTTCGCCACTACTTGTGGAACTATTGAGCTGTGGGATCTCACAACAGTGGAACGGCTGAGCCAGTACTGCGTTAGCAGGGGATTCCATTCACTCGCCTTCAGTCCAGATGGTCAGATTCTCGCGGCTGGCGGTGGTGATAGCACAATCAGCCTGTGGCATCAAGGTACAGGAGAACTGCTGCACAACCTTGCAGGGCATTCAGAGGAGGTTCGTTCCCTTGCTTTCAGTCTGGATGGGCAGTTCCTCGCCAGTAGCGGTTTGGACAACACCATCAATTTATGGGATTTAGGTACTGGGACACTACTGTGTGCACTTAACGGGCATTCAGATTCGGTTTTTCAGATAGCGATTAGTCCCGATGGACAGACTCTCGTCAGTGGTAGCCGTGACCACACAATCAAGGTGTGGGGCATACGGTAGAGCACTTCACTTCGGTTGCCCCTCCACTTTCGCTGTGGCAGCAGTAGCAGAGGGGGAACCTGGTATAGCTACACCCACCGTCCTACGACTACTCGCACCGTTCCATCCTTCAGGACTTCTTCCTCCTCAATATTAAAACCCTGCTCATTCACTGATGCCATCAGAGTTTTGTGAGCATACTTTTGCATAATTGTATTCACAAAAGCCTTCTCATCAATTCTCGCTCCCCAAAAATCTGCAACTAGATCGTAATTCTCACCATTGCGGCGAAAACCTAGGTCGTAACCATTGTCTTGCCGAATGACATACTCAGCATCTGTTTTATTGCCTTGGTATCCCCGGACTTTTTTGTTGTACTCTACGTTGTATCCCAACTCCTGCAACGTCTGATTCAGGATTTCACCATTTTTGATTTGAACTTTAATTGTGGTGAAATGAGACATGAAATTCTTCTCCTTGTTAATTTTTGGGGCTAACTTTCAGTTCTGCCAGAGAATTCAATGATAGCGTTGGTCAATTCACGAAGGTCGATTACCAGAATGCTGTAATAAAGTTCGCGGCGCTCATTATTAACGACATGCAGCTGAACGTCGGTTTTTAAGGGAAGAGTGGGCAGTACGCTAGAAGTCTGACCACACCGATAATCATTATAGTTCTCAATCAGATACTTTTCGCCATCAGACAAGGCACTCATGGGACACTTCCCCCTCGTTTTGGTGAAGTCCCGTAATACCATTCCACTGTTGGCTGGCTATACATTGACCTCCAGTCCTCCTTAAATAAGGGGGGAGCAAGAAATTCATTTGTAGGAAGCATTTAGTGGGGTCGAAACAAATATTTTGAATTACTTATTTTCCCTTCTCCATTCCCCATCTTCCCCTTGGAAAGGCTGCTTGCTCTGCCTATTGTGTGTTATTTAATTATTGACTATAGACATTTTTGTAGGGCAAGCAACTAACATGTCAGGAGAACCACAGCCGTCAGCCCAACTGCCACCGAGCAGTGAGATCCAAAGTTATTCTCTAACAGCTACTACGGAGAAATGGTTTGAATATCCAGTGCGATCGCACCCCCACCACAGTGACTATAGTGGTGTCGTTTGGCATGGCACCTACATTGCCTGGATGGAAGAGGCACGAATTGAATGCTTGCGCTCAATTGGCATTCATTATGCTGACTTAGTCGCTTTAGGATGTGAATTACCTGTCGTGGACCTTTCAATACGCTATCACCGCCCAGTTCCGATGGGTATGGCAGTGGTTGTGAAGACACGCATGGCAGAGATGGAAGGTGTGCGAATCAATTGGGATTACCAGATCCAATCCTTAGATGGAGCAGAATTATACTTGACGGGTCGCGTTACCTTGGTTGCCGTTGACCGTGAGAAGGGCAAGATTCTCCGGCAGCTACCAACAGCAGTAAAAGATGCGCTTGTCAAGCTTTCTGTTTAATTGATCACAATCAGTTCAGGTATCTAGGAGATTTTTCTACCTTAGAAATAAGGAGCCAATATTAGACATAAAAATAAACTATTTAGCTAACAGTTACTCATATGTGAAGCTGTTTGGGATGTTATTGGAAGGGATATTAAAGGTGTTTATGCAATTAGTAGTGTTCAATTTAAAGGACACGAGACACTCGTTGCTATCTATAAAATTGCATGAAATAAATAAAAGAGGAATTAATGATTGAAACTACCAGTTTTGGCTTTCTCTTTATAGATATCCTGTAGGGAAGGCACTTAAAGAAAGAGTATTAATATCTCAAAAATTAGAATAAGTAGGGTTAATCATTTCATCATCCATGTGTAGAGCAGGGCAATTTTTAAAAAGCCAAATGTATAGAGTTATACAAAGATATCCAAGTACCTATAATCAGACCTTTAGCCTTTAAACATCTGCTGGGGTTCTAAGCGTAAATCTCTCTAAATGCAGATGTTTCAGGTTTATACTCTCAACTATCGTCCAAGTAGTTATAGTAATTAGTGATTTCTTATAAGAATTTTTCTTTTGTTTTATCTAAGAAACTCGTAGGGAAGCAATAACTCAATTTGTTCACTTATGGTAAATATGAACTTAAGACCCTATCCGACTTGGGATTGGAAAAGGAATTTATAGATGCAGCTAGAGAAGGAGATACAAAAACATTGAGGGCGGTAAATCCTTAGCTCAATAACTGCCCTAATGTGGAGATTTTACGATGATTAGACTACTGGTAAATGTCCTGGTATTTGTCATAGATCTGCTTTACCATGATCGCCAAATCCCTCGCTTTTATGTACTGGAAACAGTAGCGCGAGTCCCTTACTTTGCCTACTTATCTGTCCTCCACCTGTACGAAACCCTTGGAGTTTGGCGTAGAGCCGATTGGTTAAAAGTCCACTTTGCTCAATCCTGGAATGAACTAAATCATTTGCTAATTATGGAATCCTTGGGAGGAGATAAAAAGTGGATTGACCGATTTCTAGCGAAACATACCGCTGTGATTTATTACTGGATCATCGTCATTCTCTACATGTTTGTGCCAAGAGCGGCTTACCATTTTATGGAATTAGTGGAAAGTCATGCTTATCACACTTATGATAAATTTCTAAAGGAAAATGAGGCTGAACTCAAAACAAAGCCAGCCCCCCAAGTTGCCATTAACTACTATTGTGATGGCGACCTCTATCTGTTCGATGAATTTCAAACTGGAAGAATTCCTGAAGAACGCCGCCCAGTGATTGAGAATCTGTACGATGTGTTTGTGAACATCCGAGACGATGAGGGTGAACATATTAAAACAGTGGTGGCTTACCAACAAGCTACAAATTCTCCAACCACCCTCAAGAGTCCTCACAGCATCGAAGCTGAGGAAGTGTTCACCGAGTCGGAAACCGCCTAAATCCTTGGCGCTCTATAAGCGATGCTCCTGAGCCACTTTGCCAACGTATCGCTTTGTTATTAGCCAACGGAACACGAGTCAGTCACTTGTCCATTGCCACTGAATTGATATTCATTCACTCAACTGCTTCGAAATTGCAAAATCTACAAGGCAGGAATTCAGTATGATCCAAGCGACCGCTCCTAGATCACAAACAGGACCTCTGTCTGCAGAGGAATTGAGCAAAATGGACGCCTATTGGCGTGCCGCTAATTACCTTTCAGTCGGGCAAATCTATCTATTAGACAATCCACTGCTTAAAGAACCTCTGAAGCTAGAACACGTTAAGCCTAGACTACTAGGACATTGGGGTACTACTCCGGGTCTTAACTTCATCTACGTTCACTTCAACCGCATCATTAAAAAATACGATCTAAACTCCATCTACATTGCAGGTCCAGGGCATGGCGGTCCAGGCTTAGTCGCGAATACCTACCTAGAAGGTACCTACAGCGAGTACTACCCTAATGTTTCCCAAGACGCTGCCGGCATGAAGAGGCTGTTCAAGCAGTTCTCTTTCCCGCGTGGGATTCCCAGCCACGTTGCTCCAGAAACCCCTGGCTCAATCCACGAAGGGGGTGAACTGGGTTATGCCGTTTCTCATGCTTATGGCGCTGCCTTGGATAACCCTGATTTAGTTGTCTGCTGCGTCGTGGGGGATGGGGAAGCTGAAACTGGACCCCTGGCTACAGCTTGGCACTCTAATAAGTTCCTCAACCCTGTAACTGATGGTGCCGTACTGCCAATCCTGCACCTAAATGGTTACAAAATTGCTAACCCGACAGTCTTATCTCGGATTAGCCATGAGGAGTTAGAAAGCCTGTTCGTCGGTTATGGCTACAAGCCTTACTTCGTAGAAGGTTCTGAACCGGAAGCCATGCACCAGTTGATGGCGGATACGCTAGACACTGTGATTGAGGAAATTAAAGCGATTCAGCAGGAAGCCCGCAGCAATGGCTTTACTAAGCGTCCTCAGTGGCCGATGATTATTCTACGATCGCCTAAGGGTTGGACGGGTCCAAAGGAAGTAGACGGCAAGAAAACCGAGGATTTTTGGCGATCGCACCAAGTCCCCTTCGCTGAACTGGCAAGCAAGCCAGACCACATCAAACTCCTCGAAGACTGGATGAAGAGCTACAAACCAGAAGAACTCTTCGATGAGCATGGCAAGCTAATTGATCAACTAGCAGAACTGGCTCCTAAAGGGCACCGCCGCATGGGTGACAACCCCCACGCCAATGGTGGCATCCTGCTCAAAGACCTGAAGATGCCCGACTTCCGGGATTATGCGGTTGAGGTAACTCACCCTGGCACCACCTATGCAGAAGCAACCCGCGTCATGGGCAAACTCCTGCGGGATGTGATGAAGCGCAACCAGGAGAGGCGCAACTTCCGGATCGTAGGTCCGGACGAGACAGCCTCCAACCGTTGGGGCGATGTGTTTGAAGCGACCGATCGCGCCTGGATGGATGAAACTTACTCCTACGACGATCATCTTTCTCCCGACGGTCGGGTGATGGAAATGCTCAGCGAACATACCTGTCAGGGTTGGCTAGAAGGCTATTTGCTCACAGGGCGTCATGGCTTCTTCTCCTGCTACGAGGCATTTATCCACCTCGTTGACTCGATGTTCAACCAGCATGCCAAGTGGCTTGAGAGTTGCCGCCACATTGGGTGGCGCAGACCGATCGCCTCTCTCAACTACCTGCTGACCTCTCACGTTTGGCGACAAGACCACAATGGCTTTAGCCACCAAGACCCCGGCTTTATCGACCATGTGGTCAACAAAAAGGCAGCGATAATTCGGGTTTACCTGCCGCCGGATGCCAATACCCTGTTATCAGTGACCGACCACTGTCTGCGTAGCCGCCACTATGTCAACGTCATCGTTGCTGGAAAACAACCCGCATTGCAGTACCTGGATATGGATGCTGCCATCAAGCACTGCACCGCAGGTGTCGGTATCTGGGAATGGGCAAGCAATGACCAAGACGGTGAACCGGATGTGGTCATGGCTTGTTGTGGAGATGTTCCTACCCTAGAAACCCTGGCGGCGGTTGACTTACTACGCCAGCACTTCCCTCAGCTAAAAGTACGGGTCGTGAATGTGGTAGACCTGATGAAACTCCAACCGGATAAGGAACATCCTCATGGTCTTAACGATAAAGACTTTGACTCGATCTTTACGCCCGATAAACCAGTCATCTTTGCCTATCATGGCTACCCCTGGCTGATTCACCGTCTGACCTACCGCCGGACAAACCACAACAACTTCCATGTGCGGGGTTACAAGGAAGAGGGAACGACAACCACGCCCTTTGACATGGTGGTGCGTAACGATATGGATCGCTTCCATCTGGTAATGGATGTGATCGATCGCGTGCCAGGGCTTCAGTATATTGGAGCGCATGTAAAACAGAAGCTGCGCGATAAGCTAGTCGAACATGTGCATTACATCTCGAGGTACGGGGATGATCTGCCTGAGGTTCGCGACTGGAAGTGGCCCTACTCTGGCGGTGCTCATTCAGAAGCACCAGGTGAAACTAAATCAACGGATGCAGCAGATGAGGGAGGGACAGTGCGATCGGGGGCTCCTGCTAAGTAGTTAAAGTAGGCATTGTCCACTCTACCTGAGTGTAATCTGACTGTTGACTGCTTCTTTTTAGGCTGTGGGCAAGGGGCACGGGTTTTCTTCCCGATGCCCTATTGCGATTGTCCGATGCCCTTAAAAAGGAAGTGATTTGAGGACTGCATTATTACATTGGCATAGAGAAAAACTATTAACAGCGAAGCACATGCTAAAAAATGATGAGTCACCTCTGAAATTTAGACAGTCTTAACCTAGACATGTTTCTATAGCTAGAAAGACCTGTAACCAGGGGTGCTAGAAAACCTGAACTCACTTTGTGAAATCTGTTCCCCATCATCGCCTATGAACGCACGGATTGTACCCACGCAGCCCTTTGCAGATCAAAAACCTGGCACTTCCGGGTTACGCAAGAAAGTCCCTGTCTTTCAACAACCTCATTACTTAGAGAATTTCGTTCAATCTATCTTTGACAGCCTAGAAGGTTATCAGGGGCAGACGTTAGTTGTTGGTGGTGATGGTCGCTACTACAATCGTCAGGCGATCCAGATCATCTTGAAAATGGCAGCCGCCAACGGTTTTGGACGTCTGCTAGTCGGTCAGGGTGGTATTTTGTCTACCCCCGCTGCCTCCGGCGTGATTCGCAAGTACCAAGCATTTGGCGGCATTATCTTGTCTGCCAGCCATAACCCAGCTGGTCCTAACGAAGACTTTGGTATTAAATACAACATTAGTAACGGAGGTCCCGCCCCTGAAAAGGTGACTGAGGCAATCTTTGCCCGCAGCAAGGTGATTGACCAGTACAAAATTCTGGATGCTGCCGATGTTGAGTTGGACAAACTGGGTACGTTTCAACTAGACACGCTCACTGTTGAGGTGATTGACTCTGTGGCAGACTATGCCGAGTTGATGGAGTCTTTATTTGATTTCGATCGCATCCATCAACTCCTCACCTCTGGACAATTCCGGATGTGTATGGACTCATTGCATGCCGTAACCGGTCCCTATGCTCATGCTATTTTCGAGCAACGCTTGGGGGCAGCATCTGGTACAGTACAAAACGGCATTCCCTTGGAAGACTTTGGTGGTGGACATCCCGACCCCAACCTAGTCTACGCTCACGATCTGGTCGAGATTCTCTTCGGGGAAAACGCACCGGATTTTGGGGCGGCTTCCGATGGGGATGGCGATCGCAATATGATCCTAGGAAACCATTTTTTTGTTACTCCCAGCGATAGTCTGGCAATCTTAGCGGCTAACGCTAAATTGGTTCCCGGTTATCAATCAGGGCTTGCAGGAATAGCTCGCTCAATGCCCACCAGTCAGGCACCAGACCGAGTAGCCGCCCGCTTGGGGATTGACTGCTATGAAACTCCCACAGGCTGGAAGTTCTTTGGCAATTTGCTGGATGCAGGGAAAGCTACGCTGTGCGGTGAAGAGAGTTTCGGAACTGGCTCAAACCACATTCGAGAGAAAGATGGGCTGTGGGCTGTGCTGTTTTGGCTAAACATTTTAGCAGTACGGAAAGAATCAGTCAAGCAAATTGTGCAGGAACACTGGCAAACCTACGGTCGCAATTACTATTCCCGGCATGACTATGAAGCGGTAGATAGCGATCGCGCTGCCACACTCATAAACAATCTGCACGCTCAAATACCGAACCTCAAAGGTAAACAATTTGGTGCCTATGAGGTAGAGTACTCCGACGACTTCAGCTATACCGACCCCGTAGATGGCAGCGTTAGTAAAAATCAGGGCGTCCGTGTGGGTTTCACCGATGGGTCACGGATTGTGTTCCGCCTTTCCGGTACAGGCACACAGGGGGCAACGTTGAGAGTTTATCTCGAAAGCTATGAACCCAATATCGCAAAGCACAATCTCGATCCACAGCAGGCACTCGGAACTCTGATTACGATTGCCGATGAACTTGCCCAAATTTACACCCTTACGGGTATGGAAAAGCCCACTGTAATTACTTGATTGGGAAATTCTCAACAAGCCAATGATACTTGCTCCTAGCGGATTACCAAGTTGAGGTTGGCTCTCAGGAGTAACAGGACTTACGCCAATTGATCCGTCATACACTACTTATAGAGTTAGGGTGGGCAATGCTCACCCTACATATAGGGGATTTGCGTAAGTTTTGAGTAAGTTAACCAGCGATGTTCTAAATGGTTCCCCCCTTAAAAAGGGGGGCTAGGGGGAGCTTCTGTTAATGAAAGTATTAGTGCTGAACGCGGGATCGAGTAGCCAGAAGAGTTGCTTATACCAACTTGGCGATACGTTGCCAGAGTTACCACCGCCACCACTTTGGGAAGCTAAGGTGGATTGGACTAAGCACCCAGGAATGGCACAATTGGAGGTCAAAGCTAGAGGTACGGTTCTGGAAGAAGAGTTACAAACCACTTCCCGACCCGATGTGATTGCTCACATGCTGGAAACGCTCTGGAGTGGACAGACTCAAGTGATTGCTGATCCATCTGAGATTAATGTGGTGGGTCATCGGGTAGTGCATGGGGGGCAAGAGTATCAGAAAGCTACTCAGATTACACCAGAAGTCAAGGAAGCGATCGCACGTCTATCTACCTTCGCACCTGTTCACAATCCAGCCAACCTGGAGGGAATCGAAACCATTGAGAAAATTCTGGGAAGCGATACACCCCAAGTAGCCGTATTTGATACAGCCTTCCATTCAACTGTGTCTCCTGCCGCGGCTACCTATCCAGTTCCCTATGAGTGGTTTGAGCAGGGTATCCGTCGCTATGGGTTTCATGGCATCAGCCATCAATACTGCGCTCACCGTACTGCTGAACTAATGGGGAAAGATTTAGCATCTGTGCGCCTGATTACTTGTCATTTGGGTAACGGCGCTTCTCTAGCAGCTATTCGTGATGGTCAAAGTGTGGACACCACCATGGGATTTACTCCCTTGGAAGGCTTGATGATGGGTACTCGCTCTGGCTCGATTGACCCTGGTATCTTAATTCACCTGCTGCAACACGCCGATTACGATGCCCAAAAGTTAGATGATGTCCTTAATAAGGCTTCTGGGTTAAAAGGGATTTCTGGCGTATCAGGTGATCTGCGCCAAATCATGATTGGCATTGAGGAAGGCGACTCACGTTCACAATTAGCGTTCGATATGTATGTGCATTCTCTCCGTAAGCACATCGGCGCAATGCTTGCCACGCTAGGAGGATTGGATGCTTTAGTATTTACTGGTGGCGTTGGTGAAAACTCGGCAGCAATCCGAGCGTCTGCCTGTGAAGCATTTGGGTTTTTAGGTTTGAAACTTGATCGAGAGAAGAATAACGCATCACCTGTTGATACGGATATCGCCGCCGCCGACTCAGCCATTCGCGTTTTCGTCGTCCATACCGAAGAAGATTGGGCGATCGCACAGGAATGCTGGCAACTCTAGAGCGTCGATTCAGCCAACAATTCTATATCTAAAGTTGAAAATTTAGGAAAACTTTATTAATCCACCTAGGTCGCCAGGGGCTACCCCTTCAACAAAGGAAAGGGTGCGGGCACAGCTAATGCAAGGACTCAATGCCCAATGCATTGTTAACAACCTACCACTTAGTGGTAAAATAGAATACATGAATCAAGGCTTGACGCTAGTTACAAAGCTTCGACCCACACCTGAACAAGTAGCAAAATTGGATGCTACTCTTCAGGCGTTTGCTGATGCCTGCAACTATGTCAACGATAATACTGATCCGAAGCTCACCAACAAAGTTGCACTACAAGCCCTGACCTATTACACCATCAAGTTTGAATTTAAACTGGTGGCAAATATGGCAGTTAGAGCTTGTGCAAGAGTTGCCGCCAATCGGAAAACCGCCAAACAAAATGGTAAATCCGTCAAACGATTCAATCCAACCAGCATGGATTGTGACCGTGATTTGTTCCGGTTGAGGGAACAAGATTGGACAGTTAGCCTTGCAACCATTCAGGGTAGAGAACGAGTCAAGCTAGAGGCTGGTAACTACCAGAGGGGAAAACTAGCTGGGAGGACGCCAACTTCTGCGCAACTGTGTAAGCACAGGAATGGCAACTTTTATCTGCACATCCAGCTTAAGAATGAAGTTCTAGAGCCTGGAAAAACAGAACAAGTAAGTGGTATTGCTCCGGGGAGTCGAGACATAGCGATCGCATCCGAAGGTGATAGTGGGAATGATGAAAACATTCAGCAAATTAGGGAAAAATTCTCTAAGCTAAGAGCCTCTCTCAAAAAAAAATCTCCCAAAGGCACGACGACGACACGGCGTAGATGCCGTGAAATTAACTCATGGGCGTTTCATCAGTTACATAGTCGAGGGGATGCCATGACACAAAAGCAAGATATTCATGAGACAGAAGCAAGATATTCAAAATAGCCCTGAACACACTGCTTATCGAGCAGTAGAACCTGGTAGGAGGCTGAAATTTTCCAAGAACAATGATTTTCAAGTTGAGCTTCGGCGGCGCGTTGATGAGTTCTTCCGAAGCACCGGGCGACGGGAACGGGATTGTCCGCAGATGTATGTGAAGACGGTTATCCTACTTCTCAGTTTCGCCGCGTCATATGTGTTGTTGGTATTCTTCGCCCAAACTTGGTGGCAGGCTCTACTGCTGGCCAGCCTGCTCGGATTTGTGGCAGCAGAAATCGGCTTCAACATTCAGCACGACGGCAGACATCAGGCTTATTCAAACTTCCCCTGGGTCAATAAGCTGATGGGGATGACCATAGAATTGATTGGCGGTAGTTCCTACAACTGGCACTGGAAGCATAACCTGTTCCATCACACCTACGTCAACATCACCAGCCATGACAGCGACCTCGACATCGGGATTTTCGGTCGGTTAACCCCGCAGCAACGGTGGTTGCCGTTTCATCGATGGCAACACTATTACCTCTGGCCGTTATACGGACTGATGGCGATCAAGTGGCAGCTTTACGATGATTTCCACAATGTCCTTATCGGTCGGATCGGCGAACACAAGTATCCACGCCCCAGCGGATGGGAGTTGGTCATCTTTCTGGCTGGGAAAGCGATCTTCCTCACCTTAGCCTTCGGGATTCCCCTGCTGTTCCATCCCGTTTGGGTCGTCCTGATATTCTATGGGGTAGTGGCGCTCGTTTTGGGATTGGTTCTGAGCGTCGTATTTCAATTGGCGCACGCCGTTGAAGAAGCGGCGTTCCCTCAGCCCCAAGAGGGCATCGGGCGGATTGACAACCCCTGGGCATTGCATCAAGCCGAAACTACTGTGAACTTCGCTCGCAACAACCCTGTAATGTGTTGGCTCCTTGGCGGACTCAACTTTCAAGTCGAACACCACCTTTTCCCTCGGATTTGCCACATCAATTACCCGGCGATTTCAAAGTTGGTAGAGGAAACTTGCCAGGAATTTGGGGTGGAATACATGGAGCACAAGTCCTTCTGGGCAGGTGTAGCTTCGCATTTCCGTTGGTTGAAGCGACTGGGGATGTCAAACACGACAGCATAAAACAGGTGGGGAGAAGGATTGCTACAGCCGTGGCATCGCTCCGTGCTGTCAATCCTCAACGCTGAACCCTTCACTCTGGCTTAGTGTCTCGCAGCATTAACGTCTCAACAGCAGCCTGTGGCGTAATCTCTCCTTGGAGCAAGCGATAAACCTGATAAGTAATCGGTACTGAAATCCCTTGCCTGTTGGCTCGCTCAACCAGAACTGAAGTCGTATTGACTCCTTCTGCCGTTCCCTCTAAGTGCGCCAAGATTTCTGAAAGCGTCTTACCTTGGGCAAGCTGATAACCAACTTGATAATTGCGACTGAGGCTGCTGTTGCAGGTAGCGAGTAAATCTCCTAGTCCGGATAAACCATAAAACGTTTCAGCTTTAGCCCCCCAATTGCTACCAACCCGGATCATTTCAGCAAGTCCACGGGTGAGGAGAGCCGCTTTAGCATTAGTTCCCAGTTGTAAGCCGTCACAGGTACCCGCCGCGATCGCCATGACGTTTTTCAGCGTTCCACCCAGTTCCACACCGAGGGGATCAGGATTGGTGTAGACCCGGAAATTTGGGGAAGAAAACGCCGTCTGTACGACCTTAGCCGCTGTAGCATCGGTGCTAGCTACTACAGTAGCCGCAGGTAGTCCTTGTTTAATTTCTTTAGAAAGATTGGGTCCAGAGAGAACAACCACCGGATTTGAGGGAAACGCCGCTTGCCAAATTTGCGACGGGGTACGGGTTGTTGTAACGTCTAAGCCTTTAGTTGCCGTGATCAAGATTTTGTCAGGAGAAACGGGCAAGGACTGTAGTTGTGTGACTACAGAATTGACTCCTGACATAGAAACCGCTGATAGAACAATACTTGCCTGCTTGAAGACATCCTCTAACCTCTCTTTGCTCTGGCGCGACCACAAACAAACGTCATGACCATTCTGAGATACCTGAGAACTGAGGGCTGTTCCCCAAACACCAGATCCGATAATGGTGATCTTAGTCATTGGTTAGTGGTTTGTTGTTTGGACAGCGCGAAAAAGTGGAGTTAGGCGGGGAAGAGGATATCGAAAGTTATTTCGATTCACCCTAATCGAATTAGGGCCACACGATACATGTTGTTGAACAGAGGAAGTAGGGAGATCAAACGATTAAACAGGGAAAAGCGTCGCTGGTATTCGGTTAGCAAGTCGCGATAGGTGTACACTTCAATTACTTCATATCGAGAATCCCAGTTTTTAAGAAGCCGGATATCCTGGATACCCCAGTCAAACTTGGCTGAAGTGTATTTAAGCGAATCATGATGCTTCTGATTTTTCACCATGAAGGGTGATAGAGAATCAAACGCCAACCAGGAACCGGGAAAATGATACAAGAGATTAGCAAATAGCTGCTTAACTTGCTCTTCGCTCAGATACATTAGCACTCCCTCTGCCACAAACATCGGCTGTCCTGCTCCGGCGGCTTTAACACGCTCTATCCAATCTGTATCTAGGGCAGAAGCACTGATAAAGTGACGACGTTCCGTTTCTTCAAAAAACTGCTGCCGTACTGCCATTGAGTCCGGCAAATCTAGGTCAAACCAGCGTACTTCCCCATTATCGACTCGCTCGAAGCGCGTGTTCAGTCCTGCGCCAATTTCTACAATCGGTCCGATAGGATTTTCTTGGAGATAGTTTCGCACCCAGTTGTCTAGAATTAATCCCCGTAGGCAGCACCCCGCCTGAGTGGATTTCGCCTTAGCAAACTTGTTAAAGTCGTAATCAATTTCTTGAAGAATCTGAGCTGATTTTGGGTCTTTAATAATGGGATTTTCTTGTTCTAGCTCTACAGCTCTTGCCCATAAGGGGATGAATAGAGTTTCTTGAGTGATACCGAGATTAACTTTGGTTTTACTGATCATGACTTCGAGGGTAACGCTTCATCAACTCCCTGACTTGCTCAGCATGATAGGAGCTGCGGGTAAGAGGTGAGGAGACGACTTGCAAAAAGCCTAAAGATTCACCCAGCTCTCTCCAATCATCAAACTGGGTGGGTGTGACAAAATCAGCAACCTGCAAGTGCTTTTGGCTCGGTTGGAGATATTGTCCAATTGTGAGAAGATCGCAGCTCACGGCTCGCAAATCGTGCATAACTTCTCGGATTTCGGCATCGGTTTCTCCTAGTCCAACCATTAAGCCGGATTTGGTGTAAACCCAGGGGGCTAACTCGTGGGTTCGCTCAAGGAGTTCAAGCGATCGCTGATAATTTCCCTGAGGACGCACCCGCCGATACAGTCGCGGCACAGTTTCCGTGTTGTGGTTTAGTACCTCTGGTTTACCCTGGAGAATCACTTCTAGAGCATCCCAGTTACCGCACAAATCAGGAATCAGCACCTCAATTGTCGTCTGAGGTGAGATAGCACGAATAGCTTCAATGCAGCGAACAAACTGAGTTGCCCCTCCATCCGGCAAATCATCCCGGTTTACCGAGGTAATCACCACATGGTTTAAGGCTAAACGCCGTACAGCCTCTGCCAAGCGTGTTGGTTCTGTGGAGTCAAGAGCTTTGGGCTTTTTCTCAAAGTCAATATCACAGTAAGGACAGGCGCGTGTGCAAGCTGGTCCCATTATCAAAAATGTTGCGGTTCCAGCCTTGAAGCATTCCCCAATGTTGGGGCAAGAGGCTTCCTCACAAACAGTATTTAGCGCCAAATCCCGCAATATCTCTTTAACATAGCCGACGCGCTCCCACTGAGGCGCTTTGACACGCAACCACTCTGGCTTAACTACCACTCCTCCAACAGCTCCCTTTGAAGTTACACAGTGTTAATCCTAGCAAGCAGAGAGCTGATTGCCGATACGACGTGATACTATAGATTAAGTTATGGCTAATAACCTAACGGGATGTAGCGCAGCTTGGTAGCGCACTTCGTTCGGGACGAAGGGGTCGCAGGTTCAAATCCTGTCATCCCGATTGAAAAATGTTGTAGAAATACCAGGGGCTTCTAGCGGTTTGTGGCTATGAAGCCTTTTTTAAATTATCTGGGTGCATACCCATTTTGTACCCAATAAGAAAAATATTACCGCTTTAAAGGGTACTGAAATATTTTTAAGAAATAAATTAGTTACTCTAATCCAGTATTGCAACGTTATAACATTCGCATAATTACATATAGTATTTTCTAGACTTTGGGTCAAAAGTTGCTTTTGTCTTTTGACTAAGATATGCCTCTACGGATAAGCCAGCTTTTTTAGCATCTCTGGCAAGGTTGTTTGTTCTCAGACCGAAGAGTTTGCAGATTTGCGCTTGGGTTAACCCGTTGCCGCTAACTACTTTAGGCTTGGAGCGATCGCTCACCTCACTCTGCTTTAGCTGGGCTAACTCTGTGCTGATTTCTGCCAGCTTCCCCTCTAGCTGCTCTAATGCAGCGCTGGGTTGGTCTTGTTCGATATAGCTAACCAGAAAATCGGTTAGTACTTGGCTTGCATTCTTCCCATTCTGCAAGCACTTGGCTTTAAATCTTGTCCATACTTCCGGCTCTACCCGGAAAGTAGCCAATCCTGTCTTCTCCTTCATATCCACCTTTTGAAGTTATTTGTATATACATATTAACATTTAAACCTCTAAAAAGGTACTTATTTACTACAGTAAAGGCATTTTTATGTATAGACATTAAGAGGATTAGAGGATAGAATAGTAAGTAAGCAAAAAGACGGCTGCTCACCGGGAAAGTAATCAGCCGCCTTGCGCTCTAACCAACGATTTAGCAGAGCTAATTTATTATGGCTAAGATTCTCACGAATAACACGAGCCTTACTGTTTTCGTTTGGGCTAAACAAGTAAAGCTCAAAGAAATAGATTCTCTAGAGTGGCTACTAGCTTGTAAATTAAATTACTTACAAGCATTAGCCAGAAGAATTAATCAAGATAATGACGGCGAAGTATTTTGCTCAGCAACGCTGGGTAGTTCAATCAGTAAAACTAGAAAGTATAAATTAGCGAGTGCTATCTGGGATTTTTTAAATCTTAAGCGCTCATCCCCTCGCTGTGCTTATTCTGAAATAGACGAGTGTGGTAATCAGCGAATTATTACTGAGACTCCAGTAACAAGTGCTAGTGCCTGGACAGTAAATATAGGTTTTAACACAGCAACGATAAATGGAAAATTCACAACAGCCAAAGAACAAGCTAGGGTTTGGCAAAAATTCCTACACAGTAAAGGCTACTGCTCAGCTAGTGTTATTCGCAGGGCTAAACGTTGCAAAGGATTTAAGTATGAGCTTAAAGTTTGGCTCCTAAATGAGGAAGTACTTAAAGCTCTAATTAGTAAGGAAAACAAGAAAATAGAATTAGAACGCAAGGCAGAGCGTGAAGCTCAATTAAAATTAGAGCGCAAGGCAGAAATTAGTAACTGGTATGAGCAATTAATTTTATTAGCTGAGCAAAATAATCTTAGTGTTAATCAACCTGATTTCTTATTTCAGTCGGCACGGTTAACCAAAAATAACGCTCTAATAGGTGCCGTAGGGGTGAGCTTAGAAGGTGGCTACTATTACAACACTCGCCCATCTAGTGCAGTCTCTCGGAATATGCAAACCAACACTCTAGCTGAGGCAGTGGAGGGATTAGTGAGTAATTACAACGCTCGGATGAATGCAGCGATCGCACGGCTCTAGTTTGAGTCATCGGGTAAGAGGGTATTTAAGCTAATTTACAGCCTGTAATACCCTCCCCACTTACCTTGTAGGGGGTCATCGGGATTACTGGGTAAGCGAGTTGTTTACCCCAGTGTAAAAAATGTAAAAACACAACTGCAAACCCCAGTATGAAAATTCTGGATATAAAAATACAACTGCAACACCCAGTCTAAAAATTCTGAATAGGTTGTACTGGCATTAGTGCCAGAGCGCAGGATATAGACCTCTCAAGGAGTGCCAGAGAAGAGTGTTTGCCTTCTCTCTCTTTGTCACTAAAGTAACAATCCGTCCCGTTTTTTCCTCAATATTTTTCTCTTCTATATAAGTAGAAGGAAAAAACGGGACGGATTATCCCTAAAGTAATTAAGAGACAAAAAAAAAAAGAGGAAGGCAAACACTCTTCTCACCTGTGCCTCTAGTCGTTTGTCAACATTGACCGATATAAGGCTTATATCGGTCAATGTGCATATTTGCTTAGCTTAGTGTGGTCACTTGTTCAGCAAGGGACTCGAAGCTTTGAGCCTTCTTATTGGCTTGCTCCTCTGCTAGAGCTTCACAGAAACTGTGAAGCTGGCACAATACTTCAGGGTGGATGAAGTATTGATAAGAGCGATCGCCTCTACCATTACGCTCTCGTTTTACTGGTAGTCCTAGTCGTTCCTCTAGGATTTGGTTGAGGATGATTTTGTCTGATGTCTTCTCACTGATGTTGATTTTTAATTTTGCCTTAACGTTTTTAGTTGCCTTAACATGTAAGCAAAAATCAGCAACAGCTTTGTTATTTTCCGTAGCAGAGCAACCCTCTTTCTCTAGTTTTGGAATTAGCTCATCTATTTTTAAATTTTTGAGCGTTTGGATTTCTACAGAATTTGTTGAAAAATCTTGAGGCATTAACTTTTTAGCAACAAAATTGTACTTAAAATCATTAAGCGTGTCTATGTCATCTTTTAAGTCTTTGCTAATTACTGAGTCGATTGACTCATGTAAAACTGAGTAAGCACGGCGGAACTTTGCCGCCAAGTTTTGTTTGCAATGCAAAATATAAATTCCTGCTATGCCCTCTAGTTTTGTTGTTTCTTTTGTTGTGGGGTGAGTTAATTCTAAATTCCCGCACTCTTCAATAAACTTAGCAGGATACCACTTGCGTAAAAAGTATTTAATTACTTCGTACATGTAGTCTGGATCTTGCTTGCAAGCTTTTATTGTGTCGTCGTCTAAATCTTCAGCGTTTGCAACTGCCTTAGCCTCAGTAACTTCACGCTCAAAATCAGCAGCTTTGTTTTTATCCTTAAGTGCTTCCATTGCATCATCAGAGTAGTCAGCAGTAGTATCTATAACTTCAAACCCCCATTTTTGTAAGTATTGTTTTGTCCGCTTGCGTAAATCACGAGAATTTAGATTTCTGATTGCAGCCAGTTCACAAAATAACTCAAACTCTGGTGAGTCAAAGTTTTGTTTTTTGGCGTTGTACTTAATGTTTAACCCTGCTAAATATTCCTCATGAAGCTTGGAGTTCGATTTCCAACGATTAAGTAAGTAATTCTTTACGTGTTCGGGATCAACATAGGGACAACCACCGTTACGGTTAAACTGTTTCGCTGTCCACACATGTAAATCATCAGCAGTACGCGATCGCATAATCTTCTGATGCACGTCCTCTGGCGACCCTATCCCATTCTCTAGTACAAAGGTGCTTTTAGCATAGTCAGTAGTAATTGAGATCCCATTTACCACAACATTACTAAAACAAACTGCACCATATTTAAGAATCTGTTCGTTAGGATTTGCAAAAAACTCTAAGTTTTCCCCTTGTTCTTTATTTTTCCCATTGGCTTCTACAATATAATCTTGTAGATGCTTATACTTATTTTTTAATGCAGTAGCTGCATTAATAGAGCCTGCTTGTCCTGTTCTGGCAGATGAAAGTAACAGTGTGCCGTGTTTAAACTTACCTGTTTTATCATCCCAACTTTCATAAAAAGTATCTTGAAACTTTAACAGGATTCCTTGTGGCTTTTCTTCTGTGTAGAAGTTAATCTTGGGGCGTTTGGGAATGTGGCGATTAATTATTACATTAATCTTGATATGTGCAGGGATAATCTTACGCAAGAATTTTGTATGGATGTCCATCCAATCGGCGGACATGAAAACAACATAGCCGTTGGTGTCTACCACTGTTTTGGCTAAATCGACTATGTGGTTAATAGTTCCTTGCCTCTCAAATGGTTTATAGATTGATTTGGCGCTCATGTTGCCAAGAATCTGACTAAGCGCCTGACAAAATTCATCGTTTATCAACAATGAGTTCGCACCCTTGCTTTTCGGAACGAGTGTGTATACAGGTGATTTGTGTGCTGATTTGTAAGGGGAAATAACGCGCCATTGCTCACTATTTGAGTATTTGTGATTATCGGTGTGATAATCACATTGCATCTCTTTACCAGCAAAGCTGCGTCCAAGTGCTATTAGTGGCGTTAGTGCTAGGACATTCTCGCACTCCATCGCAAGTTCTTTGCATACCTGTGATTTACCAGCACCAGTAAAAGCAACCAACACATTAATAGCACCCGGTTTAATATGGTTCTTTGTCTTGGGGTAGGAGTGGCGATCGTAGTCTGTGTACTCATAGCTAACACCTTCATGCTCATACTTGCCCAACGCGGTGAGTTCTGCATATAGAGCATCATTGCGCTTATCACGCTCCGCTTTAATATCTTCAGGTGCTTTCTCTCCATCTTCTGTCGGGTCGTTTGAGTAACCTGACATGCCGTTAACAAAAGCAACCACTCTTAATGCTCTATCAAGACCGCCATAATAAGGATTATTTTCCGCCCATTGCTCAGCTTCATTCCAGTAGTACTCAGCACCTTTTGTTTCTACATCTTCATAATGGCTGCAAGCTAATTCTAAAAGAGAAAATGCTTCACCCGGTTCTATGGGAATATCATTCTCCTCACAAATGTTTTCGACTTGTCTCAAGCGTCCTGCAATGTGCAGTAGTGTTTTGTGTCCTTGTCCTACAGGAATTGGACTAGCTATCATATCCCTGCAATCTGGCATCAAGAAGCTCTGCACAGGATAGTACCTACCCTTCTTACTAATCTTGCCCCTGATTATTTCCTTCTGTTCAGTACTTAATTCTTGATTTTCTGACTTAACTGATTTAGCTTTTTCTGGTTCATGGAGGATTTCTTTTAATTTGTCGCGTGATACTTCAAGCGAGTCAACTAAGCTGCTAACTCGCTTCCATAAGTTTGTCCATTCTTTGTTGCTTAACTTAGTAACGTCTAGTTCATACACTTCTAAGAAAGCATCTGCTAAGCGCTCGTAAACGTATTCAGGAGAATACATGCTTGACGCAACATGTTCAAGAGGGCAGTCAACATTTGAGCCATCGTCTTTTTTTCTGACAGAACCCGCAGGACGCATAGAACGATCCACATTTACGATCGCAGGATCACTTTTAGCCAACAGGATAAGCATTTGCTGTATTTTTTTCCAGCGATCTTCGTCAGTTAAATCTTCAAAGTAGGTAATGTAGTTGTGGACTGATTCATTACCACTAAAGATAGAGGAAATCTCTAAACCTGTAAGAAGCCAGATATTTTCAACAACTTTAAGTTGTTCCTCTTTGTCTTTTATTGTGTCTATCTCAAAAAATTGGCTACGAGCTGAAACAAAATGCTTAACTCCCATCCCACCTTCTAGCTTATTGGGTTTAATGTAAATGGTGTGCCAGAAGCCATCTTTTACCCCATCGTTAAAGTAGTCAATTGTGCCAGCAAACCCACGCGACATATCACGCCATATATTAGTAGTTCCGTCTTTTATTACTTCGCCATTTTTGTAAGTTTTTTGTTGTGGAACAATCCAGAGCGAGTAATCATCTCTGATTTTGCATTTATGGGGAAGTGGCTTATCATAAGTATCTCCCGTCTTCCTATCTTTCTTTGGTTGATTTACTGTTACCCAAACAACATCACCGGGAACCTTGCCAATAATTTTTAGGTAAACTTCAAACTGTTCCTGTGATGATAATTCACTAAAGTCATCATCATCACAGTTATGTAGCGGACGGGCTTTAGAATAATCGGGAATGTAGGGGGTGTACTCTGTTTCACCGTCTCCAAACAATTCTTCATACGCTTGTTGAGCGTATGCATTTACAAAGCGTGAGATTGCCTTGTCTAGACAATCTTCACTTACTGCGCTAGAATTACTTACAGCAGAATTAGCTACTGAAATCATTAGTTTTCCTGTTAATTTTGCAAAAGAACTAAAACATTTGATAAGGCTTAATTTGTCCCCACCTCTGGAAAAGGTGGGGAAATTTTTTTAAGCAGCGCTCTGCTTATTACCCATACTTGCCTCGTAGTATGTGTAGGAAAAGACGCCTTTGTTTTTGGCGTAAGTCTTGTATTCTTCAATGTCGTTTAAACAGACCACCCACCCGTAGGGATCGCCATCTGTCTGATCAGCGTGTGCTGCCCACATTCCCTTGATGGACAGAACGGTATCGCCACAACAAGGAACATCAAAGAAAGCCTCTAGCTTTTCTTCTAGTGGCTGTGGGGAAAGCACCCAGTTGAACATTCCTTTCTTAAAGTCCTGGTAGAATGTCGCTTGTTCCTCTTGCGTCGGTTTGCGCTTACGGAAGCGCTCATAGCAGTACATCGCAATCCCACAAGCTAGCGCTATGTTATCGCTGATCTTTTCTGGAGTGTACTTTGTGTTATCTTGAGTCATATAGGATAGATTCCTCTAGTAGTTGTGAATCTTTCTCCCTAGCAAAATCCCCCTATCCTTCTACCGTTGGATAATCCTCAAAAAACGGTTGACACTGCTCAAAAAAATGATTAGCATCTAGAGACAATTCAAAATTTGGAAAATCCCTCATCAGTAGTTGAAAAGCTTGCACAGCTCTACGGTGGGGGGTTTTATTTTGCTAGGAATAAATTTATAAGTTCACTAACTGAACTTATTACTTATTATGGCATACTTTTTTGCGAGTTGATGCCAAGAATTGCCGAACTTAAAGGTACTTGGAAGAGAAAATGGCGATTGATGTGTGACCCCCATTCATATTGAAAACCACACCAATAACCACTCTCATGCACGGCTCTGACAATCTCTTTCTGGTAAAGCTTGTAAAACTCTAAAGCGTAATGAGAATTAAAGCTATCAAACCAAATTACCAGCCAGAGATTTCCATAGATATCACTTCTAGGCTCATAGTGGCTTAAGCGAAACAACGGGTAGAAAAGCTCGTCCTCTTCCTTGCCTTTTCTTATGGCAATTGGAATTTTTTGGGCTATTTGCCAGTGGAACTCTTCCATTAATGTAGGAGTTCTAAATTCTTCAGTCATTCTTTCCACCTTTTTATTTAGTGAGTTATGGGAGCATTACAAGAATGCACCCTGGTTATTAATAGCTTAGCTCAGTTTTTAGCGTAGTTTAGCCGTGCTGTATCTTCCACAACAAACCCTGTCCCTTTCGTCTAGACCGACAAAGAAATAAACTAAATCAATCTCCTTAAATTTTCGTACAACTCCTAGAACATCACTAAGATAATTAGTAGTTAAGTGCAATGCAGCTTGATAGCTGGGTACTGTAATCTCTACCGTTAGCTTAAAACCTAGCTCCGCTACTACAACACAGCTGAGAGTTAATATTTTATTAGCCTCATCTGGTAGCTGCTGTCTTAACTCTTTTATAATTTGTCGCGTTAGTGGTGGAGTGCCAGAAAAATTTACAGCGTTTTTGGCTAAAAACTCTGGCTTGTACGTCCATATAATTGACTGCTTAATAGCTTGCGAATAATTTAGTAGCATTACAAATCTGGGATTGCCAGCAAAGTAAAACTCAAAATCCTTATTGCCTTTAGTGAAAACTCTCAAGCCTACGTATTTTGAGTTGATACTAAAAAGCGTTGACAGTAGGTCAAAAATTTCTATAGCTGAGTTAGCCAACTTCTTAGTTGGCGAGTAGATGTGTACCCAAATACCAGTAGACTCACCAACTGTTTCCTTAATTTTTGCATTCTCAAAAACTCTGACTAATGCAGAGCTGTTAAAATCTTTTAGCAATGCAGCGTAAAACTGAGCATCGCGTAATGCTCTCTCTCTAAGGTTGTCCATTGTCCTATGTTTTTTGTAGGGGTGAATATTTTTAGTAGTAGATGCCCCTATCAATGAAAAGTAGCGATCGCAAGTTAAGACAGCTTCTAGCAGATGCGATCGCTACTCTGTTCGTTATCTCAAATTGATCCGGTCGTACCAAACAGCACTTTCACCCGTGCCGATCCAAATCTGAAGGCTCCAAAAGGAGTCAAGCTCTACTAGTGCTGATTGAATGTATTTCTCAAACCGAGACTTGACAACTTTTGCATCGTCAAGAGACGGCACACATAATTGTGCTGTCCAAAGTAAGAAAACATCAGACAAGAAGGAAGTGTCAAGAGTGCAAAACTCTAATAGCGCGTTGAAGTCTCGCTTGTCTTCTTCTGTTGCACTATCATCACCCAACATGAGTAGGTCGCACACGCAACGCTGTATATCGTTATCAGAAATGACAACAGTACGAGGTACTGTATAGTTTGGGTCGATTATGTGGACACCGTTTAAATGTTCGTCTATTGGTTCGAGATTGCCGTAATAAGGGGATTCTGTTAGGTCGTACTCCTCAAGTACTTCGCCAGTTTCCTCACATACGAAAGAAAATCCACGCTTCTGCAAGAGCAATGCGGCTAGTTCTAGTTGAGGTGCAAAGTCTAAGAGCTCTGGCATGACATCTAGGTCTTGTACATGGATATTAAACCAAAACTTCAATTCCTCAAATCTGCAATGCTCTAGAGCAGAATTGAGCGCATGAATTGAGTTACTTTCGTAAAACTCGTTTAGCAGAGTTTGAGCGGTGATTCTTTCTTTTGAATGAGTCATGATAGTATTGAGTTCGGGTATTAGCCGTGAGTGGTTAATTTACCTAGCGATCGCTTAGAAAGGCTGCTTAAACTTTCTCTAAGCGGTCGTCTTGTTTTTTGTGGGGAGATTTAATTAAGTACTAATTAGCCCCCTCTTCTGATAGCCAATCGCTGATTGCTTCCTCTAGTGCCTGGGTTAAAGTTGTTTCCTGTTCTAGGCAGTAGAACTTTAACCGTCTTACTAATTCCTTGGGAATATAGCCTTGCACTTTTGAGGTTTGCTTTTTCATTTGCAGCTGTCTGGCTTTTCATAATTTAATTATGGCAGTGTCAAATGACTTTGACAAGGGGTTGTTTAACCTTTTTTCACTCAAAACGTGTTGACATTATTGATTGATGTTGAAAGTTAATTCTGTTATGTAGCTAATTGTAGTAATTACTAAATATAAACGGGTAACTACTACTAACAGCTACCCGCTTCTTATGATTGATTTACTAAATCTAATTCACTCAGCAGTTTTCCGGTCTAGCCATTTGCTCAGCAACATCTCTAAAGCTGTGGATTGGTCTACTCCTTTTTTGATGCAGTGATTCTTAAAGCGAATTGCCAGCGTTTGGTTAATATCACCCGCAACAATTGCATAATTCTTATCGTCTCGTTTTCTCATAGCTTTTATATTGACTTGTAGTTACATAAGTATAGCTAAAACAAAAACGCACTACACAGGGTTCAAGTAGTGCGTTTTTGTAATGGATATTATAGAGGGTAAGGTGGAACCTCTATTAATTTAATTCTTACACGGTTACTGCCAAATTATCAAAATCAATCGAGTTAATATTTCCTTGCCGACTCACCACACTATTAAAAGACTCCTTAGCTAATTTATTTATTTCTAATGCTTGTAACTTCTTATCTAAAAATTCTCTCTCACCTCTAGTGTTGTGTTTCCAGGAATTCAAAATTTTCTTGTATTCAGGACGATTTAAAAATGTTGTCATTATTCGTAAGCGTCCTGCTCTGGCTTGCTTTCTTCTTAGTCTTATTCCCTTCTTAGGTTGCCTCTTATATTGCCGTCTCCAGATTACTGTTTTTGCTCTCAGTTCTACTAACTGCGAAAACACTCTCTCAGTAATTAGCGATCGCTCCGAGCATTCCAGTGCTTTAAGCATTTTGACTACTGACCCAAGCGAACAATTTAAAAGTTTAGCCGTTTCTCTTCTAGTTAGATAAAGCCTATTGTTTTTAATTTTGTCTTTCGTTTGCTTAGCTCTATATTCTTTTAAGCTTTCCCTCTCAGGTCTATTAAGTTGTATTGGTGTAATAGTTTCGTATCCACTCTCTACAAATATCTGTAGTTGCTGGCAGAACATCTCAATGGTGAATCCTGCTTTAGCTAATTCCTTTAGTGATGTCTTAGGCTGTTGCTTTAATTTCTTAGCTATCTGTGTTCGTGTGTTGTCGGGGTACAACTGAGCAAACAACACACGGAAACACCACACAACAAATACTTCCTGTGGTGTCATGCCTGCGGAATGCTTCTCTATCCCTAACAATTTGCAATCGTTAGTAAAGTTTGATGCTGCTACTCCTAAAAATTTAGCAGCTAATTTTCTGGGGAATAACGGGAAAATAGTCCCGATTTGCTCTGCTGCTACCAATTGCATGGCTTTTTTCTCCCGAATTATAAGAAATGTGTTGGTACAATTCCCCCGTACCCCTTTATTATAAAGTATTTTT
>DATNPH010000122.1:0-21344 GCA_036703315.1 Coleofasciculaceae cyanobacterium
ATGACGAAAAAACTGCTACTGATGGCAGTTCGGAGTCCAATGACAAAAGGAAGCACATTGAGTAGCCGTGTGCGCTGAAAAGTGCAAGCACGGTTTCGGAAGGGAGGGGTGGAACAGCAATGTTCCCCTCGACCCTAACCAAGAGGGCAATTGGAGATGACCCTAGAGGTACTAGTATCGAGTGTTCTAGTTGTAGTGGAAGGGTTGAGAAAACCCTTAAAGATAGAGTTCATGATTGCCCGCATTGTGGCTTGGTAATTGATAGAGACTGGAACTCTGGAATTAACATTTTGAATCGGGTAAAACGGACGTTTGGACTAGCGTTTGCTGGCTGTGGAGGATACTTGGTTGCAAGTCCTATGAATCAGCAACTCTCACTCGTGAGTTTGGGAAGCCCCTTCTATACCCGTAAGGGTTAGGAGGGGAGGATGTCACTCAGAAGTGCCTCTCAACTATGGGGGAGTGAGCCTGCCTGGGATTGGATTAGCATAGATAGGGAGAGATTCCAAGCGTCCTGCTTCAATAGTGTGAGTCTTGGTCAGAGTAGCTTTGGGGGGAGAGAGATGTCTGTTATAGTGCGGCGACCTATATTAATAGGGGGAATTGGTCTGTCTTATTCACTCTGGCTGTTGCAGAGTTTGCATCACTCGACAGCCCATTTAGGTGAATTTGGAGTGTTGGGAGCGATCGCAGTCGGTACTGGATTCTGGTTGTTCCAGCAGAAAACCTCTAAGGAAATTGACTTGTCGCCGATAACATCACCCTTAGAAAGGGCAACGGTGGAAAAGGCGATCGCACAAGTAGAATACTTCATTAGTCAGCTGGAGATTGAGACAAATAATCAGGAGGCGGGCACCCAGTTACGACAACAAGTTGCCCAGCTAACTACCCAGTTAGATCGCCAGGAATTACAACTAGCCGTTACTGGTGGCAAAAGTGTTGGTAAAACGAAGTTGATTCAAGCACTGGAGTCTAGCTGGATGCCTCAGCAGCAGCAACGTCTCAGCTTGAAAGAGACACCAGCCTTATTTATTGATACTGATGTAGAGGCTCAAAACCCAGCTAAGGACGTTGCACTCTCCTCGGATTTAGTCTTATTTGTCACAGCTGGCGATTTGACTGACACTGAGTTTCAAACCTTGCAGCAACTGCGGGCAACGAACCAGCGAGTCATGTTGCTGTTTAACAAACAAGATCAGTATTTACCACTAGAACGAGCGACGGTGTTGCAACAGTTGCGGCAGCGAATGCTAGGAAGATTGACAGCAGATGATGTGGTAGCGATCGCGTCTTCCCCTGCACCCGTGAAAGTGCGTCAGCATCAACCAGACGATTCAGTGCAAGAGTGGATAGAACCGCAATCACCTGATCTGACATCGTTGAGTGAGCGATTGAGTCACATCCTGACACAAGAAAGTCAACAACTGGTGTGGGCAACTACCCTTAGGGCGGCGGTTGCGCTAAAAGCTGAGGTGAAGGCTCAGTTGAATAAAGTCAGACGCGATCGCGCCATACCAATCATTGAACAATATCAATGGATTGCTGCCGCCGCCGCTTTTGCTAACCCAGTGCCAGCACTGGATTTAGTGGCAACAGCTGCTATTAGTGCTCAATTAGTTACTGATCTAGGCGAGATTTATCAGCAAAAATTTTCCCTGCAACAAGCCCAAACAGCCGCTAAAACCTTGGGCAGTTTGATGCTAAAGCTGGGTCTGGTGGAGCTTTCCACCCAAGCGATCGCTGCTATTCTCAAAGGCAATGCCTTCACCTACATTGCTGGTGGTGCTGTGCAAGGAGTCAGCGCGGCTTATCTAACCAGATTAGCGGGTCTAAGTCTTATCGAGTACTTCCAAGAGCAGGAGGCAAGCGAAACTACTGCAACTGGGCAATTGTTCAATCTTGACCGACTTGGGCAGAAGCTGCAAACAGTGTTCCAGCAAAATCAACGAGTGGCTTTCTTACAGGGTTTTGTCACAAAGGCAGTGGGACATCTTGCGCCAAAATCACCGCAGGTTGAACTCACGGCTTCTGAAACAACGGCAACTGCTGTCTAAGCAATGTATTGCTCTTTCAATACGGAGCTATCAGTAGAGTGCGTGGCTACGCACTCTACTATCAAGTTATGCCAGCGTTTCGTCCAGATTTTGTGCAAAAACGGCTGACTTTTATCGTCGTACTGCTTTTTGTGTTTTATGTAATCTTCTTCAATGGCAAGCCATAGCGATCGCAACTGTTCGCAGTTAGAACACTGTTGAATCTGACAGGCAACGGCATTGAGCCAATGTTGCAACCTACGGTAACTAATGAATTGTCCGCCTTTATCAGTGCGATGGATAAATAAGACATATGCCCAGCATTCAACGCGCACGATCAAGCGTTTGGGGATTTTCAGCAAATGTGCGATCGCGCCTATTGTAATCCGGAATTTTTTGGCGGGTTGGAGGCGGCGAAATAGAGGTGTCATAAGAATTTGCTGGTTTTTACGCATAAGAACCCCCCTAGCCCCCCTTGTTAAGGGGGGAACAATAAGGAGAATCTCTTAGGCTTGGGGAATTCTTGCTCCCTCCCCTTAGCAAGGGGAGGGTTGGGGTGGGGTCTCAAGGTTGAAGCGTTTCCTGAATCTGTTTTGATTCACTTTGTTCTGACGGCACGTCAAACATTATTTCAAAGGGAACCGTTGGCATCATTCGCTTGAGGAGTTGCAGATGACCCTCTGCATCTACTCGGCGGCGAAAGCGTCCGACAATTTTGGAGCGCATATCCGGAAAGGGGCGGATGATGCACCAGGGATTGAGCCGTTCAAAGTAAGTCATGATGTTTTCTTGTTCAGGGTTGCGGGTTGGTGTTTGAGATAGACTTTCAGACCAGATCCAAGCGATCTCGGTGGAAATGGTTTTTTCATGGGACATTAGAAGATGTATATGAGCAGCGAGCCTGAGAGCTGCAACTATCTCTTGTTCCCCCCAATTCATCGGGGGCTAGGGGGATCTTCCGTGTTGCCTGAGCGTGTCGATCCCCCCAACCTCCTTACAAAGGGGAGCTAAGAAAAAGTTGCACATCGCGTGGCATCGCTTTTTTCTGCATCAAAACGAAGTGTCTACCATCAGGCAGCAGACAGCTATGCGAACTTCAGCCGAATAGCCGTCCGCTCCTCTGGCAAACTAAGTAAGGACAGAAACTAAGATTAACCGTTGATAGCGGCTTTCTGAGTCATCTGCTCTTTTTGTATTAGACGTTAAACTTTTGTTTAACAAGGTCAGTGTATTATGGAAAGCCAAGAAGGTCAACCATTGACCCTTGCAAAATTGAGGGAACGCGCTAACCTCACTCAAATGAAGCTAGCTGTTGCCCTTGATGTCAGCATTACCACTATTAGCGAATGGGAAAATGGCAAGACAGAGCCACGCCTAAAGCACTTTAGGCTTTTAATGGAGATTCTTGGCTGCACGTTTGAGGAACTGTGTGAAGCGTTTGACCAAGTTAAACGGCGGGAGTAGCTTGGCGATTGAAATCGCAGCTACACAGACAAAATCCTCACTAAAGCTCCGGGCCTTCGCGGGTTTCAAATCCCGTAGTCCGCGCAGGCGGACTTTGTTTATGTAGCCGCGATTTCTAATCGCCTGTGCTTGGTAAGCTGATGTGCTTAACGCATTACCAACGCCAGAATCTTTTCTTCAATCTCCCCAGTCAGGAATTGCTCGTGTGTCTCTCCTGCCGGAGAATAGCCAGATTTTTACGACAGGTTTTGGTATTGGGATGATCGTCTCCCAATACCCGCTCAAGGATTTCTAACGCTTGCAGGAACAACGGTTTGGCTTGGTCGTAGCGTCCTTGTGATTGGTAGAGTAATGCCAGATTGTTAAGGCTTTGTGCAATATCGGGATGGTCTTCTCCCAGCAGGCGTTTTCTTAGTTCTAAGGTTTGCAGGTGCAACGGTTCGGCTTCGGCGTAGCGTCCTTGTGAGTAGTAGAGATATGCCAGATTGTTGAGACTGCTGGCAACGTAGGGATGGTCTTCTCCCAACAGGCGTTTTCTCAGTTCTAACGCTTGCAGGTACAAGGGTTCGGCTTGGTCGTAGCGTCCTTGTGAGTAGTAGAGTTGTGCCAGATTGTTGAGGCTAGTGGCAACATCGGGATGGTCTTCTCCCAGCAGACGTTTGCACAGTTCTAACGCTTGCAGGTAGAAGGGTTCGGCTTGGTCGTAGCGTCCTTGTGAGTAGTAGAGAGATGCCAGATTGTTAAGGCTTTGTGCAACATCGGGATGGTCTTCTCCCAGCAGGCGTTTTCTCAGTTCTAACGCTTGCAGGTACAAGGGTTCGGCTTGGTCGTAGCGTCCTTGAGATTTGTAGAGTGCTGCCAGATTGTTGAGGCTGGTGGCAACATCGGGATGGTCTTCTCCCAGCAGGCGTTTGCTTAGTTCCAACGCTTGCACCAACAACGGTTCGGCTTGGTCGTAGCGTCCTTGATAGTAGTACAGATATGCCAAATTGCTAATTGTTGAAGCGAAGTCTTCCTCCAACCCTAACTCTTTTTGCAAGTCAGCCGCTTTGCTAAAGTATTCGATCGCAAGTGCTTGTTCCTGCTGGTAATCCTGAAATTCACCCCGTTGCAATCGTTGGCTATAGATTTGCCCCATTCT
The DNA here is from genome assembly GCA_036703315.1 of Coleofasciculaceae cyanobacterium. Classification (GTDB taxonomy): domain Bacteria; phylum Cyanobacteriota; class Cyanobacteriia; order Cyanobacteriales; family Coleofasciculaceae; genus DATNPH01. Next base: position 4,639 of record DATNPH010000122.1, read on the forward strand.
TGTGTACAAGGTTGCCAAACTGGGGTCTTTCTTACCTCGTTTCTCCTGAGTCTGCTGAATCAACGCTTTCAGGTCTTCCAAGGGAAGAAAATACTGGTCATCGTCATCCGTACTCAGTAAATTCTCATCCTCTAAAGCCCAACGAAACGGTTCAATTTCTTGCCTCGGAAGTGCTGCCTTTTTCCTAGACCAAAATCGAAACACACCTTTGCGCCAACTCCAAAAATCAGGCGCTTGTTTGCTCAAACTCCGCTCGATTTGGTGAGTAATCCAAACCACAATTGAATAGGGAAACTCTCGTAAAGCTTCCCTCGTCCACTGCAAGTAACCGAAAAAAATCTCTTGTTCCGATCGCTCAGCCCCAAGTTTCAAAAGGAACAGTTGCTCCGCACCCGTCACAGTTAAAACAGCTTGTCCACCTTGCTTGAGATACTCATCATTTTGCACAACCGCTTCAATAGCCGCCCTCAAACTCGGTTCGCCCCGTCCTAATACCACCCGATAGCGGCAGATATCCGGTTCTAGTTCAGCCTCATAATGTTGAATAATTTCATCGCGTAAATTGCCGTCATCACACACCCCAATCAGCAAATTCAACTTATCCTTGTTGGCTTCAATCGAAACCAGCAAATCTTCATAACTTCTCTCGTTCTGAACATCAGGGTCAGATAAATCGTCAGCCACCATCAGATTAACCCCCTATCTCTCAACAAATCAGTAACAATGGGGTGAACGTCATACCAGTTTTGCCGATTGCGATACTCTAAAGCATAGAGTCCGTGCAGCAAATCCAAAAACTCCGCTCTCTTGGGGTCGTCGGGTTGAAATTCCTTGTAGGTTGTCTGTAAAATCTCATAGTCAATCTTCCCCAAAGGAATCGCAAAGTCATTGCGGATTGTATTAACTGCTTCCTCTAAAATCTCATCATCAATCTTTAACGATTGCGCCCCCGGTTGACGCCGCACTAATCGCAAGCAAATCCTGCAACACTCATTGGTAATTCGGATAAGTTCCCGCAGCACTCCACCGCTATACAAAACAATCTTTTCTGCTGCCTGTTTCTCCAGTAATTCTCCGGCAATCCGCTTACTAATCACCTCACACAATACCTGCATCGCCTCAGGACGCGGCACGCGATCGCTCTTGCGAATCTCGTCTTTCTCAAACAACTTAATCACGGGCATTGCCACCACCTGATCGTTCGTTTCCGTTTCAATCAGGGGTCGCAAAAACTTATCGCGCAAAACCGCGATCGGAATCGTGTAGATAATCTGAAACTGAGGTAAGCAAAGTGCTTTAAGATTATCTCGATAAATCTCATTAACTCTCGCTAAATCCAGCTTGTCTAAATCATCAATAATGACTAAAATATCTTTATTCGTTGCATTCCGAATCACAGCCGCAATCTCATTGATTCGAGCAATCAGCTCTGAGATTTTTCGCTCAAATTCCTGCTTAATTTCTTGACGAACGGTTGCATCGGCTTTCAGCTTGCCACTAATGAGTTTAAACAAATCAAATCCAGCAGAAGTCTCCGCACTGAATTTTTCCTCCTCAACGCGAATTTTAGTCGCAAACCACTTATGAAAGGCTTCTTTAGTCGATTTGGGAATTTGGACTTGGTTCTTTTCCGCCTCAACCATTAACCGAACCGCGATCGCAAATAAAATATTGATGTGGTTCACATCTGACATCTCGATCGTGTCAGAAATCGAGAAGAACACGACAAAATAGCGATCACGACACTGCCGCCCAAACTCAGCTAGCAACGTAGACTTGCCACAGCCCCGATGTCCCGTGAAGACAATCTTGCCATTTCCCGAAGGACTATCTTCTACAAGTTGAATCAATTCTTCTATTACACTGTTGCCATAGTCCACTCTGAACCGTTCTAAATCCCTTTGAACGATTAGCGGCAGCAGATCCAGATTCCTATACGCTTCCCGAAAGGACTCTAGTAATTGGCTAGACATGGCATAAGATTTTGTGACGGGCTAATTACTGATATCATGGCGCAGCTTGTCACTGCTAGTAGTCATTGATAAAAACTAGAGCAGTTAACCCAACCATTCACACAATTTTTCTGGGGAGGGATTGGGTAGGAGATACTCCTCTCATATCCTGATGTTGTCACAATTGTTCAGCAGAAGTAGCGATCGCTTTAGCCGCCATTCAACTACAAAAGCGATCGCTTGAAAATCTATCTACTTACTTCGGATCGAAAGCTTCGCCCTGACTTGAGTTCTGAATTAAGGTCGCAGAAATGGAATTAATCGTGTCTCTAGTTCTCACCTTCTCAGGACGACCCATTCCAGCAGTCAGAGCATAGCTTTGAGTCAACAGGCGTAGCCAGAGCGCAGGATAACGATTTTCAATCCAAGGTTGTAGACGCCGTACAAAATTAGGGAACCAACCCTTAAGTAACCAGCTAACTAAAGCGTTACCCGTAAAACTCAAGTAGCTGCCTATCCAACGAAACAAATCCTTTGCACCAGCCATTTCCCAAATCCAGAGCAAGAGGGCGGGGTTTCGCCAAGCGGCTTTCAGTGCCAGCCGATTAAAGGTTAACCAACTAACACGGTCTTTGATAAAGGAGTCTGCCACAGCGGGTGGTTCGTCTGCCAACAGCCCGAAAAAGGTATTCAGCATGGCATTGGCCTGCTGGGGCGACAGGTGACGACCTGTCGGCACCATCATCCCCTTTGAAAATAACCAAGTGACTGAAACGTTGCTTTGATAGGCGCGTATTTGGTTTAAATCCTTGGTACTCAAAAGGTTATGCCGCAAGGCTGTATCCAAAAGGTCAGTCAAGCGATTTAGGTTGCGCACAAGGGAGCCAAAACCTGTGAACACAAGCGGAGACTGGAGGGAAGCAGCATCACCCAGCGCAATCAGTCGGTCAAACGCAACAGTGCGATCGCGACTTCCCACACTAAAATGTCCTGGAATATACCCAAACGTCGGCTTCTTCCACACCAGCTTTTCCATCTCACATCGGCGGTACTCTGGGAGAATTGTGAAAAAATCTTCATACATCTCTAGCAAAGAACCAGGATTGTGAGGATTCACCTGATGGTAATGGAACAAATAAATCGTAAGTTCCTCACCAGCACCTGGGAATAACTCCCAAATCAGCTGACGCCCCCGTGAGATGTCTCCATGACTATTGAGCACATCGCCATAATTAGAATCCCAGACTCCTGGCTCAAACCCCTTAGCAACTACCGCCCCCACTGTTGGACAGACACTATCGAAAGCGCGACCTCCATTTAATTGCCACGCGATCGGCGAGGCAGTTCCCATCGCATCCACCAACAGACGCCCACTTACTTGTCGGTCTGATTTCGTTGGTAGGTGTTGCAACGTAACGGCAACGCACTCTGGTTTAATATCTGCCCGGATAAACTCCGTCTCATCCCAGATTTCTCCACCAGCCCTCTTCAGCTTTTCACCACATAGCTGTAGCAGTTTCTCAGAATCTAACGCCACATTCAGCACCCTTGGCGTGTGTAAGATAGCCGCTCTCAGATGGGGTGGGTTATTGCCATCAAAGAATTTATTAAACCCATCAATATATTCCCTAGCAATGATGCTCTCAAACTCAGCTGGGGTAAACAAGCCCAAGTCAATCAAGCTCTGGAACTCATCTCGTGAAATATTCCACTCACGGTTCATCCGCCCAAAGGGTAGCCGCTCAATCAGCAGCACCCGGTAGCCCAGCCGCGCCATAACTGCCGCATGGATAACGCCCAAAGCGCCACCAATATAGATTAAGTCGTAAGTGGGACTTGAGGATTGGGCATTAGGAACGGCTACCGTGCTACCCTGCTCCTTAAACACCACCTGCTTAGGCTGCTTGGGATTACGGACACCCTCACGCCACTGCTTCTCCCACCAATAGACACGGTTCAGGTCATATTCCCCATTGGGCATTTTTTTGAAAAAATGCACAGTCTGCGGATAATACGGAGCCAATGCCTCAAAGATTGATTGCTTGGATAAATCTACCACTGGCGGTTCGGGATAGTGATAGGGGAATTGGCTTCTGAGAGCGGCTTTAAGTTTTCGCAGAATTTGGCGTTCATCGGTAACGGGTTTATCTGCCCAACGAAAGGCTTTTAGGTATGTTGTTCGCTGCACCGACCAAAGAAAAACGGAAATTTCCGGAATCGGGGTCGCCTCTGTTGTAGGGTTGTGATTGCTGATACCTGCACGTTTAAATTGCAACCGGATACCGTCAGGGGTGATAATTTTCTCCGCCAGTTCAGGCTGCCACTCCCGTTGTAACCAGGTGCAGACGGCATCTCTATCTGGGGTCGGTACTTCTACGTAGAGAATTTCTTTCATTGCGGTGATCTAAATCGGGTTAATCAATTACGAAAGAAGACGGAGGGCACAAGAAGCAAAAATGCGCTAAGCTTCCGAATACTGATTTATTTAAGATTAGAAAAAAAAGTTTACACTGTTCTCATTTTTCTTTAAGGTAAGGGTGCCACTGTTAACTAGCCATGAATTATCCCATCCCAGCTAACTCTCAAGAAATTGTGGCCTTGCGTCAAAAACCCGTCGATGAAGAATTAGTGGCGGCGGCGATCGCAGGCGTTATTCAGATTGCTCGCTCCCAGGGACAGTCCCTAGACGATTTAACCGCTGAAGTGCTAGCGGACGATGGTTTGCTCGATCAGGCACAAAGACGCTGGCTTAGCGATATTGTGGCGCAGGCATGGAAGAGTTTACCGCCAGTTGGTATATCTCTATAAATGCCTGAGCTTCTCAAGCAATTGGCTTTCGCTTCGCCTAAAAGGCACGAAATCATTTTGTGCAAGCTACGCCAACGCACTGCTTGCCATAGATACTAGCGCTCAAGCCGCCAAACTGTTGCTTGGTTAGCTTGACCGCTTTAAGCTATTTACTGTCAATTATGCAGACTCTAGAGCGACACTACAACTCGCTATAGGCTATGCACAAGAGTGATGAGACGGTGCTTCTGTATTAAGGGAGTGTGCGATCGCCGATACACTCCTTAATAGAGAAAGCTTCACGTTTGATAATAAAATTTTACTTATTCTCAGAAAGGTGCAAACGCCCTTTTTGATCGGTTAACCGAGCACAAACCAATTGAATCGACGTGGCAGGCGAGAGTTAAATGGCAAGCTCAATTGCGATAACCCTCCTAGTTTCTGACTATGTAGCACATCAGCTGAACAAGAACTGTATGCGTGATTACATTGGCAACAACAACTTTTCTTCTATCTCCTGTCGTACTGCTGGTGTCAGCTGACAGTTGCTACTGAGGCAATCCACCAGCAACTTATTGGCATTGCCATACTGCTCTAACAGGTGTTGCAATGGTTCGCCAAAGTGCCATTCCTGACCAATGTTGCGATACTGAATCATCAAGTCTCTTAATTGCAATGTCCAAGCTTGACCCTTCTGTTGCCACCATTGCTTTAAACCTTCTCGGTCTTCATGTTGGCCAGGGAGCTGGTTTTTAAGTTGCTTGAGTGAGCCACCTATCACCTTAGCTTTGATCAGATGGTCAAGGTCAAGGGCAAGGTGTAAGGCAGTAAATCGGTCATAAACCAGTTCTGGAGTTATCGCTAGAGCAACGCCTAGAGCCTGAGTTAGAGCCAAGTCTAAGGCAAGTTCACCTCCCTGCTCACCTGCTAGCTTGCGATCAATCGCTAGGGCTAAAGCTTGATCACGGGAAAGTCGATGATTAGGAGGAAGGGCAAGCATTAAGTAAAAGGCACGGACAGCAGCTGGCTTATAGGGTGTCTTGACCTCAAGGGATTTTTGCCTCACCCAGCCGAAGAACGATCGCAACGTCTGATCGGATGTCGTGATGCCTGAATTAAGCTTGACGGCTGACGTACCATTGCCCTGCGTTAGCGAGTCTGGACTATGTCCCTGTCGCTCCTCCAAAGCCGCGTCACTATATTCATTCCCAGAGTGCTGTACGCTAACGAGCGTCGCACTTGTTGCCACCACACTATCGAGCGTTTGCGGAGCCAGCACTAACGCATCGACTTGTTGCTTCATCAGCTGCATCAGTCTATCCGCATTTGGCAACATTTGTGCTGTCAGTAAAAACACTTCCTGCCAGCGAGTTTCCGTTAGGTGTCCTACCAGCTGTTGCAACGATAGCTCAGAGCCAGAAACAATTGCTCTTGCCGTAAAATACTCTTGAAACGTCAGATGAGAGAACGAGTAAATCCGCCGCGCTCGCTCTACCAAAAGTCCATGCTGCACCTCGATAGATTTCACTACGGCGGTACTATCCAGCTCCAAGGCAGATGAGTCAACCTGAGCGCCCGGTAACGTGCGTAAATAGTCCGCAATCAGTTGTTGAAGTGTGGTTTCTTCAAAGAAATAATCCCCTTGCTCAAAGGTAACCGCCGCTATCTGACTGAGCAGTTGTAGCTTGTGGGACAATGATAAATTTCGATAAACATCATCTCGCCTGATGCCTCTGGCTTCATCCCAGCGAATCAGTAGCAGGTCAAGTCCTTGCTTGTAAAGGTCAGAGCGCTTGGCAGGGAAATCAGTCTTTGCCTGGAACACCAAGCAAGTAAGGTTAAGTAAGACTGGTGTTGTCGCTAGTTCTCTAATCTGCTTATTTTCTGGAAGCCCCATCTGCTCCAAAAACAACGAGGCCTTTTCCAATCCTGATTCTGGGGAATTCCTGGCAACGGCTACAAACCATTTTTTAGCAAAGGCTTCAATTTGTGCAGGTTTGAAGTCAGCAATCTCGACTTCGGTAAATCCTCGAAATTTATACTCTTTGGCAGCAATGCGGCAAGTGATTATCAGCTGGTTTTTGTAATACTTTTCAGAGAGCTTACGAATTTGTTTGATGACCTCATCACTCGCTGCCTCTGGCACCTCATCCAAGCCATCTAACAATATCAAGGCTTTACCGTGATTGAGTAGGGTTTCGACTTCTGGCTGTGATACACCACAGCCGGAAAACTCTTGATTGAGGTAGTCTAAGAAGCTGAAATTCTTTTCATCTAAGGCATCCTCAGCAAAGTTTTTCAACCGAATGAAAACTGGGACGCGATCGCTAATGAAATGACCTTGATTGCACTGAATAGCGAGATATTGCAAAAAGGTGGTTTTCCCAGCTCCAGGTTTACCGAGCACCATCAACTTGTTATACGCAAGGACGGCTTTGAGTCCTGGTACCTGTTCTTGACGAACTTTCCCTAAGCCTAAGCGGTCAAATTCTTCAGGTTTGAAGCCTTGCAAATCAGAAATTTCAAGCCATCGTTGGCTCGTGATTTCTTCAAGGATGTTGACCTCGACGTAGAGGTCATCTAAATCTACAGGTCGCGTGATATCTAATAGATGCAGAGTGCCGCACTGGTCTTGAATTTTATCATGTAGCTTTGAGCGTGCAGTTGCTATCAGCGCATCAATTTCACCGCTTGAGTCTTGAACTGTCTCTTCTGGTTTTGGTTGGTCGAATTGAGGTGGAATGGCAATTTCTTCGGCATCAAGATTTAGCCGAAAGCAGATTTCGATGAAGACATTGCGGTCAATCGGTTTCCCAGCGAAAAATTTCCAAATCGGCTGACGAGTTTCTAAACCCACTTCAGCAGCAAGGTATTCCTGCGTCCATCCTGTGCGTAGGAAAGCGAGTTTGGCTTTTTTGATGCCTTCTGCAGATGCCTGGAGCGATCGCCTTGCCATAGAGATTAATCCTGAGACTTTCTCTTATTTTGTTTGATTTCCCCGACAACGTGTACATCAAGTCAAACACTAGCGCAAACGCGATCGCAAACATCCGACTTGCATACTGAACGAATTCTAAGAAGCGTTCAAGCGCTACTTCTAACGTCTACCTAGCCATGAACCTTCGGAATCTACCAACGTTACTCGACTTGGAAGTAATGTCAGAACACTTTATGAAGATAGCAACCCAACAGTGGGACACAGATGATATCCAGCAGGGGTTGTGTTAGTCCAGTAGTGCTCAGGGGCATCGACCAATTAGATTGCACAACTATTAAACAAAGGCTGTTAAGTTCATGCTTCAAGTCTGTCTAAAGCAGTCCTGGCCTCAGGATAAACCGATTGCCCAAATTGTTTTTCCCCAAATCCTATCTAGCAGCCTTGGGAGTTTGCCGACACTTTGGGTGATGTTACCGAAACAGGAGATCCAGTATCGTCTGTTTAGTAAGCCCCACAGACAATTTCTCTTCATTGAATCGCCTTACCCTATGTTGCTATGGATTACAGCACTCCACGCTGCTGGACAAGGTTCTCGGTGGCTTCCCTGCTATTTGGACTTGAAAGATCCCAACAGTCAGGAAATGGTGAAACGTTTAATAGAGACGGGATATTATCGGCTGCTATTGTTTTCCACTGAGGAACCGCAACGCTGTGCCCAGGTAATGACAGTAACCCTCAGCCCTGACCAATGTCAAAGCTTGCAAGCGTGGATAACTACCAGTCAGAGATTACAGACAATGGCTCGACCCAGCGATAGTAGACGCTTGCTAAAGACGGAGTTTGAGAACCTCAAAGCTCAATTGCAAGTGAAAGTAGATTTTGACAATCTTGCTCTTCCTATCAGTGTGTAAAACTTAATAAAACTTCAAATGGGGTCAGCCCCTATAATAGACCCTAAACATAAATCACTTTAGAGAGACATTTAGCTCCGAATAATCGGGACTATCAAGTTTTCAAGCCCTTGCTTTTAAACAGGGAGTTGTTTCATGCTTCAACTTTCAGTTTAACTTTGACCTATACAAGTTCGGGAAATCTTAGGCAAAATTCTGTACCTGTACTACCGTCTAGTTCAAGGGTTCCTCCAAGCTGATTACTTAAAACCTTCACAAGCTGAAGTCCTAAAGTTTTGACACTGTTCAAATCCTGATTTCTGGAGAAGCCCACACCATTATCTTTGACAGTAAGTCTGTAGTGCTTGTCCAAGTCAGAAGAAAAAGTGACATTAATTATGCCGTCTGTCTTATCTGGAAAAGCATGTTTCAAGGCATTTGAAACTAACTCATTGATAATCAAGCCACAGGGAATAGCCGTATTAATATTGAGAACCACTTCATCAATATCTAGCTCTACCTTAATTTGGTTTAACTTCACAGTATAGATCTGGTATAAGTAGCTAGCTAAATTTTTAATGTACTCCTTGAAATTGATTGAAGCAAAATTTTTAGCTCGATACAAAGTCTCATGAACAAGTGCTATTGATTTAACACGGTTGCAGCAATCTCTGAATATTGATTGCATCGCTTGCTCTTTGATGTATTGAGATTGCAGCTCAAATAGGCTGGAGAGTACCTGTAAGTTGTTTTTGACCCGATGGTGAATTTCCTGGAGTAATATCTCTTTTTCGAGTAGCGATTCTTTAATTCTTGTCTCGGCAAGCTTGCGCTCGGTGATGTCTTCGGCAAAGCCAACAAAGCGGTAAACCTTTCCTGCTTCGTCGTGCACGGGAAAACAGCGATCGTGAATCCAGCGTACTTCGCCACAAGGCCGCACAATCCGATACTCTATATCTACACCCTCTTCATGTCCCTTTTGTCTGAGTGTAGACCTTACGAATGCTTGGTCTTCTGGATGGACAGCCTCTAGAAAAGACTCATGCTCTGCGTACAAGCTCTCACAGGAGCGACCCCAAACTTGTTCATAGATAGGACTAATATAGAGAATCTTTGCGGTGACGGGATCTAATATCCAAAAGATTTCCCGGATGTTCTCTGCTAACTGACGAAACTTCTGTTCACTCTCTCGCAATGCTCTTTCTGCTCGGTGTTGTTCAGTAATGTCAGTAGCAACACCAATCATGCCGATAACTTGACCGTTTTCGTCTCGGAGTGCGGTTGTTTGATTGCTAAATATCACATCACCTACTTGCGCCAACCATCTATGCTTTTTGCCAGCGAGACAAGAGCGGATATTTTCAAGAATATCGGGGTAGTTACGATAGAGATCAAAAATTGATTGTCCAACTGCCTGACCAGGCTTTCGCGCCAAAGAGTCCAGTCCTTTACCCTCTGTAAGGGTATACGTCCCTTCGCTATCCAAGGCGTACAAAACAACAGGCGCGTTTGTCACAACGGTGTGGAGAATCTCAAAACTCTTTCGCTGTGCCTCCTTGTCACCGTCTATCGCTAACTCAAACAGTTCCTGCTGGGGTGGGGATTTTACCTCCACTGCGCTCTTTATGGCTGCCACCTGTTCATTTGGGCGCAGTTCGCGTAAAACTACTTGCACTTGAGCTAAAGCAGTATCTATTTCAAAGCAGGCGATCGCCAATATTTCTAGCTGTTGTGGCAGTGAGGGAGTACACTGCACTTGCTGTTGCCGCTCTGCTAATCGCGATCGCATACTGTTTATCTGCTCTTGCAAGTTATCCAAGTTCATAAACTATGTTGTTTCATCTATAAAACCCCGCTTCCGCAAACCTGTATCGCTCAGAGGTACAGTGCCAATCGAGACTACCACGCATCCAAGAACAAAGGCTGGATACATACCGTTCTAACTGGTAGTCTACGTCTTTTCCAAAAGATGGCAACTGGGTTTCCAGTTCTACAAAGGCTCGTACCTCATTATCGTGAAGTTCGACAGCGCGTTGAATTGCCTCCTGAAGATTACACTGATGCTCGTGTCGCAGCGTTAACACTAGATTATGTACATCGCCGCAACTCATCTCCTTATGTGATGAGAAAATGTCATTAGCCCAGCAAACCGCATTATTTGCCATCAAGGACAGGCGCTGAACATCACTGTGGTTGAGTACTTCAGGTGGTAGATCGAGCCTTAGGGCGATAAGGATCAAATCAAGAATCGTTGGTATGCCACTGGTAAGGGTTCGCATTTTGATATAAGTTGCCACATTGGGCGTAATACCATTAGCGCGATTTTTTGCCTCCCAGACGGATGCTGCCAAGCAATTTTCAACACTGTAGATGAAACGATTCATTAAACATGTGCTGGGCTTCTGCTGTATTATCCGTTGTCGGATATCCTGTAAAGCCGCACCCAACGGACCAAGCTGAGGTGCAGTATCTGAGTCTTTCAAGACATCAACTAACCTGGTATAAAAGACGGTTAATTGCTCGGGTTGCTTTCCTATTCCTCCCTCATCGATCTGGTCATCAAAGATAAACAACCAGACATTCCAATCCGAAAGAAGTTTCAGTTCTTTAAACTCTGCATGGGGATAAACACGAGCCGCCAAATCAGAAAACTTTGACTCGCAAAACTGCTGGTAAACCGCTTCATCTGTAATTAGATTAAACTTACGTACCCACTCGATAGTGTGTTGGTGAAGGGACTCAGCGTGCTTATTGATAGCTAAAGGGAATGGGCAATACAGCCTAGGTAGAACAACAGTATTCATTGATACTCCTGGTTGAAATTTCTTCTAGCTCAGCGAAATTCTAGTGAGCTGTACTTGCTTCGATGGAGAAGATGCAGCAATGGAGAAACGCTCCAAGCTTGGAGCGTTCTGATGCAGATCAAAAACTGCATTCTCTGTAAATTTTCGACAAGGACAGCGCAAGAGGTTATAGAGACTGTAGTTCTTGGCGAATTTCCTGTAATTGGGGAATTTACTGAAACGTCGTCCCCGCACTCGATGCTCTATCCGTAAAATTACGGTTGGAAATTTAGAAACAGTCTGTAATTACTAAGTCGAGAGCGCTCCCCAGCTCTGGGCTGTCTCATTTGTTGTCGTTAAGCCGAAATTTCTCTAATTTGAACATCAAGGCTGTGAGAGTAGCCCAGGACTTACGCAAATCGAGCCTTTAGGTACTACCTATAGCGTGATGGTGGGCTATGCCCACCCTACAAATACAGGTTATGCGTAAGTCCTATAGTCATTTCACTCCTTCGGGGTGTGAGGCGTCGAGTTTCTGTAAATCTACCTAGCGATTTATCATGCGTAACACTACTTATAAGTTGGCACCTGGCCTCAATAGCTACTTAGTTTTGGGAAGTCTGCTTGAAATACAGCGCAAGGGCTACCTTCAGTTTTTCTACGATATTTGGCAGCAGTTTGGGGATGTAGCTTGCTGTCAGATGGGTTGGAAAAATTTTGTACTACTTGCTCATCCGAAGTTTATTCAGCATGTTTTGGTCGATCATCATCAGCGTTATAGCAAAGGTCAAGGGTATAAAAAGCTAGAACTTATGCTGGGAAAAGGGTTGCTTACTAGTGAAGGTGAGTTGTGGCAACGACAAAGACGCCGTATGCAGCCTTTTTTTACCGAGGGTAAGATTAAACATCAGTATCTTGAGGCTATTACGGCTTCTACTGAGCAGATGTTGAATCAATGGCAGCCTTATGTTAAAGCAAAGTCTCCCGTAGAAATTGGCGAACAAATGCTGGGTTTGACGATGAGTGTTGTTGGTCGAACTTTGCTAGGAACTACGCAGTTAGATGAGGATAAAGATTTAGGTTTTGCTCTTCGTTTTGCTTTGGATTATGTTTCTCAAAAAGGTTTGGCTGTTGTTGATTGGCCTGCTTTTATCCCTACATCATCAAATCTGGCTTTTAAAAAAGCAATGGGCGTGTTAAATCGATTTATCGATAAGCTTGTCGAGCAGCGTTCTTGTGGTGGGAATGTTCAAGATGATTTACTGGCGGCGTTGCTGTCTTCATCGACTGCTCGATCTGGTGAATCTATAGATCGACAGCAGTTACGTGATGAGTTGCTTACGCTGTTCTTAGCGGGAAGTGAGACAACGGCAAGTACGTTAACTTGGTTGTGGTATTTGCTGGCGATTAATCCTGAGGTGGAGCAACGACTTTTCAGTGAAGTTGATGATGTACTGGGTGGGCGTACTCCAACGGCATCCGATCTGTCACGTCTTGAATATACCAAGTGCGTTATTGAGGAAGTAATGCGTCTTTATCCTCCCGTCTGGGCGATCGCTCGTGATGCTGTTGAGGATGACGAGATTTCGGGTTATCACATACCTAAAGATTCTATGGTCTTTAGTAGTTCCTATTTGGTTCATCGGCATCCTGAGTTTTGGGTTGAGCCTTCTAAATTTAATCCCGATCGTTTTGCTTCCAATCGCTCTGTGGATCGTCCTCGCTGTGCCTACATCCCTTTTGGTAGTGGTTCCCGAACTTGTATTGGACTTCATTTAGCGGTTATTGAAATCCAGCTGGTTGTTGCTACAGTGCTGTCTCGTTATCGGTTGCAGCTTGTTTCTCCTGCTCAGGTTGAGCCTTTTATTAAATCAATTTTGTGGCCACGTACTGGGGTGATGATGCGTCTTGTTCCTCGATGTGTTTCTTAAGGGGGGAGCCTATCAATTTTGAGAAGGAGCGATCGCGCTTCTTCTCACTAGCAGCTTTTACTAGCTACCACCACTGTCGCCACCACCTAACTCACTACTGCTGTTGATATCGGTAAAGCCGTTACGACGGCTGATTGATGAGAACCACCAAAGAGATAGTAAAACAAGCGAACTTATAAAAAGTATGCCTAACACGACGTAACCAGACTGGGGATTAAAGTTAGCCGTTGTGTCTATATCAACAGCATCGATAGCAACATTACCACCAAGTTTGGTTACCAGTGATTTAGTGCCAGCTAGGATGCCACCTTCAAAATTTCCCTGTTTGAATTGAGGGATAATTTCTTTTTGGATGATGTCACTTACTTGCGCATCCGGCAGCAGGGACTCGATACCATAGCCGGTTGTAATTTCTACACGGCGATCGCGTTTAGAAACCAAAAGCAGCACTCCCTTTTTGCCAATATCCCAGTAGTTGAATAGTTTTGTGGTAAAGGCTTTAGGGTTAGGTGTTGTTTCGGGTACGGTGACAACGGCAATTTCATCCCCAGTTTGACGTTCTAACTCAGAGATGATCTGGTTGAGCTTGGCTTCGGTTTTCGTGCTGAGTATTTGTGCCATATCCGTTACCCAACCGCTATCTTCTTTTCGGGGATTAGGCACCTCTTGTATGGTCAGGGCGTAACTGGGCAGCGAGAAAAGGATTAAAGTTAAACACAGACCAACTGTCCAGAAAGCGCGTTTGGCTCTAAGTGCTACAGAAAACATGGCTGTTGCTAGGATGGCTAATATTGCACAAGGAAACTAGCCTGATTTTAAGGCTTCCAGCCCTAGCTGAACTGTAGCTAATACATCTACATCGCAACGATTACCGACACTCAATGTCACAGGATGACCCCCAAAACCAGACAAGCCAGACTAAAATTCTACTGGCATTGCGGGAGCAGACATTGCAGCGACTCCGCAATGGCTTGCGACGTGGACAACAAAGCATGGCGGATTGGCAGGGGGGACAACTGGCAGTTTCCGCTGTTCCCGGTGCTGGGAAGTCTACGGGTATGGCAGTCGCGGCTGCATTTGCGATCGCACGTTACCAACTCCATGGAAAGCGTCAGCTAGTCGTCGTCACTTTCACTCGCTCCGCTGCCGCTAGTATCAAAGCTAAAATCCGCGAAAACCTGAAAGACCTTCGTCTACCACAAAACAGCTTCGTTGTCTATACCCTGCATGGTTTGGCGCTGAACATTGCCACCCGTCATCCAGAGTTGTCCGGACTCAATCTTGATCGTGCAACGTTAGTGACGCCGAATCAAAGCCACCGCCTAATTCGTGCTTGTGTAGAACAGTGGATTGCCGCTAACCCACGCCGTTATTCCATCCTGCTAGAAGGGCGTCAATTTGATGGGGAAGAAACCGAGCGATTGCGGCGACAATCTGTGTTACGGACTGAGGTGCTACCTGAAATTGCACAAATCGTCATCCATGAAGCAAAAAGCTCTGGTTTGTTGCCTCAAGATTTGTGGCAACTTAGCGAACAGACGCCGGATGCTTATGAGACATTGGCGATCGCAGCAGGGTTATATGAACAGTATCAAAGCGTAGCGCGATCGCGTAACTTCATCGACTACGATGACATGATTTTGGCAGCACTACGAGTATTGAAAGATGATGCTGTCCGCAAACTGTGGCAGAACCAATTCTTTGCCGTCTTTGAAGACGAAGCTCAGGATTCGACGCCATTGCAATTCAAACTCCTAGAAACCCTTGCCGCTGACCCCAATAACCCAAACGTACCGCCGAATTTAATCCGGGTTGGTGACCCCAATCAAGCGATTAACTCCACCTTCACCCCAGCTGACCCGGTTTATTTCAATCGCTTCTGCGAAGAGTGTAAAGCCATTGCTCGTCTGGCAACAATGGATCAAGCGGGTCGCAGTACCCAAATCATCATTGACGCTGCCAACTTTGTCTTAAACTGGGTCAATCGCTCCCAGCTTACGGGTGCTGAGCAAGCTTTTCGCCCTCAAACCATTCGTCCCGTTGCTGCTGGCGACCCTCAAGCCGATGCCAACCCTAACCCCGTGGGTCGAGGATTGGAAATCTATACTCCTAGAGACATTTACCACACCGTTGAGCTAATGGGAGAGCGGGTGGTTGAGTTATTTGCTAAATACCCAGATAGTCGGGCGGCAGTGTTGGTGCGGGAGAATCGTCAGGGTAGTTTTGTGGCGCAGAAGCTGGAGTATCTGAAGCGTCAGCATGGGATTGAGGTTTATGATGTTGCACAAAGCGATCGCCACTCCCACGTTCCTGCTGAAATCCTTTCGCTACTGCAATTCCTTGACCGCCCTCATTCTCCTGATTACCTGAAAGCGGCACTAGAAGTCCTCGTACAGCGCCAGCTGATTCCCACCCAAGACCTCAACGCCCTCGCCACCTTCCCAGAGCAATTCCTCTACCCCGGTCCCCTCGACCCCCAACAAACACCTCCCGTGCGTCAAGCTCGCAAATACTGTAGTAGTCTGCTTCGCGCTCGTTTAGAACTGCCCCACTATCAGCTGATTTCCTTCCTGGCTCTAACCTTAAACTACGACCAATCGGAGCTAGCAACAGCGGATAAATTATCAGAACGGGTTGCAAAACAAACGTATGGAAACAGTTCCATGCTCGCTACCCTCGCTGCCCTCAATGAAATCGTCACATCGGAACGCTTTGAACCTGTAGAAACAGAAGACGCAGACGCCCGCTATCTCCGCGCCGGTCAACTCACCATCATCACCATGCACAAAGCTAAGGGACTGGACTGGGACTATGTCTTCCTGCCGTTTTTGCATGAAGACACGCTTCCTGGTAGTCCTTGGGTACCGACTGCTGCCCAGTTTTTGGGAGACTTTACCCTTGCAGAAGTCGCCAGGGCACAAATTCGCGCCAGTCTCCATCAGCGGTTGCCCTTACCGATGGCAATGGAGGCGTGGGAACAAGCGGGACACTTGAAGACGGCGGAGGAGTTTCGTCTGCTGTATGTGGCGATGACGCGGGCGAAGCGTTTGCTGTGGATGTCAGCGGCTCAAAAAGGGCCTTTTCGGTGGAATACGTTTAGTGGTCACTCGTCGGATAACTTGCAGCAGAAAAAGCCTTGTTCGGTTTTGCCAGCGTTAAAGAGTCGGTTTCCTCAATCGGTGGTTTCTCTGTCTACGATGCCGAGTTGAGCAGCTTTTTCTGCTTGCGTTTGAGCATTGAACCTGTACCTAAAGCACCAAACGCCAATAGACCAAATGTAGAAGCGGGTTCGGGAACAGAAGTGGGTTCAGAGACGGGGGTGGCGACGTAGATGCCTCTAGTACCGTCAGCAAGTATTGCATCGAAAACAATCTGACCAGAGTTGTTTAGATCAGGGGGCAAAACTTGTATCACTGTGGAACCGA
>DATNPH010000188.1:0-33906 GCA_036703315.1 Coleofasciculaceae cyanobacterium
ATTACAGACGGATGGAATAGCCGTCTCTGCTAACGGAGGGGAAGTAAGACCAAAGTTGGGACGTAAGTCCGTTCTGAGGCATTCCCCCGTGATGTTAGAAGCCCACACTATAATCGCTTCGATTTAGTGTGGGTAGTTCACCAACCCGCTTCTAGTTCTGCAAGCAGGTTGAGGATGTTGTCTTTTGCATATCCGACTTCTAGTGCAGGCTTATCTTCCAGTATAGAGAGAATTCTTTTTAGGTGTTCTATAAGACGTTTCTCACTTCTAAAGGCTGAGACTAGCTGTTCTTTAACTGCTGTTAGGATAGGTTTAAATTGAAATTCTTGAATGTTGTCTTCTTGGGGGTTGACTAAGGTATGGCTTCTAAGAAGTTCAATTGCTTCATCGCAGAGTTGCTCACAAACTTGCTCAACGAAATAGTTAGTAACATACTTCATCACAATGGGCGGTAAAGTAAAAAGAACTTCACTGGGTTCTGTGCTTTTTTCAATCAGCGATCGCCATCCCAGAGATTGCAGTACTTCGATTAACTCTGACTTCTTTACCGGAAAGACAATATCAGCTTGTAATTTTGATAATAAAACTGGATGGCGATGAATCGCTAACCAGTAGATAATCTGTGTTTCTAACCCTGACAAGCGCTTAAACTGCTGGTCTAATATATCGGTAAATCCAGTAATAACTAACGTGTTCTGGTTCAGAAAATCAGGAACACTACTATTGAATAATTCTTGGATTGTTGTCGAGACAATATTTAAGGCTAAGGGATTGCCTCGATAAAGTTTAATCAGGATATCCCACTTTGTCTCTCCCGATAAACCTTTGGCTTGTAAGATTTCTCGTGCTTCTATTTGTTGTAAACCATTTAGCTGAAAGGAACGAATGGGTTGAGATTTGCCTTCTATGGCGGCGATTTCTCTCGGTTTCTCTCGACTAATTAGTATGATGGCGCTTTGATGTTGTGATTCTCCTAGCCGCTTGAGGAATTCACCATATGCGTCATAACCTTCTAAATAGGTTCCAGTGCGGTGGCGAAGTGTTGCAGGATGAGACTCGCCATCCCCCAGAATGGCTTCAAAATTGTCTAGTACCAGTAGACATCGGTGCTTTCGCAAACAATCAATAAGCTGGGATAATCTAGCATAAATACTAGTCGGTAAATCAGGTTTCTTCTGATTGGAGAGAAATTGAATGAAGTCGGCTAGGATGTCTTCAATCGGTGGGGCATAACGTAGCGATCGCCAGATAAAATACTGAAATTGCTCTTGAATCGACTCTGCCAACTTTACCGCTAAAGCCGTCTTACCAATTCCCCCCATCCCCAGCAGGGTAACCAGGCGACACCTATCTCTCACAATCCACTGCTCTAGCATAGCCAGTTCTTCTATGCGACCATAAAAAATACCAGACTCCGGTGCTTCTCCCCAGTCTTGAACTGAACCGCGAGCAACTATTTCTTCCCAGTTGAGTCCAAGCACCTGACTATAAGCCTTGAAAGCCTCCGCCTTAATGGGGCGTTTTCCTGCCAAAAAACGCTTCCAAGTTCCTTCGGAAATCCCCTCAGCTAAATAGCCTGCCTCTTCCCAGTTTCTCCCCAAAACTCTACTCGCTTCCTCAAGCCATCTGGGGCTATCGACATTCCACCCCTGTTCCTTTCTGGCTTGCTTAATTTTTGCTAGTCCGAGCGTAGAAGCTTTGAGAGTTGTCATACTCTACATAGAAGAGGTGATTTGTCAAGGTCAGGTCTAAATCAGTGCCTAGTGATCAGAACCTGATCTACTAATACCTCTATCTATCAAGGATGGTGGAGATATGGGCAGTAAAAAGGAACGATGAACGCTATGAAAACGGCAGTAGATACCACCACAGTACAGAGAATCTTGCCGACTCAATCCTCCGCTTTCTCACAGGAACCGATTCAGGATGCCAATACTCCTTGGGGGTTATTCGTC
Source organism: Coleofasciculaceae cyanobacterium (assembly GCA_036703315.1). Lineage (GTDB taxonomy): Bacteria > Cyanobacteriota > Cyanobacteriia > Cyanobacteriales > Coleofasciculaceae > DATNPH01. The sequence continues at coordinate 1,956 of DATNPH010000188.1, forward strand.
GGCGGGGGAGTGCTTGTCGGGGGATTAGTATTAGCGATAGCGAAGCGCTGCTGCGAAGCGCAGATCGCAGCTACAAATTATACAAAGCGTCGTCGGCGTCGCATTGTTCCTCAATCATTAGGACGCAGGCACAAAGTCGCTAGCAGTAGTGGGAGATCACATAGCACTAGCAGTTGCACCAGCTACGATAGCAGTCCTAGCAGCTGGAGTTCAGATAGCACTAGCAGTTGTACTAGCTATGACAGCAACAGTAGTGGGAGTTCAGATAGCACTAGCAGTTGCACCAGCTACGATAGCAGTCCTAGCAACTGGAGTTCAGATAGCAGTAGTGGGAGTTCAGACAGCGGCAGCAGTTGTACTAGCTATGACAGCAGCAGTAGTGGGAGTTCAGACAGCGGCAGCAGTTGCACCAGCTACGATAGCAGTCCTAGCAACTGGAGTTCAGATAGCAGTAGTGGGAGTTCAGACAGCGGCAGCAGTTGTACTAGCTATGACAGCAGCAGTAGCAGCTTTGATGGCGGTAGCAGTGGTGGCGGTGGAGCTGGTGGCGATTGGTAATCACGTTTACCTATCGAGATTGTAAAGACAACTGAGATCTTGCACCAGTTGCAATAACCGCCAGGGGTTTAAACCCCTGGCTAATAGCTAAAGTCCTCTTAAGAGGACAAAAGCTTACAGAACAGGGATTTCAGTCCATTTTAATGGACTTGAGCTATTAGCCAAGAACTTAAGTTCTTGGCGGGTGAAAGTCACTTACCGAGAATGGTGCAAGATGTGAGGACAAGACACAGACAATAAAGCGAAACGATAAACACTATGAAACCTGTAACAACTCAACTCAAACGCTTGCTCAAAGCCAGTCTGTTGACTCCTACAATTGCTCTGTTTCCCTTCTGTGAGCCCTAGCCCTTGATGTGAAAGATGTACCCAATCCTCGGCAAATTAATGGCACTTGGGTGACGGACATGACAGGGATTCTCGATCAGCCGACAGAAGCTCAACTCAATTGTGTGATTTCTCAATTAGCACATCAAAATGGCACAGAACTTGCTGTGGTGACTGTACCAGAAACTGCACCATATGCCTCTGCTAAAGAATTTACAACGGTGCTGTTCAAATACTGGGGGATTGGCAAGAAAGGTAAAGATAATGGGGTACTGGTTTTGATTTCAAAAGGCGATCGCCGCGTAGAAATTGAAATAGGTTACGGTATGTGAAGCCATTTTGCCTCCAAGTTTACCTGTGCCGTAATGGAGCCGACTTCTTGCATAAGTGGCACAGCTATAGTGATAAGTCCTACTGCAATGATATGACCATTGAATCAGAGCAAGAGACACCACGAACGCGAGTACACAACCAAACAAGAAAGTCTATTTTCCCACTCCCGTGTGAAGAAGTTTTACAAAAACTGACAGTGTGCATAAAAGGGAAACTTAATCCTAAGACATATTTAGAAGTTCAAAACTACAGATTTTGCAGTTTGCAGACACGACCTAAGCAATCTAATCCATTTCTACCATACTGCGTAGAAAACCATGAGTACTATTACCCAGAGAATTACAATGCTAGAAATAGCTAAACATAAAGCCTTACTCCTAATAATTTTGTCTTTTGTTGTAAACGCCTGTACTCTCATTAACCCCAGGGTTACTAAGCATCATTATGAGCAGATACAGACAGGCATGACCCTCTCTCAGGTACAAAATATTGTTGGTCTACCTGGGGAAACTACAGCGGCAGTTTCTTTGCCAGTTGCGGGTGAGCAAGCTTTCTACCACTGGAAAAATCCTGACGGTAGTTCGATGACAGCTGTCTTCGTAAATGACAAACTCGTCGTTAAAAATCAACTGAATCTTAAATAACTTGATGCAATTTATTTATAGGTCTTATTTTTGACTTTTAACTTTTGACTTTTGACTTTCTGAACACTCCTTACTCTTCGTTTTCAATAGAGGTTACCAAACTATGACAGTTGCCAATCGCTTTGCCAATCACTTGACTCGTACTAACTACATCGCTGGCGGTGGTATTGCTCTAACCCTATTGCTGGGTATGACCCTATTCAAGTCTCTTGTAACTGTGAATCCTGGAGAACGAGGTGTGGTGATAAATCTTGGCAAAGTACAAAATAACATTTTGGATGAGGGTACACACCTAGTCATACCCTTTGTTACATCTGTTAAAAAGATAAACGTTCGCATTCAAAAAACTGACATCGAAGCTTCTGCTGGTACTAAAGATTTACAAAGTGTTAATACAAATCTTTCTCTCAACTGGTATGTAGAGCCAACTAAGGTTAACAAGGTTTATCAACAGATTGGCGATGAACAGGAGGTTGTTACGCGGATTATCACACCTGCGCTTAATGAAGTACTAAAGGCAGCAACTCCGAAAAAAACGGCGGAGGAAATTCTCATTCAACGAGCAGAGTTAAAAGAAGAGATTGACAGAGACATTAAAAAACGGCTTGCTGTTTATGGCATTCAGGTTACTGAAGTGGCTCTAGTTAATGTGGGTTTTTCGCCAGAGTTTGCTAAAGCGATCGAGGCGAAGCAGATAGCAGAACAGCAAGCGAAGCAGGCGGAATATGAAGCGCTCAAAGCAACTAAGCAAGCACAAGCAGAAGTTAACCGCGCTAAGGGACAAGCCGAGGCACAGCGATTAATGCGGCAAACCTTAACACCAGAACTACTGCAAAAGCAAGCGATCGAGAAATGGAATGGTCAATTTCCTCAAGTAATGGGTGGTAACAGTGCCCTACCGTTAATCAATATTAGTCCCCCAAAATCACCTACGCCGTAATCGAATTAAAAACTATGCAACTATGAAAAATCAATTGCTGCTCATTGCCTGCATTTCAGTTGCCGTTGGGATAGTCTGTGGCAGCTTGATAGTGTTGTTGCTGTATGTCGGGCGGCGGAATAAAGTGGTGAATAGCCTGGTGCGCTTTAACCAAGTAGTTGGTCTTTCTGGCACTGTTGAAATCCCTTTTGATGCCCAGAGCAAGGGCAAGGTGCGTGTCAATATTCAGGGGTCTATGGTAGAGTTCGTAGCCTTCACAGATGAACAGAAAGAATTCACTAAAGGCGACAGGGTATTCATTGTGGAAATGAAGGGTAATAAGGTGTGGGTCGTAGCAGAAGACTCGCTTCAAAACCACACTATAAGTTAGATATTTATAAATAAAGGACTCCTTATGAAAGTTCACCCGCAATTTAAATCATTTTTCGAGCAAGATGTCGCCGTGGTGAAGCTAGCGCAAGTAGATGCTAATACTTCTTTTAGGGATGAAAGAAACAGCATTGATGGGCTAATTTCAACAACTCTACCGATAGCTCTCTCAATATTTGGAATCATTGTATTGGTGTGGTTTCTCAAATCTTTTTTGTGCATCTGCAAGCCTAACGAAGTGGTAATTCTCTCAGGAAGAAAGCGGCGCACCAAAGATGGACAAGAAGTAGGCTACCGAGTTTTATCAGGTGGACGAGCCATTCGCATCCCGATTGTTGAGACAATTAAGCGCATGGATGTAACGACTATGCCAGTACGAGTGGAAGTACACCAAGCCTACGCCAAGGGAGGAACACCCCTGAATATTCAGGCGATCGCTAATGTGAAAATCTCCAGTGATCCGTTAGTTGTTGGTAATGCGATCGAGCGCTTTCTTGATCGCGATCGCTCTGAAGTTATCCGTGTAGCGCAGGAAACCCTAGAAGGTAATCTACGCGGTGTTGTCGCCACCCTTACCCCAGAGCAAGTCAACGAGGATCGTCTCAGGTTCGCTGAACGTATGGCATCCGATGTCAGTCGTGACTTGATTAAACTCGGTCTACAACTCGATACCCTGAAAATCCAAAGCGTTGCCGATGAGGTAGACTACCTCAAATCGCTGGGTCGTAAGCAAATCGCCCTGATTATCCGAGATGCTGAGATTGCTGAATCTGATGCCCTCGGCGAAGCCAACCGAATAGAGGCTGAATGCGAACAACAGTCTGAAGTCGCCAAAACCCAAGACAAAATCGTCATCCTAGAGAAACAAAACGATCTACGTAAAATCAAGGCAAAACTAGAACAGAAAGCTCGATCAGAAGAGGAAATAACCATAGCTGCTGCCAAAGAAAAAAGAGCCAAGGCTGAGCAACTGTTGCAAACATTTCGGGCCGAGTTGGAGCGTCTGCGCCTAGAAGCCGATGAAGTGTTACCAGCAGAAGCCCAACGACAGGCACAAGAGCTACGCGCTAGAGGGGAAGCCGCCCTATTTGCTGAGAATGCTCAAGCCGCCGCCTTAGTCAACGATATGCTCTCCCAGGTATGGCAAGAGACGGGAACTGATGCGTCCGAGTTGTTCTTGATTCAGCAGATCGAGACAGTATTGCAGGAAGCCGTTAAGATTCCAGGGCGACTTCAACTTGACAATGTAAACGTAATTGATAACGGCGATGGTCAGGCGATCGCAAGTCTGGTCAAAGTGTATCCGGAAATTGTTTGCCAATTCCTAGAAAGTGTCAATCAAACCCTCGGCATTGATGTAGTTGGAACACTTAACCGCAGCCGTGAACGGGGAGTAGGGAATAGGGAATAGGGAATAGGGAATAGGGGGTAGGAGGTAGGGGAAGATGTCTTTTTCTCCCACTCATCAAAAGTGCTTGATCAAGACTTAAGGAGAAAAATAATGGAAATCATTGCGGTTTTGCTGGGAATTTTTGGTCTTGGTACTGGGGCTGGATTCTTTGTGATTCGCAACTTTTATTACATTTGCCAGCCTAGTGAAGTACTCATCTTTGCAGGGAGTTGCAGCCAACTCCAAGATGGGCAAGAGGTGGGATACCGCTTAGTCAAGGGTGGTAGCAGCCTGCAAATGCCACTGTTGGAGCGTGCTTTCCGCATGGATCTGACTAACATGATTATCGACTTACGGGTAGTCAATGCTTACTCTAAAGGCGGGATTCCTCTGACAGTCGAGGGTGTAGCGAATATCAAAATTGCTGGCACTGAACCCACCATCCACAATGCGATCGAGCGTTTATTGGGCAAGAGCCGCCAAGAGATTGAACAGTTGGCGAAGGAGACTTTGGAGGGGAATCTACGGGGTGTGTTGGCAAGTCTGACACCAGAACAGGCAAACGCTGATCAGATTGCCTTCGCTAAAATCTTACTGGAGGAGGCAGAGGAAGACCTAGAAAAACTGGGGCTGGTGCTGGACAATCTGCAAATCCAGAATATCTCCGATGAGGTTCGCTACCTCGATTCGATTGGACGTAAGCAGCAGGTGGAACTGCTACGGGATGCTCGGATAGCTGAAGCTAGAGCTAAGGCAGAGTCAGTCATTCAGTCGTCAGCTAATGATAGAATCACGGCACTAAGACGCATTGAGCGGGATATTGAAATCGCCAAGGCTGAAGCGGAACGACGAGTCAGAGATGCACTCACCAAGCGGGTGGCTGTGGTGGCTGAGGTAGAGTCTGTAGTAGGAGCAGAGGTTGCTAAGACTCAGGCTGAGGTGGCGGTACAGACTGAGCGAATCAAGCAGGTGGAACAACAACTACAGGCGGATGTGGTGGCACCGGCTGAGGCAGAATGCAAACGAGCGATCGCAAAAGCTAGGGGAGATGCCGCTAGCATTATCGAAGACGGAAAGGCGCAAGCCGTGGGGACAAAACGCTTAGCCCAATCCTGGAAAGCGGCTGGTCCAAGTGCTAAAGAAATCTTTCTGTTCCAAAAGCTGGAAGTACTGCTAAAAATGATGGCTTCTAGTGTACCCGCAGTTAATGCACAAAACGTGACTGTGATTGATGCCAAAAGTGGTAACAGCACCACCAAAATAGCTTCTTTCCTAGAGCAGTTGCGTCAGACAACAGGTGTAGATGTTGCTCAGCTTGTGAACAACGTAGCAGGAAACATCAATAATTCACAAGGCACGAAACAGTTACCAAAAAGTATGAAGGATGAAGGATGAAAGTACTTTAGATAATTGTTTATTATCCCTAAGTTTATTTAGGGGGTCAAAAGGTTATTAGTCATTGGTAATTGATAAGATCTTGACACCGTGAGGGGTTAATTACCCATTACCCATTACCCATTACTAGCCCTAACCAATATGCCAATTAAATGAGCAACAGCTTAGTAGATCGCAACTGTTTATTTTTTGGAGAAGCTTTGTAATCCTCCCCCTATCTACTAACTACTAACTCAATACCCCACCTTAAGAAGGCGGGGTTCTCAACATTCCTCCTTCAAGTCCGCCACAAAGCAATCCCACCCAACAAACCATTTATATTCGGCACAATTTTGACATTGGGTGATAATGCAATGGTGATTTTTTTCGCTTCACCCCCGCCGATATAAAGGTACTCGTAATTGAACAGATGCTCTAAGGACGCGATCGCTTTTTCTAAACGACTGTTCCATTTTTTCTCACCTCCTTTATCCAACGCCGCACGTCCCAGTTGCTCCTCGTAGGTTTCCCCCTTACGAAACGGATGGTGCCCCATTTCCAAATTTGGCACCAATTTCCCGTCCACAAACAGAGCAGAACCAAAGCCTGTCCCCAGAGTAATTACTAGTTCAACCCCTTTACCAGAAATTGCTGCCAATCCCTGAATATCGGCATCATTAGCCACACGCACTGGCTTGTCTAAGCGCTTAGATAGCTCCGTTGCTAAATCAAACCCCACCCAATCCGGGTCTAAGTTCACTGCTGTATAGGTCACACCGCCACGCACCACACCCGGAAATCCCACGGATACACGATGGAACTCTCCTTGCCCAGCGGCTAACTGAGCGATCGCATCAATCACAGCATCGGGTTTGGGAGGCTGCGGTGTTTCTACCCGCCTGCGTTCAGTCAGAGCATTGCCAGCTTCATCTAAAACCATCACCTTAACGCCACTGCCGCCAATGTCCACGGTGAGTGTGCGGAGTGCTCCATCTTCTTGAGCCATTGGATTATCCCTCTTCTATGCCGGAATCGGTTTTTTTTCTAGTGTAGGTGGCAGCAGTCGGTAGTCATTAGACCTCTTGCATAAATCCTAATTTTAGATTTGGAACCGCAGATAAACGCAGAAGAATTGAGTAATTTCTCAAATGGGATTGGCTGTTGCAGGAGGTCTATTGGATTCCAGTCCACTTTAGTGGACTTTTTCTATTAGCCCGGAACTTGAGTTCCGGGCGGGTTGGGCGGCTTACTGAGAGTGGTGCAAGATATGAATTACTGCAATATTTTTTGCTTGGCACGATCAGCACGGGCTTCGGCGCTATCCATTACCTCTGCCATTTTCTCCAGCACTTCCCCTGGATAATTTTCTAAAACTCTAGTCGATAGAGAGATGCGACCTTTGCCTTCATCTAAGTCAATAATCATTGCTTTAATGGGCTGACCCACCTGGAACACGGAAGGGAGAGACTCAATAAAGTTCTGGCTTACCTGCTTAATGTGCAACAAGCCTGTGATGCCATCAAAATCGACAAAGACACCAAAGGGCTTGATACTAACAATTTTGCCTTCCACCAACTGCCCTAAATCTAGCTGACCAAAACCAGCAGAACGAGTGGCTTCGCGCTGGGAAAGCACTAACTTGTTGCGCTCGCGATCGGCCTCTAAGATGTTGACTGTCAGGTTGTGACCCATCAACGATTCCAAGTTCTCTCGCTCACTTAGGTGCGATCGTGGAATAAACCCCCGCAAGCCGTATAAATCTACAGTGACGCCGCCTTTATTAAGGCTCTTCACGCGTACCTGTACAGATTTATTATTTTCCTGTAACTCAACGAGTTCATCCCAAATCCGGTTAATTTCCAACTGACGCCGTGAAAGCGTTATCTGACCCTCAGAATCTTGCTCCCCGACAATGAGGAAATCTAGCTCCTCATTCAACGGCAGCACCTCAGTCCAATCTTCTGAAGCTTTCACTGAAACTTCATTGCCCGGAACATACGCTAGAGACTTACCACCAATGTCAACATACGCCCCATCGCTCTCGTAGGTGTATACCTTACCACGTACCACCTGTCCCTTTTTAAACTCGTAGTCGTGTTGCTCCAAAGCTTTGACAAAATCATCCATAGAAAAAGACGATTTGCTGGCTTGAGAACGAGTTGATTTTGAATTCATGACAATTGATCGCTAAAAAAAAAATAGCCAATCACCTAGTTTCGACACCGGATGAGGGGCAAATGTTCAAGAAGAGGCTAAGCAGAGTTCTTCCCAAAATAGTTGCTTGACATGCTTCCAGGCATCAGCAGCAGCTGTCTCATTGTAGCTAGCCCGTTGATCGCAGAAGAATCCGTGATCGGCTCCTTGGTAACGAAAGATACGATGAGGAATTTGATTTTTGTCAAGTGCTGCCTCAATTTGGTCTACCTGTTCAGCTGGGATGCTACTATCTTTCATGCCAAAGAAGCCATAGAGCGTACCCTTGATATCTTTTGTGCGGTTGATCGTCGGTTCACCACCGCCTGGAGTCATAGTGGTAATGCCAGCACCATAGAATGAAGCTGTGGCATGGATATCCGGTAAAGTGGCGGCAAGATAGGCAATATGACCACCAAAACAAAAGCCGATACAGCCAATTGCATTAGCTTTCGTCGGTGTCTGACTGATCAGGTAATTGATCGCCGTCTGGATATCGCTGAGTAGTTCTTCTGCCTTAGTCTGTTCTTTATATTGCTTGCCAATTTGAATGTCTTCGGCAGTGTAACCGGCTTCAAAACCGGGGGCTTGGCGTTGGTAGATTGCAGGGGCGATCGCCACATAGCCTTCTTTAGCAAGTCGTCGGGTGACATCGCGGATATGATCATTCACCCCAAAAATTTCCTGTATTACCACAACTCCTGGAAAATGCCCCTTCTGTGCTGGCATCGCCAGGTAAGCTGCAATTTCTAGAGAGCCATTGAAAATTTTGATGGAATCGGTTTTAATTTCTCGATCTACCATAATCAAGAATCAAGTTTGATGGGTGTTCTGTGCTCTACTGAAGTTATAGCTGCTAGTTTCAAGGATTGCTCACTTTGCTGACTTGTGCAAAAAACTTCAGCCTAATTTTACCTCCACTTCACCAGCTATTCCTCAAGTCTTTACTCGGAATTTATTTTACAGGGTAGGGTTTATCTCTTATTTTATAAGATTTAACTCCTTTTAATTGGATATGGTAACAAGACTTATAGAATTAATTAAAATTTTTTATAAAAGGGTTTATAAAACAAAAATAGTGTCTATATTTAAGAGCTACCAGGTATTTTAACCATTAAAAAATATAGTCAAAAACTTAATTGATGAGGCTATAAGTTAGGACTTAATAAATAGAAAATATTTTAATTAATTACATAAACCTCATAGAGCAGACTAACAGCCTAGGGGAGAGAATGCGGCATCAAGCTTGAAAAGTCTAGTATTGATATAGTCACACACTTATTCTTAAACTCTGTTACGCTCCCTTGCCAGAGGACTACTGTTTTTGGTACGGGTTTCCACGGGAACCTAGTGCTCAGTAACGGAAGACTCAATACTTGGGACAAAACATTTATTTTGAATGGTGCCTATGACAAAACCCGTTTTCTTATTTGTCAACCAGTGCGCTTTGGAGACTCTGTGATGGTTCAGTATCATATTCAGCCAGACAGCGAAATCCCTGCATCAAAGCAGCTATTCGACCAAATCCAGTTTGCGATCGCTTCTCGGCAGTATCCCCCTGGTCACCGACTACCCAGTACTCGGCAACTAGCTATGCAAACGGGTCTACACCGCAATACTATTAGCAAAGTGTATCGGCAGCTGGAAGAAACCGGGCTAGTAGAATCCCAAGCGGGGTCAGGCATTTATGTCAAAGCACAGGGTCATGAAGGGGGTACTCAGCGCCAATCTCCCATCCTAAAGCAGTATCCTGAAGCCTACAAGGTTGTGCAAAACAGCCTTGATGAACTGTTAGGACAGGGTTGCTCTCTCTCTCAAGCCAGAGAGTTATTCTTAGCGGAAATTGACTGGCGATTACGCTGTAGTGCGCGGGTACTGGTTACAGTTGAATCGCGAGATATCGGTGCTGGTGAGTTGATGGTGCAGGAATTAGAAGCTTCTCTGGGAATTCCCGTGCAGTTAGTGTCGATAGAGGAACTTGCCACAGCACTGGATCAAACCAACTCTGGCACAGTAGTAACTAGCCGCTATTTTATTAGGCAAGCCGAAGAGATCGTGGCACCCAAATCTGTCCGTGTTATCCCTGTTGATATCTACGACTATGCTAAAGAAATCCAACTGATTCAAAACCTTCCCAAAAACACCTGTCTGGGCGTGGTTAGTCTCAGTGCCGGTATTCTACGGATAGTAGAAGTTATCATCCACAGCCTGCGCGGGGAAGAGTTGCTAGTCATGACAGCTCAGGTTAAAGATGCCTATAAACTCAATGCTCTTGTTCGCAGTGCCCAAACCATTATTAGCGATCAAGCAAGTTATTCAGCTGTCAAATCGGCAATTTTAGCTGCCAGAGAAGATATTATTCGTCCCCCTGAGCTAATTTGCAGCGAGAATTATATTGGCACTAAGTCGATTAACTTACTCAAACGCGAACTAGGTTTAGGTTAATTCACATCTTGCACCAGTCTCAACAAGCTTTGTTTTGTAGGCTGGGCAGTGGCGAGGATAGGTTCAGAAGCTAAGAACAGTGTTGGCAGGCACTGCCCACCATGTGCTTAATGACAATGGTGCAAGATCTCAGTTAACTGGCATGAGGCTGGACACATGAAGAAAAGAGGCTTTTCAGATTCCAACGGAGGTCGATGTCTGCTGTCTGCTAGCGTTGGGTTATGCTGATGAGCCGTATAAGGGGTATGGTGGGTGCTTTGGGATTGACCAAGTGTGCTTGGGTGAACGTTACGGGGAGCAATTTCAGTTATGGCTGGAGCAAGATGTAATTGAAGCGCGATCGCAATCCAGTTCTCCTATTTCCCATTGTTGTGCAATAAATACCCCCTCTTTCCCTCTGGACGTTTGAGGGGCAGGAAAGCAGTTATTTCGTTTCAGATTTCGCTGTAGTGTTGTCTGGGAACGAGCATTCCACTTTAATTTTTAGGTTACTTTTTGCTGTTCCTTTTGTGACATAGGGAACGCCTGCTTCGCCACCGAGTTCGATACCGAATTCTAGGGTAACTTTGTCTACGTTTGCGATCGCAACGTTCTTAAATGCATTCAGGGTTAAAGCAGTGTAGGTGTAAATAGTACTCTGAATTGCCTTAAAGCTTTCCCTTGCTTGTTGTTGCACGCTATCACTCAGCGCCCCCTTAGACCCTTGCCTTGCGCCTCCTGTCTGAGTGGGAACAGAGGGAACGTCTACCTCCTCAGTGGCTTCAATATATATGACAGTGTTGTCATCGAATTGGATAGGGATGAGTTGGGTCATGGAATTGATCGGTTAGCTTGCCGATCGCTATTGTAGATTACAGTCAGTCAGGGAAAATTACAGCCGTTTAGATACCCGACTTCTTAAAGAAGTCGGGTATCTCGTTTCTAGTTCTGTATTAATAAAGTAATAGACTTGCTCATCTGGTTTGATGAAATGAAGCGATACGCCTTGGTAATTGGGATTGCTGAGTATAGTACCCGTAATGGACTAAACAATCTGGAAAAGCCTCCTAGTGATGCTGAGGCAGTAGCGCGGGTATTAGAAAAGTACGGAGAGTTTCAGGACATTAAGCGATTGCCTGAAAATTGGATCAGCCGAGACTGCTGCGAGGTTGGTCGCACAGAATTGACGAGTGAAGTGCTAACTGAAGCGTTGAGGAAGTTTCTATTAGAGCAAGCAGCCAATAGTGAAGCCCTGATTTACTTTAGCGGTCATGGCATCGCCGTATTTGACCGATTATCTGAGGATAAAGAAGGATTTTTAGCTACCTCAGATTGCAAAATCGAGGTTCAAAACCAGCAAATTATTTCACAGAAAAATGGCATCTCACTGCGTAGCCTCAACAATTTAATTGGTAAATCTAACGTCAGTAGTTTGGTTGTCATACTCGATTGTTGTCATGCAGGGTCTTTTTTAGAAAAAGATTTAGTGAACCGAACTCTAACGGCGTTTAACTCGCCTGAGAGAGATTATTATTTGATGGCAGCTTGTCGCCGTTATGAACAAGCTTGGGAGGGTGAAGAATATAGCATTTTCACTGAAGCTTTACTTAAAGGATTAGCAGAAGAAAAGGCTGGAAGTGATGGACAGATTATTTGTGACCAAGTATTTGCTGTTATTGATGCCGAACTGAAAGGCAGGGGTCAGGAACCAATTCGCATGGGGTTGGGACGTTCTATTACTTTAGTCAAGTATCCCAAAAAAGCGCCAGTTGTTTCTGTTCCTCGTGAGGAATGTCCCTATCAGGGGTTAAAGGCGTTTGAAGAAGAGCAAAAGCAATTCTTCTTTGGGCGGCAGCAGGTTATTGATAAGATTCGACAAAAACTCAATCAAAAGGCGTTTGTTCCTATCATTGGGGCTTCGGGGAGTGGGAAGTCTTCAGTCGTCCGTGCTGGGTTGATTCCCTTGCTCAAGGAAAGAGAAAGTGGCTGGCGGGTGTTAAAACCGATTAAACCAGGGATTGAGCCATTGACGGAGTTGAGAGGAGCTTTTAAAGAGTTTTTTCAGGGTGCAAAAGAGAAGCAGCTTTACGCCTTCATCAAAAATGACCCGGAAGGCTTACTTAAGCTAATTGAACGTCTCCCTGATGCAGAGCGGTTCTTGTTAGTTATAGACCAGTTTGAAGAAGTGTTTACGGTTTGTCCTGTAGAAGAGGACAGGCGGCGATTTATTGAGCTAATTACTCAGGTAGCTGAGATTCCCGATTCCCAGTTGGCAGTTGTGACGACGATGCGGGCTGATTTTCTGGAACCTTGTTTGCAGTATGAATCGCTGACGCAGTTAATCCAAAATCAAGCGATTTATATGCCGCCGTTGATGGGTGGAGACTTGGAGAAGGCGATCGCAAAACCAGCAGAACTTCAGGGTTATCGCCTGGAGGACGGGTTGCTGGGTGAGATTCTCCACGATGTGAAAGGTGCGGGGAGTTTGCCACTGTTGCAGTTTGCGTTGACGGAGTTGTGGGAGAAACGCGATCGCGAAAACCATCTGTTAACGCTAGAGCAATATCAGGTGATGGAAGGTGCGATCGGGTCGCTGAATCGCCATGCCCAGAAGGTTTACACCTATAAGGATTTTTCGGAAGATTCTCCGAGAGAGGAACGAACAAAGCAAGAACAGGAATGTATTAAGCGGATAGTCTTGAAGCTGGTGCGAACAGGTCAAGACGAGAAGGATACGCGCCAGCGACAGCCCAAAGGCAAGTTGTTAGCGATTGCTGGAGATAACCCAGAGGATCGGGAGGCGCTGAATGAGGTAATTGATGAGTTGGTGCAAGGGCGCTTGTTGGTGACTGGGGAAGCAGAGGAAAAAACAGACATTGCTGACTCGGTTGAAGACGCCAAGATGATAGATTTAGCCCATGAAGCCTTGATGGAAGGGTGGACGCAGTTTTCCGAGTGGCGTCAGGAAGACCGTCAACTACGACGGTTGATTGACCGGATGGAGGATGCGCTGTGGGAATGGGAGAAACAGCAAAAGGATGAGAATTTAATGATGGGTGGATTGCTCGCTCAAGTCCGGCAGGAATGGCAAAACTTAGAAGCCTATCTAGAACCGACCCTTCAGGACTTTTACCAACTCAGTGATGCCCACGAACAAGAGCGCAACGCTCAATTTCAGCAGACAAAGCAGGCACTGACTGAATTCAGGCTGCGAGAGCAAGTTGCTAGGGTGCAGAATTTACTGCCTTCCCGACCCCTAGATGGGTTAGTCCTGGCAATTCAAACAATGGGTGAGAATGCAGACAAATTGCCAAACCAGATTCTCAGCCCAGTTCAAACGATGCTGCATAGAGTGATGAAAGAAACAGCCAGAATATCAAATACCTTCCAGGGGCATGAGGGTTATGTCTATTCAGTCGCCTTTAGCCCAGATGGCAGGCTAATTGTCAGTGGGAGTTGGGACAAAACCGTGAGGTTGTGGGACATCGAAGGCAACCCCGTGGGTCAACCGTTCCAGGGGCATGAGGATTCTGCCACTTCAGTCGCCTTTAGTCCAGATGGCCAGTTAATTGTCAGTGGTAGTGATGACAACACAGTGCGGTTGTGGGACATCGAAGGCAACCCCGTGGGTCAGCCGTTCCAGGGGCATGAGCATTCTGTCAATTCAGTCGCCTTTAGCCCAGATGGCATGTTCATTGTCAGTGGTAGTCTTGACAACACAGTGCGGTTGTGGAACATCGATGGCAATCCCGTGGGTCAACCGTTCCAGGGGCATGAGAGTTCTGTCAATTCAGTCGCCTTTAGCCCAGATGGCAAGTTCATTGTCAGTGGTAGTCTTGACAACACAGTGCGGTTGTGGGACATCGAAGGCAACCCTGTGGGTCAACCGTTCCAGGGGCATAAGTATTCTGTCACTTCAGTCGCCTTTAGCCCAGATGGCAAGTTCATTGTCAGTGGTAGTGTTAACAACACAGTGCGGTTGTGGAACATCGAAGGCAACCCCGTGGGTCAACCGTTCCAGGGGCATAAGGGTTATGTCAATTCAGTCGCCTTTAGTCCAGATGGTAAGTTAATTGTCAGTGGTAGTGATGACAATACAGTGCGGTTGTGGGACATCGAAGGCATCCCCAACCCTGTGGGTCAACCGTTCCAGGGGCATGAGCATTCTGTCAATTCAGTCGCCTTTAGCCCAGATAGCAAGTTCATTGTTAGTGGTAGTCTTGACAACACAGTGCGGTTGTGGAACATCGAAGGCAATCCCGTGGGTCAACCGTTCCAGGGGCATGAGGATTCTGTCAATTCAGTCGCCTTTAGCCCAGATGGCAAGTTCATTGTCAGTGGTAGTCGTGACAACACAGTGCGGTTGTGGGACATCGAAGGCAACCCCGTGGGTCAACCGTTCCAGGGTCATAAGAGTTATGTCAATTCAGTCGCCTTTAGCCCAGATGGCAAGATGATTGTCAGTGGTAGTAGTGACAAGACAGTGCGGTTGTGGGACATCGAAGGCAACCTCGCGGGTCAACCGTTCCAGGGGCATGAGAGTTCTGTCACTTCAGTCGCCTTCAGCCCAGATGGCATGTTCATTGTCAGTGGTAGTGGTGACAAGACAGTGCGGTTGTGGGACATCGAAGGCAACCCTGTGGGTCAACCTTTCCAGGGTCATAAGAGTTATGTCAATTCAGTCGCCTTCAGCCCAGATGGCAAGATGATTGTCAGTGGTAGTCATGACAAGACAGTGCGGTTGTGGGACATCGAAGGCAACCTCGCGGGTCAACCTTTCCAGGGGCATGAGGATTCTGTAACTTCAGTCGCCTTTAGCCCAGATGGCAAGATGATTGTCAGCGGCAGTTGGGACAACACAATGCGGTTGTGGCAAGGAGGTTGGCGGGTGTGGCTGGAAGTCTGCTGTAACCGATTACGTTACCATCCCGTGTTTAAAAATCCTCAGACTGAGGTGGAGAAGCAAGCCTGCGAAACTTGTCAAAAGTATGTCTGGAGTCGAGAAGAGAGTTAAGAGTAGGGGTTAGCGGAGAGGTGCGATAACCTTAGCTTCAGCATTCCTAACGACAGCTTGAGCTGTGGTGACAACGAGTGAAGCGAGACTAACAAAACCTACTTTTCGGAAATGCGTAGACGTGCAGCGGCTTGTCGCCAGACATCGCTCAACAGTTGTGCTGATTTTAGAAACTGCGATCGCAATTGGCAACAGTTAGATGAGTTGTGATCGCCTCAATGGATGAGGTGAAGATGCGATCGCAGGTTGGGATGGATGAGGTGCGATCGCTATGAATCTCTGAAATATCAGCAGGTGAAGAGAGGGATATGGTGAAAATAGACGCCTTAGCGTTGCGGCGCTCTACTCGCTTCGCCTATCCTAAATTCCCAGAACCATTTCTATAATCATCAGGGGTAATGGCGGACTCGAAAAACAAAAAGGAAAACATCCACGCTGCTGCATCCGAAGAAGACTGCGAAACGATGGGCAAAAACAACGATTGGAAACTGATTGAGGTTCGAGACAACGGAGATAAAATCTTGCCCAAAGACTGTGTTTTTGAGGGGGAGCAAACGTCATTTGAGGATACGCGCTATGGAGATTGAAGTTTACGACCACCTAGAAGGAAAAGAAACCCTTGTGATTTACATGGCTAAATCTGAAGAAGGGCGAATTCGTCTATCCGGTGGGATGCTGACACAAGATCGAGAAACCCGAATCCTTAGAGACTCCTATGACTATAGACCTGTCCCCAAGCGCAAAGTAGAGATTGGAGAACGGTTAATGTGCAGTGCTAGTGTTCCTGGTAGCACCCTTCGCACCTCTCGAACCATCCCCACAGACTGGGTAGTTACGGAGGTAGAAACCTATGAACCGTCAGCCGATATTCCTGAATTCAGAGAAGTTGTCATTGCCTACTGCGAACGCAAACCATTGAGTCTAGAAGAATTCAAAGAAGCCATTTATGACAACAACGTGAAGGTTTCTGTTGACTCCTTTGGAGGGGACGAGGAAGCTTACCGAAAGTTTCTCGAATCTGACGCAGCAAAGGATTACGTCCAAGTTGATTAAAAGCGACAGAGAATAATCAACCTGTTGAAATTCTGGGCGATAGCTCCTCTTTTTTAGTAGAGTGAGGGCGCGATGCTCTTACAGAGACACCTCGCCAAGGCGTTTTAGATCGGGTGAAGAGGCGATGAACCTTCAGTTCCGCTTCGCTAACGCAGATAATTAAACTAACCTGTCCCCAATACCTCTAAAGGACAAGCCACTTGTGACCTCAGTTATTAAACCCAAGCTGACCTTGGAAGAGTTCCTAAAACTTCCAGAAACTAAGCCTGCATCAGAATTTGTTAATGGCGAGATTATTCAGAAGCCCATGCCTCAAGGGGAACATAGCCGATTGCAGGCTAAACTTTGCACGACCATTAACCAGATAGTTGAAACACCAAAGATTGCTTACGCTTTCCCAGAGCTGCGTTGTACCTTTGGCGGTGATTCGATTATCCCTGATGTTGCCGTGTTCCGATGGGAAAGAATCCCCTTTAAACCATCAGGCAGAATTTCTAACCGATTTGAAATTCATCCCGATTGGGCGATTGAGATTCTTTCTCCAGACCAGAGACGAACTAAGGTGCTGGGTAACTTGTTACATTGTTCGCGACACGGCACTGAGCTAGGGTGGTTGATAGACCCAGAAGAAGAGAGTATTCTAGCCGTGTTTCCCGGTCAGCGAGTGGAATTGTTTGAAGGTACTGCTTACTTGCCAATCCTCAATGAGGTCGAGTTGGAACTGACAGTTGAACAGGTTTTTGGCTGGTTAACTTTTGGTTGAGATGACTAATGACTTGAAATCCCACGTTTTTAAGCGTGGGATTAACTTAAAAATAGCCAATCTGACATTACTCCTCATCAATCACGGCATTACGGTCAAGGAGTAAAAGCGATCGCAACTGGTCTGTATTCATTTCTGTTAGCCATTCTTCACCAGCATCTACTGTTTGTTCTGCTAGCTGTTTCTTACTTTCAAGAGTTTCGTTGATTCGTTCTTCTAAAGTACCCGTACAAACAAACTTATGTACCTGAACATTCCGGGTTTGACCAATCCGGAACGCTCGGTCAGTTGCCTGGTTTTCCACAGCTGGGTTCCACCATCGGTCAACATGGAAAACATGATTGGCTCGTGTCAAGTTTAGTCCAGTACCGCCTGCTTTTAGAGAGAGAATCAGGATACGCGGTCCATCAGGGTCATTTTGAAAGCGATCAACCATCTCCTCCCGTTGCTGTTTTTTCGTTGCCCCATACAAGAACAACGTTTCCCAACCCAGTTGCTGTACCAGATAGGGTTGCAGGAGTTTGCCCCACTCGGCAAATTGGGTGAAGATTAAAGCGCGATCGCCTTCTGAAATTGCCTCTTCCAGCATTTCCTGTAAACGAAGCAATTTCCCTGATCGCTTAGCTGCCCCTATGCCTTTCTCTTTGAGGTATTGTGCGGGGTGGTTGCAGACTTGCTTGAGTCTTAAGAGCAATGTCAAAATTAAACCCCGACGCTTGATACCCTCTGATGATTCAATCTCGACTAGAGACTCATCCACCAATTTTTGGTAAAGTGTCGCTTGTTCGGTTGAGAGACCACAGAAGACATTCATCTCCTGCTTTTCCGGCAAATCTTGAATAATTTGTTTGTCCGTCTTGAGGCGTCGGAGGATGAAAGGTTGAACAAGCGATCGCAACGTCTGCAACGAATCCCTATCTCCAAACTTCTCAATCGGCATAGCAAATCGGCGCTGGAAAAATTGCTGATTGCCCAAATACCCTGGATTGAGAAAATTCAAAATAGACCACAGTTCCGACAACCGATTCTCTATCGGTGTTCCTGTCAGGGCAATGCGAAATCCAGTTTCTAGCTGCTGTACGGCTTGCGATTGCTTCGCCCCTGGATTCTTAATATTCTGTGCCTCATCCAACACAACACCCTGCCAGGAAATACCCTGAAGCGTTGTAGCATCTCGGAATACTAAGGGATAACTGGTAATGACCAAATGCTTATCCTGAACTGCCTTGGCAAAAGCCTTCCCTTTTAATCGTTTATCTCCGTGGTGAACAATAGCTTTCAGTGAGGGACCAAATTTCTTGACTTCCCGTTCCCAGTTTCCTAGTACTGAAGTTGGACAAACCACGAGCGTTGGTTCATCTAGTGCTTCCTGCTCTTTTAGATGCAGCAGAAAGGCGATTAGCTGGGGCGTTTTTCCCAATCCCATATCGTCTGCCAGACAAGCACCCAAACCCCAACGTTCCAAGAAAGCCAACCAACTAACACCTCGTATTTGGTAAGGTCGTAGCTGCCCATGAAAACTTGCTGGTATCTCAATCGGTTTAATTGATTGATTACCAGTCAGATTAGTAATCAACTCCTGTAGGGCACCAGATGCCTCAAATTTGACTACTGGTAGTTTTGCCAAAGTAGTTGTGTCACCCGTACTCAGACGCAATGCATCTTCCACACGAAGAGTCATCTGCTCTTTGGATGCTGCAAAGATAGCTTGAGCGGCTTTGACATCTGATGGTTGCAGGGCTATCCACTCGCCATCAACTTCTACAAGCGGAGACTGCTGCGCCATCAGGCGATCAAATTCTTTTTTTGAGATGGTTTTATCGCCAATGGCGAGTTCCCACTTGAACTTCAGCAGACTTTGCAGTCCCAATCGCTCTTTCTTGTTCGATCGCGGTACCTCAGCACTGATGCTAATTCCCAATCGATTTGCCCCAGCACCTGGTGCTAATCCTGGCGGCAGGACAATTCCTAATCCATTGTCTTGTAAGCGCCACGCACTCGCCCGGATAAACTCATATACCTCAACTGGCGTTAGCTCACAAAAAGAGGGGAGTCGTTCGTGCAAACTTGGTTCGATGGGAGGATAGAGTCGCGTCGCTAATCCTAAACCTTTGAGGAATGTCTCTTGAGGCTGCTCAATCGTTCGCCCTTGATGCTCCAACTGCTCGGCTGGCTGACTCCAAATTGTTGTTGCATTAACCAAAAAATCAGGATTATCAACCGCTTGCAAACAATACTCCAAGCGCCAATTGCTTTCGCCTGATGCTGGCGGTTTGAGAGCAAAGCAGGTACGGAAAAGATTTTGTCTCAATGTTTGGGAAGTCGGTGCGACTATATTCTGTTGCACCGGCGTCGTCCAGGTAGAAAGCGCCGCTTCCAGGCGAGCCAAAGCCTCGGCAGGTGCTTCTAGCCTGTCAGATGGAGTGACAAGCGATCGCAACCATTCCTGTACAGGAGTGTCTACCGTTGGTATAGCCTGAGACTCTACCCAGTTACGTACCTGAGCATCTATAACACCGCTCAAGAATGCAAGTAATAATTCTTGCGGCTCTACAAACTTTAGATTTTGCCGTCCTTGGACTTCCTCCTCTGGGCTGGTTTTGGATTTTGGATTAGTGGTTGAGGAACCCACAGAACACTCTTGCTGATTCCCAATTCCCAATTTCCCATTTTCTATTTCCTGATAAACCCGACAAGCCGAGGGCATAAGCTGGGCAAACTTTTCCAAACGAGCTTGGTCTACAGCACTATCGAGAAGCGGTTGCCAGCGACCAACAACATCGCCATTGAGCTGTCGGTATACTCCTGGTAAAAACTTAGATCGACTCAGCAGATCTAAGCTCCACCGGGTTACCTGAGACCAAAAACGCATCTCTCCTCCCACATAAGCGTCAGAAGCTTTAAACGAGCCAAGAGGTAATGCTTGGAGAAATTTCACGGCTTCTAGAGGAGTGAGACAGAACCCCTCAACTTTCCAACATTGCACTTCTACAGATGAGGTGTCTGTCCCATCTAAAGGCATTTTTATAGAAAGCATCGGGTATGCCGATTCACTGGTTGAGGAAGTATGAGTCGGTAGAGCAAGCAATTGAGTCTGCCATTTGTGCGACTTGCTATCGGGAACACTTTTACGACTACCAGGACGAGACTCCTCAGACACGTCCAAGAATTGACTCATGGAAAGAGTATGAGAACGCAAAAAAGATGTTAATTCCGTCTGCGTCATTGCAAAAGGATGAGATGAAGCTCCATTTAAAGATGGAGAGTCCATGGACGCCTTTGTGCGCCAGGTTTCTCCCCAAATAAATAAACCACCACTACTCTCGCCAGGGAGCCAACTACCATGTAAAATCGCCATGCTTAAAGAGTTTTGAAATTTATATCTTAGATGTAAGTTTTTTAATTTGGAACGTTCAACTAATCAGACATTTCTACTTAGGTATTTTTTGATATCCTAAATCACCTTTGTCTACCTCAAAACAGCCATAGAACATAAGTGCTACGATTGCGACATAGAAAAAAACATGATAGAGAAGGACGAAGTACTGTAATGGTAGAGCTAGACAAGTCAATATCCTTTGATGGACGGGATATTCGACTGAAAGTGGGTTTACTTGCCCCACAAGCCGGTGGTTCCGTGCTAATTCAGTCGGGAGACACTGCCGTTTTAGTGACAGCGACGCGTGCTGCGGGCAGAGAAGGCATTGATTTTCTTCCCTTGTTGGTTGACTACGAGGAAAGACTTTACGCCGCCGGTCGGATTCCGGGTGGTTTCCTGCGGCGGGAAGGGCGTCCTCCAGAAAAAGTGACGCTGATCAGCCGTTTAATTGATCGTCCGTTACGCCCTTTATTTCCCAGTTGGCTACGCGATGATATTCAAATCGTAGCAACTACCCTGTCAATGGATGAACAGGTGCCGCCAGATGTTTTAGCAGTAACGGGCGCTTCAATTGCCGTACTGCAAGCTCAGATTCCCTTCTATGGACCAATGGCAGCCGTGCGGGTCGGTTTAGTGGGAGATGATTTTATCATCAACCCAACCTACAGAGAAATTGAGGCAGGAGACCTGGATTTGGTGGTAGCGGGTTCCCCAGATGGTGTGATTATGGTGGAAGCTGGTGCGAATCAATTGCCAGAACAAGACATTATTGAGGCGATTGACTTCGGTTACGAAGCGGTGCGCGACTTAATTCAAGCTCAGCGAGACTTGATAGCCCAGTTAGGGATTGAGTTGGTTATTGAGGAACCACCTCAAGAAGTTCCGGCACTAGAGCAATTTATCCGCGATCGCGCTTCTGGTCAAATTAAAGAAATCCTCTCAAAATTTGACTTGGACAAAAACGCTAGGGATGCTGCCTTAGATGAGATTAAGGAAAGTTCTGTCCTAAGTGCGATTACCGAACTACCAGAAGATGATCCGCTGCGAGTCAGTGCAACAGAAGATAGCAAAGCTGTCGGTAAGTTTTTCAAAGAGCTGACCAAGGAGCTAATGCGCCGTCAGATTGTTGAAGATGGCGTCCGGGTAGATGGTCGTAAGCTGGACGAAGTACGACCCGTCTCTTGTCAAGTGGGTCTATTGCCCCGGCGAGTACATGGTAGTGCTTTGTTTAACCGAGGTTTGACGCAAGTGCTATCTACAGCAACCTTGGGGACACCTGGCGATGCCCAAAAGCTGGATGACCTCAACCCAGAAGAAGATAAGCGCTATCTGCATCACTACAATTTCCCACCCTATTCTGTGGGTGAAACTAAGCCAATGCGATCGCCCGGACGGCGCGAAATCGGTCACGGTGCCCTAGCAGAACGCGCCTTGGTTCCCGTGTTGCCACCGCAAGACGAATTCCCCTACGTCCTCCGGGTTGTGTCGGAAGTGCTTTCCTCCAATGGTTCGACCTCCATGGGTTCAGTTTGTGGCTCTACTCTGGCGTTGATGGATGCGGGTGTGCCAATTACTAAGCCAGTCAGTGGTGCGGCGATGGGTCTAATTAAGGAAGGAGATCAAATCCGCATTCTCACAGATATTCAAGGCATTGAAGATTTTCTGGGTGACATGGACTTCAAAGTCGCAGGTACCGATGCCGGTGTCACGGCTTTGCAAATGGACATGAAAATCACCGGTCTTTCCATGGATACCATTGCCAAAGCGATTCAGCAAGCTCGACCGGCGCGACTGCACATCTTGGAAAGAATGCTGGCGACGATTGACACACCCCGTACAGATCTATCGCCTTTTGCTCCTCGCCTGTTGACCTTCAAGATTGATCCAGAACAGATTGGTCTGGTCATTGGTCCTGGCGGCAAGACGATTAAGGGCATTACCGAGCAAACGGGAGCCAAGATTGATATCGAGGATGACGGTACAATTACCGTCTCTGCCGTTGAAGGTGAAAAGGCGAAGAAGGCGCTTAACATCATTCAAGGTATGACCCGCAAACTCAATGAGGGAGATGTTTATGCGGGTCGCGTTACCCGGATTATCCCCATTGGTGCTTTTGTGGAAATCTTACCTGGAAAAGAAGGCATGATCCACATTTCTCAACTGGCGGATTATCGAGTCGGCAAGGTGGAGGATGAGGTTGCTGTTGGAGATGAGGTAGTTGTCAAAGTGCGAGAAATTGACAACAAAGGTCGCCTTAATCTGACACGTTTGGGCATTCACCCAGACGAAGCTGCCGCCGCACGGGAAGCCGCCGCGCTCTAAAAAAGTTTTGAGATGAAGAGGGGGTGCAAGGGTGAGCCTACACATTTAGTCCGCCCCATTAGGAGTCTGTCAACCTTAATTTGATGGGTTGAGAGGAGACAAGGAAAATAAGGAAGAAGTTCCTTAATGTTTACCTCTCAAATCTACCTTGACGCTCTACTAGTTTTGATAGGTTGTTGGTTCATGATAGTAGCCCAGTCAGATAAGGACACCACAGAAAGTGATTGCTTATCAAGCATTTGCTGGGCGGACTACTAGAAAAAGCTAAAATAGTTCCCTCCCCCGCTCCCCAAGAACTCCTCATCTCCTCCTGTTTTCTGTTCTGCTAGTGGCTTAAATCCTGAGAACGCAAGACTATAGTTCATGAAGCACCGGGTATTCATCGCTTTAGTTATTTCTTTGTTCGTGCCATTTTTAATAATGTTTAGGGTGAGTAGTACACCATCAGAACCCCTCACCTCACCAATCCCCGTAGAAGAGACATCTACCTCCGAGTCTCTGCGTTCTCTGGCGCAAAAGCGAGGGATTTACATTGGTCCGGCAGTGGCATGGGAACCCTTACAGAACGATGCCAACTACCGTTCAGTTCTGGCACAAGAGTTTAATATCTTGACGCCAGAAAACATAATGAAATTTGAATATGTGCATCCGCAGCGCGATCGCTATGATTTTACCCAGGTAGATGCTTTAGTCGCTTTTGCAAAAGCCAATAATATAGAAGTACGCGGTCATCCTCTAGTCTGGCACCATGCGCTACCCCGTTGGCTCTGGCTGAATGAAAATAAGTTTACACGCGATGAACTCATCGCCATCCTGCGGGAGCACATCCAGACAGTAGTCGGTCGCTATCGGGGTCAGGTCGTGGCTTGGGATGTAGTAAGTGAAGCTATTAATCGTGATGGCTCTTTGCGAGACACCATATGGCTGCGAAATATTGGGCCTGAATATATAGATTTGGCTTTTCGCTGGGCACATGAAGCCGATCCTAAAGCACGCTTATTTTATAGTGACTACGGTAATGATGAAGAGGGACCAAAGCCTGACGCTATGTACAATTTGGTTAGGGCTATGCTACAGCGTGGTGTACCGATTTCTGGCGTAGGGCTACAAACACACAGACATCTAAAAGAGCCACCATCAGTAGAACGTATTGCTAAGAACATGAAGCGGCACGCTGATCTGGGGATAGAGGTGCAGTTCACGGAGCTAGATGTACAAATTGTAGAGGCTACGGGCACTTGGGAAGAGCGATTGGCAGCTCAAGGACGAGTTTATAGCGATCTCCTCCGAGTCTGCTTAGCGGCACAAAACTGTACAGCTTTCATGACATGGGGATTTACCGACCGCTATACTTGGGTCAACAACTTAACGGGCAAGGTGGAGGCACCACTAATTTTTGACACGTCTTATCGCCCCAAGCCAGCTTACGAGGCTCTCAAGAAAGCTCTAAGTTCTGGAGCTTGAAGTTTGATTGAATGAATGCGCTTTAGCGATCGCCCCTCCACATCCGACAGTTTTTTGAAGTGATGTAACCCTACCACAACTATCTAAAATCTGTTTACCACCGCCATGAAATAGGAGCTTTCTGAACTAGAAGGTTCTCAAGTCCTATTCCAATCCCAGCTTGGCTAAAGCATCAAGATCAGCTAGTCGGCATTCAAGGTGCCTGGTGAGAGGCTCCCGGACGCAAGGGAGGCAGGGGAGTAGGTTATGCAATTTAAATGCACATCAGCTTAATCTCTTATTTATGACATTACCTAAAAAAAATTAACTAAAAGTTTAATAAATATTTAAAAATATTTTATAAAAAGACATCTTGTCTTAGATATAATTACAAGTTAGCCGTGTCTATAAAGTAAAAAATAAAAGTATTAATTTTAAACTATTCAAAAGCAATGATGAATTATAACATGATTCAAATTAGCCAGTTAAATAGTTTGAATTATTCAAATACATGACTAGTCATTGGAGTGGTTACACAATGAAAGTGCGACATCTTCTCAAGCTCTATGATCAAGGAGAGCGAGATTTTGCTGGTGTTGACCTCTGTGGTGCAGATTTGACTGGAGTAACGCTTATCGGAGTTAACCTTACAGGGGCAAACTTAATAGGTACCAATTTTAGTCGAGCGTTTTTGACCAAGTCTGATCTAAGTGGCGCTCAGATGAATTGGGCAAATATGAATTTTGTCAAACTCAGCGACGCAAAACTGGTAGAGGCAGATCTAACCAAAGCTAATTTGGTTGGAGCTTTTATGGTGAAGTCAAAACTACCAGGAGCAAAACTCAGTGGCGCAAACTTAAGCGGTGCTAACCTTAGAGGCGCTAACCTATGGGGAGCAAACCTCTGTGGATCAAATTTACTCAGGAGCAATCTGCGAGATGCAAATCTCAGTGGAGTTAACTTTAACTGGGCTAATTTATCGGAGGCAAGACTCGTTGGGGCGAAGCTTTATGGCGCTTCTTTAAATGGGATCAACTTCAAGAGAGCTTATTTAAAGGGATTAGACTTAGGTGGCGTTGATTTAGAGGGAGTTAACCTCAAGGAAGCCAATTTAACGGACGCCAACTTACAAGGAGCTAACTTGGTAGCGGCTGATTTGACAGCAGCACATCTGCATCGCGTCAACTTGAAAGGAGCAGACTTAACCGGAGCGAATCTCGCTAAGGCATCTCTTGAAAAGGCAAACTTAACTTGGACAATTTTGAGAAAAGCTAATTTGACTGATACAGATCTAAGTCAGGCAAAGCTTAATGGAGTTGATGTTGAGGATATCTATTTAAATGAGGTGGTTGAGCCGCTACCTCCTGCTCCCACCTTACAATTTACGGTTGGCTGATACTCCTATCGATAGAAAAGTAGGTCAAAGCTTTCTCTAGGACAACGTTCTCAAAAGAAATTAAGAGTATATAATCTCTAAAAACTCGCCACTCAATCGGTGAGACTAATAAAATTTTAGAGCCTAGGGACTAGGTAACAAGTGATGGATAAAGAATCTGCCACCGCTAGTTATGGTGTGGTATTGGTGACCGCCTCCTCGCAGCAAGAGGCAGAAGCGATCGCGCAAGCGCTAGTTGAATCTCAGATGGCAGCTTGTGTGACCCTAGTACCTGTGCATTCTATCTACACCTGGCAAGGTCAGGTTATGAGGGAGCAAGAGTGGCAGATGGTGATTAAAACAGACTTAACCCAATTTCCTCGGCTGGAAAAGAAGATTCTTGAATTGCACTCTTACCAAGTACCAGAAATTATCGCGTTGCCCATTTTAGCAGGTTCCAAGCCTTACTTACAGTGGATTTCAGATAACGTTAACTGAAGGCTAGAGTATGCAGGACGAAACAACCCTATGTTAAAAAATAGGGCTTGAACGTCTTGAGAATTAAAGTTTTATAAAAGATAAAAGATTTGTCACCATCAATCCTGACCCTCAACTATTCGCTAGATGTAGGCTAGTGCAAAGTACCACACTAATGGGTATTTTTCCTTGGCAAAAGTGGCACTACAGATAGCAGAACGAGTAAACTAAGTTCATGAAAAAATTGTAAGCGATTACCTCGAACACAGCCTACCTAGAGGTAATGTTTCGCCAGATGTAAGCTAGGGTGCTGGGCAAAAAATCTCGAAGCTGATGCTAATTGCACAGGGTGTCCAGCTGATAAACATCCCCTAAACCGGAAATTTCCAACAATACGCAAGCCACTTCTGTGTGTTGAGGGCTGTATCTAGATCGATGCCAATACCAGATGCAAGCTATTGTGTCTAGTAGATTTTTATACCTACGGTCTTGAAGCTTCTGTAAAGTGTAAGACAGATTGCTATGCCCTCAAAGCTGATCCAACATGATGAGCTTGATAAAACTTACCTCGGTTGCAGACATGCTGGTGAGGTGCCATCAGAGGAGTGTTTATGTTGCAATGTTTAAAACGTCTATTTTTTGACGAATTGCTTATGCTCCACGGAACTTGGTTTCTTTGGAAGCCAGAGTTGAGTTGGCTTCATATGTCTTCAAAGTTAGTAACGGCTCTATTCTATTACTCAATATTCACAGCGCTACTGTTGTTACTGCTCAAAGTCTTAGTGCGATCGCCAAAGAGAAAAGTAGAAGCCACGAATCAAACCCTCACCGAAGAAATTACCCACCTTAATAGCGTTAGCCTACAGCCGAACCCAACGCCTTGGCAACGGCTACTCCTTTGGAAAAAGCGGCTGTGGATTTCATCCTACATCCCTAGCGACAAGGCTTACCCAAAGGGTAAAATCTTGTCCAACGGAGAATGCGATCGCCAAACAGAAACCCCGACAGGAGATAATCGACAGGAAAACACCACAGTAGCACTGGAAGCAGTCGCTTTAACGACATTAGGAGCATCAGAGCTTCTCAAAGAAGCTTGCCATTCGCATCCAGTTCAACACCAATTTAACGCGGAGGTGGAACAACCTGTTAACGAGCAGACAGTAGTATTGCAAGGAAACAATAAACCATCAAAAAGCAAACTAGAGGTGTCTCAAGAAAAGCCAGAAGAACCTCCTACAGAAGACAAGCGCTTGCTTGAATTAATGGCAGCAGTAGCGACACAATTGGGATTAGTATTTCAGCGCAAGCCGTTGAAGCAAGAACAGCGCCAGGAGAGAGATTTTAGTAAAACATGGATTGAAAGTAGTTCAGCGTTTTTTGTCGCGGTTGATGCGGATGGCAAGATAATAATGATGAATCCAGGGTTCCTCAATACTGTAGGGTATACCCTAGATGAGGTTTTAGGAACTGATTATTTATTAACATTTGCTCGTAAAGCTGACCGCAAGCCACTAGCCAAAATTTTTACGCAGCTTGTAAGTTCAAAACAGTCAATCCTGAAGGAAAACTACGTATTGACAAAAGATAATGGAGAACTGCTAGTAGAGTGGCGTGGCAAGCCAATTTTTAAAAAAACTGGTGAACTGGACTTCTTTTTTGCTGTAGGGATTGATATTACAAAGCGCAAGCAGCTAGAAGAGCTGCGTGTGCGTCAGGAACGATATAGCGCGATCATTGAAGAGCAAACGGAACTAATCTGTCGATTTGTACCCGATGGCACACTCACCTTCGTCAACGACGCCTTCTGTCGCTATTTTGGCAAAACCCATGAGGAGTTACTCGGACGCAGTTTGTTCCAGATAATTCCTGAGGAGTATCGAGAGAAGACTCGAAAGCACATCGCTAAGTTGAGTTTGAAAAATGCGGTAGCCACCAGAGAGTACCGAATTGTAACGCCTAACGGGGATATCCAATGGCAGCAGTGGACTGATCAGGTAATTATTGGTCAAGAAGGACACTTGGTTGAGTTTCAGTCAACAGGACGGGACATCACAGAACGGCGATTGTCAGAGCAAGAGAGCGCTCGACTAGCTTCTATTGCGTTGCTTAGCCCCACTCCGATTGTTGAAACGGATTTAGGCGGTAAGGTGCGTTATCTTAATCCGGAAGCCATGCGATTATTGCCTGATATACAGGATACTGGTCCTGAGCATCCGTTTCTGGCAGGAATGCTATCGATCGCTACAGTCCTGCAACGTGAAGGTTCTCTCAGGCGAGAGGTCAAAATCGATGAAGTTTATTATGAACAGGTGCTGCATTACCTGCCAGAAATTGAGTGCCTTCGTATCTACGCTTTCGATATTACCGAGCGCAAACAGGCAGAAGAGCAATTAATTCACAATGCCTTTTACGATCAACTGACGGGACTAGCTAACCGAGCTTTATTAATGGATCGCTTGAGGCAAGCCGTTCGACGTGCCAAACAGAGCCGTAGACGCAACTCAGAGAGTCAGCCATATCTGTTTGCCCTACTAGTTTTGAATCTAAATCGTTTCAAGTTAGTCAACAACAGCTTGGGAAACCAAATTGGTGACCAGCTCCTCCAGGACTTCGCTCGTCGGCTCCAGACATCCCTGCCCTCTACGGATACAGTAGCACGCTTGGGAGGAGACGAGTTCGCCATACTCCTTGAAGGGATTCAGGACGTTAGTGACGTTACCCGTGTTGCTGATTCCATTCATGAAATGCTGGCTTCACCCTTCAACCTGAACAAGTCTGAAGTGTTCATGACCCTCAGTATTGGTATTGCCTTAAATACAAGCAGTGAAGAACAACCAGAAGACTTGCTGCGTGATGCTGGTCTTGCAATGTATCGTGCTAAGGCACAAGGCAAATCTTTCTACGAAGTGTTTGACGTAGCCATGCATGAGCTAGCGGTAGATCGATTGCAAATTGAAACAGACCTGCGGCGAGCCATTGAACGGCAAGAGTTTCAAGTTTACTATCAACCGATTGTGTCCCTCTCAACTGGCAAGATTACTGGTTTTGAAGCCTTGATACGCTGGTATCACCCGCAACGCGGCTTAATATCCCCGCTAGAGTTTATCCCCACGGCGGAAGAAACGGGACTAATTACACCGATTGGTTGGTGGACTTTACAGGAAGCCTGTCGCCAGTTGAAAGTTTGGCAAGAGCAATTCCCATCTCTCGCGCCTTTAACTATGAACGTTAATCTTTCTTGTAAACAGTTTACTCAACCGGATCTGCTCGAACAAATCGACAACATTCTTCAAGAGACTCAACTGGCAGTTGGGAGTTTGAAGCTGGAGATTACAGAAAGCGTAGTTATGGAGAATCCAGACTTGGTAAAAGATTTGCTTCTAGAGCTGAAAAAAAGAAAAATTCATCTATGTATTGATGACTTCGGTACTGGCTATTCGTCCTTAAGCCGCTTACACAACTTTCCTATCAGTACCCTCAAAATAGACCGCTCTTTCGTCAGCCGAATTGGTGCTCTTGGTGAAAACTCAGAGATTGTTCAGGCAATTATTACACTTGCCAGAACACTCAACATGGATGTTGTCGCCGAGGGAATTGAGCTATCTGACCAAGTCTCACCTCTGCTGGCGCTAAATTGCGAATATGGGCAAGGAAACTTTTTCTCTAAACCAGTGGACAGTGAAGCAGCAAGAACTCTATTGATGGCAGAAATTCTACCAAGGGAAATAAATACAAACTGAGTTGTTGGTTGTTGCTTAGTCATTACGTAGGCGTAAATAAAAACAACTAGGTAAACAAATGTAACTAGAATTAATTTATCTCATAGTAAGAAGTTGAGCTTGTTTTACAAAGCTTCACGCATCTATATTTAATTGTGCTGACCTATTTAGAGATTTAAAATTATTGGGTTGAAAGGATTCTCTTCTTGCTCTGTAGCACTGAGCCGAAGATAACTCCAAGCCAAAGCAATCATGATTGATGATTACATCCAAACCACAATGTCCAAAGAGAACATCCCTGGACTCTCCGTTGCAGTTGTGCAAGATGGTGAGCCTGTCTTAGTCCAAGGGTATGGTTTGGCGAACGTTGAACATTCAGTTTCAGCCACTGAACACACAGTCTATGAAATTGCCTCAATCGGTAAAACCTTCACTGCCACAGTCACGATGATGTTGGTAGAAGAGGGCATCATTTCGCTGGATGATGCCATTGTTGATTACTTGGATGATCCGCCAGAGGCGTGGCGTCCTGTAACGATAACGCACATTTTGTCCCACCAATCAGGGATTCCTAGCTATACCAATGTTAAGAACTACTGGGACATTACCCGTCTCGATCTATCTAAGGCAGAAATTTTGGCTTTGATATCTGATTTGCCTCTCAAGTTTCAACCGGGTGAATTGAACGCCTATGACAACACGGGCTACTATCTGCTGGGCTTGATGCTCGAAAGGGTGATGGCTCAATCTTATGGGGAACTATTGCACGATCGCATTTTCGCTCCCTTGGGAATGAACACAACTATCATGAACAATCCAGCAACCATTGTGCCGCACCGTGCAGCAGGCTATAGATGGCAAAATGATACCCTCCGCAATAAGCCTTACTACAGTCCCTCCGTAACTTATTCAGCAGGGGGTCAGCTTTCCAGTGTAGAAGATATGGTCAAGTGGGAAAGGGCGCTTTGTGGTGAAACGCTGCTGAGACGCTCAACCTTGGACATGATGTGGACTCCCCATCCATCAGCTCGTAGTCATGAGTGGGAAAATTTTAACTATGCAGCAGGTTTAGGCTGGTTTATTCCCAATTATGGCGATCGCCGAGTGGTTGGTCACAATGGTTCAATCCTGGGGTTTGCGACCAACATGACCCGCTTTATCGACGACAAGCTCACCGTCATCCTATTTTGTAATCTAGACAAAATTGCCCGACCGGACGCGATCGCCAAAGACATTGCTGGATATTACTGCCCAGCCATTGCTGAACTAGCACTTCAGCCTCCGATAGAACCGCATCCATAGATATTGCAGTAGTAGCGTTAGCCGTGCTTACCCTACGATACTTTTTTACTAGATAAAACAGAATATTTTGATGATGGCTGAGACAAGGAATATGTCAATAACTCACGGCTACTACGTTGAGCCGTGAGCTTGTAAGAGACAAGTCTTACACGCGAGATTGACTAGACCGTTGAGCCTAATTCTGGTACGCACTTCCAGCCGCTTTCCCAAGCTGGACTATCTGCAAACCCGCTTGTCACGGTTTGGTTTCATCACGCGAGATGTTCATGGGGGAAACCCCCAAGACCACACTCGCTCTAAAAGGTGGACATCCTGAATTAGGTGGTCGAGGGGACTTAACACTCAACTGAGGATTATCTCTTTATGCGAGTACCTGTTTTATCGCCAGAAGGACAACCATTAATGCCGACAAAACCAAGTCGCGCAAGACGGTGGTTGAAAAATGGAAAAGCCAAAGTTGTCCATAACGACTTAGGTATTTTCACTGTGCAATTAGTATCTGAGCCATCTGGCACCAAAACCCAACCAGTCAGTGTTGGTATTGACCCTGGC
>DATNPH010000189.1:0-12807 GCA_036703315.1 Coleofasciculaceae cyanobacterium
AGCAAAGCCGCTTAAGCTAACACTATGGCATTTATCAATTAACCTAAAGCGGCTTTGCGAAGTTTTATAAAAAATTACCATAATTGCTTGATCTAAGCATCTACCTGCTCTCTGGGAAAATCTGCCTATGGGTAGTTTTCAAGGGAATAAGGTTATCCATCCCCCGTTAGATCACTGCTGCTGTAATCCTTTGGATTATTGGGGGGGTGTATCAATTCCTGCTCCTGAATGGCGTTCGTTGAGCTTCAAGAGAATTTCGGCATGAACCGCGCGGGTGATGGGATAGAAGTAGGCAAGAATCAAACCAAAGATTAAGGCAAGCATTGGTAGAGGACCAATAGCAATGCGGATAGCCAATAATGCCGAGGCAGGTTGAGTGGGTGCAGGTTGCCCTGGAACTGTTTCAACAAAACCAGCTAACTCCAAAGTATGTCCTACTAAAAACAAGCCAACCGCCAAACCGACTTTTTGTAGTAACACCATGAAGCCATAAAAGATACCTTCCCGACGCTGACCGGTTTTGAGTTCGTCCAGTTCAATCACGTCTGGCATCATTGACCACGGGACGAGGTAAGCTGTGGAAACGCCGAATCCTGCCAGAATAGCTAGGAAGTACATTAAGCCAACTTGACCCGGTTGTAGGAAGAATAAACCCGCTTGCGCGATAATCCACAAAATCATGCCCATGTAGTAAACGGCTTTTTTGCCGAATCGTGCACTAAGAGCGCTCCAGACGAATAACATTACCAGAGCAGTACCTTGAACAGCGATCGCCACTAGGTTAAACACAGACTCTGATAATCCCATCCAGTTGACGACGAAGTAAGGAAGGATGGAAGCGGTAAGTTGAACCCCCAGCCACGAACAAAGATAAATACCAATGACAAATAGAAAAGCTCGATTGCGAAAAGCAAACCAAACAAGTAGCACGCTCAGGACTATTCCTTGCACCAAAAAAGCCGCTTGGCTGAAGCTCGCTCCCGGCAGATTTATCCAACGGGTAGCGAAGTAGGAGAGGATAGCTGCGAGCACTTGCAAAACTAATGAGAAGAGCAAGTAAATGCCAAGGGCATTCAGAAAAGCTCGATTCCAAAAAATAATCCGAAGTCTTTCCAGGACTGGCACAGATTCGGATTCCTCAGCATCACGATGCTGTTCTTCAAAAGCAAGGACGCGATCGCGTACTCCCCAAACACACCAAAATAAAGGTAAGACAGACAAAACCGTACAAATGCCGGCTAAGACTAGATACTGTTGAGGACGATCAATTTTTAACAGAGAGAAGACACCCAGAGCCAGAAACAGGGAGAGAATACTGCCACCGATAGAGAAGGCAAAGCGAAAGCTGTTGAGGTTTGTGCGTTCGTTGTAGTCTTGGGTAAGTTCTGGTGTTAGCGCTGTGTAGGGCAGATTAACGGCGGTGTAAAAGGTGTTGAACAGAATGGCAATAATGACGTAGTACCAGAACAGCGCCCAGTTGTTGGCAGTTCTGTCAGCACTGAAGTGAGGAACAATCCACTGCAAAAAGAAGAAAATCCCGAAGGGAATCGCACCGTATAGCATCCAGGGTAGCCTGCGACCCCAACGGCTCTTTGTGCGATCGCTCAACACCCCCACCATCGGATCGTTAATTGCATCCCAAATTTTACCAATCAGCAGAATGCTGCCAGCCAACCCTGCGCTCAAACCAGCAACATTGGTGAAAAAAAACAAAGCAAAGAATACACCAACATTAGCCGTGATAGCTGGACCGAGATCACCAGCACCATAAGCGAGTTTGGTGCTCAAACTCAGCTTTTGGGCCTTAGGTGTTGCTGGGGGTATAGAAGAGTCAGAAGGGGAGATATTACTCATAGCAGCCGATGAATTAGCAATCGGGACTTAAAATCGCACAACCTTAACATAACCTCCGGTAGTTGTTTCATCCTAAACGGAGGAATTTAATGATTCGTTGTAGTATTTTTTTGACGCCTTTCTGGATACTCGTTATGCCCGACCTTTACGTTTCTTGGTCAGAGTACCATCAAAAAATTGAACAGCTGGCTGTCAAAATTCATGAAGCCAAGTGGGATTTTAACCAGATTGTTTGCATTGCTAAGGGTGGACTACGGGTTGGCGACATCCTGTGCCGACTTTACCGGAAGCCACTAGCGATTCTCAGTGCCTCTTCGTATGGTGGATCGGAAAATCGTGTTCGAGGTGCGATCGCTTTTTCTCGCCACTTAGCGATGACTACCGACCAATTAGGGAGTCGCGTACTGCTAGTTGATGATTTGGTAGATTCTGGAGTTAGCCTTCGGGAGTCTATCAACTGGTTAGAGCGTAATCATAGTAGTGAAATTGATGAAATTCGCACGGCTGTAGTCTGGTACAAAGACTGCTCAATCATCACCCCTGATTACTACGTGGACTACTTACCAGACAATCCCTGGATTCACCAGCCTTTTGAACGCTATGAGCAAATGGGTTTGGCTGAGCTAGCGTCAACTTATCTAGTGGGAGAGGTATGATAGCCCTGTTGGACGCCTAAATACTTAAATGGGTGACCAAGGATTTGAACCCCGAACCTCTAGATTAAGAGTCTAGTGCTCTACTTTTGAGCTAGTCACCCGTAATGAATCGTTATTGTATCAAATTTAGCTGAAACTTGAGCGTTTTAGTTGAGTAATTCTACTTAAATGGCTACAAGACGCTAGGTGTAGCGTTTCGTAGATATTCATCTAACACAATCGAGCGATCGCTACCTCAGCAACTGGCAACACCCCCATCTCTACGTTGATCGCTGGCACCTTCAATTAACCCTTCTGAGGTTTCCAGTACAGTATGAACACCACCAAAAAATAGATTCTTTTCTTGCCAGCGGACTAATTGATTGTTAGCAGGGAGCATTATCTTGCTAACTTCCTTCTCAGCAAATCCTGGTTCAAAATGAAAACTACCATTCTCCCAGTGAACTCTCGGACTATTCACTGCCTCCTGAACTGGCATATTAAAATCTAAAATATTAGAAATTACTTGTAATATTGCTGTTCTAATTCGCTTAGAACCTCCGGTACCCAAAACAATTTCTGGATAATTATTTTTCAAAACTATGGTGGGTGCCATCATTGAAGAAATCCTTACATTTTCTTGCCACTGATGGAATCCATGGGGATTTAAATCATCCTCTCCTAACATATTATTAACCATAATCCCAGTACCGGGAATCACATACCCAGATCCTTCACCATTAGATGTAGTAACGCTAGCCGCATTCCCTTCACTATCGACTACACTAAGATGAGTGGTACTTCCCCATTTATTAACCGTACTTGTTAAGCTTTGTTGATAGTCAAGTAAATGGTCATCAGACAAAAAATTCTCAGCAATATTTTTCTGATAAAGATTAGCATCATAGCCATCTCTTCTAGCTACATCGGTTAATTGCATTACCTGAGCAAGAATTCCTAAATGATTAGCTGTACCAAATCCAATATTAGCTAAGTTAACCTTCGATAATAATTTTAATGCAAAAGCGATAAGTGTACCCCCAGAACTAGGAGGAGGATTTGTTAATAAAGTATTACCTCGATAATTAATTTCTAGTGGTTCTCTCTCTATTACTCGATAATTTTTAAGGTCGTCTAAGGTTAAGTAACCACCTAACTCTTTGCAATCTTTAACTAATCTGCGTGCGATATCACCTTCATAAAATTCCCTAACTCCTTCTCTAGCTAAATACGCTAAAGTATCAGCAAACTCTTTCATAACTAGCATTCCCTCTGGCTCAATCACCTCACCAGTAGGTTTATAAACTAACTGTTCTTCTTTGACATCAATAAGGATTGGCTTGAGAATTGATATTAAACAATAAGATTGAAACTTGCTTAATTTAATTCCGTTTTTAGCATAGTGGATGGCTGGTTCAGCAACAACTGGAAAAGGTAGTCTACCAAGTCTTTTGTGAACATGAAACACCCCGGCGATATTTCCAGGTACTGCCATAGATCCAAGCCCAATATGAAACTCTTGAACAGCAGTACCAAAGTCCATTTCAATAGGATAAAAGTTAATCTCACTCAGCTTGCTTTTATGACGAGGAGTTTGAGAAAAAAAATCAAATAGAATATTTTGATTACTTTGAGTATGCGCTAAGAGAAAACCGCCTCCAGCAGCAGAGGTTAATCCTGGTTCAGTTACAAAGGAGGCAAGAAGTGCAGCAACAGCGGCATCAAAAGCATTACCACCTAAACGAAACATTTCAATACCAGCTTCAGCGGTTTGTTGATGTCCAGCTGCAATGACACCACGAGTTTTTTGACTCATTAGTTTTAGATATCCACTATTTAATGACAGGGCAAGTTTTTTTATTTAGTGTATCCCAGCGTTCCGTCCAGATTGGGTGCAAAAATCGGTGAGCTTTATTGTGGTACTGCTTTTTGTGTTGTGTGTAATCTTTTTAGATGGCAAGCCACAGCGATTGCAGTTGTTTGGGAATTTTTAGAAGTTGCGTGAGGCGCTAATGCGCTAGCTTCGCTTCACGCGCCCATGGTAACTCAGAATTTCTTTGCAGGCTGGAGGCGGCAAAATAAAGTGGTTATAACAATTTGCTGTTTTGAGGCGGAGGTAAGAACCCCCCTAACCCCCCTTGGTAAGGGGGGAATAAGATTTTTACTTCTTCCCTTGGTAGTTAGGGAATAAGATTCTTGCTCCCTCCCCTTGCTCAGGGGAGGGCTGGGGTGGGGTTTCAAGATTGCAGGGGTTCCTGAATGTCTTGCGAGTCAGTTTGTCCGGGAATCACATCAAACAGGATTTCAAAGGGAACCGTTGGCATCAGTTGCTTGAGGACTCGCAGATGACCCTCCGCGTCAACTCGGTGGCGAAAGCGTCCGACGATGAGGGAGCGTATATCGGGCAAGGGGCGGATGATGCACCAGGGATGCAGCCGTTCTAAGTAACTCATGTTAGCGAAGCGGGACGCTCTAACGTCCTGCCCTCCTAACAGAGTAAGCGGGTTGCTTTTTTATGGCGCGTTGAATGATGCTTTCAATAACGTGGCGGCGGGTGTCGTTATCTTGTGGATGAAGCACCCAAGCGCTGATGGGGGCGGGTTAATAAGTCAGCTTGTAGAAGTAGTCAGGGGTGAGGATGACTCTCCAGACGGGCTGTTTGGATTGTTTGCGAAGTCGGTAGCCGCGTTGATCAAGTGCTGCTTTGATGGCAGCAACATCTGAGGCGACTCGTTGTGCTTCGGTCGCTTTGGATTTTTTCATGGTGAATCTGTAAAGCTTTGCTGGTTCCTATCTAGAAAATATGTTTCCTATTAGTTACCAAGTAGATCATACAGCAAAGGTAACTAAAAGGAATCATTTACTCGGTTATGACCCTCTGACAAAATTTGAGGCATGGGAAGAGCAGGTAAAGCGCTTAAACAGGTGTTGGACACCTATGGGATTACCCAAAATCAGCTAGCTGTAGCGATGGGAATCAGACGTTCTAATGTGAGTCGCTGGGTGAGTGAAATTAGAGACCCTGTGGCCGAAACAATGCTTGAAATCCGAGATGGACTTCAGAAAATTAATCCTGAAGCTGCTGAGGAGTTCATTAAGCTGTACCTTAGTGCTTCAGCAGAGGATGTGGAGCAGTCATAGCTGCGATCAGCAGGCATGGGAAGAGCAGGCAAAGCCCTTAAGAAGGTATTGGAAAACTACGGCATCACTCAGAATCGATTGGCTGTGGTGATGGGGATTACTCGCTCTAGTGTTCACCGCTGGGTCTATGAAATTGGCGACCCTGTAGCTGATGCAGTGATTGAAATTCGGGATGCGCTTCAGAAAATTAATCCAGAGGCAGCTGAGGAGTTTATCAGACTGTACCTTGGTGAAACATACGAAGATGAGGAGCAGTCGTATTAGGGAAGGAACGCATCGATCTTGAAAACGATCCACCGCCCGATCTGGTAATTAAAATCGATCTGACCTCAACAACCAACCCAGAGGACTATCAGGCAATTGGCGTTGCACAATTATGGATCTATCGCCGCGATCGCTTGTTAATCTATTGTTTCGAGGGGAAATAGTCTCGAGAATACCAAATCAGTCAACATTTCCCCGATCGCGATATCAAAACTCTATTACCGCAATATGTGAATAGAGGCTGGCAGGTTGGTTCTAGTGTTGCACTGCGAGAGTTTGAGTAGTTCCTGAGAGAAGGTAGTTAAGAAGTCTCATTCTCGTCCCATTCAAAACTGACGTGACCAATTTTTGGGCCAGCGCTCAACAACAACTTTTGTTTGAGTAAAAAATTCCACCGCATGTTTCCCCTGACCGTGTAAGTCTCCATAGAAACTTTCTTTCCAACCACTAAATGGAAAGAATGCCATTGGTGCAGCTACTCCAATATTGATGCCAATATTTCCCGCTTCTGCTTCGTAACGAAACTGCCGCGCTGCAGCACCACTGCTGGTGAACAAACACGCCATATTTCCCCATTGACCACTGTTGACTAACGCGATCGCATCTTCAATTGTCTCCAGGTGCATCAACCCTAACACTGGACCAAAAATTTCTGTACGGGCAATCTCACTGTTCGGGTCTACATTTTGCAGAATCGTTGGTCGGACAAAGTTACCCTGTTCGTAACTCGAAATCTTTGTGTTTCGTCCGTCTACTAATGGCGTTGCGCCTTCATCTACTCCCTGTTGAATTAACTGCTCAATTCGGGCTTTACTTTGAGGAGTAATGACTGGCCCCATTTGTACGCCTTCATCTAAGCCGAAGCCTACCACTCGTGTTTGTGCAGCAGAGGCGATCGCTTCTGTAAACGTATGACGTGCTTCTCCCACTGTGACCGCAACAGAAGCCGCTAAACAGCGTTGTCCAGCACAACCGAAGGCACTGTCGGCAGCAATTCGAGTCGTCATTTCTATATCCGCATCGGGGAGAACAATAATCGGATTTTTCGCGCCTCCCTGACATTGCACGCGTTTACCATGTGCGGCGGCTTTACTGTAGACATACTGAGCAACAGGTGAAGAACCGACAAAGCTAATGGCTCGAATTGTTGGATGTTCTAGAATTGCATCAACAACTTCCTTCGCACCATTGACCAAATTGACGACGCCCTTGGGTAATCCGGTTTTTTCGAGTAACTCAAAGACCTTTTGCATGGTCAACGGGACTTTCTCGGAGGGCTTGATAATACAGGTATTGCCACAGGCGATCGCATACGGCATAAACCAGAAGGGAATCATGCCAGGGAAATTAAACGGACCAATTATCGCTGTCACTCCCACAGGTTGACGAATCATGATTTCGTCAATCCCACGAGCAACATCTTCTAAGTTGTAACCCTGCATCAGCATGGGAATTCCACAGGCGACTTCCACATTCTCGATCGCCCGTTGCCACTCTCCTTTTGACTCAGCCAGAGTTTTACCGCATTCAAGGGTAATTGTTTGGGCTAACTCATCTAAATGTTCTTCTAGAAGGAATTTGAGTTTGAACAGGTATTGCACGCGATCGGTTGGTGGGACGCGCCGCCAACTGGTATAGGCAGCAGCAGCAGCTTTGGTGGCAACATCTACATCACTTTTGGGTGACAAAGGAACCTGAGTCAGCACACCAGCAGTGGCAGGATTCACTACATCAAGAAATTCACTTGCCTGGGAGGGACACCACTCCCCATTAATGTAGTTGGGTAAGGGGCTTTTGAAAGACACAGCGGTTTGTTCAAAACATCATTTTAAGATGCTACTACTTTCGTGTAGGGGCAACGTTAGGGCCATTGGTGTCAACTTAAGGAGCCTTGGCGGTTAGAAACCGCAGCTACACAGACAAAACCCGCCTACGCGGGTTCAAAAGTCCTGATTTTCGGTCAGTCCGCGCAGGCGGACTTCGTTTTTGTAGCCGCGATTTCCTTTTCAACAGGGCTTAAGTTGACACCAATGCGTTAGGGCTAATGCACCCTTTCAATTCTTTGCTAGCGTCAGCCTTCTCCTGCCCTGTTGATACTCCCCCCTGTTTTAGAGGGGGGAATATGATTACCTTATGATTGGATACGCAAGGTTAAGCGAACGGTGCCTGTAACAGATTGGGGAACCCGCCAAGCTTGGAGCGATCGCTTAATTATCTCAATCACCTGCGTCTCCTTGAAAGTTGAGGTGTCCTCATCAAACACAACTCTTACCACACGACTCTTACGTACTGGAAACTCGAAGACGATTTCACCACTCAAACCAGAAGGTAAGTGCCAATGTTGCAGATGTTCTATCAGCGAGGCAATTGCGGCTTGATCTAATCCTGTTGCGCTAACGACTTGCACTTGGCAAGGCAAGGGGGTTGGTTTCGCAGCAGAATATTGTCTAAGCGAGGGTGCTAGGTTTACAGAACCTAGGCTCATGGAGCACTCTTGTGTAGTCTCCAAGGCTTCAACGTCTTCGTCAACCATACTAGGGTCAATCAATGTGACATCATAGGCATCGATCAAACCCTCAGAATAGTTAGCACTTGCCTGAGCATAACCTCCCG
Organism: Coleofasciculaceae cyanobacterium; assembly: GCA_036703315.1. Classification (GTDB taxonomy): domain Bacteria; phylum Cyanobacteriota; class Cyanobacteriia; order Cyanobacteriales; family Coleofasciculaceae; genus DATNPH01. Next base: position 8,508 of record DATNPH010000189.1, read on the forward strand.
AACTGCTAAGCTGAGCCGACATAGACGACTTAAACCCCCATGCGGCTGAGCTTGGAGCAGCTGCCTGCAAAGTAGTAACATTAGCCCTTCCGGAAATTCCCTGATAGCTCACCCCCTCTGGCATCTCTACGGGCACTTGCATTGAGATGTGCTTGTCTTCGGGATCGACTCGCACGTCTTCACTAACAGCAACAAAGGCGGTGTATTGGGACAACAGTTGATAAGTCAAAGCTGTCTGTGTGACCGCGTCTACCCCAGCTTTCGTCTCATAGCCGAACATTTGCTTCATCTGGTCTTTAATCCGTGCGCGTCCCCATAACTGGGCAATAGCCGGATTACCTGTTTCCTCAAACGTGAGGTTAAATGTCTTTTCATACTGGTGTCCACCTGCTGCAATACCTGTGATGCGCAGGTTGCCCGCCGTGCGATCTTGTTTCCGCCCGAATAAAACCAAGGGTTGCTCGGCAAACAAATCAGGTGCGATCGAGGGATAAATTACTGGAGCCTCTCCGGTACCGTCCCAACTGACTTGAATATTAGTCAGCACAGGGTTATTGATTTGGCGGAAGAACTTCTCTGCCACTTCCTGAGTTGCTTCATCGTGACGCACTACTTGAGAGGTTCCTCGTCCAATCTCAGCCATGCGATTGAGCAAGAAGCGGTTAACAGAACTGCCGACACCAAAGCTATAAAGGCGATTCCCTAGTTTGAGTTCCCGTTGCACCTCTGCTAAAACTTCATTTTCGTTGCCGATGTAACCATCGGTTAGCAGCACGATACTCCGCAGACGTCCTGCTGGTGCGGCTGGGAAATTTAGCACGGCACGAATGCCATTGAGTAAGTAGGTACCCCCATTGGCTTGTAATTGATTGATGTAGTGAATTGCCCTAGTACGGTTTTGCGGCGTATTGGGCAAGGGTTGGGGAGACAGCTGAGTTGTGATATCTGAAAAGTCAATAATGGTAAAGGTGTCGTCAGGATTTAGCCCATTGATGAATCGACGCATCAATTCCTGAGATTTCAGCAGGGGGTCACCGTGTTGGGAACCGGAGGTATCCATCAGGAACACCACATCCTTAGCTACAATCTCATCGCTGCGATAGTCCAAGGCAGGGATGAGATAAATGGCAAAGTGTCCACCTCGTTCATCTGAGTGAGTTAACACCGTTGCCTGGGTGTTGTCACCAGCCACCTGATATCGCAAAATCAAGTCTTTGTTGGGAATTGTGTCTTCTCCACCCAGTCTCACCCGCACAATTTGCCCGTCATGTTCAATTTTGAGCGAATGGGAAGTCGATCGCACATCAGAAACCGCGACACCTGCATCAATTTCTACAGTGACACCAATATCATGCCCTGAACGAGTTTCAGGGGGTATCACTGGCGGGGTGATGCGTGAGGCATCAGGAACTTGATCAGTATCACCGCTTTCATCAATTGCTGTTCCAGGGATAAAGCGGGGTCCAACGACCATCGGAAAGACAAATTCGTAGTTGCCCCCCTCAAATTTCAGGCTATCGGTGTAGCGGATTGTGACATCAATTTGCTCACCAGGTTTGATGTTAGCCAGAGACTGCGTAAAGATGTTATCTCGCTCTTGTTCTAATAAGCCGGCTGTATGTCCTTGTCGTTTGGCTTGTTCGTAGATTGCTACAGCTTCTTCACGTTTTTTGATCTTGCCTTTGATGATGCGTTGTCTGCCGAAGGCATCGCCTATTCTAATCTCCATGTCATCCACCGCCGCCTCATCGGGCAACGGAAACACATAGATAGCCTCTAAAGGCTCAGTAAAGGAATTTTCAAAGGTCTGCGTCACCTCTACTCGTGACACATTCCCAGCAATTTTGGCTTGAACTTCGGTATGTTTTAGGGGGAAGACCAGTTTTTGCTCACCAGTCTGGACATACAATCCGCCAATCGATGGGTTAATGGGTTGAGGTTTAGATGTGGGTACAGGCATAGAAGGTTGATGTGGGGTGAAGGTACGGTTTAATTGGTAGTACTTGACTCGCACGCCCGGAGCAAGGACAATTACATCTTCATTGGCGAGATCGTGAGCTTGACGCTTTCGACCATTAATTAACAATCCTTGAGGACTCGGCTTGCCTTTGGCATCGCCATCACTAATTCGGTAGTAGTAACTTCCATCTTGGTGCTGTCTCCGTTCTAGGATTGCCAGTCGGCGCGGAACAAACATTGAACACAAGCGGATATCACACAGAGGATCTCGACCAAGAGAATACACAGCATCTTGGAGTGGAAACTCCCTTCTTCCCTTATCGTCCTCAACTATCAGAAGGTTTACAGTTGGCAAGATATCTATCTTCCTGAGTAAAAAAGAGATGGTACTGATACAGACGACCTTTGGCTAAATGACGCTGTCCCTGAAAGTTGAGCCATGCCAGGACGTATCTGCAAACTGCAACAGGTGTGATTTTGTGTTGCTAAATCTTTCTCAGCGTGAAGTTCTCGCTTTTATGCAGGGAGTAATTTTTGATAAAAATCTTTACAAAATTCACTTTGTAGATAGCTTCTGACTTGGATATAAATTTCCAATGTTCAGGAGTCTCGATCTAGCACGGCAAACTATAGTGTCTAGTACAAACTAGACTGTTTGACATCCTCACCGACCGATAAGGACGGTGATTCCCAAGACTCACGACTTGGGTTTCTGCTTCATAGCACCAGCCTGCCGAGATTTATGTTTGGCGATGTTGGGTGCGGCCACATTACACCGTGTGAGACGCACAAAACCCAGGTTGCTTTTGGTTGGGCTTGTGGTTAATCAGAGGAAGCGCGATCGCTCTCATAAGCGGCTGGAAATAAAGCTGCGAGAATCGTGTTTTTATGTGTTAAATCAGTCAGTTGAACTGATGCGCTTTAGGCACTTCCCTCTCACATCACGGTTAGGGAATTTGAGAAGTTCGGTTTAAGTGCGATCGCCAGATTTTCGCCGATTTGTAGCCTTCAGGGATAGATATTCTTTCAAGACAGCTCAGCCTTAAACTCATCTATCAGAAAGTCAATAAAGCATTTTACCTTCGCCGACTGAAAGCGTCCTCGACGGTAAACCACCTGAATCGGTATTGGCTCAGGTTCGTATTCTTTCAGGATGACTTTGACTGATTGATTTTGGAGTTCATCACTAAACGACCAGATCGGGGATGTGCCAATGCCAATGTTTGCCAACACGGCTTCACGAAGCGCCATCGAGTTATTGACTTGCAGATTTCCACCCACCGTTACCGTCGTTCCTCGAAAATGCCATTCATTACCTGTAGACTGCCTGGTATAAACAATGCAGTTGTGGTGCAAAAGGTCGGCTGGTACTTGTAGCTCACCAAACTTCTCCAAATAGGCCGCTGACGCGACGGCGACAAATCGGAATGTGCCGAGCGGCTGTGAGATTACGTTGGGATCGACAAACTTGCCAATTCTGATCGCTAGATCAATGCCCTCTCCGACTAAATCGACAAAGTGGTCAGACATCGTTAGGTCAATTTTGATATCCCGATAGCGATCGAGAAATTGTTTCAGGCGGGGGAGTATCTGCATCTGCCCAAACGCAACCGAGCAATTGATTCGTAATACTCCAGAAGGGTTCCGCCGCTTTCCCACACTAGACTCTGCCTCAGATAGTGCTTCGAGAACGGCTTGGCAACGCTCATAAAAGCGCATTCCTTCATCAGTCAAACTCACCCTGCGCGTCGATCGCACTAGCAATTGCACGTCCAGATAGTCTTCGAGTGCAGCAATCTGTTTGCTAATCGTGGGTTGAGTGGTACCCATCTCTCTAGCAACGGCGGAGAAACTGCCTGTTTCTACTGTTCGCACAAAACTCTTGATGCAGGTGATCAGATCTGACATGGAGATTGATTCTCAAAACGAATAAGTCATATTCCATTTTGCGGTCTTCTCAAACTAAAAGGAATGAAACATCATTAATGTTATGAGCCAAATCAAGTTTCTTACCTGACAACTCTGAGCTAATAAATAGGACAAAAATCATGATTACAGCGACAGACCTCAAAGCCAACTTTGAAGACATCAAGACCCTGGTTTCACAAGGGAAAGCGATGGAAGCCTTTGAGAAATACTATGGCGAGGATGTAGTGATGCAGGAAAATGAAACGCCTGCCACTGTGGGGAAAGCAGCGAATCGCGCTAGAGAACTGGACTTCTTTTCTAAAGTGACTGAATTTCGTGCAGCACAACTCAAAGCGGTTGCTTATGGCGAAGACGTAATTATTTCTGAATGGTTTGTAGATTACACCCATTCTGAATGGGGCAAAGTCACGCA
>DATNPH010000222.1:0-3327 GCA_036703315.1 Coleofasciculaceae cyanobacterium
GCCCCCCCAACTTCATGGAATTGATTAACCTTCCCCAGAAACTGGGTGACACTTCGGAAGCGACCAATCTAACGTTAAATTAACAAGTAAGTATTCAAAAACCCCAAGCCGACAAGCTAGTCTAATCAACTGAGCGCAATAACATACAGGTATCTATGCCCAGAACTCCACGTAACGATAACTTCATTGATAAGACCTTCACCGTAATGGCAGATCTCATCCTGAAAATGATGCCTGCCAACAAACAAGCCAAAGAAGCCTTTGCCTACTACCGTGACGGCATGTCAGCTCAGGGTGAGGGTGAATATGCCGAAGCCCTGGAAAACTACAAAGAAGCTCTGACTCTAGAAGAAGACCCCTACGATCGCAGCTATATTCTTTACAACATGGGGCTGATTCACGCCAGCAACGGTGATCATGATCAAGCCTTAGAACTTTATCATGAGGCGATCGAATTCAACGCCCGTCTGCCTCAGGCGCTCAACAACATTGCTGTGATTTACCATTACAAGGGTGATCAGGCAAAGGAAGCTGGGGATTCTAAATCGGCTGAAGCTTTATATGACAGAGCCGCTGAGTATTGGAAACGAGCGATTCGTCTTGCCCCTAATAATTACATTGAGGCGCAAAACTGGCTCAAAATCACAGGTCGCTCCGCACTAGATGTCTACTTTTAGTCATTAGTCAATAGTCATTAGTCCTTAGTCTTTTTACACACGGCTAATGACTATTGACAATAGCAACTGACCCCTGACAACTGACTTACTAACCATGCCCATAATTGACCGCGATCAAGTTCACAAAGTTGCCAATCTTGCCCGCTTGGAGCTGACAGCGGAGGAAGAGGAACAAATGACAACTCAGCTGAGTAGTATTCTGGAGTATTTTGAACAGCTGAGCGAATTAGATACTACTGATGTACCGCCGACTACACGGGCGATTGATGTCAGTAATGTGACACGAAAAGATGAATTGCAACCCTACCCTGACCGAGAAGCTATTCTCAAAGAGGCTCCCGATCAGGATGGAGACTTCTTCAAAGTGCCTAAAATCCTCAATGCCGAAGAATAACAAGCATCTAGATTGAAGTCTTTACTCAAGTCACTGTTGGTACAAGCATTCACAAGGAGTCATCATGGCGTTAGGACAGCTTGTCGAGGGAAAGTGGACATCCAAACGTGAGCAAGAAGACACCAAAGGGCGCTTCCTCCGCCCATCCACCACATTTCGCGATCGCATTACCGCAGACAATTCTAGTGGATTCAAGGCAGAGCCAGGGCGCTATCATCTCTATATCAGTTGGGCTTGCCCCTGGGCGCATCGAACCGTAATTATGCGGAATTTGAAAGGCTTAAAGGATGTGATAACGCTTTCAGTCGTTGATCCAGTGATGGGCGAAGACGGCTGGGCATTCTCAGATTACCCTGGCTCCATTCCTGATACAGTGAACGGTACCCAATACCTGCGGGATGTTTACCTAAAAGCTGACCCTAAATACACAGGACGAGTGACGGTTCCGATTCTCTGGGATAAGCAAACCAACACAATCGTCAACAATGAATCCAAAGAGATTATCCGGATATTGGATACAGAGTTTGGCGATTTTGCCAAGTCTGATGTGAACTTCTACCCTGAAGACTTGCAGGAGACAATTGATAAGACGATTGATGCGATCTACCAGCCAATCAACAATGGCGTTTATCGGGCAGGCTTTGCGACGAAACAAGAAGCCTACGAGGAAGCTGTAACGGAACTATTCGATACCCTTGATTATTGGGAAGGGATTCTGGAGAAGCAACGGTATTTGTGTAGCGATCGCATTACCGAAGCAGATATATGTCTGTTCACAACCTTGTTCCGCTTCGATGCCGTCTATTACGTCCACTTTAAGTGCAACTTACGCCACATCTACGAATATCCAAATCTCTGGAATTATCTCAAAGACTTTTATCAGCAGCCAGGCGTGAAAGAAACCTGCAATCTTGAACATATCAAGTTGCATTACTACAAGAGCCATCCAACTGTGAACCCATTTGGCATCGTTCCCAAGGGACCAATCCTTGATTTCGATGCTCCTCACAATCGTCATCAACTTAGCACTTAGCGCGATCACCTAGTGCATTCGGGCAGAAGTTTGTGGCCACCTTTTAGTGACAAAGGAAGGGAGAGAGAAAGATTTTAGCTAGTTACTTCTGCCACGCTGCACTAGGTACTCCAAAGCCGATTACATTAAAATGTATGACAAAATATTAACTTATATTAAAAAACTTTTAACAGTTTCAACAAAGACTTTGGGGTTTTCAAAGTGAATATTATGTCCACAACGACTAACTATTTCTAACTTTGCACAATTGCATAGCCTAGTCATTTCAGAGTTAATAGCTATAAATTTGGCATCATATTCACCAACTAGCAAAAGCATAGGGTTTTTGTTTTGTTTGAGTTTTTCCCACAAAGAAGGCTGACATCCAGTGCTCAGATTACGTAGGGATTTAGCTAATTCTAAAGGATTATTCTGTAACCGATTGGCTATCAAAGTCTCAAAAGCTGGATGCTTTTTTAGAGAAGCAAAAAGGGGCTGATTGTACCAATTTGATAAAAACGCTGTAAAATCACTTTTTTCTAATTGGTGTGCTAACTCAAAATCCCGTTGAATTCGTTTTAATTGATCCCCCTGAGTTTTCAATCCAGGAGAGGCAGATTCAAGCACAACTTTGGAGAAATACTGTGGAAAATGAAGGTTCAGATATAAAGCTAATCGTCCTCCCATTGAATAGCCAACTAAGCAGCAATTTTTAACAGTTAACTGCTCTAACAGGTTAATCACGGCAAGGGCAGTATTTGACATTGAGTAGGAATCTTCCCCACCTATAACTCTAGTTTTTCCATGACCTGGAAGGTCAATGGTTAGACAGCAAAATTGGTCAGACAACAACGAGATAACCTCATAAAATTCATTGCTGTCGCCCATAAAACCGTGCAAAAAAAGAATTGGTAATTTATCCTTATTACCTCTAAAAGAATAGTGAAATTGAAAATCATCAAACATCATTATCTAGAACTTCTAGGAAACTATAAGCAATTCAAACTTCAACCTTAGAACACTTAATGATGGAGCTTACTACCTTTGGGGAGGATTCCACGAATCGGCTTGTGATACTCTAAAGTGCTGGGTTGAAATAATTGGCAATCAGAACTTCGCGATCGCGCCTTTTTAATCAAAACTACCCAGTGCGATATTTGACGTGCGTTGTAGACGTTCGATTGTCTATTTCATCCAAAACCATTACCCTATCCAATCATTGTTGTGGGTTGAAGATGTCGATT
>DATNPH010000254.1:0-6354 GCA_036703315.1 Coleofasciculaceae cyanobacterium
TTTAAATGAAGTAGAAGAGGTGCTAATTCAACGTTGTCGCCAAATCATTCACCAGCCTGATTTTGTACGTGGTTTAACCAATTTTTCCTGGTGGTCTGAACTAGCCGCTTAATTATGGGTGATTTACCGGACATCATATCACTGATGAGTTTAGCTGTTAGCGTTCCAAGGATGCGATCGAAAGGGTTGAAAGCTCTACTTATCCAGTGAGTAGGATGCGATCGCTGCATTAGACCTCCTGCATGAATAGAATTATTGCCCCCCTAGCCCCCCAAATTTGGGGGGAACCGATTTAAAGTCCCCCAGGATTGGGGGATTTAGGGGGCGTTTCATAATTTATGCAGGAGGTTTATTGTCAAGTCACACACAACTGCTCAGTTCCATTCAAGCAAGAGGTTAAAGATGCGAAAACTGAAATATAATGTCGCCATTTCTGTGGATAACTTTATTGCTCACGAAGACGGCTCATTGGGCGGCTTTCTTCTGGAAGGGGAACACGTAGTTGATTATTTTGAATCTTTAAAAACGTGGTTTGATATCGTTTTGATGGGACGTAAGACATACGAGGTAGGGTTAAAGGTCGGTGTGACCAATCCTTATCCACACCTGAAGCAGTATGTTTTCTCTCGCACGATGAAAGAAAGCCCAGATGAAAATGTTGAATTAGTCTGCGAGAATATTGTTGAATTAGTCAGAGAATTGAAGAATCAAACGGGTAAGGACATCTACCTCTGCGGCGGCGCGGATTTAGCCACAACGCTTTTTGCCGAAAACTTGATTGACGAGATAATCCTGAAGTTGAATCCAGTGCTGCTTGGTTCGGGCATTCCACTTTTTTCTGGAGTCATCAAGCAGACTGCTCTGGAACTCACGGACAGCAAGATTTACAAAAACGGTGTCCTGTTGCTTTTTTATCGTGTGAAAAAAATGGAACGAATTTAAGCTAATCGTGAGAGCGTACTTGCGAGGTGTCGGAGGAGCGATTGCCTACGGCACCAGCGTTAGCGAAGCGAGGCGCTAGCCTAGCTGATCGCGCCTACCTTCCATCTCACTTCAAGCGTTGGGCTTCGTTTTGTGTTATCTGTCACTGATGAGTTTAGTTGGTAGCGTGGCAAGTATGCGATCGCACCACCTCACAATGACACAAATTTAAGGTATTAATGAGGGCGTAGCTGTCAGGTGTCGGAGGAGCGATCGCTAGGCTTGAATATGTGATATCAGCATTTATACTCAGAAAAAAAGAGCTTTGTTAGTAGATAGCTACAAGTGCTAGACTTTGTTGACATCCAGAGAAGATTAGCTGTGGCTTCCATCACTGTTGAAATTCCAGACGCTCAATTACAGAAGTTGCAACAATTAGCGCAGGAAAATGGAATCTCTCTTGAGGATTTGCTACGTGCAAGCATTGAGGACTGGTTCAGTTATCCAAAGAGCGAATTTGTCCAAGCATCCAGCTATGTGTTGAAGAAAAATGCCCAATTGTATCGGCGCTTGGCATGATACGTCACAGACGATGAGGCTGTTTCATGAAACCTGTTATGCATAAAGGTCAATTGGTAACATGGAAAGATGACAGGGGTTTCGGCTTCATCAAACCGGATGATGGTAGGAAAGAAGTTTTCCTGCACATTAGTGCGTTAAAGGGAGCAGGCCGCCGTCCAAAAGTCGGAGATACAATTTTTTACGAGCTAGTAACTGAGACAGATGGAAAGGTGCGTGCCTCCAAAGCTTCAATTCATGGGGTTGCACCTCGACCTTTGCCAACAAAGCAGAAAGTGAAGAAACGCGGGTTACTCGAAACAGTTATCGGCGTTGGGGCTATAGGTGCGATCGCGCTTTTTACAATGGAGTTTAGCCGTAGTCGTTCTCCCTCTCCAATTACATCCATCACAAACTCTCCAAATACATCTATCGCAAAACCAGAATGCAACATCAAAGGCAACATCTCGATTAATACAGGAAACAAGGTTTACCACCTTCCGGGCATGGAAGATTATGAATCAACACTTATCGATCCAGCAAAGGGAGAGAGATTGTTATGCACAGAGTCAGAAGCGATCGCAGAGGGTTGGCGTAAAGCGCCGAGGTAGCCTAGTTAAAAGGTGAGTGTAATGTCAAATAGAGAGCATCGATGTGCTGAGGTAGTTGAGGCAGAAAAGGCACTCTTAAAAACATTTAATCGTCAATGTCTACTCTCCAATAACGATGCTGGTTGGACGGACATCCGCTTCCTACTTACTCATAGCAGTAGTGCAAGTACATTGCCAGAGGAGATTTTCTTTCAAGGGGATGTGATTCATATTTGGACAGATATGCCGTCTGAGTATGTTGCCCAAACGCGAATTGACGGGCGGTTTCAAAAAAGCTCCCTTGTCGCGGGTCATAGTCTCATCCTTCCACTCGGTACGGCTTATTGGATATCTGAAAACCAGAAAAACACCGCGATTACCTTAGGTTTTAATCCCGGCTTTCTTGCTCGCTCTGTCTCTGAAAGGTTTAGCTCAACTTGTCTTGAACTACATCCTCAATTTCCTACATTTGACCCACTCATTCATCAAATTGGGCTGGCACTCAAAGCTGAACTAAAACGGAATCCGCAAGGAAGCCGCATATATGCAGAATCTGCCGCGACGTTTCTCGCGACGCATCTCCTACACCATTACGCCTCTCGCAAACATGCACCATACGATTATCAAGGTGGCTTACCGAAACACAAGTTACAGCTTGTTATTGACTATATCTACGCCAATCTCGATCGCAATCTCGGCTTGAGCGACTTGGCTGAACTAGTGCAGATGAGTCCTTATCACTTCTCTCGCTTGTTTAAGCAATCTACTGGACACTCGCCCTACCAGTTTGTCATCAAGTGCCGCGTGCAACGTGCTAAGGAACTGCTCCTCAACAGCGATTTATCGATCGCACAAATCACCTATACAGTTGGCTTTGCAAATCAATCACACCTGACCAATCATTTCAAACGGATGCTGGGAGTAACGCCCAAGATGGTTCGACAAAAATAGCAAGAACCTGCAAAACCAGCAAAAATCTGTAATACCTCAATTGGTGCGATCGCTACATTGGAAGTAACCAGACTTGGATACAGAGGTGAAGCATGAAAGGAAGTTGTGCTTGCGGTGGCATTGAGTACGAACTCTCTGACAATCTGTTTGTCGTAAATCATTGTCACTGCTCAATTTGTCGAAAGATTCATGGCGCAGCATTCGGAACATTTGGTCATGCAAAGGCAGAAAATTTCCGCTGGTTGCGAGGTGAAGATCTAATCACAAGCTACACATCATCGGAAAACAACTTACGAAATTTCTGTCGCGTTTGCGGATCGAACGTTCCGTCCGTGTTTCAAGAGACAAACCATGTGCGTATCCCGATGGGAACATTAGACGACGACCCTAGCATTAATCCCTGCGTTCATATCTTTGTTGCTTCTAAAGCACCCTGGTTTGCGATCGCAGATTCCCTACCTCAATACCCCGAAATGCCAGACCCTGTCTTTGTTGCTTCCAAACTCCCTTGGCTTAAAATCAGTGATTCCCCAACTGAATACACTGACAGGACTTAGGCTCGCTTCACCCTTAAATCGCCCTGCATAAGAGCGCTATTTGTTGCGCCCCTACTATATGTGGAGGGTGTCGGCTATCCGTGTCGAAAAACAGTCAAAATAGACGAAGCCCCAACCTGTTTGAGCACTTATATGAGAACGCAAGGGCAAACGGTCAAGCTGCTTGATTACAGACAAGAGAAGGCATCAGATGCGATTGGGCTGCCTAAACCCGCTGTTCTCTCAAGTTCAGGATGGGACAGTATCTATCTTGAACTTCATCAGCAGCCAAAGTTTGAAACAATCGAGCATCAACATACCATGCATGTGATTGCTTATGGTGTTTCCGGCTCCCCATTAGGAGAACGGTGGTTGGATGGAAAGCCCCGAAGAGAGACGCGGAGTCAGGGAGACATTGCTATCATCCCAAAAGGTATTGCCCATCGCTGTAATTGGAATGCCCCAGGCCAGTTTATGGTTTTGGCAATTGAGCCTGCACTTCTATTCCAATTTGGTCAAGATTTGGTTAACTGCGATCGCATCGAACTCATCCCTCATTTTATGACAAAGCAAGATGCACTGATACAAGGTATCTTCTGTGCGTTGAGAGAAGAAATAGAGTCTAGCAAAATTGGTGGTTATTTGCTGATTGATAGTCTCAAAACAACATTAGCGATTCACCTATTACGGAACTATTGCACCACGAAACCTAAGCTCTCTGGCTGTGCGGATGGATTATCAAAATCAGCGTTGCAACAGGTGATGGAGTATATCAATGAACATCTCCACCAAGACGTAAAGCTAATTGAGTTGGCAGCGATCGCTCAGATGAGTCCGTATCACTTTCTACGTTTGTTCAAGCAAAGTATGGGTGTAACACCGCATCAGTACATCTTACAGCGTCGGATTGAGAAGGCGAAGTGTCTATTGCAGCATGGCGAACTCAGCATCGCAGAAGTTGCAGCCAGCGTAGGCTTTTGCGATCAAAGTCACTTTACTCGATATTTCAAGCGCATCGTTGGTGTAACGCCTAAACAACTCCTGCAAGCTTAATCGCAAGAATTTACCAAAATCCCGCAACTTTTTTCTAGAGTCCTAGATAGCAAGACTTCTAAGCTATCAACAGGCTACGAAAATTGAACAGATGGAGCTGATGACATGCAAATCGAACAGGCAGAAACGACAAACATCGAAATTAGTACTACCCACGTCAAAGTACCTAACAACGACATACAAATCGATGCTTACTTAGCACAACCAGTTAGTACAGGAACCTTTGGTGCCGTTATAGTTTTTCATGAAATTTTTGGCGTCAACAGTAACATTAGGGAGATTACCGAACTAATCGCGAAACAAGGATATGTTGCAGTGGCACCTGCGATGTATCAACGTATTGCTCCCGGTTTTGAGGCTGACTTTAGCCCGGAAGATGTTGGGTATAGCCCAGAAGCCTATCGCATTGGCTTGCAATACTATCAACAAGTTAAGTATCAAGAAATCTTCAGCGATATTCAAGCTACGATTGCCTATCTAAAAACTTTACCCAATGTAAAAGCTGATTGCATCGGTGCCATTGGTTTCTGTTTTGGTGGTCATGTTGCTTATATGGCAGCAACATTACCCGATATCAAAGCAACAGCTTTGTTCTACGGGGGTGGAATTACCACTTCTAGTTATGGTGAAGACACTCCAACTCTTAATCGCACATCTGAAATTCAAGGCACTATTTATGCATTTTATGGGACAAGAGATTCATTAGTTTCGCAGGAGGAAACCGAGAAAATTGAGGCAGAATTAAAGAAACATAAAATCAAGCATCGGATATTCCGATACGATGCAGGACACGGATTCTTTGGCGGATTCTTTGTAGACCAGTACCCCTGGATGGAGCAGCATCCAAGCTACAACAGAGAAGCGGCTCCTGATGCTTGGAAACACGTTTTAGAACTTTTTCAAAACAACTTATGAAACTAGGGAAGAAACAATCCAACAAGTATCACAAAGCGCGTCAAACTTTAGCCAAGCAACATCTCAGGACTTACGCACTAACACCACATATAGTAGGGGCGCACAGCTGTGCGCCCCTACAGATGGCGCTTTAAAGGCCAAATTGCCTAAGTCGTGATCTAAAAAAGTGAATGCTCAGGGACAGTTCTACCTCTGGGAGTGGTGGTAGAGATATCAGTTTTCTCGCATTGTCTGGATGAACTGAGAATCAGCAACTATGCTGAGAATCCGCCTGAGCCGTAGGTACTGACGGAGTATGCCAAATCGCGTCACTCTACTCAGAAGCACACCTTTACCACTAATATCGGCACAGGCGGCAAATATTTCTATGATGCAATCAATCTCCCCATTCATGGAGTCTCGCATTCAATCGTATCTGCGCTTTGCAGCAAGCCAGCAACGTGACACGGAGCGGATCGAACCATTCGTCGCAACATTCAACCGCTACAACGACAACCCCTTTCTTAACTACGCCATCCCCGATGACAACGCTGTACCGTCTGTGGGTGACGTGAATGCCCTCATTACTGCCTACGAAAAGAGAGGACGAAAGCCGCGATTGGAATATATTGCCAGTCTCGCGCCAGCTGTTGAGGAAGTGCTGCTCTCTGCTGGTTTCACGGTTGAGGGACGTTTACCACTGATGGTTTGCGCTCCCGGTGCGGAGCAATTGCTTCCTACACCTCCAGGGATAGAACTCATCGTACCGACTTCGGATGCTCAGATGCTTGCTACGATTACGGTGCAAAATGAAGCCTACGGAGATTCTTTACCTAGTCCCGAAGATGCTG
>DATNPH010000006.1:0-42616 GCA_036703315.1 Coleofasciculaceae cyanobacterium
TGCTGCTTCAGTTCCTTTGCTAACTCATCGCTAGGAGTTTGGTCGCCTTCCAGGGTGACAAAGGCAAAGACTTCTTCCCCCTTCAATTCATCCGGCTTCCCAACAACAGCCGCTTCAGCAACAGTCGGATGAGACACTAACGCTGACTCAATTTCCATTGTGCCAAGCCGATGTCCCGCAACACTAATCACATCATCAACGCGACCCATTACCCAGAAGTAACCGTCTTCATCTTTCCTAGCACCATCCCCTGCAAAGTAGACATACTGTTCATCCTTAGGCGGGATATGTTCCCAATAAGTGCGCCGGAAGCGATCAGGGTCGCCGTAGATATTGCGCATCATCCCAGGCCAAGGGTGCTTTACCACTAGATAACCACCGTTGTTATCCCCAACCGAATTTCCTTCCAAATCAACGATATCGGCAAGAATGCCTGGGAAGGGAAGGGTAGCAGAACCAGGTTTAGTTGGGATAGCACCAGGTAGGGGTGTAATCATAATGCCAGCTGTTTCAGTTTGCCACCAGGTATCGACAATCGGGCAGCGTTCACCACCAATCACCCGGTGGTACCACATCCAGGCTTCAGGGTTAATCGGTTCACCAACCGTTCCTAGCAGACGCAACGAAGAGAGGTTACGCGATTTGGGATGGTGTTCGCCCATTTTGATAAAAGCCCGAATCGCTGTAGGTGCCGTATAAAAGATATTCACACCGTACTTTTCAATGACATCCCAGAAACAGCCAGGATTAGAAGCACGAGGGGCACCTTCGTACATTAAAGTAGTTGCACCATTGGAAAGGGGGCCATAGACGATGTAGCTGTGACCCGTAATCCAACCTACGTCAGCGGTACACCAATAGACATCTGTATCCTGGAGGTCAAAAATCCACTTAGTCGTCATGTGGGTGTAGAGATTGTAACCGCCAGTCGTGTGGACAACGCCCTTGGGCTTGCCTGTGCTACCACTGGTGTAGAGAATGAACAGCATATCCTCACTGTCCATCGCTTGGGCTGGGCAATCGGCTGACACCCCCTGCTGCAAGTCATGCCACCAGTGGTCGCGATCGGGTTCCATGTGGATTTGCTGGGCTGTGCGTTTGACAACTAGGACGCTTTCGATTGTCGGCACTGCGCCATTGGCTAAAGCTTTGTCTACTTGGTCTTTGAGGGGAACGATCGCGTCTTTACGCCATCCCCCATCCGCTGTCACCAGCAGCTTCGCTTGACCATCAATGAGCCGATCTCGCAAGGCTTCAGCACTAAAGCCACCGAAGACAACACTGTGAACCGCACCAATTCTCGCACAGGCAAGCATTGCGATCGCCGCTTCTGGAATCATGGGCATGTAGATGCCGACGCGATCGCCTTTTTTCACTCCTAATTGCTTGAGCACGTTAGCAAATTGGCAGACTTCCCGATGCAACTGGGCATAAGTTAGAGTCCGTGAATCACCCGGTTCCCCCTCCCAAATTAACGCTGCCTTATTCCGACGCCATGTAGTTAAGTGTCTGTCAAGACAATTGTAAGAAATGTTAATTTTACCGCCGATGAACCACTTAGCAAACGGCGGTTGCCAATCTAGAACGGTGTCCCACTTTTGGAACCAGTGCAACTCTTGTTCTGCTAAATCTGCCCAAAACTTCTGAGGGTCAGCTTTCGCTTTTTCGTAGAGTTGCTGGTACTCTTCCAAGCTTTTGATGTGAGCGTTTTGAGAGAACTCCGGAGATGGGGCAAATAAACGTTTTTCTTGAAGGATTGATTCTATTGTGACCTGAGACATTGTTGTTGCTGATTACTTATAGAGGCTAAGTGCGTTCTGATTCAGAAATTCTAGATCGTAAGAGGAAGTATAGCTTGGTGCAACAGCCGCGATCGCAGCCTGACGCGATTACGAGTTCACAATACCCGATCGATAAATCTGGATGCTTGAAATAATTCGGAACCCCTTAACTGGAGTCATCATTTTTGATGACGCTATCCTCCAAATGCTTAACTAATCCAGTCCTTAAATTTTGAGATAGAGATTGTCCAGTTGTTTTTTCAACGTAGTCTAGAATTTTTTGATAAGCATCTGGATTAGTCCGTAGATGAATAACAATCAGTACTTTTCCATCAGGCAACCAAAACATCACCCGACCGTTCTGAGTACAAGTAAAAGCCCTGACGTGACTCAAATTTACAATATAAGCATTTCGATCGTAAATGAATTTAACCCAATCGCTATTCATAATTGATAAATTACTTAACGCTACAATGAGTAGACGCTATTTAGAAATTTTTTCAATGAAATAGAAGTGTTGGTTAGCTAAAAGTCTTAAACAAGCCAGCCGCGAAGAGAGCCAGCAAGATCCCTGCTGGAGGAGTAAAAATTGCAAAAACGGAGTCCAAGTGGAATAATAACTCTCACTCCTCTATATATCTCCTCTTTTCCCAAAACCACAGCCCGTGCTAATTTGGGTCAACTCAACCGAACAACGGTTAAAGTTGAATTAGTTAAAATACTTGTTTTTAGCAGCACCCTTAAAGAGGGCTCCAAGCGAAAATACAAGTTGAAACGCCAGTCAGTTCATAACCTCCTAGCTGGAGAGCACAATCTATGGAGTCCATCCTTTCCATTCTTGCCCCGATGATTTTAGTAGTTGTGGGCTACACCATCGGTTCAACAAAAATTGTCAACGAAGGAAACGAAGCCCTGATAGAACGCCTGGGTAAATATCATAGAAAACTAGAGCCTGGTCTTAACTACATCGTTCCCTTTCTTGACAGGATTGCCGTGGAGGAGACAACTCGTGAGCAAGTTTTGGACATTGAACCCCAGCCGGCAATCACCAAAGACAATATATCTGTAGATGTAGACGCCGTCGTATTCTGGCAAATTTTGGATCTGGAGAAAGCCTATTATGCTGTTGAAGATGTTGAGACAGCGATTGAAAATTTGGTCATAACCACGCTGCGCTCTACCATTGGTGACCTGGAACTGGATCAGACGTATTCCTCTAAAGGCGATGTCAATCGAAGGCTACTACAGCAGCTAGATGAAGCCACGGCTAATTGGGGAGTGAAGGTGATCCGTGTCGAGGTACAAAATATTAAACCACCTAAGGAAGTTTTGGATTCACTGGCCAAGGAGCGGGCGGCTGAGAGTGCAAAACAAGCTAAAATTTACGAGGCACAAGGCACAGTGGAGTCAATTGAGATGATTTCAAGAGCACTCCAGTCGCAGCCAAATAGTCGGCAAGTCTTACAGTTCCTCATCTCTCAGCGCTATGTAGACGCCAATCAAAAATTGGGTGAAAGTACCAACGCGAAAATAGTCTTCATGGATCCGAAAGCATTGACAGAAGCAGTATCAGAGATGCTTTCATATGATGATGTCCCTATTGATGGGGGTGGAGGAAATGGCGCTCGTTAGCCTCACGAGCCGTAAAGTTAAATCCTAGTACTGCTACGCGGACGTCAAAACCCTACCCTTCGGGGAACGGGGCACGTCTCCTGTGCCCTGCAGGTTGCTGGTGCCTGGAGATCACCTCTGGGCACCAGCAACCGGAAGTGGTTAGGGCACCCGACGTGGTTAAAAGTCAAAAAGCTTTATTTCGGGACTGGCGAAATTGCTAAATGGTGTATGAAGTCACTCGGCGATAAAGGTTTAGCCTGCATTTAAGTACTTTTCATTCCAGATATCAGTAAAAAGAATACGATTTTGGGAGTCAAACTTAATCTCTCCTTGCTTCTGTAACTTGCCCAGTAATCGGGTAATTGTCACTCGGGTAGTACAGCAGGCATCGGCAAGCTCCTGATGAGTGAGGCGCATACTTAAACGAGTGCCTTGTGCTACTTTTTGTCCAAATTGCTGTTTGAAAAACAGCAACAGATGATATAATCTATCCTTTACTTGTCGCTTGCCAGAAATAGCTAAAAGAGCTTCTGTTTGGCGAAGCCGCTTGGTAATTTGAGGTAAAAAAGCCTGAGCCAGCTTTGGGGAAGCGGCAATCTCTGCTAAAGAAAAGCTAATTAAATCGACATTTTCTGTCAGAGCGATCGCTTGATAGGTAGGTAGGTCAGTCAAACTAGAGCCAAAAGGCATAGACGAGCCTGCCAACCCCACAAGCACCTCTTCACCCTGCTCATTCATGGTACTCAGTTTCACCAGACCGTGACGCACTAGCCACAGTTGATCTGGGTCTAGGGGAATAATATCTCCTTTGAAATAAATATGCTTTGGGCGGTCTTGACTGAGGTCGTAGTCATGACCAGAGAGCAGCAATTGAGACGGTTGTTGAATGGTGGTATCGCGCAACATCCAGCGCAAGGTGACTAGCTTGCCAGACGAGTCGCGGACAGAGGCGACAGTCACAGACGCATTAAAGCTTTCACCTTGACGCGGTTGTAAGTCTATTGTATGGTCTTGCACCCGATCATACTGGTGCAATTGGGTTAGTTTGGAACGAAATGCAGGACGTTTTTCTACAGGAATGAAGCTGATCAACAATTTGCCCTGCAAGCTCAACTGTTCAACACCAAATAAAGTAGCAGCAGCACGGTTAACCTCCAAAATTTTTCCTTGTGCATCAGTCTGCAAGTAAGCATCTGGCATGAACTCGAATAGGTCTTGGTAGCGCTGACGTTCAGCTTCTAGCTGCTTTCGTATGGCTACCATTTCCTCTGTCTGCTGCAACATTTCCTCTGCGGCTACTTGCAGTTCTTCTGAGGAGGTGCCGAGTTCTTTGAAGAGCGTTGGTAGAAGTAAATCTATTGGTGGCTGCTGTGGAGTGTTAGCGGTCTGGTATAGATGAGTTAAGCGTCCTTGGAGGAACTGTAACTGCTGAGTAAATATATCAACGTTCATATCAAACCTGCAATATGGCTTCCGTTCTGATGAAGGTTAGAAGACTTTTCGCCTCTATACAATCATCTTGAGAGGGATATACACAGTAAGGGTGATCTGATGGATCAAGCATCTTTTTTGAATATAAGCCTGATGTAGTCTTAGAACCCACAGTTGCTCATCTCCCAAAAGGTAGGAAGATGATTACTGACTCTGGATAGAAGAAGATAAGGGATGCTAATGGGTAACTTAATAGAAGGAGTTGACATAAAACGATTGCGTCTTATATAAACAAAAGCTCTAGTTGCGCGTACTAGAGCTTTTTCACTACTTGTTCACTACTTGGTTGGAACTGCTCACCTGACAACAGTTGTGAGTCAAATTTTATTTGGGCGCTCACTCCCTCGTCTGTTACAGTCGCTGAAAGCGATCGCTGTTTTACAGGTGGGTAAGAATTACAAAGATGGAACGCAACAACCAGAAAATTAGGCAGAAAAACAGTAGTGTTAGTGACTTGCGATCGCCCTCAACAAGTGCTGCTGCGGCTGGTTGGCATGGCAGCTTAGACTTAGTGTACGCCTATCGCGACGGTCAAACGCTACCGATTCACGCGCAAATGCAAGCCCCCTTGAAGGTGCAGCGACCCTTTTATCCAGAGGGGCAAGCGGTTTGTCATAGTGTGGTGTTGCATACAGCTGGAGGAATTGTGGGAGGCGATCGCCTGTCCCAAATTATCCACCTTGAACCCAATGCCCATGCCCTAATCACCACCGCCGCAGCTAGTAAGGTTTATGGTAGGGGGGCACGGCTGTGCGCGCTTGCAGAGGCAAGACAAACTATCCAAATCCAAGTAGACACTAATGCTTGTTTAGAGTGGCTTCCCCTGGAGACAATTGTGTTCGATGGTGCAATGTATCGGCAAGACCTGCGGGTAGAATTAGCACCGGGAGCTAGTTGGCTAGGCTGGGAGATTACACGATTTGGTCGCTCTGCCAGAGGAGAAAAGTTCTTGCAAGGAGAATGGCGATCGCATACTGAAGTCTGGCAGCAAGGACTTCCGCTGTGGATCGACCGACAATGGCTACCTGCTAGCGAGGAAATCTTCAACAGTTCTCATGGTTTAGCTGGACAACCCCTTGTGGCAAGTCTGGCTTGGGTGGGACAACCCGTGTCACCGGAGTTAGTAGAAAAAGCGAGAATGCTCTGGAGTGCAAACGAACGTCAAGGAGAAGCAGGCGTTACACAACTAATTTCAGGATTATTGTGTCGATACCGTGGATCTTCGACCATGGAGATGAGAAACTGGTTTACGGAAGTTTGGCAGCTGCTGCGCCTATCTTTTTTAGGACGCCCCAGTTGTCCACCCCGAGTCTGGCAGAAGAATTAACAATTAGAACCTTTAACCTTCACCCCTATGCAACTGACGCCACAGGAAAAAGACAAGCTGCTAATTTTCACTGCCGCTTTGCTAGCAGAACGACGTAAAGATAAAGGATTAAAGCTGAACTACCCAGAAGCTGTTGCCTACATCTCTGCCGCAATTTTGGAAGGTGCCAGGGAGGGACGTAACGTGGCAGACTTAATGAGTTATGGGACAACTCTACTGAGGCCCAATGAGGTTATGGAAGGTGTACCAGAGATGGTGCATGAAGTGCAAGTGGAAGCCACCTTTCCTGATGGTACGAAATTGGTTACAGTTCATGACCCGATTCGCTAGTAAGCTAATGTGCAGTCAAGTTACATTCTGGCAGTCGCTAAAAGTTCTGCCAGTGCTCGTTTAGAGCCTGTTGAATTGCTGAGTATTGCTACACTCCCTATTCCCTCTCAAGATTCTGATGGTACAACTCCCCCAAATCTGGGAACACTAGACCTACTACAGAAATCTCTCTCCCCACTCCTTTTAGTAAGAGTGGGTTTTCTTGTGCCGCACGGCACAAGCCATAAACGGGATTTTAAAATGGCTCAGGCGGGATTTGAACCTGCGACCTTGGGCTTATGAGTCCCCTGCTCTAACCACTGAGCTACTGAGCCAAGCTTTTGACAGCTTCATCATTTTAACACAATAACTCGGAGCATTGCTATATCCCGGAAAACTTGGGGAAGGAGCTGTATAGCTCCTCCCCATACAGGTTTTCTGGTTAGAAATGTAAACTACTTTCTGGGTAGATAAGCAATTGGGTTTACGGCTCCGCGTCCATTCGGATGCATCTCAAAGTGACAGTGCGGACCTGTACTGCGACCTGTGCTGCCCATTTCGGAAATTTGTTGACCCTGTGCAACCTCTTGCCCCTGACGCACCAAAATTCGGTTGTTGTGAGCATAGAGTGTCAAGCTGCCATCAGGATGTTGAATTTCCACCAGATTGCCGTAACCACCAGAATTCCAACCGGCGGTAACAACAATACCAGGAGCGGCGGCGACAACAGGTGTACCAACCGGTGCGGCAATGTCAATCCCTTTGTGCATCCGTCCCCAACGCCAACCATAGCCTGAAGTCAGGACGCCCTTGGTTGGCCAAATATAGCCATTAAATCGATTGGAACTACCCGGCAGGTACATATCCGGTGCCGAAAGGGAAGGTAGTTCAGGAGAAACTGTTTGTCCCACTGGTGCCCGAAGCGCTGGGTTATAGCCGCCCGCTGGCGCTTGTGCTGATGCCACTAAATCCGGCGCTTCAGGTGGAGGAACTTCGATTTTAATGGAACCCTGTTGAGCTTGTGGCAGTTGCCGACGCCTTGCAAGCCCTGCCTGCATAGACTCATTGCGTTGGTCAGGCTTAAACTCCGGATTAACCCTGGCGGGTATAGAGGAGTTATTAGCGCTCGAAGTAGAAGTAACTGGTGCTGGCACAGTAGGAACCGAAATATTGATCGGCGCACTAGCTTGAGAGCTGTCTATACCACTGTGATACCCTTCCCGGAGTTTGTTGATGTCCGCCCTCAATTTCTCTATATAAGGGTTGGAATCAGAGTTAGTAGACTGACTTGACTGAGTGTTAACAACAACTGGGGAATTTGGTTTTGCATCAGCCACAACAGTAGATTGCGCCAGAATTGGACGCGGTAGGGATTGTGGTTGAGATAGTGGTGTCGGTACCCTAGGTGTGACTCGGTCTTGCACAGTAGAAACAGCAAGAGTTGGAACTACCACCCCTGGCTGCTCTTGCCCTGACGTGGAACGGCTGGCTTTCGAATCGATACCAGGAAGCAAGGTGACAGTTTGATTAACCGCATTAGCCGACTGAGCTTGCGGAATTTTTAGGGGTTGATTGATGCCGAGTATGTTGGGATTATTCAGCCCATTTACCCGGATCAATTCTGAGCGAGACACACCATGCTGACGTGCGATCGCCTCTAGCGTATCTCCCGGTTTAACCTTGTAAAGGTTCGCGGTAGTTACTGCTTCTAGTGGTTGCATCACCACGGGTCGTGGCACTTGTGGTTTCGCTGCTGTTGTCGTATCGACATCAGGCGTTAAATTGGGAACCGTTACGGCTTTCGGTTCAAATCGGGGAGTAGCTGCAATTTCCGGAGTCGGCACCGGAATAGCTACAGGCGATTGCGACGGAGCTACGTTCGGTTCAAATCGGGGAGTAGCTGCAATTTCTGGAGTCGGTACCGGACGGCTTACAGGCGATTGCCGTGCAGCTGCTCTCGGTTCCAGCCTTGGAGTAGCTGCGATTTCCGGAGTTGGCACTGGAATAGCTACAGGTGATTGCAGTGGAGCTACTTTTGGCTCAAGCCTGGGGGTAGCTGCAAGTTCCGGAGTCGGCACCGGAATTACTACTGGACTGGCAGATGCACTCGCTACTACCTGTGGTACGTTTGCTACTGACTCCTGAGGGTTAAGAACCACAGGTGGCAAAGTAACAGGGGTAACGGGTTCATGCGCCTCGTCAGCCTCTGTTGGTACTGTTGCCTCGTTAGATAAATTGATAGACTCCTCAGACCTCAACTCCGCCAGACTGTCATTTAAACGGTTCCGCTGCTCTTTTAAGTTTTTAAGAGCAACATCTTGTCTTGCCTTTAACAGGTTATTGACATTACCAGGAACCGTAACGGTTTCACCCTTTTTCAGCTGACTAGCTTCCGACACGGATGCAAATGCTTGCAACTGCGTCGGCTCCACACCATAAGACTTAGATAACGTTTCTACTGTTTCGCCTGCTTGTACTTCGTGAACGATACCGTTCACTGAGGGAATTTTTAGCTTTTGCCCGACCGGGAGAACAGCACTGGGTTGAATGTTATTAGAAGCCGCGATCGCTTCTGGGTGTACCTCATAAGTCTTTGATAGCGCCCAAAGCGTCTCGCCTTCCTGCACCTTATGTTCAATCATAGGGTGGGCAGTCGGTTCACCCTGTGCTGCTTGTGGCTCTTCAGGTGTCTGTGGTGTCGAAACCGCAACGACTTGCGCCTCTTTGGCTGGTGAAGGCGAAACACTCGTACTCGGCGCGGCGGGAAGTGTTGGGGAATTTGGTTCTGCGGCAACTGGCTCAATTGCCATGGCTTCATCGCCTTGCTGAGGCACCAACAAACCAGCCGCGCCCATGGAGATTGCCAATCCAATCATGGCAGCAGAGGTACGAGCCCTACGGTTCACCTCGGTCGGAATTGCTGCGCCGACCTGCTGCTTACCTACTGACAGCTTTAATAACGCATCAAAGGAGTCTGCTGCACATGAAGGAACTTTTCTAACCTTCTGCGTAAATCTTCGTTTCAAAAACGACCTCCTGGTGTGTGACGAGCGCTTAACAGTTCCTGAATTAATGATTGTTTACCAGTCAATGAGGCAACTCACCTCTAAACGTGATCCTGATCACAGACATTAAACATACTTAGGCAAGAGTACATTGCTTTTTTAATTTAGACAAGTTGACCTGACCAGTAAATTTTTTTCCTTGACGACAACTGCTCGATCCACCCTTAAAGAAGCAATAACTGAGTGTCTCAGAGAGGGAATATTCTGACAAGAGACACCCGTGACATTGGCACCGCTGCCGACAAGGCTTGCTGCATAGAACATACTGACTGAGCGGGCTTTTCTCCGGAAGGCAACTATAGATTAAAACAAAACTCAAGCTTGTTTGTTGATAGTGAACTGTGCAGAACATCCTGCAACTGATTAGTCTAGCAATGGAATGAGCACAGTACGGAACTCTACGCTACCCTCAGGTAAGAGAACAACCGTGGAATTGTACAACTTTTCTCCTAGTCTCGTCGGCTAATCTGAGCTCTATAAGTTAGTGAAACCCTTATTTTTATTGCGGTCTGGGGATTCTTAAGACCTAACTTTCTCCCAGTTTGGATGATAATAATCTATCAGTCAGCTTGCGGTTACTAATTGAGATTCTCATAGAAATTTCTTATCAGAGCTAGAAAATTTCGTAGTGTAGGTAACTGAATCAGCCGCTGATTATTATGCCTTGAGAGGTAAAAAAGCCGAGACAATCAGGCAGAAGGATTCCAAGGCAGCCAAGTTTAATGAATTCCCCAATAAGCTTAAATACATTGATATGCATATATAAATAGAGGGTTAAGTGCTGCCCGTAGGAAATAAGGTGCGATTGACTTTGTTGGATCAATCACTCTGAAAAGTACACTCAGATAATCACCCAATAAAACTTGAAAGCGATGATTGAATGCTTCCCGAACAGAAGCAGGTTTTATCCCAAATAACCCAGCTGACGCCGCGCCTCAAACAAACCGACAGCAACACTAACCGAAAGATTCAAACTGCGAACCCCTGGCTGAGTCATTGGGATAGAGACAGTAGCCCCACAAGCGTCTAAGACATTGGCAGGCAGACCCGTGGTTTCGCTGCCAAACAACAGCCAGTCATTGGTTTGAAATTGGAAGTGAATATAATTGCATATCCCAGCCTTGCTGAAGCCAATCCATCGTCCCCCTTGTTGCTGGTGAAATGCTTCAAAGGCATTAAGGGATTCATGGTATTTCAGGTTGACGTAGGGCCAATAGTCTAGCCCTGCGCGTTTCAAGTAGCGATCGCTAATTTCAAATCCGAGCGGTCCCACCAAATGCAACTCCGTACCCGTCGCGGCACAAGTACGGGCAATATTACCTGTATTGGGTGGTATTAGCGGGTGGATTAGGACAACCCTTAGCATGAACAACTTAGGAGAATTACCTCAACACCACGTCCATAGGGATCTGGATATGTACCTAAAGACAGAGGTGATATATATATTTTTTTAATAAGAGGGGAGCCAAGGGAATCGATTAGATATTTTGATTTGTAACATGTCAACTCCCATGGTAAAAAACTAGGCAACTAATTGCTGACACAATTTGTCTTCAAGTTCCCGTTCTTGTTCATTCATGGATTGAATCGCTTGCACCATAATACTCCGGCTGTCTAAACCTTGTGTATACAGATTTAGCCACTGCCCAGCCATATTCCCGTCTCGAAGAATTTTCTTGATCGGTGAGAGGAAACAACTAAAACCCCGTTTTCTGGCGATCGCCCATACCTCTTGATAAATTTCCTCAATCCAGTCCCGTGCCAAAATCTCTCTGCCATCTTGCCAATGCCGCAGCGTAGCATCCAAGCTAGAACGCGCAGCAGCTTCTTCGTTAGCATCGGCTAGTTTCACTAAGTCTTGAGGACGGGTGCTGGCTGGTAAAGTACTCCTAACCAGTGGATCGAGGCTAGGGTCTTCAATTAGCTGCCATACACGCGCTTCAATTAAGGCTGTGACTGCCAGCAAAGCGATTGGATCAACGATTAGGTCACAGATCCTCAGTTCTAAGCGATTCAGGTTGTAGGGGCGGCGATCGCCATTTGGTCGCACGGATGCCCAAAGGTGACGAACATTTTGCATTGTCCCTATTTTGAGTTGTTCTTCCGTCCACTGGATAAAGTGGGCATGGCTTTCAAATAGGGGAACCTCAGCCGGGGTTTTGGGGAAGAGTCCCCAACGAGTGGAGTGATAACCAGTCGGCTGCCCTTTGAGAAAGGGAGAGGAAGCACTCAGGGCGAGGTAAAGCGGTGCTTCCAAACGGACGAGGCGAATTGCCCGCATCAGCACTTCAGGATCGCTGATGCCAATATTGATATGAACACTGGCGGTGACAACTTTAGTACCGTAGGTTTGCTCGATGTAGGTGTGGTAGGAGTTATTGGGATCGGAACGGTAGAAGCGATCGCTCACCTCCAACGACAAAGTGCTGCCTGGAATCAGAGTATAATCCCCGAGACGTCTTAAATACTCCCGCAACTGCTGCCGGGGACGCACTAAGGCACACAACAATCGGTCATAGCCAGACAAAGGTGCTGTAGTGTACTCCACATTGCGGCTATCTGGCTCCCGCACAAATCCGTCTAGCGACGCCACAATCTTGTCGGAAAGACCGACAACATCACCTTGGGGCGTACCAGTGTACATTTCAATTTCAAAACCTTTGGATAAAAGCACGGTTTTTCCTCAGCTGAGTTGAGTAGGAGGTTGGGTACGCTAAGCCGAGCATATACCCAAAAAATGTATAGAGAAAGACAAAAAAAATCCTCCCCCAATAGTTTTGCATTAAAGATCATACTGGCGATAGACCGTAGCCGCGGCACGGTGCAGTAATGAGTGGCGGTAGGTGAGGGCATCAAGGTCGTCTGCATAGCCACCACCAATTACGCTAGCAACGGGATAGCCAGCAGCGACACAGGTACTCAGAACCTGCATCTCGCGGCGGTAGATACCCGTATCAGTGAGAGCTAATTTGCCTAAGCGATCGCCAGCATGCGGGTCAACTCCAGCGTCGTATAGTACTAAATCGGGCTGAACCTCGCCCAGTAAGTCAGGGAGATATTTTGCCACAGTTTGTAGGTAGGCATCGTCATCCATGCCTACGGGTAGGGGAACGTCTAAGTCACTTTTTTGTTTAGTACCGGGGAAATTGACTTCGCAGTGCATAGAAAACGTGAAGACGCTCTTGTCATCTTGGAAAATAAAGGCAGTGCCGTCGCCCTGATGGACATCAAGGTCAAGGATAAGAATGTTCTCAACTAGTCCCAGTTGTTGAAGGACACGAGTGGCAATGGCTAAGTCATTGAAGATACAAAAACCTGATCCATAGCTAGGAAAAGCATGATGAGTGCCACCTGCTGTGTTACAAGCTAAACCATACTTGAGGGCAAGCTGGGCAGTAAGAATGGTGCCACCTAAAGCTGTGCAGGTGCGGGTGACTAGGGCTGGACTCCAGGGTAAACCGATGCGTCGCTGGGCTTTGGGGTCGAGAGTGCCTTCACAGTAAGCTTGGACATAGTCGGGGGTATGGACGAGTTCGATCCATTCTGTTGGTGGACGTTTGGGGATGTGAAATTGTTCGGGTTTGGCGACGCCATCACTCAGGAGTAGTTCGTAGAGTTTGCCAAATTTGGGCATAGGAAAGCGATGCCCTTCTGGTAAAGGTGCGACGTAGTCGGGGTGGTAGATGATTGGCAAATCCATATATGGAGCTGGCAATCAGCGACGAGAGACTTTCCACGCAATCAAACCAGTGAGTGCCCCCGCAAGCAGACTGATCTGGAAGGCAGTAGTTTGGAAGGAGACGGTGTCTTGGTTTTGCTGCGTCTGGGCGACGAGTACACTGGTGGCGACGGTGGTGGTTGCCAGGACAGCACTGGTAACCAGTCCTACACTGACGGCGGCTATGGTGCTATTTAAGGCGCGATCGCTTTGCGTTTGATACGTTGAAGTAATGCCCTCAACGGTTCGAATTAGATTTTCCATTAGAGTTAAGCCATAGCTGAGGCTGCTATGCTCCCTTTCTACCTGTCGCAGATACTTAGCACTAGCAAGCTCTCCAAATTCTGCCAAAAATTGTAAATTACCACTTTGTCCAACGTTTTCCATCGTTGCCAGTCGCTTGGCATAATTTTCGAGATTAATCTCAATAGTACGTCCTAGGGTATTGAGGTCACTTAAATTAACGGCATAACGAGAAAGAAGGGTAAGGGTAGTGGTAAGAATCTCCCGTAGTCGCTTCATTTGCGATTCACTAGGGTTTTTCTGCCCAGGCAGCTGACTGACCTCACGAATTGTGTTTTGAATTAAGAGGGTGTCTGCTTTGAGTGCTGCTTGCAGTTGACAACTCTGGCAGTAAGCCCAAAGCACTTTGTTGCGATAGCAAAACAGGTGAATTAAGTCTAAATAAATCTTATTAACACTGTCTACGACTGAGTGAATTGATTTGTTAGGGGGAAACAGCCAGATTAAGAGATGATAGTTTTCAATCAATTTTTCTTGATCTGACCAATCTGAAGGGGGACGCCATAGCTCAAATACAGTTGCTCCTAAAAATTGCCCTTGTGATTTTAAATCTCTCTCCCAGTTGTAGGGGTCAGGCGCTAGTTGCTTGTAGCACTCCAGAGCAATTTGTGTTGGGTTTTGATGGGCATCTATGAGTTGACCCCACATCATCCAGGTTTGACCAATAGTGCCAGGTTGCTGATTGATATGGGAAATAATTTCTTCTTGTATGCTCCGAATATTTTTAAGCGGTTGAGGGTTATAGTTAGACTGTTTTACACCATCGGCATAGACACCGGAGCATTCAATATGAAGGGCGTAAGTATCTCCAATCTGGAGAGGATAGTAGTACCCTTCTATAGGGCGCTCGAAATGTTTTACAATATCAGCCCCCAAGAGTTCAATGAAGCTAGACTCTGTTTTTTCGGCTTCTTTCAGTTTGGCAATAAAACTTTCATCTTGCAGTTCCTGACTCGATGAGCTGTTCTGTGAATTTGTATAAATTCTTTGCCAGAACTGTTTACGGTTATTATCAATCCTTTGGCTATCTTGCCCTAAAACTTCTCGTATATCATAGAGAAATAGGTCAAGCGTCGGATAGACTAGTTTTGTTTCTTCAGGCATTTTATAAAAGCAGGAAAAGATTGCCTAACTCATATACAGAATTTTTAGCACGACTAATCAATTTACGGATGAGCGGCAATCACGAGAATCGTAATAATGCTTTTACCGGGTCCATAATACCAAAAGATTCTAAAGGCAGCGGGAGTTTTATTTTCAACATAGGCTTCAAATACCTCCTCCTCGTCTGGGCCGGAAAGAGAATCATATTTATGAGTTTTAAGGCTGGGATGACGCAGGCGAGTTTGCATCAACCCCAAGGTTTTCAAGACTTTCCTGTACTTCTTGGGGTCGGTTTGCTCAAGGTTAGCTAATGTCTCTTCCGCTTCAGGTTGGAATTCCAGCCGGAACTGCACTAATCATCAATCTCCAAGTCTGCATACTGAGCAAAATCACCTAAGTAACGTCCTCTTCTAGTTGCTGCCTGCCGTAGCCCTCGTTCCAGGGAAGCCCAAACCGTGGGATCTTGCCAAAGCCACTGTTCTGCTTGAGTAACGCTCTGAGCATCTTTTACCATGAAACTGGTCTGGCGTCGCAGTTGAAAAAGAATTTGTCCCAGTACGCTTGACTCTGTAGCCGCTTTTTTCACTAAATTGACAGAGTCATCAGCCTTGAAAACTTCAACACCAATATTAATGATTTTTTCATCACTGGCTTGAGTCAAGAAAGTTGACTCAGAACCAGCGAATCGGAATCGCTCACCATCGTTTTGCAAAGCGAGACGAGCGTCCATATATTCCTGAGCTAAGGGTGAATAATTTTTGGCTAGGGTATGAAGTTGTGACACATCTGAGGGAAACACTTTACCGATTTCGTTTAGCTGATTTTGCAAATCTTCAGGGAGGGGAGCGTCTAGCCGCATTAAGGCAGCAAGGAAGGCTTTGAGGGTGATGGTATCTAACGAATCCATTTAGCAGAGTTTGCCTGTAATGGTGAAGGCTACCCAGTAGTAAAGGGAATTATAAAGATTATTCTCTACTTTCATTTTACCGAAGATGTAATCCTCTGTTTATAAGAATTCGTTAATTCTTAATTCATTGGAAAACAGTTTAGGAACGATCCAGAAAACCCTCAGCATCATCCTGATAATCAGGAACTTCTGATCGATCTGCCTTTCTGGATCATGATGCGATTGTGGGTAAAGACGGTAGGGACACGATACTATCGTGCCCTACATAGACCTCAGCTAATCCCTAAAACGCGATCGCCTAGAATAAAACCATCCTTACACTAGCCATAAATCATTTCCTACCATCATTGATGGAAACTATAACCCTAAAAATTCCGCCCAATGTTGCTCTAACAGATGAGCAATTTTATCATCTGAGCACTGCAAATGAAGAATGGCGCATGGAGCTAACCTCTACAGGAGAATTGATTATCATGCCTCCGACTGGTGGAGAAAGCGGGATTAGAAATTCAGACCTCAATCTACAAGTCGGTTTGTGGAATCGACAGACACGACTGGGATTTGTCTTTGACTCCTCCACCATCTTTCAATTGCCCAATGGTGCTAAGCGATCGCCTGATGTATCTTGGGTAATTCGGGAACGATGGGAAGCCTTGTCTACCGAAGACAGGCGGCGATTTCCTCCCCTGTGTCCAGACTTTGTAATCGAACTACATTCTGAAACAGATAGCTTACCAAAACTGCAAAGCAAAATGCTCGATTATCTCGCCAATGGTCTTCGCCTTGGTTGGTTGATTGACCCTCAAACTCCCCATGTGGAAATTTACCGCCTCAATCAGGATGTAGAAACCCTTAATTTTTCGGCTGAACAAACCTCACTAACTTTGTCAGGGGAATCTGTACTACCCGGATTTCTCCTTGATCTGGCTCCTATCTTCAATCTTGATTGAAGCACAATACTAGTAGTAAGCACCTCCGCTACCCTTTCTCGCCCTGTCTAAAATAGAGGTATCCGAGTTCAACTCAACAATATGGGCTCTCTTGTTAGCGCGATTTTAGGTTTAGCCTTCATTTTGGGCGTTGCTGGTCTCAAAGTTGATCGGGAATACGAGCGAGGAGTCATCTTTCGGCTAGGGCGGTTAAAAGGTGTCAAAGGACCAGGGATGTACTGGATTATGCCCTTGGTAGACCAAAAAAACCAAGTTGATGTCCGAACTAAAACAGTCAATATTGAGCCGCAAGAAACGATTACAGCCGATAGTGTCACCATTAAAGTCAACGCGGTTCTCTACTACCGCCTGATTGACCCCTCCAAGGCAATCAATAAGGTTGAAAACTACAATTTGGCAGTCTATCAAACTGCCCTCACTACCTTACGCAACGTCGTTGGGCAAAATATCCTCGATGACGTTCTACAAAACCGTGACAAGATTAATGTCAAAGTCCAAGAAATTGTCGATGAAATTACTGAACCTTGGGGCATCGTGATCGAACGGGTAGAGATGAAGGATGTAGAAATTCCTAGCAGTATGCAACGAGCAATGGCGAAGGAAGCAGAAGCTATCCGGGAAAAACGTGCCCGTATCATCAAAGCCGCAGCAGAACAGGAAGCCTCGATTAAGTTATCAGAAGCCTCACGATTGATTGTGGATAATCCAGTCGCTTTAGAATTGCGGCGCTTGCAAATGCTCACAGAAATTGGTGCGGAAAATAACACCACCACACTGATTATGCTTCCCTCGGATTTCACTAACTTAGCCAGACAATGGACAGATGTGCTTGCCAATAACAACAAGGTACAAGTGCAGCCTATGCCACAAAATGGTGTTGTTAATGTTGACCCAGTTCGAGATGAGGTTCCATTAAACTTCCCATCACCCCCAAAGCAAGAGATTTAAACGGGTGAATAGCTGTGTTCTTTCTAGTCTTCCAATAACGACTTAACAACAAGCGATCGCTTTTTTTGGGATTTGCAGCGATTCTCAACTGAATACAACAAACTCGGTTGTAAGGGCACGATAATATCGTGCCCTCCCGTGTAATGCTTGAACCGACAACTGCTATAGATAAACGCGATCGCCTCATACCATTTCATTGGCTTGCGACACATTGACCCCCCAGCCCCCCGAATTCAAGGGGGGAGCAAGAAATTCATCTATAGCAAGCATTTAGTGAATTGGTATCAGCTACCATCCCGTCTCCAGAACTATGTCTAGAACTAATGGTACTTTCGTCGTGATTGCCAAAATGGCTATCTGGGCACATCGTTATTAGTTTTCGATGCAGTAGCCGTTGATTCGCGATTTTCATTTTCTGAGGATGCTGTGGCATCGTTATTAGTTTTCGATGCAGTAGTCGTTGATTCACGATTTTCATTTTCAATATTGGCAACTTCCTCAGCAGGAATTTGGCGCAGACCTACTAACCCAGGGAAGCACCGACTAGATGGCCCAACTAGCTTATAAGCTGTTTGGTCTGAGTTATTCGAGGCAGTATCATCATCGCGACGCTGCTCTCGGTTATTGCGATTAGCGCTATCATCATCGCGACGCTGCTCCCGGTTATTGCGATTAGAGCTATTATCATCGCGACGCTGTTCCCGGTTATTGCGATTAGAGCTATCATCATCGCGACGCTGTTCCCGGTTATTGCGCTCAGTGGTGATATTAGAACTACCCCCCTCGCGAGTGACGACATAGTAGCGATCGCCTTTACGTTCTATCAGGCGTACTCGATTCCGAACGCGACTGACGCTGTTACCGTTACCAGCTGTCAGAATTTGGTATTGAACGCGAGCCGTACTGGAATTGGTAATTGATGCAAGGCTGAAGACGTTGAGGTTGAGTGGATTAGCATTTACAACCGTGGTGTTGATATTAACGTTGCTAGTGCTAGTAGTCGTGCTAGTAGTCGTGCTAGTAGTATTGCTCTGGGTGTTGATGATTATGGGGCTACCTACTTTAACATTAGTACTGCCAACTACTAGGGTGCTGTTGTCAACTAGTGCCCTGCCGCAGACATTACACATAGAGGTCGTTCTGCTAGAACCTCCATTGCCATTGCCATTGCCATTGCCATTGCCATTGCCATTGCCATTGAAAACCTTGTATGTGTAGTTCGTAAATTGTGTATCGCGGTTGAATTGTCTTGCTCCAGCAACAGCATAGAAGTTGACATCACCTTCACTGCTGCCTTCTAGCTTGTTTTTACCCTGCTCAAATGAGAACTTTGTGTCTTTTCTAGAAGTGCCACTAAAGCCAACAGAATTGTTAGCGAACAGGGTACCGAAGCCATTGCTTTCGCCTTCAATTTTGTACTTGTCTATAAGCCGACTTTCATCTAACCGATCCTTTTCCTTTAGGTTGAAAGGTCCACCGATTTTGATATCTACAGCACCGAAATCGCCTTCAAGTTTGAATTGGTCTGTACTGGACGTGTCAGCGGTTTGAATCTGGAATTTCTTGTTAACTTCACTAACAAACCTGAGCGTGCCAGTATCGTTTTTGTTTATGTCGAAGTTAGTACCCCGCTGGGGTGTAACGTTTTCACCTTCAAACGTGAATTTGACAAGTCGTGTTAGAGCAGCAGGTGGTACATCTTTTGTGCTAACGGAATCACGGAGCAATAAGTTAGATGGCAAATCAATCACACCATTATTCAGGTCAGCTCTGAAATCACCTAGTTTCAAGTTTCCACGAGTCGTTTCAAAGCTAGATCCAGAAGCTAGAGTAGCATTTACCTCTGGCAAGAAAACTAGCGGAGCATCACCGGCTTGCTTAGGGCTAATCAACGTTCCGTTAATCACGCCTAAGTTAGAGTTAAAGCTAGTTAGGGTAAAGTTCAGGGCTGTTTCCCGATTTGAGAAAGGGACAGGAGTACCACCGCTAGCCGGAAAGGCTATGCCTGATAAAAGGCCTTGTAGTACACCCTTATCACCCGCATTCGGTTCGTTATCCGATCCAGCCTTAAAAGTGGCAGCAGTAGGTCTGAAGATAGCAGTGCTGGTGTTTCCATTACGGGTTTCTAGGCGGAGTTTCGTGATGCTAACATCAAACAGCTCTACACCTGTCTTGTCTCCTCGTCCTGGCGTTGGGACAAAAAAAGCCGCCTGACCAGCGGTGTTTCCGCCTGTAACCTGTATTTGGGCACGAACAGCAGGAGCTAAAGCCATAGCGAAGCTTCCCGCCAGACCTAAGCAAACAGCGTAGCGAGTTGATTTGGCACTCATGCTAAGACTCCATCTGTAAATTAATGAACTAGGAAGACAACTAAATCAACTGGAAACTTAAGAGGCAACACTACTTTTTTTCCTAAATCTATCCCGATCACGTTTAGGTCGAGACGTATTATGAAAAGTCAATAGTAGATGACGGTCAAGTACTGTTAGCTCTATAGGACGGTCGCGCCTAAATAACACAAACCTACCTGAGTTACTTTTAGCTATTGGAGCAGGAGACGCTGCCATCCGACTGGAAGTTCCTGATTAAAGCAACATTTTTGTGAATTGGTTCAATTGCAGATAAGGCGTGCGGTCTAATTCCTGAGCTTGAGGTTGACCAAATGAGTTGCGATTGGAAAAAACTAATTTGGTCAACTCTTGAATGTTAGGTACGCCTATGGCAAATTTTTCCTTGAGAGAAATAGTATTGCCGCAAAATTTTAGAAGGTAAAGGTTGTGCGGAGAGCGCCAATCGTGATGGTGTCATTGTTATTGTTCTGATTGGGATTAAAAATTACGATTACCCCTGGTGTAACGCTGATATTATCTGTCACCCGGAAGCGATAGAATCCCTCTACATGGATTGTAGTTCCCGGTTGCTCGCCCGGCCCCGCCAAAAAATCACCTCTGTTTATGAAGCTAGGAATATTTCTGCCAGCTGGAAGGTCGCTGCTAATAATCTTGGGAGGCTGACCGACATAAATGCCTGCCAAATTACCTTCGCCAAGCAAGTCTGGGAAATTAAGGAATCCCATCCAGTTAATCGTCTCTACATTTCCTGAGCCAGCTTTGAAGGCAGAAGTAGTATAACCAGCCCATCCACCAAGCGTAAAGCCTGGTGTGACTCGCCATTCTAAAGAGGCACCAATGGCATTGGTTTGAATTGGCGCTCTGGGGAAGCCTAAAGGATTAACAGTTTGTATGGCTAATAGGTCGTCTCCAACTCCTGTACCTAAGAAGCCTGAAGGAGAGTAGGAATTGAGGTACTGAAGGGAGAGGTCAATCTGATCTGTAGGTGACACAACCAACTGCACTCCAGCCGTCGTTGTCCCTTCTTTTCCGCCAAATAGACTGCCGTTGGCAGGATCTTCAGATCGGTTGGCTGTGTAAACGCCTTGCAAGCTTAAGCGTGTGCCGAGTTGCCAGTCAAAGCCAATACCACCGCCATTTCCACCAATATTGATAATCGGGTTACGCTGGGCAAAGCGGGACAGTGGTCCTTGTCCCGCACTTTCCACCCGATTGACTCCCCGGAAAATGTTGACTGGGTTAACCCCTACTGGTCCCAAGATTACGGCAAACTTGCTACCAATCAGTTGACGATAGTTGAGGTCACTCAGTTCTAGGTTGTTATTGGTGCCCGTTTCATAGCCAAGCGATGTATATCTGTCCAAACGAATCGCCGTGTTATTGCCATTGCCGGCGGCAAGTCCAGTGAGCAAGAGGCTGCTAGGGCTAAATTGGGTGAATAGACTCAACTGCACATAGTCAATTAAGTTGATATTCGTGCCCTGGTCATCCAATCGGTTTGGAGGAAAGAAATCAAAGCTATTTTCGCTACGTCCCTGAACGCCAAAAACTGCCTGTCCATAAAGCTTGGTTGTGGTGGAAAACTGGTTGTTTTCCAGAGAGGCAGCGCGGCCTTCCAGTTTATCCACCCGTCCTGCCAAAGCGGTCAGTTCAGTTCTGAATTCATCAATGAGTCGTCTGAGAGCTTCTAAATCCTGTCTTCTAACAAAGTCAGTGGTGCTAGAGGCAATCAAACGCTCAATCTGCTGCATACAAGCATTCAAACCCGCCGCAAATTCATAACGGGACATTGCCTGATTGCCTCGGAAGCTGCGATCAGGATAACCTGCGATACAACCGTAGCGTTCCACAAGCGATCGCAGTGCCTCATAAGCCCAATCAGTCGGTCGCACGTCGGACAACTGGGTAACCGTTGTGACTTGATTCATTGCGTCATCCCCTTCTGTTGGCTCTAGTGATTCTGGAGCTGTTGTTGGGGACATCGACTCGCTAGCCTCTACCTCCGTTGGTACGGCTTGAGCCTCTAGATGCGGCTGTGCCGTCAAATCTTTTAGGTTCGTTTCATTAGATGCCTCTGTGCCAGCAGAGGGTTTCAAACCGGAGAGGGCAGTTTCAGACCGAGTTAGGGGATTAGTTGGTGTCGCTACCGCTAACACGCTAGTCTGCTTTGCTGTTGTCTTAACTGAAGTGTCTCCACCAACAGCAGGGATTATTGACTCGGTGCTGGGATTGGTTAGTACTGAGCCTGTTAGGTGGCTGGCGGCTGGTGCAACTTCTGCTTTCTCTGCTGTTGTTGGCAACGTAGATGCTGGTAATGCCTGAGTTGAAGATTCAACCTGTACAGTTGCTGTGCTGATAGCTGGTGCAGCTTGTGTGGGTGAGAAATTGGCAGCTAAGCAACTAAGGGTTGCAAAAATAAATGCTGAAGAGGCTGTCTTTTCTAAGTTTAGACAGAATTTCACAATGCTATTACTCCTCGAAACACCACAGTCGCGTCTGAATTCTAGCCGAAATCTACTATTTAGCGTCAAGCTGGTTGTTATTCCTTACTCGGAGTTAAGTTCTCGCCAAAATGGGGATTAGGCGTCGGGAAACAAGGACAATCCAACATGAGCAAGTGGTCACAGCCCCTAAATAAATTTAGCGGAAAGCTGGGTTGGAGTTTCATAGCAATGCAGTACAGCCGAGGACTCACAGAGGTCAAAAAGTAAGCTAGGCGACAGCGCGAGTTGCATCAACTAAAGAAATATTTAGGCGTTGTTCTAAAGGCATCCCACTGGTCTGCCATTCGGTGGGATTTTCTTTTTTACGGGTAATATCAACTGCATAAGTGGCATTGGCTCAAGAAATATAGGTAGGTAGAACATCCTAACTGCGTGACAACCTTTCTGCGGTCACAAACACTAGGGTATGGCACAAATCAGCTATAGATACTGAAAAGTAAGAGTAATTCTCAGGATGCCGACTACTATGAAATTAAATGTTTTGGCAATTGCAATGTTGTTATCCACTATAGATTTCGCCGTCACTTGTTTCCCAGCTTTATCTAGAACTAATCTTAAAGATAAAGAGCAAATCGAGCAAAATGAACCGGATTTTTACCGTTAATAAGACTTTGGTCTATGAATGTCACATACCGATAAATGCTAATTACTAATAGTTGATTGTTAATTATTTTTTGCCTATATTAGGCACCTTCAACTGACACAAGACGCTCTTACGTCGAAGAAAGCTTCGCTATTGGTAATTGGTAATTGGTAATTGGTAATACATAGATTATGTAGAATACTCTTCCTATTCCCTATCCCCTATTCCCCAAAACAAGTAGTGTGACGCTTCAAGGTGCGGAATGTAGTTTTTTGACTTCCAAGGGAGCGGCATTAGGGGTGCGGAGCTTCAGATAAGATAAGAGCGATCGCTAAACGTACTGCCTGCCCCACTATTGAAAAACGAGCGGCTTCCGGAGCCGTTTCTTCCCAATTCAGCAGCTGCTTCTGGAATATTTGGTCATTGTTGGCTCGCTTCCTAGCGGCTTGAACAATAACCCTTTTTTGGATTTCTTCTGTTGAAATGTTCTGTTGCTTCAAAAACTCCACCAGGCGCTGTACGCTATCTACACACTGCTCCGGTGCTCCTGCCATAATAATCCGTTGAATCTGAGTGACCACCTCTTGATACATCCGGCGACGGTGATCCACAGCAGGCGCGGCAGGGGATGCCTCTAAGAGCGGTTGGGTAAGAAGTTCTATCTTCAAATGTGGATTCTGCCTGATGTCTAACAAACCCAAGATAGCTTGACGTTGAGCTACGAGACGCCCAAACATTTCTGGGTAGAGTTCGAAGATGCGTTGACTTAAAACTTTTGTATTGACCAATCGGCTAGTTGACAACCGCAGTAGATATTGTCCATCTGCTGTTTCATAAGATTTGATTGCCAGCTGTAGGTTAATACACTCCAGTTCCACCTGAGTCAGGGTAAACAGTAGCACCTCCCAGTTGGGAGCCTCCCTAAACCGAACTTCCAGTGCTAAGCTGTCTTCGGGTTTTGCACGACCTAGTTCCCCAGGTTGCAAATCACCAACGACAGGATAGCGATCGCCAGGGCTTTTTGTTGCATAGTTAAACTGGGTAAAGACGTAGCGACAGTTAACCTCAGACAAATCAACATCCTCAAGGTGCCAACCGTAGATGCAGCAGCCCGTTAGTTCTGCCCGATCAAGCTTGGTACGAATTAAACGACTCTCCAGGAGATACGCATTACTCAAATTTGCCTCACTTAAGATAGCATCCCTCAGATAAGCACCACTTAAGTCTGCCCGCCGTAAATCTGCCCCACGTAGATTGGCTTCAGTGAGGTTCGTATGTAGCAAATAGACATCTTGAAGAATGGCTC
Source organism: Coleofasciculaceae cyanobacterium (assembly GCA_036703315.1). Taxonomy (GTDB): domain Bacteria; phylum Cyanobacteriota; class Cyanobacteriia; order Cyanobacteriales; family Coleofasciculaceae; genus DATNPH01. The sequence goes on from DATNPH010000006.1 coordinate 24,262, forward strand.
GCAGTAAATCAGCTTTTTGCAAACTAGCTTTGAGTAAATAAGCGCCGATGAGATTTGCCCGGCTCAAGTCCGCACTGGTCAAATTGGCTTCGCTCAGATCAGCCCCAACAAGAATCGCCCGATGCAAGTTAGCATGACTGAGATTTGATGCTCGCAGGTAGACAGCCTCAAGGTTAGCTTCCGCCAAGTTAGCGCTTACTAAAATGGCATCTCGTAAGTTGGCTCGTTCTAAATAGGCTTCTCGTAGATCCGCACCCGTAAGGTTAGCACCAATAAGGCTAGCCCAACTCAGATTAGCCTCTATCAACTCTGAGCCGATTAACAAAGCATTGTTGAGTTTCGCGTGTTTAAGATTAATCTGATTGAGCTGCGCTCTTTGAAGATCTGCCCCACTCAAGTCCGCATCACTAAAATCTGCCCAATGTAAGTCTGCCTCTGGGAGAGTTGCTAAACGCAGATCCACTTTAGTGAGCTTTGCTCGACTCATAGTGGCTTGGGAAAGGTTGGCATTGTGTAGTCTAGCGCTGTGTAGATTAGCCTGATTCAGACAGGCTCCTGTGAATTTAGCGTGGTCTAGACAAGCCCAACTCAGGTCTGCGCCAGTCAGGTTGGCACCACTCAAGTTAATGTCCCGGAGATTCGTCCCCGTCAGACTTGCCCCACTCAAGTCAACATGGGAAAAATCACGTTCTCCTTGTCGATATCGGTCGAGAAAGTTTTGTATTTGCATGAATACCCTTCAGACCGGGTGAGATGCCGCCGAAAACTCTAAGCATCGGCGTTAGAGAGTTTGGAGTCAATAGGGGCACTCTGCAGAAAATTGCCTGAAATTCAGCATCAGGCAAAGGATGACTAACATTAGCAAGAAAGCCAGAGGGCAGGAGGCAGAAGGCACAAGGGAATTGTGATTCCTGCTGTGGGAGCCACGGCCGAAGCAAGTAAGGGTTGAAGCCCCACACCAAAATCTTCAATTTGGTGTCTTGCAATCAGTGTAGGTTTGAAGCCTACACGGCAAAAGCAGTCCTTGTGCCCTCTGCCCTGTGCATAAGAGCCTTCTTCACTTTCCTCTCTTAACAGAATTATGGGAAATTTAGCCCAGCTGTCAAAGTACTTGGGTTAAAGTGCTTTTTTGGAAAGGAAGTTCTTCAAAGCCTCAAGGTAGCCAACGGGGATGGAAACCTGGTAACAGTTGCTCTGGTTTCAACTGTACTGGCGTGTTTGAAGAGGTGTCAGGAACTAAAGGCAGTAGCCAGAGAAGACCCGTAGCGATCGCTTGCCCTTCACTTGTCCTCATCGTATCGCTAGCTGAGGGAGGTCTGGTACCTAACTGATCGAACAGCAACGCTAAGCCATCGGGAGACATATTTATTTGAATATCTCGTTGATTGGGTAAGACTACCAATGGCTTCACAGGCGGCTGTTTGTTGTCAGTGGAGCCTTTTAGATCAATGGATGCTATAAATGGTTCTTCCTGATATTCGTCCCCTTTAATAAGTTGAGTCAGTAGGCAGTAGAGCGTGTCTTTCGCAGGAGTGAACTCACAGCTAAGAATAGAACCAGTTGTGCGCAGTAGTTCTCTCTGAGTGCCCTGGTTTGTGACCAAAAACAGCGATCGTGTAGGGTTAAGCGGGTCAGCATTAAATTTCACCATTGCCGCTGCTGAACCATCCTTAGCAAAGTTCAGAACCATTCCAAACTTGGGGAGAAAGTCCAATGGCTTTGCCCCCTCGGTTAAGGGCAAAATCCCAACTCCCTGCCCCTGAGCGATCGCCACTGAAGTACTATCAGGAGTAATCAAAAAGTCTCCTCCTGGTTGGTTTTTCAAGGGTTTAGCAGGAGCATTAGGCTGTAGTATCCATAGACCAAATTCAGCGGGATTGCGTCGGTTGAGCCGCTGAACAACTATCGTCTTCCCATCTTTAGACAAATCAAATTTCAGATTTTGGTATTGTTTATTATCCAAAACCAAATCAAGTTTGCCCGGTAGTTCTGGGGAAGTTTCTGATTGATCTGGAGACTTAATAGCTACTCCTGTTGTCACCGTGTATAGCTGTTGATCGAGTAAGCCTTTCTCCTGAGCCTTGCGATCGCTGGCAGAAAACAAAATTCGATTCCCATCTGGGTAAATCTTAAAATCTGAGACGACTAAATCTTTGGGCGTCAGAACACTTTTTTTCTGACCCGTGAGGTTGTAGAGAATCAATTGTCCCTGTTCTTCTCCATTAACTCCCACGTAGGCAAAAGCGCGATCGCGTGTGCGGAAGGATGCACTAAAGGGCTTCATCAAAGTCCCCCTACTCTGATTGCCTGGAAATTGGTCTTTTGCACCTTGGAGCTGCACTTGATACTTTGTACCATAGGGCATTGGAATGCTCGGAGTATAAGCCATGCGACGCCCTGCCCAGCTAAACTTCCCCGAAATTGATGGCTCTATTTTTAAATTTGCCTCCACGCTGGAATGGTTCATTGGGCGGCTAAAGGTAAGAGTAAAACCCGTATCATCTGCACCCACTTGCTTATCCTGCCAGCTGAAATCGCGCACACGAGGCGCTGTTTGATCGCCACTCAACAGCAATATGCCAATCAGCAGACTTAGCACTAACATTACTCCCAAAGCTAAACGGTCAATGGGTTGAAGTAATTTCTTAACTATCACGGTTGGGTCTGGCATTTTAAATATTCAATTCTCGGGAATGACACTATCTTTTATCTAGACGCTAAAGCTGAATAAGTGGCGTTGAACATACTAATACATTGCCTGGGCTTGGTGCAGGCTTGATCCAGGTCTATGTGACCTATTTTGAGTAGCTAATTGTTTCCACAAGCTATAACTGGAGGAACACTTTGAAGATCAGTAGTTCGTTCACTATGTAATTTTTTATACTTCATATCCTCAAGATTTCACCAGGTAGTCCCTTTACAAATATATATATGTGTTTAATAATTTTATATATTCATATAACTGGGGTAAGAACGATTAAGTACCCCTACTGTAAAAAACTGTGATAAATCCGTGTCACCAGACACGAAGTAGTCTTTTATACGGAACTTCCGAGGCTTCTGTCTTTCGGTACATTAACTAATCTTCATACTTATCTAAGGTTATGACTAAGGTAGGTACGGCTAGGTTAGTCTTATCTTTTTTACTTTTATGAATTTCATGGCAAGCCAGCAAGCCAGTTGTAGCATATTAAACGTCCCTAAAGAGGAAAAACTTGATATAGGTGCCCCGTGGTTGTATGAGCGTGCTCTGGCAGCTACAAGCTGCGGAATTGTCATCAGCGATGCTTGCCAGGCCGATAATCCTATCATTTATTGCAATCAAGCTTTTCTGGAAATCACAGGCTATTCTCGTAACGAAGTTATAGGGCGCAACTGTCGGTTTTTACAAGGACAAGAAACTGATCCACAGGCGATTGAGGAAATCCGCCAGTCGGTACGCAAAGGCCAAGAATGCCAAGTAGTGCTCAAGAATTACCGGAAAGATAGTACACCGTTCTGGAATGATCTAACGATTTCGCCAGTACGGGATGCATCTGGGCGTCTAACTCACTTTATCGGCGTCCAGACAGACATCACCAAACGGAAGCAGGCAGAAGAGACACTTCAATTGATGCAGTTCTCAATTGATCATGCTGCTGATGCTGCCTTCTACATTTGCCCGGATGCCCGGTTTTTCTACGTCAATGAAGCCACCTGTCGATCGCTAGGCTATGCTCGTGAAGAACTGCTCACGATGAGCTTCCATGACATTGCCCCAGGATTTACAGCTCAGCTTTGGTCATTAGATTGGCAGGAAGTAAAGCAACGTAGTTCTTACACACTTGAAACTCAGCATAGAACAAAAGACGGTCGGGTATTTCCAGTAGAAGTTACGTTGAACTATTTAAAATTCAACGACCAGGAGTATTGTTGTGCGTTTGCCCGTGACCTTAGCGATGCCTACGGCGAGCTTCGCTTACGCGAACAGGCAGAGGCAGCACTTAGAAAGAGTGAAGCGCTATACCGCACGTTAGCGAAAAACATTCCCAATGGCGCGGTGCTACTGTTTGACCGAGATTTGCGCTACTTAGTTGCGGAAGGAATCGAGTTAGCAAGTGCTGGGCGTTCTAAAGAGTCTGTGGAAGGAAAGACGCTTTGGGAAGTCTTTGAGCCGGAAGTGTGTGAAGCCTTTGAGCCAGCTTATCGGGCAGCACTAACGGGAAAAACAACAATTTTTGAGTTTCCCTATCGCGATTACGTCTACCTGGTCTATACCTTGCCAGCGACCAACGATTCTGGGGAAATTTCTGCCGGTATGGTGATGCTTCATAACATTACTGAGCGCAAGCGAGTCGAAAAGACCTTACAGCGTAGTAATACCTTGTTGATGGCTCAACAAGAAGCTGCTATTGACGGAATTCTAGTGATTGATGAAACAAGAGTAATTACTAGCTACAATCGTCGGTTCTGCGAAATGTGGCGCATCCCACAGACGATAAGGCACCTAGGCGATAAGAAGAAAGTGCTTGAGTATGTAGTGCCCTTGATTGCAGAGCCCCAAAGGGTTTTTAGCAAGATAGAGTATCTAGATGAAAACCCCACCCTAATCAGCCGTGATGAAATTGAGCTGAATAATGGACAGATTTTTGATTGCTACTCAGCTCCAGCTGTATCACCGAATGGGGAGTGCTACGGCAGAATCTGGACTTTCCGCGATATCACAGAGCGCAAGCAGACTGAAGCGAGGCTACGAGAGCAAGCGACAAGAGAGCGACTGCTGGCAGGGATGAACCAGCGTATCCGTAAGTCTTTGAACCTGACTGAAGTTCTCAAAACAGCTGTAGAAGAAGTTCGACAATTTCTCAAGTGCGATCGCGTGATTATCTACCGCTTTAACCCTGATTGGAGTGGAACCATCGTCGTAGAGTCCGTCACTCAGGAGTGGACGCCTGCTCTGGGAACAAATATTGAGGATACCTGTTTTAAGGAAACCAAAGCCCGTGACTACCAGCAAGGTCGGATTCGAGCGATTAACGATATCTACAACGCTGGCTTGAGTCAGTGCCATATTGAATTACTAGAACAGTTTGAGGTACGCGCTACTCTGGTAGTTCCCATCCTGCAAGGAGAAAACCTCTGGGGGTTGCTGATTGCCCATCAATGTTCTGATACACGGCAGTGGAAGGAATCAACAGTAGAATTGCTTAGACAGCTGAGTGTGCAGTTAGGGATTGCGATTCAGCAAGCCACTCTATTCGAGAAGCTAGCGGATGAACTGATAGAGCGAAAAGCCGCTGAAGCTGCCTTACGACACTCGGAAACGGCTCTGAGAAGGCAAACCACCCAACTAAAAAAAGCCCTCTATGAACTCAAACAGACTCAAATTCAGCTGATTCAGACTGAAAAAATGTCAAGCTTGGGGCAGTTAGTTGCCGGTGTAGCACATGAAATTAATAACCCAGTTACTTTCATCTACGGCAACATTGCCCATGCTGATAAATATGCTCACGATTTGCTGGAATTGATACAGCTCTATGCTCAGCACTATCCTGAACCGGCACAGGAAATTCAAGATTTAATTGAGGCAATTGACTTCGACTTCCTCATGGAAGATTTTCCTAAACTGCTTAGTTCAATGGACATGGGGGTGAACCGCATTCGCCAAATTGTTCTTAGCTTAAAAAATTTCTCCCGCCTGGATGAAGCAGAGCGTAAATTGGCAGATATTCATGAGGGTCTTGAGAACACCCTTTTAATTTTGCAACACCGCTTAAAGCCTGAGGCGGCTAACATTCAGTTGATTAAGGAGTATGGGGAACTGCCACTGTTGGAGTGCTATCCAGGGCAGCTCAATCAAGTATTTATGAACCTTCTCAATAATGCGATTGATGCCTTAGAAAAATCTCCTCCAAACAAAACCGCAAAGAGTGGTGAACCATTCCCATCAGAGAACAGCAAACACCAGCCCCGTATCATCAAAATTTCTACAGATGTTGTAGACTACTCTGAGTCTCAAGCATCTAGCGGTGAGCTAAATCAAAACTTGAAAAGCGTTAGAATTCGGATCGCTGACAACGGTTATGGCATTCCTAAAGAAATCCAGAAGCAGATTTTTGACCCTTTCTTCACAACTAAATCGGTGGGAGAAGGTACAGGTTTGGGATTGTCAATTACCTATCAAATTGTTGTCGAAAAACATGGAGGCAACCTGAAGTGTGTGTCAGAGTTAGGTAAAAGAACTGAGTTTATTGTAGAAATTCCACTTACACAGCCCAATCTTAAAATTGGTACAAATATCAGTACAGCCTGAATGGTAATATGACGTAAAGTAAAGCTATAAAAGTGTTTGTTGGAAGCAAAAGTGTTACAAAAAAGACAAATTCTAGATGTAAGATATCAAAAAATTGTCTATGTATAAATTTTAGCTCTTGAATAAAGAGTAGAGTTATTTTTCAAAAAGGGCTTGTATTAAGTAGAAATAATCTAAGAACTTTTATTTGTACTTTTGCCTTCAAAAAAATGGGATTTGACAAGTACAAAATTAAGGTAAATAGTCCTTTATTGAAATTACTGAGCATGGAGAATGAGTTGTTTGACATTCCAATAACTAAGCAAGAGTTTGAAATGACGGATTAAAAGGCAGCAAAGAAACTTCCATCTATTGAAAACTGCCACACAAACACTTGCGATTGAAATTTATGCCACTCAAAATATCTACCCAAACATTGGTAAATGTATTCTCCAAACCTAGAAAAATTGCGGATATGTCAGGAGAAAGTGATGGGAATGTGAACTCAAATAGCTCTTGCAGTGGGTTCGTACTACCCCAAGATTTAGGGAGTGAGTTCGCCTTAAATGATGAACAACTATTGCGTGCCTGCATAGCTAACTCACCAGTGGTTCTGTACGGAATTGATCAGGATGGCATATTTACGTTCTCCGAAGGAAAGGGGTTAGAGGTACTTGGACTGGAAGTTGATGAGGTAGTGGGTAAGTCAATTTTTGAGTTGTTTTGCAACTATCCCGATATCTTGGCAAATATCCATCATGCCTTTACTGGGGAAGAGGTGGCTTGGACAGGAGAATTCAATAACTGTGTTTATGAAAACCGAACGATACCCCTTTTGGGCACGGACAATGAAGTGATCGGTCTTGTAGGGATAGCGACCGATGTTACCCGCAAAACGCAAGCGGAGGAAGAGTTGCGGCTACTAGCAGCAGCAGTTGAACATGCCGAAGATTCGATTTTAATTACCTCCCCAGAACTGATTTCTCCTGGTCCGGAAATTGTCTTTGTCAATAAAGCCTTTACCAAAATCACAGGATATACACCTGAGGATGTGCTCGGACAATCGCCACGAATCCTACAAGGGCCAAAAACAGACCGCACGGTTTTAGATCGATTGATTCAAACTCTACAGGAGGGAGGAATCTTTTATGGTGAGGCAATTAACTATCGTAAAAACGGCACAGAATTTTACAACCAGTGGCATGTTGAACCTATTCGGGATTCAAGGGGTCAGATTACTCATTACCTAGGCATTCAACGAGATGTTACCCAGCGAAAGCTAGCCGAGGCACAATTACGCTATGAGGCGTTCCACGATGCTCTGACAGGTTTGCCCAATCGAGCTTTTTTTATAGAGCGGTTACACACCTGTATCGAACGAGTTAAACAGTGCTCAAACTACTTATTTGCCGTGTTATGTTTGGATCTTGATCGGTTTAAGGTCATTAATGATAGTCTCGGTCACAAAGCTGGAGACAAAATGTTAGTAGCGATCGCTAACAGACTGAAAGCCTCTGTCCAACCCGGCAATACAGTGGCACGCGTCGGCGGCGACGGGTTTGCCATCTTGCTGGAAAACATAACGGATATTGGTAACGTCTCAACCATTGCTAATCAGCTGCAAACAGAACTCCAACAACCGCTTCAGTTGGAAGGACAGGAAGTCTTTACCACTGCCAGTATTGGCATTGCGGTAAGTATGCTGTGGTATGAATGCCCAGAAGATATCCTACGAGATGCCGACATGGCAATGTACCGGGCAAAAGCACTAGGTAAGGCTCGTTCGGCTGTCTTCAATAAAACCATGTACCGACATGCCGTGAACCGCTTACAGTTGGAGACAGACTTGCGACGAGCTATCCCGCAGCGGGAACTACAGCTGTACTACCAGCCGATTGTCTGCCTTACCACGGGTAAAATTAGTGGGTTTGAGGCGCTGGTACGCTGGCAGCACCCCACACGGGGTTTAGTTTCCCCAGGTGAGTTCATTCCAGTTGCGGAAGAAACAGGACTAATTCTCCCACTGGGTGAGTGGGTGCTACGTGAGGCTTGTTTAACAGCCAAGAAATGGCAACTGAAATTTTCCAACCCCAATCCTTTAACTATTAGCGTGAATCTCTCTGGTAGGCAGTTTGGGCAACCGAATTTGAGTGCAAAGATTGACCAAATTTTGTGTGAGACAGGTGTAGAACGGCAAAGCTTGAAGCTAGAGATTACCGAAAGCGCAATTATGGAAAATGCTGAATCTACAGGAGGCATTAGCAATGGCATAGTGGTAGCGAGTTCAGGAGTAGTTAAGTCGGGGAGATTAGGTACAGCCTCTGATGATGCGATCGCAATTTTAGAACAGCTAAGGTCATTAGGAGTTCAGTTGGGCATTGATGACTTTGGCACTGGCTACTCCTCCTTGAGTCGGTTGTATCGCTTTCCTATCAATACATTGAAAATTGATCAGTCTTTCATCAAACGCATGCATGTCGGTAGCGAAGGAGAAAACTGTAGTTCTTCCTGCAAAATTGTTCGAGCTATTGTAATGCTGGCTCACAATTTGGGTTTGGATGTCACAGCTGAAGGAATTGAAACACCCGAGCAACTCACAGAACTTCGGAAACTCGGCTGTGAATCTGGGCAAGGCTACTTCTTCTCTAAACCCATTACTGCCGTAGAAGCTGAGGCGTTGCTTGCCGCACATCCGCAATGGTAAGGGCGAGGGCGTCAGATTAGCAATTTTATTCAAGAACCGGATTGTGCTCATCCGGAATTAGTATCTCTTCCTAATTTCCGTATTTATTTATACGAAAATTCCCATTCAATCAAAATACTTTGGCATTAGTAACCATGAGTAAAACGAATGCCAATAGATTTCTGTGTCATGTTGAATTCTCTACCAATTGCTCCAACTCACCAAACTGAAAGGGATTTACTGTATCCTGTGCGTCAGTGGCTTGAGGAAATAGAAATCAATAACCCCAAGCTTGCCAAGTTGCTATGTTCTGCCATACCTGCTGCCTGTCCCTTTGAGCGAAATATTCAGTTGTTTGGACGCACTCTTTTCCATATTCCACCCCTGTGTAAACTCAATCCCTTCTATGAGCAATTGGTGGGATTGCGCTTTCGGGCGTTGTCTTTTCTAGCCGATGAGTGTGGGGAAGATGTCTCTGCCTCTTGCTATTAGCAGCCGGTTGTGCAACGTAGGCTGTGAGTGCGTAACTCCTGAGAAATTAAATTTGCAATTGGGCAACCACCCTTTGGACAATCTGCCGCCGCGTTTCCTGAAGAGTTTGGCTGTCAGCCGTGACCTTGGCAGTTATATCAGCAGGGGCAGTTTTGGGAGAGCCACTTTGAAAAGGGGGTTGTGGATTGTATTCAATCCCAAGTTGAATCGCCTGAGCTATCGCCTCCCCAAATAACTCAGCAGCGATCGCCAGTCCCAAGTCAATTCCAGATGTAACACCCCCGCCCGTAATCCGATTGCGATCAATCACCACCCTCTCTGCAACTGGCTCAACACCAAGCATCTCCAGTAGATCCAGTGATAGCCAGTGGGTAGTGGCTCGATAGCCTTGGAGTAAACCAGCCGCCGCCAGCACAAGAGACCCTGTGCAGACGGACGTAACGTAACGAGCTTGTTCTCCTTGAGTTTTCAGGAAGCGGAGGAATATCGTATCTTCCATCTTGGGATTAATACCTGGTCCTCCCGGTACAAACAGCACATCCAGAGGTGGAGACTGAGCGAACGTTGTGTCAGGTAGGAAGGTGAGACCGCGCTCACTTCGGACAGGTTCCAGGGTTTCCGCCAGCAGGTATAATCGCGTATTTGGTAGCTTAGCAAAAACCTCATAAGGTCCAGTGAAATCTAACTGTGTCAGATTTGGGAACAGTACCATACCGACGGATATAGGGGAAATTTCTCTAGCAGTCATTTCCGATTTCCTCACTTGTCTCAACAGTTAAGAGGAATTGTACTCATATTGGGCACCCTCAACTGGCTTGTGGAGGTTTTCTCGTAATAGGTAATGCGTAATGGGTAATACATGCCACCCTATTGCATCCCTAAGAGCCATCTGCCTCCTGCCCTCTGCCTTCTTCACTCTCCTACAGGATGCGATCAATTATGGTCGTCAATTTATTCCCATTAAGCGAATCGTGCACTGATCTCTTTGGGAAGCTGTGTTCAGACTCCTTTAAGTGAGGTTAAACTACCAGCATAGGTAGTTTACTGACTCAGAAACGATGCCCTTGAGCACTGCGAAGGGTCAATACTCAAGACTTTCCCCTGAACCCTGGTTAGCTGTCAATCTCTCAATGTTTTTCCCCGGTATCGGACAGCTATATGCTGGCGAGAGAGTAAAGGGACTAGGATTTGTATTCATTCAACTGATCCTGATTGCGATCGCCTTTTGGTCGATACTCAGTCCCACTGGAAATACTGTTACGGGTTTAGGCTGTATCTTTCTAATTATCATTACCTATATTTTGAATCTATTTGATGCTTATGCCTGTGCCAGCAAGCAGCTAGATGTTCAGGTATCAGAAAAAATACCTAGAACTAAGAAAGACCCTTGGTTTGCAGTTTTTCTCTCCCGAATCTTACCGGGGTTAGGTCAGCTGTATATCCAGAAAGCCGTTGTAGGTGGCTTTTTTCTAGCATTAATTATTATTGTTTCGACCCTTACAAATATCTTCCCCAACCTGTTTATATTGGCTCCAATTGTCTCATCTGTAGCCTGTTACCATGCCTTTTCGGCTTTCCCCACACCTCATAGACAAAAGCAGAGTCTGATTACTATCATTACCGTCTTTATTTTTGGTTTTGGACTTACTACCACCTATTTACCTAGATGGATTGGGCAAGAGATTGAACCCTTTGAAATACCTAGCAAGTCCATGTTACCGACTCTCCACGTTGGAGACAAAATCTTTGTTCACAAATCCAACGATTACTCACCGCATCAAGGTGATGTAATAGTCTTTAGAGAACCTGAGTCAGCAGAAATTCTTGAAAATGAAACTCGTAAAAACAAAGTCCGATTCTTCGTCAAGCGAGTAATTGCTGAATCAGGGCAAGTCGTTCGCATTGCTAATGGCATCGTTTATATCAACAATAAACCCTTACAGGAAACGTACATTGCAGAACCACCCGCCTATGAATGGGGACCAATGACGGTGCCAGCTCAGTCTTACTTTGTTATGGGTGACAATCGCAACAACAGCTTTGACTCCCATGTTTGGGGATTTTTACCAGTACGCTATGTTTTCGGTCGAGCTTACAAAGTTTACTGGCCCCCAGAGAGAATTAATTCGCTCCTAACCATCAGATAGCTAGTGCTGCTCTCTTGGAAGTCAAGGCGTTACTTAAGCTGGGAGGTCTCCTCCCAGCTCCACGCCTCAAAAGTCAAATTTTTTTTGAGTCTAAGGTGTTCAACTCCCCCTTAAGAAGGCGGGGATTGAGATAGGCGTTAGTAGATAGTCGTTACTAGATAGTGGGGGGATTACAAAGCTTCTCCAAAAAATGAACAGTTGCGCTCTACTAACCCCTAACCCCTAATCCATAACCCCGTGCCCCCCCCCTTCCTCCCCTACTTAAGAAGAAGAGAACTGGAGTGCGGGGCAGGCGTTGAATTGCTCAAAACTTTAAACCGACACCACCTTGGACAGAAAAAGCGGTTCCTCCTCCATTGCGATAGGCATCGAAAGCAATAATCGCATTGCCAAAAAAGACTGTGCTACTGTTGGGCACCATGTAATCTACACCAGGTTGCAGTGCAAAGCTGGTTTTATCACCGACTGGCGAAGGCGAATCACCACTAGCAAAGGCAACACCTGCTCCCAAATAGGCATCCGTTTGCCAATTAATGGGAACATCAAAGGAAACCGTTGGTACAACAGCAGTGCCAGAGCCAATAAGAGCTTGTGCTCGGATAGAAACAGGAAGTTCCAGCAGTTTGTAGCGCACAGCTAGCACTCCACCGATTTGGGCACCTTCAGTAAAACCAATGCTAGGGCCAGCACCTATATAACTCCCGTAGGCTGCCTGAGCCAATGCTGGAGCCGTGGAGAAGGCAAGACTTATGACGGTGGCAAAACCACCGAGAGCAACGCCACTGAGTCCGGAAAACAAGCCCTTATGACGAATCATTGCCGTACTCCTCAACACCTACAAAACTGAATCCTTGGTTTAGAGCAGATTTTAGCTTACTTTGATTAGTAAAGTATATTTTGCTTAGTGGCTTATGTTTTTTATGCTATGGGACAATAATATTGCTCTAGGTTGAAAGCGATCGCTCAGTTAAACTAAAACAGTCTTTGGCAAGGAATACAATAGTAGCGACTAATTAAATCTAAAAATATCCTAAACTTTGTTCTAGCGAAATATTACTTGAGTATTAGTAAAAGTAATTAGAACTATTCCTAATCTTTGAGAGCTTTATCCCTGGATTCTCTACAATTCAAAGTTTTTCATAAAGAATCATAATTGTTTTATAATCTTTTAATAAAGATTTTTGAAACAGACCCGGATAAACAAATGCCTGATATTGTTGATATTGCAGTTAGTGCAGGTTCTTTTGAGACGCTAGTAACAGCCGTTAAAGCTGCTGGATTGGTGGAGGCACTCAAAAGCCCTGGTCCCTTTACTGTCTTTGCGCCGAATGATGAAGCATTTGCCAAACTCCCACCAGGAACTATACAAACTCTAGTGCAGAATATCCCCCAGCTAACGAGAATCTTGAAGTATCATGTCGTTGCTGGCAAGTTGAAAAAAGCTGATCTAGAAAACGTTGATTCAGTGACTTCACTGGAAGGCTCCTCCATTAGGATTGATTGCTCTGATAGTTTTGAGGTGAAAAATGCTACTGTTGTCGCAGCAGATATTGAAGCCGATAACGGTGTCATTCACGTTATTGACAATGTAATTCTAATGGGGTGATTTAGCCCTCAGTTATAAGTAGGGTAGGTGTTGTCTACCCTACCACTCTAGAAAGTTTGTGATCATGAAAACTTCGTTTCGTGGAACTATTACTTGCTGAAGTGGCAAACTGAAGCAAGCTTTTGACTAAATTCTGTGATTGACGCTTCTTCGGGTACTTGACTGACACCAGAGGATTGTTTTTTAACAGATAGTAATAATGTCAGGGTCAAGGCGGGTAACAGTGAAAAAAATATTAGTCATTGAAGACGAAGCAATTATCCTTTTAAATACTCTGAATTTACTACGAAACAATGGTTTTAATGTCGTTAGTGCTACAGATGGCCATGTTGGAGTACAAATGGCGAAAGAATTTCTGCCTGACTTAATTTTATGTAACGACAAATTACCGAAGCTTAAGGGTTATGAGGTTTTTAAAGAATTACGTAATAACCCAGCCACCGCAACGATTCCCTTCATTTTTGTGACGGCTCAAGGAACTGCCGCCGAAATTGAGCGATTGCAACAACTGGGTGCTGAAAAATATTTTTATAAACCCTACATATCCGAAGAACTACTACAAGCAATTACGGAAATTTTGAGCTAGGTGCCATGAGAAGAGAGCTCACCACGTTCGCGAATCGTTCTCCGTTAGCGAAGCGGGCGGGCAACACCCGACAGGAGTAGGAATGAATATCTCTCTTTCCCACTCCCTATTTCAAGTTAGTGCAAGAGTAGTGTCCTTATCGCTGTCAGAACACGAATTTTAAGTAGCATAGATGGTGAGATATGCTTATATATTCTGTTGGCGGCATCCCTTGGAGTACCGTTACTCTGACGATTTAAATAGTACGCAGAGTTTGTTAAGGAGCGCTTTTCTCCATGGAAGAATCAGGAAGTAGTAACGTTGGTAGTCATCAGACTAACTTAACCTGGCAGTGCTGGATGGTTAATACGAAAACTGGGGAAGAAAAGCTAATCACCCACAAGCACTGGTCGGAAGAGGAATGCAAAAGAGAAGCCAATGGCATCTTTGCAAGATGGGAAATTGACCCATATCCCAGTAGCAAGGGGTGGGAGGTAGTTTACCGCCAGGATAGTCCATTGCAGATGGCACAATACTGGCGTGATTACTATTATGAGCTAGCTCAGTTGTGGCAGCAGCGCTATGAGGAAGTTTTGTACTCGGGCAACCAACACCGTCAGCGACTTTCGCCCATTGATCAACAACAACCACCGCCTCAACCGAAAAAACTAGCACGTCGCAAGCGGGTAAAAATAGGAGCTGTAAGGTCTGTAGGGGGTCGGTACAAACGAGTCCTTAATTTAGCACTCTCGGTAGGACAGTTCTTAGCTGGCACCTTGCTTTGGGCGATCGCTATTGAAGTCGTTGATTTTGTCAGAGAACCCCCTAAAGATCGGCTGTTCATCACACAACACATCACGGATGTTCCCCTCAGTATTCGTGAGTTGTTTGGTAGCAAGAGAGCACCTGGAGCGATCGCTGTTGGGGTAGCTGAAGGCAATCTAACTCCTAGTGGAAAACCAACTTCCATCTATTCAGGACACACAGATCCAGGAAACTTCGCCACAAATCGAGGATTTTGCAGTTGGAATAAAGCCGAGGCTATATCTCTAAAAGAGGCAGATCGACTGTGTATCCAGACCTTACAGAGGCAATCCATTGTCACAGAAAATCAGCTGATTTACTTGGGACTCAACCCACAGAGCAATAAAGTCGCGATCGTTATGGGCACCGATTTGTGGAATCAATCCCAGTATGCAGGGTCATTCTTTCCCTTCAAATACAAAGCAGCCCAGGACAAAGGACTCAAGGGAAGAGAAGCATATATCTGGGCTAGGGTGGAAGCGTTCCGCAACGAACAACAGCAACTAGATGCTTCAGGGTTGTTTGGCATTTGCAAGCGAGAGCCTTACTATCAGCAGCAGCTCACAGGGCTGAAAGTCGATTCAGAAGAATGGCGGTGGAATTGCATTAAGTTAGACCAAATGCGGCGAGTACTAGCAATAGAAAAAGTTTTAGAATTTATTTCTTTTATCTCGGGGTGATTTCGCTTGCTCTCAATGCGACAAACGCTAGAACTTATGTTTACATAAGAGAGCGCAGCGAGTTAGGGGTGAGATTAGAATCGCTGGATTATTGCTAATCTTTATCTGCTTTATGGTTTGGGCATTTAGTCTTAGTAGATAGAACAAATTATACCGTTTAGCTTGATCTTTGCCTGGTAGAGCACAAGCTTGTTATGCCGTACAGCTTATATTGCAGCGTACCTCTCAGGGTTTAGGGGGAGGCGGTAGGATAGCAGTATTTCCATAGCTACTTCAAATTAGCAATTTGTTGAGCAAACCAAGTTGCTGCACTGCCATTCGTTCCCTCATTCAAACGTGCCAAAGCTTGCTCTAACAGGGAAATAGGTAATTCTGCGAGTGTTAAAGATTCAGTGCATTCCTTATACTTCCCATTTGACTGCAACTGAAAAGCAATTACTCATTGACCCCGGACATCAACTACTCAATACTCAGGAATTTCCAAATCAGCATAGAGTTGTTTTTTCTCGTCTAAATCAGTAGCCAAAGTTGTGTCGGAAATTTCACCAACTAAGTTAGGAACTCGCCATTGATTCAAATCAATCCGACGCGATTCTCCAGGTTGCCAACGAGGATAATCTTCACCCCAATAAAGCACTAGATCGGGCGTACCTGCTTTTGTATTGGGTTTTTCATCAAGCAACGCCCTAAGGAAGTAAATACCTGTTCTGGTCTTTGACTAAACCAGATAAAAAACAAAATCGTGAAGAGGTCACTGATAGCGGCGTGATTAATTCCTTCCCCACCGATGTCAATAACTAAAAGATACCCCTGATGAAAAACAATCTTATCCTATCGTTTGCGGGAGCGTCACGATAGACTAAGTAATCTTCCCAAGTAGCAGGTTTCCAGATATGTATAGTTTTTATGAGGTCTGTCTGGATGACTGTAGGGATTGAGGCAGTCATGGTACTAACGTTGATTAGGCTTGTAGAGAAATTATAGCGATCGCACTAGCTAGTCAGGTTAAGATTACCCTTGCTAATAGATTATTTCCCACAAATAAGTGTAGGGAACCCGCAAAAACTGATGCCTCTTTTGATAAGGTTCAGGAGGATGAGCATTTTCAGCCGTTAATGAATGAGTGAAAATCTTGCGATTGAACCTAAAGATTCCAGACAATGGGTTGGGTTCTGGTATTAACTTAAAGACCGCCTAATTTCAAGGTTTATGAATATACTTAATCAGATTTGAATTGCAGTTTCCACTCTACTATTATCTGTTACTGTTACCGCTGCCCAACCTCAATCAGCACCTCCCAGCTAGCACCTACTCTAATGGTATCGGTTCAACAACAGGAGGAACTTAAAGGGCTAAAACAAGAAAAGCGGATTCGAGAATTGGTTGAACAGAATATTTCTCAAAATTAACAAATAAGCGATCGCGTTCAATCAGAAGTTGAGCGAGCTTTTAACCGCTCCACAACTTTGCTTAATATTTTGCTAGTTGTTCTTACACTGTTACCAATTCATAGCATCTGTTGGCGTTTGGTTTTTACATCGTAGCGTTATTAATCAGTTGAGAAATGAACTAAAAGAACAAGTTGATAAAGAGTTAAACTCTGAGTTGGAAAACCAAACAAAAGCTCTTAAATTAAAAATTGAAAGATTAAAATATGAATTTGATTCTCAATTATCGCAGTTAAATAAATACATAGCAGAGGCACAACAACAAAGAGAGGCTGTTAAACAACAACTAGAAAATTTAAAAAATCAAGTTGAAGATGAACTTTTATTATTAAAGTCGGATGCAGAAAAAAAAATGGAGCAAATTTTTAAGGAAGCTTCTGAGATTATACCGTTGCCTCCCGAAGAACTTGTAAAGCCTGAAAAACCTGACGGGGTGACAACAGAGGCTAGGACGTTTGCTTAATCAGCTCTACAGCCATTAAACCTTGCTGGTAATACTTCCGCTTATTAGGAGTTAATCTCATTAATTCCGCCACGGGTTCGCTATACCGTTCCACAGAATTGACCCAGCGCTGCCCGTGTAAACCTACAGAAAAAGTGCTATGACGCCGCTGTGTTCGCTTCACTTCTTTAACGCGGCAGACGTATTTTTGTACACCCATTCGCTTGATTTCTCCTCCTTGAATAATTGCACTCGTATAGGCAATCGCTATCAAAAAAATCAGCGTATTCAGTCGTTGCTCACATACCTTAGTGGCTTCTAGATTATACCCACCACTTTTACAATCTCTAAACATCTCTTCAATACAAAATCTTTTTTTATAGGCGGCAACCGCTGTGGGGGAATCCTCTAAGTTAGTCAGAATAAACCATCCTTCTTTGGAAGCCGCTCCCTGGTACTTCCTTTTCCACTTACAGACCAGGTTAAATCCAGCAAAACCTTTGGTCTTCCTGACCTTAATACCTTGAAAATAGAGGCAGACTCCCGGCACTAGTCCTAGATTCTGCAATTGCACCCAGAGTTCGCCTTCTACTTGTATATACTCATCCCGTCTCAGGCGTAGGCAAAAGTACACCCTTTGCTCTCTGAGCCAGTTTGCCAATTCTACCGAGCAAAATTCTCGGTCTCCCAAGATGACGATTTTATACCCCTTTAATAACCGGAAAACTGGCAGGAGCGCTACTTGTTGTTCCTGCCAGTTACTCGAACCAAGTTTAGGTAAAATTCCCCAATATACTGGAATCGCTCTCTTATCCCAAATTAAACTAATCATCAACAGATTAATACATCCCCACTGTGTGCGGTCAATCGCCACATATAGCACTGTGCTAATCGGACAATACGTTTCCAACCAATAAGCGACTATCGGAAACCAAATATTCCCGAACGTGAACTGCGGCAGCACCAGAAATCTTTGCAGTTTGCGGCGACGACTTTCAAACTTTATGCTCAGTGGAAAAACATTAGCCAGTGCTTCTAGCCTGACTTGTCTGTGTTCACTAATCAACCCCAGCAACAGCATTGGTGACAAGTTAAGCCTTTAAGGCAGTTGTCAAGGGGATTGGAGAAGAGGCTTGAAGAAAAATTGGTCAGAGCCGCGCTGTTTTTCAGGGAAGGGTGAGACAATTAACTTAACGTTGGGTTTTCGTTGCTGTTTA
>DATNPH010000034.1:0-3821 GCA_036703315.1 Coleofasciculaceae cyanobacterium
TGGTTCAGTAAAAAACAACCCGTAACGCTCATATCCTCTGATGATGCCTGTATATTCTCCTCTTTCTATAATGGCTTGGGCAATTCTATCCATTGTGGCTTCATCGTTGAAAACGTGAGCTGCTCGTCCTCGTCTCAATAATCTTTGCACTTGAGTTGTATCGGGTAGATGTTTAGCGATATGCCGGAGGTCGAGGATAATGTCACGGTCAATGCCGCTCATGGAATTTGATTGTCAAATCTCATGAGTGTATCAGGCTTTGCGATCGCTCTTATTGGCATAGATGCTGAGCAAAAATAGATATTGGACTTTTTGGCTACAGTGAGCTTGCGCTCGCACTACCATTATTTTTCGTATGGGCGCAAAGCTTCACGCACTAACAAGTACTCATCAAAGCTCTTTTCCGAGTGTGCAATCATATGATCCATCACAGCCTTGATATATCCATCAAGTTCTAAGAAAAGCTCTCGTCGCCCTTGAGCATCAGGAACTATATCTTCAATGCGTTCGCCCAGATGTACCATTCGTGTCCTGTAGCCGATTTCACGCTTTGTGTTTTCCTCCTTCTTACCTGTCAACTCCTTAAATCTTTCACATAACTTGTTGTACTCAGACTGATCTTTGGCGATATACCGAGCTATAACCTTCTTAACATCCTCAAATTTCCGATATTCGTCTGGGTAAGCAAGAAATTCAAGTAAACTTAACGCTTGAATAAAACGCGAGGTTAGGTTACTTGCTTCTAGCAAAGCTGAGTACAGATATAGTGCATGATTGATGATGCAACCGACCTCTCCATTCTTCGGGAAAAGGCTGTGGTCAATAGGCTCAAGTTGCAGTCCCAATCCCCTTGTTACAAAGTGGGTGAAGACATCGCTACCAATTATTCGACTCTCACGCAGAGCGTGATTGTACAACAATGCTCCAGCCATCATGTGGTTAGAAGTTAGCTGTCCTGCTCGTCCTGGTAAGTTGTCGATAGGTTCAATTTGACACTGACGGTAGCGTATGAAGTTTAGGCAGGCTTGGTCTACATAGTCAGATAGTGACCTAATGAATTCACGGTGGCTATTGTGGCTGCTACTAAAGAGCTGTTCCCAATCAAAATTGTAAGGGAAAACAACAAGGGGATGGTGAGACAATATTTTTGTATTAATTCCCGAAGCGGCAGAACAAACATCAGCCAATGATGGTTTTTTTTTGCTAATAGGGACAACGTTTAGGTTTCGTAGATCAGCGAGACCCGTAGGGTAGAACGTCACGCCTCCAGGGTAAGTTAGAGGAGTCCACCCTACTTCAACTCGTGCGATAGGCATCACAGCTAAGTGGCTTCCAGCCTTAAGATACGCTGCGTAGTCTTCAATTAAATCACCGTCTGAATCAACAAGCATGGCTTTGCATTTACCTGTTCTGGTAATCAACTAATGTACTCATAAGTGGCATAGATGCTGAGCAGAATTAGATGTTAGTTTTTCTGGCGTCAAGCCAACCTACACTATGGGCGATCGCACTGTATGCTACACGTTGTCACCGTCGTAAGACATAGCACCTAACACAAGCTTATTCCAATCTGGCTTGCCATTGATAAGCAAACGTGTACCCATTTTTTCTGCAACTTCTTGGTATTTACCAAAACTTTCTCTGACGATATTTATTTTTTCAAAATTACCCTTTTCTAACAGACCTGCATGTGCAACTTGACTACGATAATTGTAAATATCTCTAAGAATCTTGTAGTTCTCTAGGCGTTCACTTTCGTTGCTTGAAATTAACCAACTCCCCCTTAATCTGAAAGCTAGGGACAGCTGATCGTTATTCTTATTGTCTTCTAATAACATCATCTCTAGAGAAATCCCCAGATCTAATATCTTATCCTCTATCTGCTGTCTACGCTTTGATTGACTTAAGCGGCTTAAAATTCTTCTCCATCTATTTCTTTCTTTCTCTGCCAGCTTTGTATATGCCTTGTATAGATTATTAAACTTCTGGATGCAGTCATTTGGAAAATGAGTGCTGCTAAAGCCTAAAACATCATACACTCCCATTCCACCACCAGAACCAGAGAATGGTCCAAAAGGGACTGAGTTGTGTGGGTAAGATGTTGAATAAAATGACCAACATGATACTCCAGGTAAAAGATTCATTAACTGAGCAATATCATGCAATTTTTCACTCGTATTAAAGAAAGCCTCTTGATTATGCAAATCAAAGTCTGCTGGATTCCCTGATTGAACTTTCTTTACTACACATGAACACACTAGGGCAGCCTCTGGAGAAGGACTATGATTATACGCATCCAATCCGTGCTGCAAGAACTTTTCTTTATCTCTGGAGTCTATCATTTGCTCGATAGGGACTAACTTCACACTGTCACATAACTCCACCTCCTGGTCAATTTTTACTCCAAGAACCCACAAACAGTTAATAACCTGAATTGTTTGATTGTCTAAGAAAGCATTTAGAGCTTCTTCAGCCTTACCTAAACCAAATTTATTTGCAAACCATAGAAACCACATTCCAAGAGTTTTGATTTCAAACAATTGAGCACCACTTCCATGTGATATCAAATTGCCTGAAAGCTCTTGAACTCGTGGATCATCAGATAGAATTTCGACTATTCTTCTTCCTATTTCTGTATTTTCGATTATTTCTGCATACTGAACAAATAGCTTGGTCTGATAGTTATGGATGAAGATAAACCTCTCTAATTCGATTTCCGGCAGATTAAGCTCACCAAGTTTCATGTTATTCGTTCTCAAAGCATTACTATCTAACAGTTTAATTAGACTGTTTCACTTTGCGATTGCCCACTGAGAAGTCAACTCATGACTCAAGATGACCTAATGCAACTGATTGATGAACTTGGTCTAGTATCGGTCGTTAGCTTGCTGGCTACTTGCTGCCGGGATAAGGCTGAACTCTATCTGAGGCAGAGAGGGCGAGGCTCAAATCAATACACAGCTTGGAATAGCAATGCTTTCTTGCTCAGACAGATGATGACCAAACTCCAGCCTACGGGCAATTATGACCCTGACGCTAACCCCACAAGTGACTGAAAACGAATGGGTGAATTAGTGGGGATGGTGGGACTCGAACCCACACCCAATCGGTTAAAAGCCGATTGCTCTGCCATCGAGCTACATCCCCAAAAATCCGAGTGACAGGACTTGAACCTGCGACCTTCTGTCCCCCAGACAGACGCGCTAGCCAAACTGCGCCACACCCGGATATAAAAATGTGTAACTTTGTAGAAAAACCTAACCCCCCAGCCCCCTAAATCCCCCAATTCTGGGGGACTTTGAGAATTGGTTCCCCCCAAAGTTGGGGGGCTAGGGGGGCGAGATGCAGCCACCGTAGCCTTGCAGGAGAGGGGTTGGGGGAGAGGTCAAAGCGGAAAGAATCTACTTCAGAATCTTGGAGACAACGCCAGCACCGATAGTGCGACTGCCTTCGCGAATGGCAAAGCGCATACCTTGCTCGATCGCGAGCGATCTGATTAACTCAACACTCATCTTGACGCGATCGCCCGGTATCACCATGTCAGTTGCACTGCTATCTTCTGCCGTGAAGGCTGTAATCGTACCCGAGATATCGCTTGTCCGCACGTAGAACTGAGGACGATAGCCTGGGAAAAATGGAGTTTTGCGACCTCCTTCTTTTTCCGTCAGGAAGTAAACCTCAGACTCAAACTGAGTGTGCGGTGTAATCGAACCGGGCGCAGCAATGACCATACCCCGCTCGACTTCATCCTTCTGGATACCCCGAAGCAACAAACCAACGGTATCTCCAGCAATCCCTTCATCAAGGAGTTGCTTGAACAT